>JAXMAW010000029.1:0-92324 GCA_046350195.1 Gemmataceae bacterium
GTCCTGCTCTACTTCCTCAAGCTCCGCCGCAAGGCGGTCGAGGTGCCGTCCACGTTCCTGTGGCGCAAGAGCATCGAGGACCTGCACGTCAACAGCCTGTTCCAGTGGCTCCGCGACAACGTGCTGCTGCTGGTGCAACTCGCCGCTGTCCTGCTGCTCATCTACTCGGCGATGGCGTTTCAGATCCACGGCCGGGCGGCCACGTCGGGCAAGCACTTTATCCTCCTGCTCGACAGCTCCGCCAGCATGTCGGCGACGGACGTGGCGCCCAGCCGGCTCGAGGCGGCCCGGAAGGTGGCGCTCGACCTGATTGACGGCCGGGCCGAGAGTGACGCCGGGATGGTAATCGAGTTCAACTCGCGAGCCACCATCCTTCAGCCGTACACCCGAGACAAGGGCCTGCTCCGCGCCGCGGTCCGCAAGGTGAGCCAGACGGCGCGGCCGACGCGCATCGACGAGGCGCTGGCGCTGGCGGACAGCCTGGCCAACCCCCACCGTTCCGGCGACGACCAGGCGGTGCGGCCGGAGGGCGAGGACCCCGCCGAGGCGCGGACCTACGTCGCCCCCGAGGGTGTCGCCGCGGAGGTCCACCTGTTCTCCGACGGCCGGTTCCCCGACGTGCCCGCGTTCGCCGCCGGCAACCTGGCGCTGACCTACCACCGCGTCGGCGCCGCCGGCGCGGACGTTGTGAACAACGTAGGGATCGTCGGGCTCAACCTCGTCCGCGACGAGAAGGACCCGTCGAAGGTGCTGGCCTTCGTGCGGGTGTCGAACTACCGCCGCGAGCCCGCCGAGGTTGTCCTCGAGCTGGAGTGGCGTGGGGCGGGGCAGGGCGAGTTCAACCTGAGTGAGGAGAGGCTGTCGTTGCCTGGGCGGTATGTCGAGCCGGGCGACCCGCAAAAGAAACGGCCGCCGCGCGACGTGCCCGGCGAGGTCGGGCACAAGTTCTACCTCGACCTCGACGAGGGCGCCGAGGCCGTGCTGCACGCCCGCCTGAAGAACCACCGCGACCAGTTCGCCCTCGACGACGAGGCCTGGCTCGTCGCCGGCGTCGCCCGCAAGGCGCGGGTGCTGATCGTCACCCCCGGCAACGAGGTGCTGCGAAACTTCTTCGACCTCGAAGAGACGTCGAAGGTCGCGAATGTCTCCTACATCAGCCCCGCCAACCTCGGTGATGCCAAGAAGTACCTCCAGCCTGGCAGGGCCGGGGCGTTCGACCTGGTGGTGTTCGACCGCTGCGCCCCGCCGTCGGAGGAGGCGCTGCCGATGGCGAACACCTTTTTCGTCGGCGACGTGCCGCCGCCGTGGAAGCGCGCCGAGCTGCCGCCGTTGCGGAGCGCGCTGATCCGCAACCCGACGTCGGGCCACCCGCTGATGCGCCACCTGGCGGGGCTGGACGAGATCGCCTACAGCGAGGCGTTCCGCTTCGACCTGCGCGACGGCCGGGTGCCGCCGCGCGTGCCGCGCCTGCTGGAGGCCGACCGCGAGACGGCGCTACTGTTCGCGCTGCCGCGGCGTTCGTTCCTCGACCTGGTGCTGTCGTTCCCCCTGGTAAACGCTGGGGGCCAGTGGACGACGAACTGGAGCCTGAAGCTGAGCTTCCCGTTGTTCCTGCGCAACGTGCTGTACCAGCTGGGCCACGTCAGCGACCAGGCGGCGGAGGAGACGGTGCAGCCCGGCGAGGTGAAGGTGCTCCGGCCGGAGGCGACGCCGGGCCACGTCGAGGTGGCCGACCCCGGGAAGGTCACCCACCGGGTGGGCCGCGGGCCGGGGGGCGAGTTTGCGTACTTCGGCACGGAACGGCTGGGCGTCTACCAGGCGGGCTGGCCGGGCGGCGGCCGGCGCTTCGCCGTCAACCTGCTCGACGCCGAGGAGAGCAACACCCAGCCGCGCGACGAGATCAAGCTTGGCGAGACCGAGGTCGAGGCCGACCGGAGGCGGCTGGCCAGCTATGATACCTGGAAGTGGCTGGCGCTGGGCGCGTTGGCGCTGCTGCTCGTCGAGTGGGCCGTCTACCATCGACGGGCATGGCTCGGGCGGTGACGTGTCATTGAGAACTCTGGAGGAGGAGGTCGGCATGCCCGAGGTGCTGGACTGGGGCACGTTGATCGGCCGGGGCAGGCGGGCCCGGGCCGTGGCGGTCGCTCTGCGGCAGGGGGCCGTGGTGGCGTTCCCGACGGAGTCGGCGTTCGTCGCCGCCACGTCGGCCGCTAGTGGCGGGGCGGCCGAGCGGCTGCGGGACGTGGTCGGCGACCGGCCCCTGGAAGTCGCGGTATCGCCGCCCGCTTCGGCGGGACTGGCTGCCGGCGCTGGGGGCGACCGGGCAGAGGCTGACGCGGCGGTTCTGGCCCGGCCCTCTCACCCTGGCCTCCGGCGACGGACTGGCGGAAGGCCTGGCCGGTCGGCTCCCGGACGACGTGCGGGCCGCGCTGTGTGTCGGGGAACTGCTCCACCTCCGCCACTCCGCCCACGAGGCGATCCAGGAGGTGGTGCGTCGCCTGGCCGACCCGGTGGTCTGCGCCGCCGTCCCGGCGGGCGAGGCGGAGGCGTACACCGCGAGGCACGTCCTCGACCTGGCGGGGACGAAGGTAGACCTGGTCATCGATGCGCCGGCGCGGTACCGCCAGCCGGCCACGGTGGTTGAGGTGCGCGGCGACGACTGGGCGGTGCGGCGCGAGGGCGTGGTCACCGCCGCCGACCTGCGCGGGCAGTTGGCGTGCGTCGTCGTGTTCGTTTGCACCGGCAACACCTGCCGCAGCCCGATGGCGGAGGCGCTGTGCAAGAAGCGGCTGGCGGAGCGGCTGGGCTGCGCGGTCGGCGAGCTGCCGCAGCGCGGCTACCTGGTGCTGTCGGCCGGGCTGGCGGCCGGCCCCGGCTTCCCCGCCGCGGACGAGGCGGTCGAGGTGGCGAAGGCGCTGGGTGCCGACCTGGAGGAGCACGAGAGCCGGCAGCTGACGATCGAGCTGGCGGCGCGGGCGGACCACCTGCTGGTGATGACGCGCGGCCACGCCCAGGCGCTGGCGGGCCAGCTGCCGCCGGGCGCCCCGCGGCCGCGCCTGCTCAGCCCCGACGGCGACGACGTGGCCGACCCGATCGGCGGGCCGCGCGAGACTTACGAGGAGTGCGCTCGTCAACTCGATAGGTACATCGTGGAGTTCGTCGAGGAGGCGACGGCGGCGACGGGTCGGGGCAAAACCGCCTCGGCCACATCCTGATGAGCGTGCGGGAAGAGCTGCGGCGCGGCGGCAGCCCGCCCGCCGCGCCGCCCGCGGTTTCCTGACATTTCCGTTGAACCGGGGCGGCCGGAGGTGTAGGAATTAAATCCGGGTGCCGCATCTCTATTTCTCAAATGGGGCACCGTGCTGACCGCCGCCGGCCGTTAGCACGGAGGCCGCGTGGCGCCCCGGGGAAACCGACCCATGGTCACGTCCGCGCGGAACCTGCTCGGCCTGTTCGTGATTGCCTTGGTCGCCGCCGCGCTTCTGGAGGCGCGCCCGCCGGCGGCCGACAAGGAGACGAAGATCGACTTGAAGAAGGTACCCCCGGTGGTCCTCAAGGCCGCCAACAAGGAGGCGGGCCAGAAGGTCGATTGGAAGCAGGCCACCCTGCTGGAGGAGGACGACGAGAAGTGGTACGAGGTCGTCGGGGTGATCGGCGCGGGGAAGAACAAGCGCCTCATCTCCCTGGAGGTCACCGACGACGGCGAGGTCACCCACGTCGAGGAGATGATCGATCGGACCAAGATCAAACAGAAGGTGCCGGCCAAGGTTCTGGAGGCGTTCGACAAGGCCAAGTACAAGCTGGGCGCCGACGACGTCGTCTTCGAGGTCCGCGAGGACGGCAAGGTCATCCAGTATGACTTCCTCCTCAGCCGGGAGAAGCCGGCCGCGAAGGCCAAGGGCAAAGGGAAGGGCAAGAAGGGCAAGGCCAAGGAGGTCGAGGAGTTCACCGTCAGCATCACCCCGGAAGGCAAGCTGGTCGAGGCGGAGGATTGTGGTCCCGGGGGATGAGGCCTGCCCGAACCGCGCAGCCGCGAAGCACACCGACCCGCATCGGCGTCGGGGCCCTCCCCCGACAACGCGTCCCCCGCGGGTCCTTACGAGGCAAGGGAGATGGTTGCCATGAACAGACGCTCGTTCTTCCACTCGGCCATGACCGGCCTACTGGCGATCGCCGGCGTCGCGCTGACCACCGAAACGGCGGAGGCCCAGCGGAGGGTCAGGGTCGTTCGACGGCCCGCTACCGTGGTGCGCGCGAGGATTCGTCGCCGCCGTCGCCGGGCCATCCTCATCTGGCTGAAGTAACCGCCGTGTCCCGCGAGGAGTTCCTCCACCGCGTTCGCGCCGCCGTCGCCGAGGGCAACCGGGCCGGGGGCGCGGCGGTGAGGCCCGAGCGCGGCGGCGTGGGGTATCAAGGGGCCGGCGACGACCCCGTCGCCCGCCTGCGCGCAGAACTGACCGCCGCGGGCGGCCGGCTCCACGAGGCGCGCGACGCCGGCGAGGCGCTTCGGCTTGTTCGGCGCGTCGTCGCCGAGAAGGACGCCCGCCGGGTGCTCGTCGGCGACGGGGAGCTGCTGGACTCGATGGACCTTGAAACGGCCCTGGCCGGGATCGAGGTCGTTCGCGTGCGTGCCCTGGAAGCGGTCGGCGAGCGGGCCGCCTTTTTCGCCGCCGACGTCGGGGTCAGCGGCGTCGATCACGTCATCGCCGAGACAGGCACCCTCGTGCTGGCGACGCGGCGCGACCAGCCCCGGTCGCTGAGTCTGCTGCCGCCGGTACACGTCGCCGTCGTGCGCCGCGACCAGCTCCTCGGCGATCTGTTCGACCTGTTCGGCGACTCGCCGTTGCCCTCCTGCCTGTCCCTGATCACCGGCCCGAGCAAGACCGGCGACATCGAACTCAAGCTCGTCACCGGCGTACACGGCCCCGGCGAGGTGCACCTGGTGCTGATCACGGGCTGACGTCGTTCCCAGGAGATCCCATGCGCGTCGCCATCCTCGCGGCCTTCGCCGCGGCCGCACTCACCTCCGTGACCTTGCAGGGCGAGAAGCCGATGTCCCCGAAAGCCGCCCTCGTGATCCACGGCGGCGCCGGCGTGCTGACGGCGGAGGAGATGGCCGGCGAGAAGCTCGATGACGGCACGCCGCTGACCCGGGAGCTGTTCGAATCAGCGCTGGCCGACGCGCTAGAGGCCGGGCACAAGGCGCTCCAGGCCGGCTCGGCCGTGGACGCCGTCGAGGCGGCCGTGCGGGTAATGGAGGACTGCGAGCTGTTCAACGCCGGCCGCGGCGCCGCGCTCAACCAGGACGGCCAGGCCGAGCTGGACGCCGCGATCATGGAGGGCGACACGTCCGACGCCCGGCGCGGCGTCGGGAAGCGGGACGGGCGCAAGCGCGCCGGGGCCGTCACCGGGGTCACGCACGTCAAGAACCCCATCTCGGCGGCCCGCGCCGTCCTGGAGATGCCCGGCTCGCGGCACGTCCTGCTCAGCGGCGCCGGGGCCGAGGCGTTCGTCCTCGGCGAGGAGGCCCGCCGCAAGTACGCCATCGAGCGCGTCAGCAACGTCTACTTCTGGACGGGCCGGCGCGTCCGCCAGGTCCGCGAGGTGATCGGCGGGGAGGGAAAGAAGCGCGGGGGCGCCGCCGACACCCCCGACCGCCGCTTCGGCACCGTCGGAGCTGTGGCGGTCAAGGCGGGGAAGCTCGTGGCGGGCACGTCCACCGGCGGGCTGACCAACAAGCTGCCCGGCCGGGTCGGCGACACCCCGGTCCCCGGCGCCGGCACCTACGCCGACGACCGCGCCTGCGGCGTCTCCTGCACCGGCACCGGCGAGCTGTTCCTGCGCCACGTCGTCGCCCATGACGTCGTCGCCCGCATGCTCTACAAGAAGCTCTCCGTCGGCGACGCGGCCCGCGAGTCGATCGACGAGTTGCCCGACGAGGACGGCGGCGTCGGCGGGCTGATCGCGTTAGGCCGCGAGGGCGACCCGGCCTTCGCCATGTCGAAGCGGAGCACCGGCATGTACCGCGGCTTCGTCACCGTCGCCGGAGAGGTTTACGTCGCCGTCTATCGGGACGAACGGCCGGCGCGGATGACAAAGTCATCCCGGGGCCGGTGGACAAAGGCCGGCCGATAAGCCCTTGCCGACCTGTCGCGGCCAGCGGGGAGCCCGCCCGGATGAGGTGTGCGGTTCAGCCCCTCCTGTGCGGAGATGGACCGTTGTCAGCACTGCCGCGATGACAGGCAGCAGACGCCCCTTGGCCGAAGGGGTGTGAAATGGACATCTTATGTCGAGTTATGCCCCGCCGCACGTTTCGGCATAGCCCCTGCTAACGGTCTGTACCATCGCACCAGTTTGTGCGGACGTGCGGCGGCCTGGAACCGTGGAGGTCGCCGGAAGAGCCGTGTTGTCCCACGGTATGAGGAGTGATGTCCATGGCGACCGACCAAGTGCTGGCTAACCAGGAGAAGATCTTCGGCAACCAGGCCAAGATCCTGGCCAACCAGGAGAAGATCTTCGGCAACCAGGAGAAGATCTTCGGCAACCAGGCCAAGCTGGACAAGATCCTGGCCAACCAGGAGAAGATCCTGTCTAACCAGGAGAAGATCCTGGCCAAGAAGTGAAGAGGGCATGGTCTTCGGGGTCGGACCGGCCGGGCGGTTAAGCCTCCCAGGCCCGGCCCAACCCCGACGGGCACCTCCTGGCAGAAGCCCCGCGACAGGGCGGGGGACCTGGCTTGTGAGATGGAAAGCCCTGCTGATGTGGCAGGTGATGGGGCAGGTTGACAGCGCCCCGGTGAAGGCGCTACTCCCTCGGAAGAGGCCGGGGTGTTGGCGGGGCTACTCGCCTTCTCGCCTGGGGAGACGGAGGCGCCGTCGCGGCCGACCGCTCTCAGAAAGTTTTCATTTGATTCCCCCCCTCCCACTTTTCTAGTACAACTCTCTCCCGGCCAGCCGAGCCGACCTCTCACCCCTCATCGTCTGCTTTGGAGATGCCGCGATGACCGCGCACCAGCGACTGCGTCTCGCCACGCCGGCAGCCCTGCTGCTGGGCGTGCTGCTCACCACCGCCCAGCCCGACGCCGGCGGCCAGCCGCCGGCCAACGGCCCCTCGCCGCCGCTGCCGGCCGACTACGCCAAGGCGTTCACCTGGCGCTGCATCGGCCCGGCCAACATGAGCGGCCGCATCGTCGCCCTGGCGGTGTACGAGAACGACCCGACCACCTGGTGGGCCGCCACCTCGTCGGCCGGCCTGCTCAAGACCACCAACGGCGGGATGACGCTCCAGCACCAGTTCGACAAGGAGGGCGTGTCCACCGTCGGCGACGTGTGCGTGGCGCCGTCGAACAAGGAGATCGTGTGGGTCGGCACCGGGGAGAACAACCCGCGCAACTCCGTCTCCTACGGCGACGGCGTCTACAAGTCCGCCGACGGCGGCAAGACGTGGAAGAACATGGGGCTGAAGAAGTCGTACCAGATCGGCAAGATCCTCATCCACCCGACGAACCCGGACGTCGTCTACGTCGGGGCGCTGGGTCGACTGTACGGCCCGAGTGAGGAGCGCGGGCTGTACAAGACGACCGACGGCGGCAAGACCTGGAACAAGGTGCTCCACGTCGATGACAACACCGGCGTCATCGACATGGCCATGCACCCGGCCGACCCCGAGACGCTGCTGGTCGCCACCTGGGAGCGGCAGCGCGACGGCTTCGACAGCTGGCCCGGCGAGGTGAAAAAGCCAGACGCGACCGACGGCTACGACCCGATCAAGAAGTGGGGCAAGGGCGCGGGGCTGTACCGCACGACCGACGGCGGCGAGAAGTTCGAGAAGGTCACCCAGGGCCTGCCGACGTGCAAGATGGGCCGCATCGGCCTCGACTTCTGCAAGAAGACGCCCAACGTCGTCTACGCCGTCATCGACTGCGAGAACATCGGCAAGGGGCCGGCCCCCCTGGAGGTGGCGTTCGGCGGCATGCTGAAGGACGAGCCGGACCGGACCGTCGTCCGCCACGTGATCCCCGACAGCCCCGCCGAGAAGGCCGGCCTGAAGGCCGGCGACGTCATCGAGGAGGTCGGCGGCAAGAAGGTGACGACGTTCGACCAGGTGCTCGACCAGATCCGCCCGCGCAAGCCCGGCGAGAAGGTCGAGTTCAAGGTGGCGCGCGGCGGCGAGAGCAAGGCCATCGCCCTGGCCCTGACGCGGCGCGGTGGCGCCGGCGGCCGGGGCGCGGCCGGCGGGCCGGGCGGCGGGCGCGGCGGCCCCGGCGGGGCGCAGCCGAACCCGGCGTACCTGGGGGTCATCGGCGAGGACGACAAGGGCGGCGTGAAGCTGACCCAGGTCACCGAGGAAAGCCCCGCCGAGAAGGCCGGCCTGATGGTCGGCGACGTCGTCGTGTCGCTGGACGGCAAGAAGGTCGCCGACTACGACGCGCTGCTGGCGGCGCTGCGGGAGAGGCGCGTCGGTGACAAGGTCACCTTCGAGGTGAAGCGCGGCGCCGACACCAGGCAGATCGCCGCCACCATGGCCGACCGCGGCACCACCGGCTCCAGTCGCAGCCGGCCGTTCCTGGGCCAGCTGGCCGGCCAGAACCAGAACCTGCAAGACCAGCAAGGCTCCAAGGGCTTCGACTACGGCGGCGTCTACAAGTCCACCGACGCCGGCGCCACCTGGGAGCGCGTCAACAGCCTCAACCCCCGGCCGATGTACTTCAGCCTGATCCGCGTCGATCCGTCCGACCCGCTGAAGGTCTACCTGCTCGGCGTGTCGTACTACAAGTCGAACAACGGCGGCGTCACGTTCACGCCGGACCTGGCCCGCGGCGTCCACGCCGACGGCCACGCCATGTGGGTCGATCCGAAGGACGGCCGGCACATGCTGATCGGCTGCGACGGCGGCACCTACGAGAGCCGCGACGCCGGCGCCAACTGGGACCACTTCAACCACGCCGCCGTCGGCCAGTTCTACCACGTCGCGCTGTCCCCCGGCAAACCGTACTTCGCCTACGGCGGGTTGCAGGACAACGGCTCGTGGGGCGGCCCGTCGGCCATTCGCGGCTTCAGCGGGCCGGTCAACGAGGACTGGATCTCGGTCGGCGGCGGCGACGGGTTCACCTGCCGCGTCGATCAGAACGAGCCGGAGTGGGTCTACTCCACCAGCCAGGGCGGCGCGATGAGCCGGCGCAACCTCAAGACCGGCGAGACCGGCCGCATCCGCCCCGAGCGGGCGCGCGGCCAGGGCGGCTCGCACCGGTTCAACTGGAACACGCCGTTCTTCCTGTCGAACCACAACCAGAAGATCTTCTACGCCGGGTCGCAGTACGTCCTCCGCTCGGTGAAGCGCGGCGACGACCTGAAGGTGATCTCGCCGGAGCTGACGCTGACCAAGCGAGGCAGCATGAGCGCGCTGTCGGAGTCGCCGCTCAACCCGGACGTCCTGTGGGCGGGCACCGACGACGGCGCGCTGTGGGTGACCCGGGACGGCGGCAAGGAGTGGACCAACTTGACGAAGAACGTCCAGCTGCCCGCCCCGCGCTGGGTCTCGACGATCGAGGCGTCGCACTACAAGGAGGGCCGCTGCTACGTCTGCTTCGACGGCCACCGCTCCGACGACGACAGGCCGCTCCTCTACGTCACCGAAGACTTCGGCAAGACGTGGAAGCCGATCAGCTCGAACCTGCCCCAGTTCGGCTCGACCCGGGTGCTGCGCGAGGACCACGTCAAGGACCACCCCAACGAGGGGCTGCTGTACTGCGGCACCGAGTTCGCGTTCTTCGTGTCGCTGGACCGCGGCCAGAGCTGGACGAAGTTCAACAACAACCTGCCGACGGTGGCGGTCCACGAGGTGGCGGTCCACCCGACGGCCGGCGAGGTCGTCGCCGCGACGCACGGCCGGAGCCTGTGGGTGCTGGACGTGTCGGCGCTGCGGCAGATGAAGCCGGACCAGCTGGCCAGCGGCACGCCGCTGCTGTTCAAGCCGATGACCGCCGAGCGGGCCCCTCCGGCGCCACAGCGCGGCCGGACCAACCGCCGCTTCGTGGGCGAGAACCCGGTGCCGGGGGCGCACATCTGGTACGCCGTGCCGGGCAAGGCGAACAAGATCACGCTCAAGGTCGTGGACATCGACAACAAGGTGGTCCGCGAGCTGCGGGCCGGCCGGGAGGCGGGGCTGCACCCTCGGCTGGAACATGGCGCAAGGCGGGCGGGGCGTGCGGCAATCCGGCCGGCGCGGCCGCGCGCGGCGGTACGTGGGCGCCGAGGAGCACCGGCGGCGGCTGGGCGCGAGCACCCTCCTGGCGGCAGGCCGGGGTGGCCGGACGAGGGCAAGGCGCCGGCGCGCAAGGCGCTGGCGGCGAGGCCGAAGAAGACGACGAAGGCCAGGCTTCGAGTTCGAGGCCTGCGCTGGCGGCCAGGCCGGCGAGACCTACAAGGTCGTCCTCAACGTCGATGGCGTCGGTGTCCTCCCAGCCGATCCAGGTGGTCGGCGACGCCCCACCCAGCAGGCTTCCGCTTCGGCGGCGACGAGGATGAGGAGGAGGAGAGGAGGACGGCGACGAGATGGACGATTGACCCCGTTTCTTCCTCCCCTCCCTGTACTCCAGGGGAGGGGGGACCGAAGTGACGTGCCGGTCATCGTTCCACAGCCGGACGACGGGGTCGTCGGCGCCCGTGCTCGTACCCCAGCACGCACAGCGCGGCAGTGCCCAGGAAGAAGCACCGCCCCGACTCGCTCCAGCCCGCACCAGCGCGCCCGCCAACACGCGGAGGAAGTGGCCGCTGGAGAACAGCAGCGCGTCACCGGCGGCCTCCCGCAGCCGGCAGGCGATCATTCGGTCGGCCCGCGCGCCCGGTTGGTCAGGCCCTCGCCGCCGGGACAGCCGTCACGGAAAAGCTGCCAGCCGGGACGGGCTTCCATGGATCTCATTTGTCTTCTTCCCCTCGTACTCGCCGTAGTCCCACTCGGCCGGGTCGCGATCGACCACCGCGGCGGCCCCGAAGCCGGCCAGCTCGCACGTCCGCCGGGCGCGCGGAGCGGGCTGGTGAAGACTCGGGGGGAACGACAGGCCCTGGAGGCGGCTCGCCGACCGGCGGGCGTTCTCCTCGCCGCGCGTGGCGGCAGGTCAGTCGAACCGGTGTGCTGGCCGGACAGCGACCACGCCGTCTCGCCGTGCCGGGCCAGGTAGATGCGGGGGGACGCTACGCTCATGGCCGATCCTCCACCGGGTCACTTCAGGCTCGCGGGTGGGTTGGCGACGACCTCCTCGGTGCCGGCGACGTCGGCCCAGCGGTCGTCGCCGGACTGGACCTTCAGCACCTCGACCAGCCCGCCGCCCTCGAGGCCGACCACCAGGCGTTTCGCCGCCGGCTTGCCGCCCTCGACGACGAAGCAGGTCACCACCCCTCGTTCTTGCACTCGCCGACAGCGGCAGCGGCCACGCCGTGCAGCTCGAGCGGGATGCTGGCGTAGACGTACATGCCGGCCCGGGCAAGCCCTTCCTGGTTCTCCAGGTCGATCTCCGCGCGCAGCGACCGCGTCCGTGGGTCCAGCGCGAACGACGACCAGGCCCAGCCTCCCATCCAGTATCCGGCCGCCGAGGCCTTCACCGTGGATGCGAGCCATCGGCGGCGACGCGTCGGCCATGGCCCGGTTGACCCACAGCGCCTCCAGGGCTCGGGCACCATCACCCAGACGCGCATCTTGTCCACACGCTCCACCGTGACCAGCGTCCGGCGTTGCCGGCTTTGCCGGCCGGCTGGACGAAGAAGCCGGGGTGTACGCTCCCCGCCGAGGTGACGACGCCGTCGAACAGCGCGCGGCGATCATGCGGTAGCCGATCATCGCCTTGACGTGGTCGCGGCTGGCCTCGGCGACGGCGCGCTTGGCCCTCATCACCTCGACGTCGGACCGGGCCTTGTCCCGCTTGGCGACGCACTCGTCGCACGACGCCTTGGCGGCGAGCACGCTCGCCTCGACCTCGTCCTGCGCCGCCTTGGCCGCCTCGACGGAGTAGCGCGACTCGTTGATCGTCTCCGGGTTGAGGACATGCCGACCTTGCTCAGCCGCTCGTGCTGCGACTGGACCCGGGCCTGCTCCGCCCGGACTCGGGCGCGGCCCGACTCGGCCCGCAAGGTGACCTGGGCCTGCCCGCTCTTCAGGGCCGCCTCGGCCGCCTTGAGGCTGCTCTGGGCCAGTTCGACCTCCGCAGTCGCCTGGAGCAGGGCCGCCTCCTTCTGCTTCAGCTCGACGTCCATCTCCGGCACGTCCAGTTCCACAAGCGGCTCGCCGGCCCGAACGCGGTGGCCGATGTCCACATGCACCCTTTTCACGTACCCAGGGATCTTGGCGTACAGCGGCGCGTGCTGGAACGCCTCGACGTTCTGCGCCCGGCTGATCGACCCGGTCCGGCGGACAGTCTTCTTCTGGGGCCGGACCGTCGCCAGCTTCGGGGCCTCCTTTTCGGCGTCCCCGGGCGCCGCGGGCGGGGTGGCGGGGCGCGGATGCAGCCCGCGAGCACCAGAGCCGCGACCGTCAGGGAGCGGCGAAGCGATACCCGCTCCCTTACGGTCGCGGCTCCGACGGCGAGCGATGGGACCTCATGACCAGGCCTCCAGGTTCGCCCCCGCGGGGTCGTACAACTCGCTCTCGGGGTCGTCGGGGTCCAGCGACGCCGACGCGGTGCTCGCCCCCCCCTGCACGACCAGAAAGATCGACGGCAGCAGGAACAGGGTCGCGAAGGTGGCGACGCCGAGACCGCCGATGACCGCCCGGCCCAGCGGCGCGCACCTTCGCCGCCCTCGCCCAGCCCCAGCGCGCATCGGCATGCCGGCCATCATGGCGAAGCTGGTCATCAGGATTGGCCGCAGCCGGTGGCGTAGCCCCTCCGCCTTGCCTCGAACGGGGCCAGGCCCTCGGCAGGCGTTCTCGGCGAACGTCACGAGCAGGATGGCGTTGGCCACCGCCCTGGTCGCCATGATCGCCCCCATGAACGACTGGACGTTCGGCGTCGTCCAGTAGAGCACCAGCGCGCGCGGCGACGCCGGCCAGCACCGCCGGCGTCGTCGAGACGACCACGACCGCCAGGCGCACGCCCAGGCCGAGTAGTAGGCCGTCAGCAGCAGGATCACGGCGACGGCGAGTAGCGGGCCGAGCCCAAGCCCTCGAACATCTGCCGCATCGGCACGACCCCGGCCACCGGACATCGACGAGGTCCCCCTGAAGTCGTTCGCCGGCGCGGCACGGACGGCGGCCAGGACCTGTTGCGAGACGCGGCCCAGGTCCTCGCCGGCGACGCTCGCCGTCAGGCTGATCAGGCGGCGCATGTCATAGCGATCCACCTGGCCCGGCCGCGTCCCCGGCTGCACCCGCGCCACGTCCTGCACCCGCACGGCGCCGCCGGCGCCCTGCTTCACCGGCAGCTGCTCCAGCTGGGACACCGAGCCGACCGGCGGCGCCTCGACCTCGACCTGGACCTGGTAGCCGATGCCGTTCTTCGGGTCGCGCCAGTAGTTCGGCGTGACGAAGCGGCTGGACAACGTCACCGGGGCCAGGGCGGTGCCGACGTCCTCGGCCGTCACCCCGGCGAAGCCGGCCCGCTCGCGATCGACGACGACGTCCAGCGAGGGGTAGGCCAGCGACTGCCCGAACGCCAGGTCGCGCAGCGCGTCGATCTTCTCCAGCTCGGCCCGCACCTTCCGGGCGTGGGCCAGGTTGTCCGCCATGTTCGAGCCGTGGACGACGACCTCGATCGGCGTCGGCGAGCCGAAGCTCATCACCTGGGAGACGATGTCGCCGGCCTCGAACGACAGCTTGACGTCCCTCATCGCCGGGCCGCGCGCCCGCTCCAGCCTCGGCAGCTGATCGCGCAGGCGCGCCTTCAGCTCGTCGATCCGCACGCCGGCGTCGCGCTTCAACGCCACCCGAAGGACCGCCTCCTGCGGGCCGGACGTCCAGAGGAAGATGCTGTTGATCGGGTAGTTGTACGACGCGGTGCCGACCAGCGACACCGAGGTGTCCACGTTCTCCTCGCCGCCGGCCTGACGGGCCACCTCCTTGAGGATGTCCTGGGCCAGCGCCTCGGTGGCCTCCAGCGGCGTGCCGTCGGGCGCCTTGACGCGCATCTGAAACTGGCCGGTGTCCACCTGCGGGAACAGGTCGGTGCCCAGGCCTGCGTGCCCGCCGAGCCACCACATCACCCCCGCCGCCACCGCGCCGCCGTAGGCCAGCAGCAGGACCCAGCGCAGCCGAAGCGTCACCCCAAGCGACCCGTTGTAGAGGCGCTGGAGCCACGACACCCTTTCCGGGCCGTGGGGAACGTGCTTCAGCAGCCACACGCTCAGGACCGGCACGAACGTGCTGGACAGGAGGTACGACGTGACCATCGAGAAGCCGACGGCCAGCGCCAGGGGCAGGAACAGGGCGCGGGCGGCGCCCCGCATGAAGAACGAGGGGATGAACACCGCCAGGACGCAGAGCATCGCCAGCAGGCGCGGCACCGCGGTCTGCTGGTTGCCCAGCCGCACGGCGCGGGCGACCGACGGGGTGTGGCCCATCTGGGTGTGGATGTTCTCGACCTCGACGGTGGCCTCGTCCACGAGAATTCCGACCGCCAGGGCCAGCCCGCCGAGCGTCATCAGGTTCAGCGTCAGCCCGGTGAGGTACATCGCGAAGACGGCCCCGAGCAGGGCGAGCGGGATGTTCAGCACGACGACGAGGACGCTGCGCCAGTCGCGCAGGAACAGGAGCACCATCAGCCCGGTGAGCACCGCCCCCAGCGCCGCCTCGGCGCCGACGCCGGCCATGGCGCGGGTGACGAACGGCGACTGGTCAAAGGCGTAGGACACCTGGATGTCGTCGGGCAGCACCGCCTGCATCTTCGGGATGTTGCGCTTGACCTCGCGGACGACGTCGAGCGTCGAGGCGTCGGCCCGCTTGGTCACCAGGATGTAAACCGAGCGCCGGCCGTTGACCAGGCCGTAGCCGGTGGTCACGTCCTGGCCGTCGATCACCTTGGCGACGTCTCGGACGTAGACGGGGCCGGCCGGCCCCTGGCGTATGGGGAGCTTTTCCAGCTCCTTGTAGTCCTCGACGACGGAGTTGACCGGCACCATCGGGGCCTGGTCGCCCAGCACGATGGCGCCGGCCGGCGTGATGCGGTTGCCCTTGTTGAGGGCGTTGACGATCTCGTCGGGTGACATGCCGTGGGCCCGCAGCCGCTCGGGGTTGGCCCGGAGGATGATCGTCCGCTGGTTGCCGCCGAACGGCGGCGGGGCTGACACGCCGGGCAACGCGGAGAACATCGGCCGGACGCGGAACAGGGCGATGTCCTGCAACTCGCCGATCGACTTGGTCTGGCTGGAGAAGACGAGGTAGCCGACCGGGACGCTGCCGGCGTCGTAGCGCATGACGAACGGCGGGACGGTGTTGGGCGGCATGAACGACCGCGAGCGGTTGACGTGGGCGACGGTCTCGGCCATGGCCTGGGCCATGTTCGTGCCCGGGTGGAAGACCAGCTTCATCAGCGCCAGGCCCTGGATGTTCTTGCTCTCGACGTGGTGGATGCCGCTGATGTAGAGGAAGTGGTACTCGAAGTAGTTGGTGAGGTGCCCTTCCATCTGCTGTGGCGACAGGCCCCCGTAGGGCTGGGCGACATAAATGACTGGGGTGTTCAGGTCGGGGAAGATGTCGATCGGCATCCGCCACAGCGCCAGCCCGGCCGCGAGGGCGAGGCTGACGACGCCGACCAGGACCGTGTACGGGTGGCGGAGCGCGAAGACGATGGGGTTCATCGTGGGGGCCTCGGGGCGGTCTGCTCCTCGGTTCGGGCTTCCTCCAGGCGGGCTCCTCCCCGCATGGGGAACGTCATCACCACCTGGGTGCCTCGGTCGATCTCACTGGCGATCTCGACGCGGCCGCCGTGCAGCTCGGCGATGCTCCGCACGATCGCCAGCCCCAGGCCGGCGCCGCCGCGCGACGAGCGGCTGTTGTCCACGCGGTAGAACCGGTCGAACACGTGGGGGAGGTGGTCGGCCGGGATACCTTGTCCGGTGTCGGCCACCTCGACCCGGGCCGCCCCGTCCTTGGCCGACGCGGCCAGCGTCACGGCCCCACCGGGAGGCGTGTGGGCCAGGGCGTTCGCCACCAGGTTGGCGACGGCGCGCTGGAAGAGCGCCCGGTTCAGCTCGGCCGTGAGAGGCCCCGCCGACACCTCCAGGCGAACGCCGCCCTCCGCCGCGGCGGCCTCGTAGAACTCGCGCACCTTGGCCAGCTCGGCGGCGACGTCCACCGGCTCCCGGGCGATCTGCGTCCGCGGGTTCTCCGCCCGGGCCAGGAAGAGCATGCTGTCGATCATCCCCGCCAGCCGGCCGCACTCCTCCAGGCCTGACCCCAGTACCTCGCGGTACTCCTCCGCCGATCGCGGCTTGCCCAGGGCCACCTCGATCTCACCGCGCAGGTTGTTGACCGGCGTCCGCAGCTCGTGGGCGATGTCTGCGGAGAACTGCCGCAACCGGGCGAAGGAGTGCCCCAGGCGGTCGAGCATGGCGTTGAACGTCTCGGCCAGCGTCCGTAGCTCGCCGGGCAGGTGATCCGTGCCGATCCGCTCGTCCAGGTTCGAGGAGTGGATCCGGCCCGCCGTGGCGGCGATCGCCTCCACCGGCCGCAGGCCTTGTCGCGCGATCCGGTACCCTAGGCTGACGCAGCCGACCAAGGCCAAGGCCAGGGCCGCCGCCACGTACCAGCGGTAGGACTCCAAAACCTTCTCCTCCTGGGTGCGGTCCATCGCGACCTGGATCAGGTGGGGGGAGTCGCTCTCCTCTCCCCCCCCGGCGCGGACCGAGGCGACGCGGAAGCAACGGCCGTCCGGCAGGCGCAGCTCCTCGGGGCGGAGCGGCCCGACGTCCTGCGGAGGGGGGAACCGATTGGCGGGCAGGGCGTCGTCCATGCCGGCGGTCGTCACGACCGACCGCCCGTCGGCGCCGAGCACGCGGAGGTAGATGGACGCGGCGGGCCGGCTCGCCTCGCCCCAGCCCCCCTCGGCGGGCAGCACCGCGAGCGCCTGGGCCCGCCCCTTCAGCAGCAGCCGCGCCATCTCGACCTTCTCGGCCATGAACTGGTCGTCCTCGCCTTCCAGCTTGTAGATCAGGGCCCAGTACAGGAAGCCGGTGAAGGCGGTCAGCAGCACGAAGGTGTAGGCGGCGTACCACAGCGTCAGCCGGGTGGCCAGCGACCAGGACCCCGGCGGCCGGACCGGCGGCTCAGGGGCGTTCTTCCAGGACATACCCGACCCCCCGAACGGTGTGGATGAGCTTCTTGTCGAACGGGGTGTCCACCTTGGTCCGCAGGCGGCGGACGTGGACGTCCACGACGTTGCTGTCGCCGCCGTGGTTCATGTCCCAGACCTGCTCGGCGATCAGCGTCCGGGTCAGCACCTCGCCGGCGCGGCGGGCCAGTAGCGTCAGCAGGACGAACTCCTTGGGGGTCAGGTCCAGCCGCTGCCCCGCCCGCGTGGCCCGGTGCCGGCTCAGGTCGATCTCCAGGTCGGCGACCTGGACGGCGTCGGGTTGGCGGACCGGGCCGCGCCGCAGCAGCGTCCGGATCCGCGCCAGCAGTTCGGCGAAGGCGAACGGCTTGACCAGGTAGTCGTCCGCCCCCAGTTCCAACCCCTTGACCCGGTCGTCCACCGAGTCGCGGGCGGTGAGGAACAGCACCGGCGTCTGGACGTTGCCCTGCCGGATGGCGGCCAGGACCGACCAGCCGTCGCGCTGGGGGAGCATCACGTCGAGGATGACCAGGTCATAGATCCCCGTGCCGGCCAGGCGGAGGCCCTCCAGGCCGGTGGACGCCACATCGACGACGAAGCCGTTCTCCGTCAGCCCCTTCCGGAGGTACGCGGCAGTCTTCCCCTCGTCCTCGACGACCAGGATCTTCACGGCGTCTCGTTCCCCGACGGTTCGGGCCCTCACCGATTTGATTTTATTGTCTTCCGGGCAGCGACCTTCCGCAAGGTTTACCCCGTCGATCTGGAAAGATGACGGGATCGTAATTATTCTGTCATCTTCTTGACATGTTAGAATGAGGGGTTTACTCTCAACTTTCGGCATTCCTTCCACCCCTTGTTCCAACACAATTCGAGGCCGTCATGGACTCCCTGCCCCATCGCCTAAAAAGGGCTCGTTCCGGTTTCACGCTGATCGAGCTGCTGGTGGTGATCGCCATCATTGCCATCCTCATCGGCCTGTTGCTGCCCGCCGTCCAGAAGGTCCGCGAGGCCGCCGCCCGCATGAAATGCATGAACAACCTCAAGCAGATCGGCCTGGCCCTGCACAACTACGAATCGACCTTTCAGAAGTACCCTCCCGCCGGGGTCTACCCCGTGGGCGTGGTCTCCGCGGACGTCTACTCGGTGCACGCCCGCCTGTTGCCGTACCTCGAGCAGGGCAACCTGTACAACCTGATCGACCTGAACGCGACGCCGGCGACGCAGCTGAACGTGATCGGCCAGCGGATCGCCATCTACCTGTGCCCCAGCGAGAGGAACGACAAGCCGCGCGACCAGGGCGGCGGCAAGATCACCTACCCGCAGAACTACGGGGCGAACCTTGGGCCTTGGTTCATCTTCTCGCCGGCGACGGGGCAGGGCGGCGACGGGGCCATCCCGGTCAACTACCCCACCCGGCCCGCCGACTTCACCGACGGGATGAGCAACACCATCGGCTTCGCCGAGGTCAAGGCCTACCAGGCCTACGTGCGGAACACCTCGTCGCCGACCGCCCTGGGGGCGCCGTTCCCGGCCTCGGCGGCCGACGTGGCGGCGCTGGCCGCCTCGGGCTCGTTCCGCGGCGAGATCGCCCACACCGAGTGGACCGACTCGCCGTGCCACCAGAGCGGCGTGAACTTCGTCCTGACTCCCAACACCAAGGTGCCGTTCGACACCGGCGGGGTGACGTACGACATCGACGTGCTGACCCAGGTGGAGGGGTCACACGCCTCGAAGCCGTCCTACGGCGCGATCACCAGCCGGAGCTACCACACCGCGGGTGTCAACGCGATGCTGATGGATGGCTCGGTCCGGTTCGTCAGTAACAACATCTCGGTGACGACCTGGAGGGCGTTGGGCTCGCGGTCCGGCGGCGAGGTGCTGGGCAGCGACTTCTGACCTCGCCTTCGTGACGTAGTACATTCCCTAACGGGGCCGGCTCGGGAACCACCCTGTAGCGCGGCCCCTCCCGACGGGTGTTCATGGCCAACGGCCTCCACGACCTGGCCACGCCGTTTTGGCGACGGAATACGCGGTAGCGCTCTTCATCCACGTCCCCAGGCGACAAGCCAGAGGGCAGCCGTCCAGCCTGCCCTGCTGCGCCACGTGCCCCGAGGGCGGGGAGTCATCCCACCCGGAACAAGGTCCCCAGGCCACGCGCCCTGTGGGCGTGGCGAAACCCCGCCCACGTGGCGCGTGGCAGCCCATCCTGCTCAATTGGGGCACCTTCGGAAAGATGACGATTTCTTAATATTATTGTCATCTCATTGACATACTCTCACAGTTGAGTACGCTCACCTTTCGGCACTCCTTCTACCCGTTTTCCTCTCAAATACTGAGGTCGCCATGATGTCCACGTATCATCGTTTCAGGATGGCTCGGCATGCCTTCACCCTGATCGAGCTGTTGGTCGTCATCGCGATCATCGCCATCCTCATCGGCCTGCTCCTCCCCGCCGTGCAGAAGGTGCGGGAGGCCGCCGCCCGCATGAAGTGCCAGAACAACCTCAAGCAACTGGGGCTGGCCTTCCACAACCACGAGTCGGCCCTGGGCTACTTCCCGGCGGGCTACGAGCAGAAGCTGGGCAAGGACCCGGCTTATGCCTCGATCGCCACCTTCCGCTTCCGCTGGTCGGCCTTCGCCAAGCTGACGCCGTACCTGGAGCAGACGGCGGTGTACAACCTGTGCGACCTGGACAACCCGCTCTACGACAACAGCGGCAACGTCATCAACAGCAAGGGCAACGTCCAGGCGGTGCAGTCTTCCGTGCCGATCTTCCTCTGCCCCAGCGACCCGCTCAGCGGCGGCAAGCCGGACCCGCTGTTCGCCCCGACCAACTACGCCGTCTGCGTCGGCAGCGGCCGCAACGGCGCGTCGCGCTCGCCGGGCTTCACCGCCGTGCCCCCGCCCGACGGCGTGTTTTATAACGGCTCGAAGACGCGGTTCGCCGACATCTCCGACGGCACGTCGAACACGGCCATGGCCAGCGAGACGCTGATCGGCAACGCGGCGGCGGCGTCCGGCACGGCGCCGACCGACGTCGCGACGATGGAGCGGACCTACCGCTGGTTCCAGTCGCAGACGGCGTTCACCCTGGCCAACTGCGACGTGGGGACGTCGGCCCCGCAGTACAAGTTCGACCGCAACACCCGGTGGGTCGATGGCGACGCCTACCAGACGCTGTACGACCACGGGCAGGCGCCGAACTCGCCGTCGATGGATTGCATCAGCACGGCGGCGAACTGGAAGGCGGCCCGCAGCAAGCACACCGGCGGGGTGAACCTGCTGCGCTGCGACGGCAGCGTCCGGTTCGTGAACAACTCGGTCGATCTGAACACCTGGGGCAGCCTGGGGTCGAGGTCTGGCGGCGAGGTCTTTAGCGACTTCTGAGCCGGGGGAGGGTGTAGGATGCACCGAGTCCTTGTCGTCGCCGTACTACTCTGGCCGTGCGGTGGCCTCGCCGTCGCGGACGACGCCGCCGAGGCCCGCAAGGTCGTCGATCGCGCCATTGAGGCGGCCGGCGGGGCGAAGAAGCTCGCCGGCCTGACGGGCGGGGTGTGGAAGACCGTCGGGATGTTCCAGGGTAGGCCGTCGCGGGCCGACTTCCACGGCCTGGTGCCGGGCAAGTTCCGCATCGACAGCACCCGGATGGCCGACGGCAAGAAGGTCGTTCACTCGCGGATCGTGGACGGCGAGAAGGGCTGGGTCGTCGAGGGCGGCTCCGTCCGGGCCATGACCGCCGCCGAGGTCGCCCGCGTCAAGCAGACGTTCTATCACAAGCAGACGGCTACCACGCTGGTTCCACTGACCGACAAGGAGGTCCGCCTGAGCCTCGCCGGGAAGGCCGTGCAGAACGGCCGACCGGCGACGCGGGTCAAGGTGGCGAGGCCCGGCCAGCCCGACCTGCTCTTGACGTTCGACGCCGAGACGTACCTGCTGGTAAAGTCAGAGATGACGGCGAAGGACCCGAGGACCGGCAAGGGCCAGAAGGTGGAGCTGGAGTTTGGCGGCCACAAGGAGTTCGACGGCGTCAAGATGCCAGCCCACACGAAGACTTACCACGACGGCCAGCTGTTCCTCGAATCCGAGATCGTCGAGTTCCGTCAGGTGAAGAGCCTTCCCGCCAGGACGTTCACCCCGGACGGGGACTGAGTGGCCGAGCGGTGGGGCCGAGGGGAGCGAATCACGATGGCACACACAAGGCTGCCCGCACTGGGGGCGTTCGCGGCGGCGGTCTGGCTGGCCGTCGCCCTGGCCCCGGCGCAGGACAAGAAGAAGGACCCGCAGGACAAGTTCGAGCCGCGCTCCGCGCCGGGGGCCGGGCAGAAGTACCTGGCCAAGTTCGTCGGCGACTGGGACGTGGTCAAGACGTTCCACCCGCGGGCGGGCGGCAAGCCGGTCGTGCAGAACGGCGAGTGCAAGCAGGAGATGATCCAGGGCGGGCGCTTCCTCCAGTCGTCGTTCACCTTCCGGCAGGGCGAGACGAAGACGACCGGCCAGGGGCTGGTCGGCTTCGAGACGTCGTCGGGGGCGTTCACCACCGTCTGGATCGACTCGCGGCGCACGGCCATGTCGTTCCGCAAGAGCAAGGACAAGTTCGACGGCGAGCAGATCGTCCTGTTCGGCACCTCGCTGGGCGAGGCCAAGGAGGGCCGCGTGTCGAAGACGGTGTCGAAGCTGGAGGACGACGGCAAGAAGATCGTTCACCAGCAATTCACGGTCGGTGCCGACGGCAAGGAGCGGATCATCATGGAGCTGGTGCTGACCCGGAAGAAGTAGCGATCAGCCGAGTTCCAGGCTCGTCACGCCGTAGACCTGATCGAGCGGCAGCGGCGGCGCTTTCGTGCACATCCGGCCGGTGCGGTAGCCGTGGGGCGAGGCGTATCGGAGACGACCCCAGCGGCGTGCGGGTTGGCGCTGTCGTTGGGAACGTCGAACAGGACCGGCTGGCCCGGGGCATGGGCGAGAGGCTTCGCAACAGTTCGTCGGCGACGCCGGGGTCGTCGGCGAACAGCGGGCCGATCTTGAAGCCGACCACGCAGGGGCGGATGACCCCGTAGCCGACGAGCTTGCCGCCGCGCAGACGGGCCAGCGCCGCCGAGCCTGGGATGGCGATCCAGCCGCGCAAGAACTCGGGCCGTGGGGCGGGGAAGTGCGCGCGGTCGTAGGCATTGATCTCCGCGAACGGCACCTCGGACAGCGGGACGACGTCCGCCACTCGCTCGCCGCCGCCGACCGCCTGGTAGCGGACGTTGTCGTAGCAATGGTGGAAGCCGGACTTGCGGTAGTTGTCCTGCTGGGCGACGACGCCGTCGAGGCCGACGTTGCGGTCGCCGAGGTAGCGCATCGCCTCCTGAAAGACCCAGAGGCCGAAGCCGCGGCCGCGGTGCTCGGGCCGGCAGATGTACAGGCCGACGAAGCCGAAGGAGTCGCCGTAGGCCACGCCGGAGACGGTGGCGACCGGCTGGCCGTCCAGCTCGCCGACGAAGAAGCCGTCGGGGTCGGCGTCGTAGAAGACGGCGGCGTCGTGCAGGCCGGGGTTCCAGCCCTCGCTGTTCGGCCAGTCGCGCAGGAGGCTGACCTCGCCGCGGGTCAGGTGGCGGACGGAGAGCTGGAGTGCGGCTCGGTTGGCATGGCTACCCAGGGCCGCGGTCGTCAGGCGGGGCGAGTCAGAGGAGGGGTTGTTTCGGGGCCGCCTCCGACCGCGCGCCAGGCTCAGCGGTGGTGGTACAAGACGGCCAGGAACTCCTCGTCGTCGATGTTCCAGAGGGACCGCCCGGTCTGGTCCTCCCCGAGGAAGCCGAGGTGGGCCAGCAGCTGACCCAGCCGCCGTCGAGGACATCTCGACCAGCTTGGCCAGAACGGCCAACGCCTCCAGGCGCGTCGGGGGGATCATGGCGGGAGTTCTCCGATCGACCCAGCCGTGCCGAATGCGCGGCGAAGCTCCCGATCACTTCAACCCGGACCAGGGTGCCTGGGGCCGGTGCTGGCCGCTCCAGACCAGGCGACCTGCCGCTGTAACTTGACCGGGTCGGCCCCACACGGGCGGGAAGGCGGCACCCGCAGTTCGCGGGGATCGACGTCGCGGAAATCAAGGGGCATGGGTGAATTGTACCACGCCGGCAGGCCTGGACCTGGCCGGCGGCGTCATCCCCGAAGAACGGCACCGGCAGCAGGAAGGCGTGCTGCTCGTAGAGGCTGAACACGCCGTTCCAGCTGGTGAACTGCGCCGAAGTAGACGACCAACACGTAGAACGCCGGCCGGCCGGCAGCGGCTAGGCGGCCCAGCGTAGAACCAGTGGCGCGGAACCTCGCGGCGGCGGGCCGACACGGCAACCGGTCAGGATGCCGCCGGGAAGATGAAGGCGATGAAGAACAGGCTGGGCAGCCACGCCGCCTCGCGCGGCACCATCTCGATCTTGAGCAGGTACAGAGGCAGCGGGCGAGCGTGAGGATCAGCGCGCCGATGGTGAACGCCCAGGGAGCGCGCTGAAGTCGGCCCGGACGGCCCGCAGCTCGAACCCCGCGGACAGCCGACCCCTCTCGGCGACGCGCATCTGGAGGAACGGCAACCACAGCAGGACGATGCCGAGTAGCAGCCCTCCGAGGAAGCCGAGCGGCGGCACCGCATGGCCGGCGGCGAGCAGCGTGACCGGAACGATCAGCCACGCCAGCGCGGCGACGAAGCCGCGGAAGCCGAGCAGGAAGTAGTGGGGCAGCCGCAGGGCGACGAACGTGTCCCAGACCGCGTCGCGCGCCTCGGCGAAGTAGCCGCCGCGCCAGACCCGTCGGGCCAGCCACACGACGTTGAACGGCCAGACGAAGTAGCGCAGCTTGCCCCCGCGCATGCAGGCGGCGGCGATGTGCAGGGCGGTGAAGCCGATCAGCAAAAACAGCCCGAGGCGCCAGCCCCGCGCGACCGGGCCGCCGGGGTCGATGACGTTCGCCGAGTAGGCCATGCTGGAGACGAAGCGAACCGGCAGCAGCGAGAGCCAGCTGCCGACAACGACGCCGCCCACCCGCGCCGCCAGCCGCACGCCCACGAAGGCGTCGCGCAGCCGGCCGGAGCGCGCCACCCGGCCGCCGGCCTCCAGCAGGTAACCGAGGCTGAGAAACTGCACCAGGGGCAGAGCCGCCAGCACGGCGAGGCCGACCGTCAGCACCGCCGCGCCGAACAGCCATTCGAGGACGGAGCCGACAAGGCGGTAGGTGCCGACGGCGAACCGGACGAGAGCGTTGCGCTTCGGCGGGGCCGGCAAGGGGGGAGGGACGGTGGCCGGCAGCGCGTCCAGGACGACGGGCAGCGGCGGCGGCATCACGGCGGGCAGCGCATCCATCACCTGGAAGTCGTGGGAGCTTTGGCTCATGACTGGTGATACTCGCGGCCGTCGCCTGGGTTTCAGCCGGCGCGGTCAAACCGTCTCCCACCGCCGCGCCAGCCGCCGCGCCACGCCGAGGAACACGACCGCCATGGCGGCCAGCGCCAGGACCTGCGGCCACAGCTCCCACACCGGGGCGTCGCGCCAGAAGACCTTCTGATAGCCGTCCAGCGCCCAGGCGTTGAACGTGAGCAGCCCGACGGTTTGCAACCCCTGGCTCATCACGAAGCGCGGGATCATCGACCCGCCCACCGCCGACATCAGCAGGATCACCGTCGTGGACACGCCCGCCAGCTGGCCCCGCGTCCGGCAGAGCGTCCCCAGCAGCAGGCCGAACGCCGCGGCCGCCGCCGCCGTGAACACGGTCATCACCACGAACCCAGGCAGGTGGCTCCACAGCTCGAGGCTGAACACCAGCCAGCCCCAGAGGAACATTACCGAAATCTGCATCATCCCCAGCAGGCAGAACGAGAGCCACTTGCCGGCGAGCAGCCCGGTCATGGTCAGGTTCGACGAGAGCAGCCGGTCCAGGGTGCCGCTCTCGACCTCCTCGATCAGCGACCCGCCGGCGCCGTTGGCGCAGGTGAACAGGAGGAACATCACCGCCGTCGCCGCCGCGTAGAAGGCGACGATCGGGTTCGCCTTCTCCTGCCCCAGCACGTCCACGACCTGGACGGCCAGCAGCCCCGCCGAAGCGGCGCCCTCGCCCGGATCGCCGTTCTTCGCCGGCTGGTTGAAAAACTTCCCCGCCTCCTCGATGGCCTTCTGCTGCTCCCTGGTCAGCGGGCCGCCCCACTTCTTGAACTGGTCGATGCCGCCGAGCATCATCGCGTCCGGGGCGGCCGTCATCACCAGCCCTTGCAGCAGGCCGCCCAGCATCTGCGGCGCGACCGGGTCGGACGTGTCCGCCAGCACCTCGACCGTCGGCCGGTCGCCGGAGAACGCCGGGAACGACCGTCCCAGCCCCTTGGGCAACACGACCGCCGCCGCCACCTTGCCGTCGCGGACCAGCGCCTCGGCGGCGGCCCGTGTGAGCGGCCCGGCGTCGCTCCCCGCCTCACGCCCGGTCCTGACCCGCAGCGACTTTTCCTTCCCCATCGCCGCGACCAGCTTCTTGCTGAACTCGGACCCGTCCTCGTCCGCGACGGCGACCCGGACCGCCGGCGTGCCGTCGCGGCTCTGGCCGCTGAAGATCATGGTGAAGATCGACAGGAACGCCACGGGGACGATGAACGTCAACAGCCAGGCGACGCGGTCGCGCCACAGCCCGATCCAGAAGACGCGGAGGATCGTCGAGGTCATTCGCGTAACTCCTGGCCGGTGAGGTGCAGGAAGACGTGTTGCAGCGTCGGGCTTTGCACGCCGACGTCCTCGACGCGCCGGCCGGCCGCGCGCACGCGCTCCAGCAGCGGCGGCAGCTCCGCCGCCACCTCGGCGACCTGGACGCGGACGGCGCTGCCGACGGCCTCCGCCGCCAGGCCGTCGAGCGGCTGGTCCAGCGGCCGGTCGAGCGTCAGCGTGACCTGGCGGCGCGGGCCGACGGTCTGCTCGACCAGCTCGGCGAACGTGCCGGCGGCGATGGTCTTGCCGTGGTCGATGATGACGATCCGGTCGCCGCGCGTCTGGGCCTCGTCGAGCTGGTGCGTGGTCAGCACCAGGGACGTGCCGGCCTGCTTCATCCCGTCGAGCATCTCCCAGATGCGTTCTCGGCTTTGCGGGTCCACGCCGACGGTCGGCTCGTCGAGCAGGACCACCTCCGGCTTGTGCAGGATGCCGCAGGCGATGTTGAGCCGCCGCTTCATGCCGCCGGAGAAGCCGCTGACCCGCTCGCCGGCCCGGTCCGCCAGCCCGGTCCACTGCAAGGCGCTCGTCACCTGAGCCGCCAGCTCGGCGCCGGTCATGCCGTGGAAGCTGCCGAAGACCTCCAGGTTCTCCCGCGCCGTCAGCAGCGGGTACAGGGCGATCTCCTGCGGCACGATGCCGAGCGAGCGGCGAACGTCGCCGGTTGCGCCGTTGAGCTTGCGGCCCAGCAGCTCGATCTCGCCCTGGTCGAGCCGCACCCGCCCCGCCACCGAGCGGACCAGTGTCGTCTTACCGGCGCCGTTCGGCCCGAGCAGCAGGAGGAGCTGCCCGCGTTCGAGGGCGAACTCGGCCCCGTTGAGCGCCTGGGTGGCGCCGAAGCGTTTGTAGGCCCGTGTAACCCGCAGGGCGGTCGTCATGAAGTAGGCTCCGTCAACCGTCTAGATGAGAGCTACTTCGCGTCCGCGGACCTGGGCTTTGATCGTTTTCGTCCTGAGGCCCTTCCGCCATCCCTACCTGCTCACGGCGAACACGTACTGCGGCTCGCCGACCCGCACCACGGTGGGGGCCGTCCGGTAGATCGGCAGGCTCACGTCCTTCTTCCCGTCCGTGTTCCCCGCCTTGATGTCGCTGAGCACCAGCCGCTGTCCGCTCTTCCCTTCGAGCTTCCACTTCCCCCGAATCTCCTCCGCCTTCGTGCCGGCGGGCAGAAGCTTCGATATCAGATCGGCGGGGATCGGCCCCTTGCCCTTGCGGATGACGAACTCCTTCTTCTTGTTGAAGGAGAACTCGAAATCCGCCTCGCGGCCCGGGCCTTTCGCCCGGTGGTAATGGTTCAGTTTCAGCGCGACGACGTCCGCGTCCGTCACGTCGGCGTACCTACCCTGAGCGTCCGCCACCCCGCCCCGAACGAGCAGCACGCCTCCCAACGCGAGCCACACCACGCCGAACGTGCTGAACCAGGAACGCTTTCCCATCTGACGCCTCCAGGCCTTTCTTTGACCGCCGAACATACGTTCACGGGCTGAGGGTGATAGCCGTTCCGAGGCAAATGCGTGCAACGACATTGTACCTGGCCTGGCCGTGGCAGGCCTGACGCAACTGCTGAAGGCGGCGTTTCGGGCCTAAGCACGGCCCTGACACCCCGATTCCTTGGACCCCGCCGAAGGGGCCGAGAACGGCTGGCGGGGCGACGGGTCAGTCTTTGCCCCCCCGGGCGACCGACTCCAGGGCCTCGGCGGCTTCCTCGCGCACCCGCCCGTCCGGGTCGTTCAGCGCCTCCTTCAAGGCCGGGGCGGCGGCGCGCGCCCTCGGCCCGATCCGGCCCAGCGCCTCGGCGGCCTCCGCGCGGGCGTGCGCGTCCGGGTCCCTGAGCACCTTAACCAGCGCCGTGATCACCGACTCGTCCGCCAGGCCGACCCGCCACACCGCCTCGGCGGCCTCCGCGCGGACCTGCGCGTCGGGGTCCTTCATGCCCGCCGGGAGCAGGGGCAACAACTCCTTGCCGTCCGCGCAGACGCTCCACAGCGCCCGGATCGACGTGGCCCGCACGTCGGCGTCGGCGTCGCCGGCCGCCTCGGTCAGGGCGCCGACGGCGGCCGAGATGTCCTGCCCCCGCTGGGCGAGGTAACCCAGAGCCGCCGCCGCGCTGGCCCGGCCGGCCGCGTCTCCGGTTCTCAGCGTCTCGACCAGGGACGGCACCGCCGCCGGGCCGACCCGCTCCAGCGCCTCCCGCGCCGCCCGCTGGACCCTGGGGTCCTCATCCTGCATGGCCCGGCGCGGCAGCCGGGGCGTAGCACGTTCCCCGAAGGCCCCAGGCTGCACCCCAGTACTTGGTGACGCCCCAGTAGAGGACCCAACCGATGAAACGCGCCCCCAGGCACGCCACCAGCCGCTTCGCGACTTTTCCCTGGACGGCTTCTTCATGGCTAACCCCCGGGTAACTTCGTTCCGTCCGTGTCGGGCTGTAGCTGAATTGGGGTTCTGTCCGGAGGGCAACCTGCACGGATCACGGGCCGTCGCACGACGGCAGCCGGACCTCGAAGGAGCTACCAGCCTACACGCTGCGGACGGTCAAAGCCCCGCCGGCGCGCACGGCCGAGCGCAAATCGCCAGCCCCAGCCCGGCCCCCGCCTCGTCGCCGGTCCGGGCCGGATCGACCCGGTAGAAGCGGTCGAAGATCCGCGGCAGGTGCTCCTGGGGAATCCCGATCGGTGTCGTCCGCGCTGACCACGACCTCAACTCCGTCCGCCGACAGCCCACCCGGACCCGCCCGCCGGCCGGCGTCAGCACTTCACCGCGTTGTCCTGGTTGTAGAAGACGCGGCGAATGCCGGCCGTCCCCCGCCGCGCACGCGCAGCCGGGCCCTCGGCCAGCGACAGTGCCACCCCCTTCTCCTCGGCCACGGCCGCATGTTGCCGACCACCTCCTTCGAGCAGCGCGCTGGCGACCGGCTCGCTCGCCGGCGGAGTTCAGCCCGGCGTCCTGGCGGCAGAGGAACAGCAGCTGGTCGGCCATCTGTGGCTCAGCCGAGACCACCTCCTCCAGGACGTTTCCAGCGCTCGTACTGGCCGGAGGAACCCGGCGCACCGCGCCACCTCAGCCTCGCTGCGGATGACGGCCAGCGGCGTCGCAGGCTCGTGGGCAACGTCGGCCGTGAACCGCGCATCTCCGCGAACGACCGCTCCAGCCGGTCCAGCATGCCGTTGAGCAGCTCCGCCAGCTGCCCTAGCTCATCGCCGGGGTTGGCCACGCAGCCTCGGTCAGCCGTTCGGCGGCACGATCTGCCGGGCCGCGTCGTTCATCTCCACTGGACAGGGGCCAGCATCAGCAGGCAGGTACCCCCGGCGAGCGTGGCCAGCACGGTCAGCGGGCCTGCCAGCAGGAAGGCCCACAGCAAGGCCTGTCTCACGCTCGAACGTGGCCAGCGGGCTGGCCACCCACGTCGGGCGGTCAGGCCTGGGCATCATCGACGCGACCCGCCAGCGCTCCGCCCATTTCCTCCACCGTCCTCGGCACGCCCGCCCCGGCCGAGGACGGCGGGGGAAGGGCCTTGTCGAGGAGGTCGTCGCTGGCGAAGAAGCGCGACCCGTCGCCGCGGAGCACCTGGTACTCGAACGACTCGTGCCGGACGACCAGCGGTCGGCCAGACCCGCAGGCTGGCCTCGTCCGGCAGCGCTCCACCGAACCGCGTCGCCCCAGGCTCCTCCGCCGACCAGATCGGCGTCCAGGACCAGGGCGGTGACGAACCGCCCAGTACACCGCGGCGGCGAACGCGGGAGTAGCAGGGCCAGCACGAGGGCTTGTACCAGCGTCAGCTTCCAGCGGATGCTCAGCCGAGTCATCAGCGGTCCCTCACGGCGCCGACGCCCCGGACGGTCACGATGATCGGCCGGTGCCCGAGCGCTCCGCCTTCCTCCGCAGGGCGTTGACGCACCTGGTGTTGATCAGCAGGCCGTCCGGCTCCTTCCACACGTCGCGGGCCAGCGCACCCTCGTCACCGTCTCGTTCGCCGTGCCGCTGGCAGGTACTCCAGCGAGCTCGCTGCTCCCGGTTGCTCGAACCGAACCGACGCCGGCCCGGACCACCCGCGGGTCAGCAGGTCCACCTCGAGGTCGTCGGCGCGGGGCCAGTTCGCGATCCCGACGGTTCCGCGCAGCAGGGCCCGGAACCGGGCCCACCGGGATTCGGCGAACGCGAACGGCTTCACGGAAGTAGTCGTCCGCGCGCCGTTCAGCCCGGCACCCGGTCCTCGACCGCGTCGCCATGAAGGTCAGGATCAGCACCGGCTTGGCGAACCCGCCAGCGGAGGTCGGCGAGGACCTGGAACCCGTCGCGGCCCGGCAGCAGCAACGTCCAGCACGACGGCGTCGGGCGGCCGCGTGGAGGCCAGGTAGAACCCCTCCTCGCCCGTGTGGGCCGCCTCCGCCTCGGCCTTCTTCCTCCAGCCCCTGCACGGATGCTGGCGGCCAGCACTGCCGGTCCTCGACGATCAGGATGCGCGACATCGCCCCTCCCTTCCGGGATCATCGTACTCCTTGCCCGCCGCATTAGAAGTTTTAACCTACTCTAATTGGCGGGGAAAGCCGCTCAGCGGTAGCATGAAACGGGTATCTGGTCGAGGCCAAACCTGCGGCCTTTGTAAGAGGTGGGGCCATGAAGCGACGCGGCTTTACGCTGATCGAGTTGCGGTGGTGATCGCCATCATCAACGCCCTCATCGGCCTGCTCCTTCCTGCTGTGCGAAGTGCGCGAGGCCGCCGCACGCATGTCGTGCACGAACAACCTCAAGCAGATCGGCCTGGCTACAACTGACGCCAACCCTGCAGTTCCCGCCGGATTCCTCCGGCTCAGAGACGCCTCCGGCAACGACACCGGGCCAGGCTGGGGGTGGGCGGCTTCCTCCTCCACATGGAGCAGCAGCCGCTGTTCGACGAATCGACTTCAAGCAGCCGATCAGGCGCCCGTGCACCGGCGCTCCCGCGTCGCCCAGGTGAAGAGCTACCTCTGCCCGTCCGACTCGCCCCCGGCGAAGTTCACCGCCGCCCAGATGACGCTCACCGGCGGTCTGGCGAACATCTGCGACGTCGCCACGGCGAGCTACCCCGGCATGTACGGCACCGGCGAGCCGGGGGTGGACCAGCGCGAGCAGGGGTGTTCTTCCGCGGCAGCCAGGTCCGCATCGCCGACATCACGGACGGGACCAGCAGCACCATCATGGTCGGAGAGCGCCGCTACCTCTACGGGCAGACGACCTGGGTCGGGGCCGTCACCAACGCCGGCCAGACCGCGCGCCCGGCTCGCCGTTCGGGGTGCAGGTCGAGAACGAAACCAACCACGTCCTGGGCCACTCCGCCGAGGCGTGGGACGGCCCCGCGTCCCCCTACAAGAGCCCAACCACTTTTCCAGCCGACACACCGGCGGCCTGAACTTCCTGTACGCCGACGGGCACGTCAGCTTCCTGACCAACGCCGTCGATTACGCGACCTTCAAGGCCCTGTCCACGCGGGCCGGCGGGGAGCCCATTTCGGGAGCTTACTAATGTCTCGTCGATTCCTGGCGATCCTGACCCTGCTGGCCGCCGTCGGGTGCGGGGGCCGCGGCATGGAGAAGAAGGTGCCGATCACGCTGGAACAGGTGCCGGAGAACGTCATGAAGGTGGCGAAGGAGAAGCTGCCCGACGTGAAGTTCGAGCGGGCCATGAAAAAGCCCAACGGCGAGTTCGAGGTGATCGGCAAGAACAAGAACGGTAAGATCCGCGAGATCGACATCAAGCCGGACGGGACGGTCACCGAGATCGAATGACAGGCCGCGGTGGCGGTCGTACGGATGACCCTACCGGCCACCCCGCACGACCGGGAAACGAGCGAGAAACGAATCGCCCCTGGGCCCTCTGCCGCTGAGAACCTCCCCGAGGGGGCGCCCCGTGGAAGTGCAACCCGCCACCCGCGAAACAACGCGATTGTCCCCGTGGTAGACTCTCCCGTGACCCAAGCGGGAGGGCCTGGTGATGTGGCTCCGGAACTTGCTGTTCGTCGGCCTACTGTCCGGCGGCGTTGTCGCGCTCGGCGCCAGCCTGATGCCGCCGCGCCAACCGAAGCCGGTCACCCGCTACGACGCGGCCGCCTACCAGGCCGATGACTTCCGGGAGGTCGTCGCCCGGATCGACGCCTCGTTCCGCCAGGAGTGGGCCGAGGCCAGGCTCTCGCCCGCCGGGCCGGCCCCCGACCTCGCGGTCATGCGCCGGCTGGCGCTGGCGCTGGTCGGCACTGTGCCGTCGCTGGAGGAGATCCGCCAGTTCGAGTACCTCCCGCCCGAGGAGCGTCTGGCGTGGTGGATCGATCATCTGCTCCAGGACCGCCGCTTCGCCGACCACTTCGCCGAGCGCGTCGCCCGCGCGGCGGTCGGCACCGAGGGCGGGCCGTTCATCTTCTTCCGCCGCCGCCGGCTCGTCTCCTGGCTGGGCGACGAGATCCACAAGGCGCGGCCCTACGACGAGCTGGTCCGCGACCTGATCGCGACGCGCGGCCTGTGGACCGACAAGCCGGCGACCAACTTCGTCAGCGTCACCGTCCAGAATGACAAGGACAACCAGCCCGACCCGGTGCGGCTGGCCGGCCGGGTGACGCGCGCCTTTCTCGGCCTGCGGCTAGACTGCGCCGAGTGCCACAACCACCCCTACGCCCGATGGAAGCAGACCGACTTCCAGGGCCTCGCCGCGTTCTTCGGCCAGACGCGCGTCGGCTTCACCGGCATCTACGATGGCCAGGGCGAGTTCGAGCCGGAGGACAAGAAGACGCAGAAGAAAACCGTCGTCGCCCCGCGCGTGCCGTTCGCCGCCGAGCTGCTGCCGGAGGAGGGCAGCCGCCGCGAGCAACTGGCCGCCTGGGTGACGCACCCGAAGAACCCCTACTTCGCCCGCGCCGCGGTCAACCGTGTCTGGGCGCTGCTGTTCGGCCGGCCGATGATCGACCCCGTCGATAACCTCGAAGTCGAGGCGCCGGCGCCGGGGGCGGTCCAGGTCCTCGCCGACGACTTCGCAGCGCACGGCTTCGACCTGCGCCGGCTCGTCCGGGTCATCGCCTGCTCCCACCCTTTCCGGCTCGACAGCGCCGCCGACCACGACCTGACCGAGGAGGACGAGCGCGTCTGGACGGCGTTCCCGCTGACCCGGCTGCGCCCGGAGCAAGTCGCCGGCAGCGTCACGCAATCGGCCTCCATCACGACGATCGACGCCCAGTCGCACATCGTTTTGCGGTTCATCCGCCTCGGCGATCAGAACGACTTCGTGCAGCGCTACGGCGACTCCGGCGAGGACGAGTTTAGCGGCCGCGGTGGCACCATTCCGCAGCGGCTGTTGATGATGAACGGCAAGCTCCAGCGCGAGCGCGTCGAGGCCTCGCCGTTCACCGCGACCGGCCGCATCGCGGCACTGGCCCCGAACGACCCCAAGGCGGTCGAGACGGCCTACCTCTGCGTGCTCACCCGCCGGCCGACACCAGAGGAAGCCGCGCACTTCGAGAAGGCACTCGCTGATCCGAACCTGAGCCGGGCGAAGCGGATCGAAGACCTCTACTGGGCGCTGATCAACTCGACGGAGTTCTCATGGAACCACTGAGCCGCCGTCACTTCCTCGCCCACGCCGCGCTGTCCGGGGCGGCCTGGCTGACGCCGGTCGGCACGCTGCTGGCCCGCGCCGCGGCCCCGCCGGGCCAGCCGAAGCAGCTGGCGCAGTCGATCATCCTCCTGTGGATGCAGGGCGGGCCGAGCCAACTGGAGACGTTCGACCCGCACCCCGGCACGCCCATCGCCGCCGGGACCGGCGCCATCGGGACCGCACTCAAGGGTGTGCAGCTGGCGCCCGGCCTGCCGCGCACCGCAGCGGAGCTAGGCTCGTTCGCGCTGGTCCGCTCGATGGTCAGCAAGGAGGGCGACCACGAGCGCGGCACCTACACGATGAAGACCGGCTTCCGCCCCGACCCGACCGTGGTCCACCCGTCGATCGGCGCGGTCGTCTGCCACGAGCTGCCCGCCGGCGGTGCCGACATCCCGCGGCACGTCAGCATCCTGCCCGGCCAGTGGCCTGGGCGCGGCGGCTACCTCGGCGAGCAGTTCGACGCCTTCAAGAGCGACGACCCGGCCAGCCCGGTGCCGGACACCAAGTCGTTCCTCAGCGCCGACCGCGACGCCCAGAGGATGCGCGACCTCGACGTCGTCGAGCGGGCGTTCCTGCGCGGCCGCAAGTCGCGGGCCGAGGCGACGCTGCACCGCGAGACTGTGGCGGCCGCCCGGAAGATGATGGGTTCGGAGCAGTTGAAGGCGTTCGACGTCTCGGCGGAGCCGCTGGCGCTGCGCCGCGAGTACGGCGACACGCCGTTCGGCCGGGCCTGCCTGGCGGCCCGGCGGCTGACCGAGGTCGGCGTACGCTGCGTCGAGGTGACGCTGGACGGCTGGGACACGCACGCGAACAACCACTCGCTCTGCGCTGCCCGAAACGCGATCCTCGACCCGGCCCTGGCGGCGCTGGTGCGCGACCTGCGGCGGCGCGGCCAGCTCGACCGCACCCTGATCGTCGTCGCCGGCGAGTTCGGCCGCACGCCGAGCGTCAACCCCGCCGGCGGACGGGACCACTGGCCCAACGGCTTCAGCGTGGCGCTGGCCGGCGGCGGCGTCCGGCCCGGCGTCGTCCTCGGCGAGACCGACCCCGACGGCAAAGCCGGCCCGAAGGACCCCGTCGCGGTCGGCGACCTGCACGCGACGGTGCTGACCGCGGTCGGCATCGACCCGGCGAAGCTGAACCAGACGCCGATCGGCCGCACGGTGCGCTTCGCCGAGGGAAGGCCGGTCGCGGCCCTGCTCCGGCGAGGCTGACCTTCACGTCGGTCGGCTCTGGGCAGGCTCGATTGTTAGTGCAAGTTCCTGGAGGGCTGTTGTAGGTTATTCTTGACGGCGCGAACGCTCGGTAGCGATACTACCGAGGGGCGACCCACCTCCCTGGGAGAACGTCATGTTCATCAAGGTCCAGTGCGAGAACACCGGGTGCGCGAAACGGCTGAAGGTCAAGGAAGAGCTGGTGGGTAAACGGGCAAAATGCCCCGCGTGCGGGCACAGCTTCATCATCCCTGCGAGCAGGGAGACGCCGGAGCCGGAGGAAGCTCCGGCTCCTGCGGCCCCCAAGGCAAAGCCGGGCCTCCTCTCCCGGGTTTTCGGGCCTGGCGCACCCCGGCTACCGGAGGAGCAGCGGCGGGCCATCTTCGGGGCTTTCATCAAGGCCCGCAACCAGGCGCTACTGCTGGGGACGAACCTCGCCCAGGAGTTCCAGGCCGCCTCCTTCGGGAACCCCCTTGCCAGTTTGGGGGCCATGAAGGAAAGCCTGAACCGCAACGCCGCCAAGGCCGACGAGGCCGCGGTCGCTCGAATCACCAAGGAGTACGGCGTCTCAATCAAGGAGCTGCGTGCCATTGAGGCCGAGGGGAAGAAGAACAAATGGTGAGTGCTTTGCCTGGGCCTCACCTCTCTGAGCGTCTCGGATCTCTACCCCGCAACGGGCATCGATGTGGCACGACTTGGCCGACCCCCCTCCCTGGTGTCGGCGCGGCGGGTCCGCTATAAAACACCTGCTCGCCACGACCGAGGGGTTGGATCGCCATGCCGCGCCTCGCACCACTGCTCCTGCTTTTCCTGGCCTCTGCGGTCCGGGCCGACGACGAGCTGGTCCGCGCGATGAACCTCCGCGTCGCCAGGGCGGTACGGGACGCTCGGCCGGCCATCGCTTCCATCCTCGTCTCGCGCAGCGAGGCCTACCTGAAGGCCCCTTACTGGGGCGTCGAGGCCAGCCCCGAGCCGCAGGGGCTGCTCGGCCGGTTCGACGCTAACGCCGCCGCGAAGCTGGTGCCGACCGGGGCCGCCCACCGCGGCCGCATCCTCCGCACCATCGCCCAGCACGACCTCAGCGACCCCGCCGTCGTGCCCGAGTCGTACGGCTCCGGGTTCGTCCTCGACCGGGCCGGGCTGATCCTCACCAACGCCCACGTCGTCAAGGACGCGACGAAGGTCTACGTCCGCCTGCCGGGCCGGCCCGGGTCCTGGGCCGACATCCACGCCTGCGACCCGCGCAGCGACCTGGCCGTGCTCAAGCTGATCGACCCGCCCGCCGACCTGAAGGCGCTCCCGCTGGGCGACGGCGGTACGGCCCGCACCGGGCAGTTCGTCCTCAGCCTGGCCAACGCCTTCGCCCCGGGCTTCCGCGGCGACGCCGAGCCGACCGCCGGCTACGGGCTGGTCAGCCACCTCCGCCGCAAGGTCCCCGAGCAGAACAACGAGCTGGAACGCCACCGGGCCCCGACGCTGCACCACTACGGCACGCTGATCCAGACCGACGCGCAGACGACGCCCGGCTGCTCCGGCGGGGCGCTGCTCGACCTCGACGGCAAGGCGATCGGCCTGACCACCGCCCTGGCCGGCGTCCGCAGCGACCGGCCCGGGGGCTTCGCCATCCCCCTCGACGCCAACACCCGCCGAATCATCGACGTGCTCCGCCGCGGCGAGGAGGTCGAGTACGGCTTCCTCGGCGTCATGCTCCAGGGCGGGGCGGGGCAGGGCGGCGTCCACATCTGGCGCGTCACCCCCGGCTCGCCGGCGGCGCTGGGCGGCATCGTGGGCGGCGACCGGATCGTGGCGATCAACGGCCAGCCGGTCCGTGAGAACGACGACCTGTTCCTGCACATCGGCATGGCCCTGGCCGGCAGCAACGCCGTCGTCGAGGTGGCGCGGAACTTCGGCGGCACCAAGCGCTGCCCGGTGAGGCTGGCCAAGTTCTACGTCCCCGGCCCGGTGATCGCGTCGAAGCGGCCGCCGGCCCGGTTCGGGCTTCGCGTGGACCACACCAGCATCCTGGTGCAGCGCAACCCGTTCCCGAACATGAACCGCTCCACCCCCGCGGGCGTCGTCGTCCGTGAGGTCGTCTACGACAGCCCCGCCGACAAGGCCCGCCTCCAGCCGGACAAGGTCATCACCCACGTCGACGGCCGGGCCGTCGCCTCGCCGGCCGACTACTACCGCGAGGTCGCCCAGGCCGGCAAGAAGGTCGAGCTGACCTTCCTCACCTCCGACGGGCGGTCGGACACCCTGACGCTGGAGGAGAGGTGAGTCGTGCGCTACGCCATCTGCAATGAGACGTTTGAGGGCTGGGACCACCTGCGGATCTGCCGCTTCATTTCCGGCCTGGGCTACACCGGCCTGGAGGTCGCCCCGTTCACCCTCGCCGGGCGCATCACCGACGTGTCACCCGACCGCCGGCGCGAGCTGAAGCTGCAGGCCGAAGATTGCGGCGTACAGGTCATCGGCCTGCACTGGCTGCTGGCGAAGACGACGGGGCTGATGCTCACCTCCCCGGAGGAGGGCGTCCGGCGGGAGACGGCCGGCTACCTGGTCGAACTGGCCCGCGCCTGCGCCGACCTGGGCGGCGACATCCTCGTGTTCGGCTCGCCGATGCAGCGGCGAATCCCCGAGGGCAAGACCCGAGAGCAGGCCACGGAGTACGCCGTTGACACCTTCCGCCGCGCCGCCGGGGCGATCGGCGACGTCGGCGTGAAGCTGTGCGTCGAGCCCTTGTCGCCGCCGGAAGCTGACTTCCTCAACACCGCCGACGAAGCCATGGACCTGATCCGTCGAGTGGACCACCCATGCTTCCGGCTGCACCTGGACGTGAAGGCGATGAGCACCGAGGCGTCGCCGGCGCCGGAACTGATCCGCCGCCACGCCAAGGACATGTACTACTTTCACGCCAACGACCGGAACCGGCGCGGCCCCGGGTTCGGGGACACCGACTTTGTCCCGATCTTCCGGGCGCTGAAGGACGTCAACTACCAGGGGTGGGTGTCGGTCGAGGTGTTCGACTACTCCCCCGACCCGGAGACGATCGCCCGGGAGAGCCTCCGCTACATGCGCGAGTGCGAGGCCAAGGCTGCCACGTAAAGAGGTGCCGTCATGCGTCGGGCCGTCCCTGCCGCCGGGCTGTTGTTGCTCGGCGGGTTGTTTCTGCTACCGCTCCCCGCCGCCGAGGACGCCGCCCTGGAGGTCGGCTTCGGCGAGCGCGACGTCACGCCGAAGGTCGATCCCAAGGGCAAGCCGGTCTACCTCGCCGGGTTCGGCACCAACCGCAAGGCGACCGGCGTCCACGACCCGCTGTTCGCCCGCGCCGTCGTGCTCGGCGACGGCAAGGCGAAGGTGGCCATCGTCTCCGTGGACGTCGTCGGGCTGTTCCTCGACTTCGTCGAGGGCGTCCGGGCCAAGCTGCCCGGCTTCCGCCAGGTCGTCGTCACCAGCACGCACAGCCACGAGGGGCCGGACACGCTCGGCATCTGGGGGGCCAGCCCCCTCGTCAGCGGCATCGACAAGGACTACATGGCCTTCCTGGAGAGGCAGATTGTCGCGGCCGTGAAGGAGGCCGACGCCAGGCGTCAACCTGCCGCCGCGGGCATCGGCTCGGTGAAGGCGCCGGAGCTACTCCACGACAGCCGGCTGCCCATCGTGTTGCACGACGACCTGGTCGTGCTCGACTTCAAGGAGGCCAAGGGCGGGAGGCGGGCCGGCCTGGTGGTGCAGTGGAACAACCACCCCGAGACGCTGGGCAGTGACAACACGCTGGTCAGCGCCGACTACGTCGGCTACACGGTAAACCACCTGAAGGGCAAGTACCGCTGCCCGGTGGTCTACCTCACCGGGACGGTCGGCGGGCTGATGACGTCGCTGCACGTGCCGATCAAGGGCGAAAAGGGCGAGGACCTGAAGGACGGCACCTACGAGAAGACGTCCCGCTACGGCGAGCTACTCGGCGCCGCCGCGGCCAAGGCCGTGGAGGCCGCCAAGCCCGCGGCCCTGACGCCGATCACCGCACGGTCGAAATCGCTCCAGCTGCCGCTGGCGAACCGGCTCTACGTCGTGGCCCGGCAGTTCGGGGTCTTCCAGCGCGAGGTGTTCCTGTGGGACGCCGACCCGGCGAGGCGGAAGGTGATAAAGGATATTGAAGACCCGAAGAGGGCGTATGGCGTCCGCAGCGAGGTGGGCCACCTGCGGCTGGGCGACCTCGACGTGGCGTGCATCCCCGGCGAGATCTACCCCGAGCTGGTGCTGGGCAAGGTGGTCGAGAAGGCCGAGCCGGGCGCCGACTTCCCCGACGCCCCGGCCGAGCCTGCCGTCTACGCCCAGCTCAAGGGGCCGCACCGGATGATCATCGGCCTGGCCAACGACGAGATCGGCTACATCATTCCCAAGAGGCAGTGGGACGAGAAGCCGCCGTTCGCCTACGGCAAGGCGAAGGGCCAGTACGGCGAGATCAACAGCATGGGCCCGGAGACGGCGCCGCTGATCTGCGAGGCGTTCAAGGAGCTGGTCGCGGGCAAGAAGTGACGAGCATTGTCCGGGCGATTCCCCACGGGCCTTCGGCACACGGACTCCGTCCACGGATCTACACGGATCAGAAGAAGAGAGAGAAGCAGGTAGGAAGATGGAAGCCAACGCCTCCCTCTTCCTACCTGCTTTGTTGTCCGATCCGTCTTCATCCGCGTCCGAAGGCCGTGTAGCGCAGCTCCGTGGGGAATCGCCTTCTCTTTCTTTCACCATCAGCGCCGCCGATACGACGGCTGGGCGGGGACGGGGGTGGCCAGAGGCGGGGTGGACCCTGGCACCGGGGCCAGCGGCGGTGGGCCGGTGCTGGGAGTCGGCGACGGCAGCGTCGCGGTCGGCGGCACGACGCCGTTCGACACGGCCGGGGCGGGTTGCATGACCGACGGGTCGCCGAGCATCGGCCCGCCCTGGCAGCAATCGCCGAAGGGCATGCTGCTGACCGGCGTCGCCATTACGGGTCCGTCGTAGACGACGGTGCCGCGCCGGCAGCTCAGCCCGCTCAGGAGCCCGCCGCCGTTGCCACACGAACTCTGGCAGCCCGGCAGTAGACCCAGCGAGGCGACGACGGCCCAGGCGATCCAACGCGGACGGTTCATGGGAGAATCCTTGACCGAGGCGGTCCCGGAGGGGGACGAGACGGGGGCGGTTCCGCAGCAATCATGCGCCAGCACCGGGCGAACGCAACCGACTTCAGCGAATCCGGGGGAGCACGGCCGCTTCGGCGCCGGCCGCGTCGGGCGCCGGCGGCGCCTTCGGGCCAGGCCGCGTGACCGGAACGGCTTGCCGGTGGGAAAAAGCGTCGGAGGGGACGGCGGCTTGACACCGCCGCCCCCTCCGCGGCGCCAGAAACGCCGGTGGGAGTCGAACCCACTTCGGCCGGGTTGCAGCCGGCTGCCTGGCCGTCTAGCTCCGGCGTCGTCAGGTGGGGCCCACGTCGGGAATCGCACCCGCCCCTCGCCCCCGACAAGGACACCGGGCCGCCTGCCCCGGTTCGGGGCGCGCCGCCTTGGCGCCTCGGCCGGACGGCCGTCGCGTCGAGCGGCGTCGTCCGAGGGTGCGCGCCGTTTCGTATTTTCGCGCAAGGTTCGGGGACGAGCCGGCAACGGATGGTCAGTCGGAGGGACGGGACGGTCAGTCGAAACCCCTCCAAAACTTAACCCACTTGAAATACGGAGCATACGATGAACCGCTTGATCCAGGGCGTCCGCACGGCCCTCCGCAACCTGTCCGTCAGCCCGGCCAGGGCGAAGCGATCCCGCTACCGGCCGAGTCTCGAATCGCTGGAGGGCCGCAGCGTGCCGGCGGCGTTCTCCTTCAGCACGGGGTTGCCCGACGGCCAAATGGCCGTCGCGTCCCAGCCGGCGGCGGGCCGGATCGAGATCGAGGCGGCCGACGACTTCATCCTGGCCGCCAGGACGCAGCTCAACCACGCGTCCTTCACCGGGCTGCTGCCCGCGGGAACCAAGGCCTCGGACGTCAAGGATGTGGTAGTGGAGATCTACCGCGTGTTCGGGAAGGATTCCAACCTGGCCCGCACGCCCCACGTCCCGACCCGCGCCAACTCCCCCTCCGACGTCGCCTTCGCCGACCGCGAGGCTGGCTCCGGCCTGTCGTTCGGGCTCCAGGTGCTGAACCCGCACTTCGTGGCGGCCAACTCGGTGGTGAACGGCATCCACCCCAGCCCGCACCAGCGGACCGGCGGCGAAGGCCGGGTGTCCGGCGAGGAAGTCCGCTTCAACGTCACCTTCAACACGCCCCTCACCCTGCCGGCCGACCACTACTTCTTCGTGCCGCAGGTGCAGCTGAAGGGCGGCAACGGGCACTTCCTGTGGCTGTCGGCCCCGCCCAAGCAGTTCGCCGGCGACCTACAGGCGTGGGTGCGCAACGACAAGCTACAGCCGGACTGGCTGCGCGTCGGGACCGACATCGTCGGCGGCCCAGTCGCCCCGACGTTCAACGCCTCCTTCTCGCTGACCGGGCAGACGGTTTCGGGGTTGCCCAGGACGTCGGTGAGCGGGGTCATCGGCTCCCCTTCGACGCCGCAGGCCGGCCAAGCCGCCTCGAACCCGGACGGCCTCGCCGGCGTCCTCGCGGCTCTCCTGAAGGAGCACCGTTGAGCCTCGAAACTCCTCGGAGAGCGGCATGGCCATCGCCCGCCGTTGGCCATGCCGCGGTCGCTCGTTCCCTTAGGCGGAATGACTTCTCAGCCCCTCGCCGCCTGCCGTTGGTAATCCGCGAACCGGCTGGCGAGGACGGGCGTGCCTCACGGGTTCGCCGGGCCGATGGCCCGGAGCGCCTCGCGGGCGGCGAGTTGTAGCGCGGCGTCGGGGCCGGCCGTGAGTTTTTCCAGGCCCCCGCGCGCCCCCTTCGCCGCCGGGCCGATCAGCCCGAGGGCGCGGACCGCCCCGAGGCGGACCCTGCGGCTCTTCGCCCCTAGCGATTCCAGCAGGCTCGGCACCGAGCCGACACCACCGCGGGCCAGCCCCTCCTCGGCCAGCAGGCGGACGCCGGCGTCGCGGTCCTCCAGCGCCAGCGCCAAGAGGGGCAAGGCGCTCTCGTCGGCCCCCAACTCGCCGAGCGTCTCGACGGCGACTGCCCGGACCAGAGGGTCGCGGTCGGCCACGGCGTCGCGGAGCAGGGGGACGATGACCTTCGCCTGGCGCTCACGCCGCCACAGATGCCGCGCCGCCTGGACGCGGACGCGCGGGTCGCGGTCCTTCAGCGCGTTCGCCAGGACCTCGAAGAGGCCGCGGATCGGCGGCCGGGCCTCGGCGCCGATGATGCCGACCGCCTCGATCGCCTCCCAGCGGTCGGCGGTGTCCACGTCCTTGAGGACGAGGTTCGCCACCGGCAGTGCCGCCTCGGCGTTCTGGTCGATCGACCACAGCGACAGCGCGGCCTGGGTGCGGGCCGCGGCGTCAGGATCCTTCAGCATCTGCTCTAGCGCCGGCAGCGCCGACCGGGCCGCGACGCCCATCCCCCCCAGCGCCCGAGCGGCCCCTTCGCGGGACCTCGGGTCGGCGTCGCCGAGCAGCTTGGCGAGACTCGGCATCGCCTCCGCACCTAGCGGCACAAGCGCCTCGGCGACCGCCCGTCGGAGTAGCTTGTCCTCGGTTTTCAACGCCGCGAGTACCTCGGGGAGCGCCGCCCGCGTGACGAGACCGAACTGCCCCAGCGCGCGGGCCGCTTCATACTGGTAACGGACCGGCTTGGTCCTCAAGATGTGCAGCAAAGGCGCGACAGCAACGCCCGGCGCTTGCACGTCGAGGGTGAGCTTCTGCGCCGCGTCGTCGTCGCCGGGGCGGAACAGGGGGCGTCGGAGGGCGCGGAGGACCTCCTCTTCCAGCTTGCGGACGTCGCCGTGGGCGGCGAGCGCGACCGCGCACCACCACCGAACGCCGGCGTCATCGTCCCGCAGGCCGCGCTCCAGGGCGGCCCGCGCGCCTCCGCCCTCGGCCAGCGACGCGGCGGCCTCGCGGCGCACATGGGCGTCGCGATCGGCGATCAGCGATCCCAGAAGCGTCGCGGCCTTGGCGTCGCCGGCGAGCTTTCCCAGCGCGGCGGCGGCGGCCCGCCGCCGGCCCTTCTCCTTCGAGGCGATCTCGGCGGCCAGCACCGGCAACACCTCGGTGGGATCGCCCGTCACCCGATGGAGCGCTCCGCCGCCGCCACCGTGTCGCCGCGTCCTTACTCGCCAGCAGGCTCCCGCAGCCGCGGGGCCGCGGCCTTCGCCCTGTCGGCCATGTCCCCGGCGACGGCGGCCGCGCGCTGGGCCAGGGCGGGGTTGTCCCCGTTCAGGGCCGCGGTCATGGCCCCGACCCCGCTCGTCTGACCCGACACGCGCCACAGCGCCCATGCCGCCTCGACCCGGACGGCGGGGTCGGGGTCGTGGAGCGCGCCGCCCAGCGCGGGCAGTGCGGACCGGGCGGTGCCCTCGAGTCGGCCCAGCGCCTGGGCGGACGCCTGGCGAACCGCCACGTCTTCGTCCCCCAGCGCCCTGGCGAGGTCGGGGGCGGCAGCGCCGGCCATCGGGCCAATCAGACCGAGCGTCAGGGCCGCGCCGGCGCGGACGCCGCCGCCCTTCGAGGCCAGCCCTTTCCTCAGGTCCGGCACCGCGTCGCCGCCGATGCGCGACAGGGCGACGGCCGCGAGGGGCTGGAGCAGGGTGGCGTCCTTCTCGCCGAACACCGCGAGTAGCGCAGGAGCGGCGCCGCGGGCCTCCGGGCCGGCCAGCATCAGCGCGTTGACGGCCCGCACTCGGGGCAGCAGCGCCTGGCCTTGCAGGTCCTTGACCCACGCGCTGACCGCCTTGCCCTGGACGACCGTTTCGCGCTTCGCCTTCTGGGCGGCGACCGGGAGGTGTCCCGCCGCGAACCAGATCACCAACGTCAACGCCGCCCGCCGACTCATGACCCCGCCCCCGCTGTTGGAGGTTCCGCCGCCCGAGGGAGGACGAGGGTGTCGCCCGCCTCTCACCGATGATCCAGCTCCAGAACGACCGCCTGCCGAGCCTCTGGGGCCGCGGCTTCGAGCCACCGCGCCACCTTCGCCATGTCGCGGCTGGCTCGGTACGGCTGCCCGACGAGGCCGTCCAGCGCCACCGGCTGCCGCGACCAGACCGCGACGACCCGCTCCTGGCCGGCCGGCGGCGTCAGCTCCACGCCGGAGATCCGCAAGACCTCATTCGCCGGCTGACATGACTCTGGCGCGGCCGGGCCGGCGGGGTGCAGCAGGTTGAGGTTCCCCGTCGGGCCGACGTTGAAGACGGTGAGGCAACCCGGTTGGTCCGCGACGACCTCCAGCCGTACCCTCTCCCCGGTGCGCAGGCTGACCAGCGGCGGGGGCGCAGGCACGCGCTTCAGGTCGCGCGTGAGCGGGTCCGCCCGCCGCTGCGTCGAGGCGATTGCTTCCCCATCTGGCCTCGTGACGGTTAGCCGGAGGTGGACCGAAGCGCCGTCCTTCGTCGCCAGGCCGTCGGCCAGGGCCAGGTTGAGCGCGCCGCGCAGCTCGCCGACGAACGCCGGCAGCCCAGGTCGGTCAGTCGCCCGGGCGGCCAGGCCGGCGCGGACAAGCCGCTCCAGCTCGCACGGCAGGCCGGAGAATCGCAGGTCGATCGCAGCCAGGCCGCGCTCGGCCGCCGCGATCAGGCCGGGCAGGGTGGGGGCGTCGAAGGGCGGCTGGCCTGTGGCGAGCCAGAACAGGGTGGCCGCCAGCCCGAACACGTCCAGCGCCGGCGACGTCTCGCCGCGGTGGGCCTCCGGGGCCATGAAGCGCGGCGTGCCGGCGGCGGTGCCCGGGTCGGCCAGGTGGGCGGCGATGCCGAAGTCGGTCAACAGGGCTTCGCCCAGCTCGGGGTCAACCAGGACGTTGGCCGGCTTGACGTCGCGGTGGACGACCCCCTTGCCGTGAAGCAACAGGAGCCCGTCGGCGACGTCGGCGACGTATCGGCCCGCGACGTCCCACGGCAGAGGCCCGTCGCGCAGGACGGCGTCTTCCAGCGACCCGCCGGCGACGTACTGGAGGACAAGGCAGGGGAACGGCGGCCGGCCGACCTCGCGCCAGGCGTGGACCTGGACGATGTTCGGGTGCCGCACCGCGCCGAGGACGCGCTCGTTGCGCAGCACTTCCATCGCCAGCGCGCGCTCGGGAGCAGCTCATGCGGAGAACTTCAGCGCCACCAAGTCGGGCCAGCGGCGACAGGGTCTTCCGCCAGCCACCTCCCCGAGAAGTAGCCCCGCCCCAGTTTCCGCCGAGGACCCGGTACTCGCCGGGGAAGGGGTCGGGCAGGCCGTCGGTCGGGGAAACGCGGTGTCGCCAGCCAAAGGGGTCCCTGGTCGTCTCACGGTCGGGGGAGTCGGGCGGCGGCCGGGTCTCAGGGTCATGGCGAACTCCTGGCGGCGAGGAGAGGACGAAGCTCAGGATCCTCCCCGGCCGCGGCCCCGCCAGGGGCGGTCAGTCCACCCGCACGAGCGGCGGTAGCCGCTGGAGCCCGAGCGCTTTCAACCTGGGTCGGCCCAGACCGTCGCGTGACCGAGCTTGCGGCCGGCGCGCGCGGCCTTCTTGCCATGAGGTGCAGGTGGGCGCCCAGGCACGGCGAAAACTCGGAGCCACCGGGTAGCCGGCCATGGGGTTGACCGCGCGCTTGGCCAGGCGACGCCTCGGCCGGGCCGAGCGGCCAGCGGGGAGAGCACGGCGAGGGTGGTTCTCGAACTGCTCATCACGCTTCGATCGTCCAGTGTCCGGAGTTGTGCACGCGCGGGGCCATCTCGTTGGCGATCAGCTCCTCCCCCCTCTGGAAGAACTCGACCGCCAGCACGCCAACGTAGTCCAACTCTTCGAGCACCCGCCGCATCGCCGCGGCGGAGGCCTCGTCGAGGCCGGCAGTTCGGCTGTAGGGCGATCGACGAGCGCACCAGGATGCCCTGCTCGTGGTGGTTCTCGACCAGCGGGTACAGCGCCCGCGAGCCGTCGCGGCCGCGCGCCGATCCGCGACAGCTCGCGGTCGAAGCGGATGAACTTCCAGGATGAGCAGCACGCCCCAGAGCCGCCCAGGCTCGCGGCACGTCGGCGACTTCGCGGATCGCGAACTGGCCTTTCCCGTCGTAGCCGAGGCCGGCGCGTCTTCAAGCCACCGGCGGGGACGCCGACGCCTTCTCGACGGCGGCATGGCTTTCGTCGAGCGTCTCGACGGCGGCGGATGCCGAGCAGGCGAACAGGCTCCTTCTCCGACAGCCGGGTCCTGGCTGACCTCCAGCGCGCACCGGCGGGTAGACCGGCGCTGCCGGCCGAGGTGCCGAGGCGGCCTCGGCTGCCGAGACGTTCTCGAACTCGTAGGTGACGACGTCCAGCCCGTCGGGGAACCGCGCCAGCACGTCGAGGTCGTCGAACCGGCCGACGACCAGCTCGGCCAGCTCCTCGACGGGCGCCTCCGGGGCCGGGTCGAGGAAGCGGAAGCGCAGCCCCAGCGGGTAGCCGGCCAACGCCAGCATCCTCCCCAGCTGCCCGCCGCCGAGGACGCCGAGCTTCATGCCGTTTCACGCGGGTCGGGGTGATCGAGCACCGCCTTCGTCTGGCGGCCGCGCCAGCGGGCGATCGCCTCGCGGAACTGCGGGTATTTCAGGCCCAGAATGGAGGTCGCCAGCAGGGCGGCGTTGATAGCGCCAGCCCGACCGATGGCCAGGGTGCCGACGGGGATGCCCGCCGGCATCTGCACGATCGACAGGAGCGAATCGACGCCGTGCAGCGCCTTCGACTCGACCGGCACGCCGAGGACGGGCAGCGTCGTCTTGGCGGCGCACATGCCCGGCAGGTGGGCGGATCCGCCGGCGCCTGCGATGATGACCTCCAGCCCGCGGTCGGCGGCGGAGGCGGCGTACTCGAAGAGCAGGTCGGGCGTGCGGTGGGCCGAGACGACGCGCGCCTCGTGCTCAACGCCCAGCTCGCGCAGCGTCTCGGCGGCGTGAGACATGGTCTCCCAGTCCGACTTCGACCCCATGATAACGCCAACGAGGGCCGGCATCCGCGTTCGTCTCCGCGCCGAGGGCGACGCTCCCCGGGATGCTAGGCGTCGGCGGGGCGGCAGGCAAGTGCAACGCCGCCAGCCGCCGCCGGTGCTCGATCACCTCCGGAAGGCTCGCCCAGGCAGCGAGCCGACCGCGTAGCCAGGGCCGGAACTGCCCCTCGCGCAGCCGAAACAGCGCTTTGCCGGCGAGCACCGCCAGGTGGCCCGGCAGCGTCAGCAGGAGCTGCCAGCCTTCCAGGTTTCGCCACCACACCAATTCCTCGTTGCGCGACTGCATTGCCAGCAGGTCGCCGGCGGGCGAGCCGTGCGACGACGAGACGTGGTGATAGACGCGCGAGGCGGGCTCGAACCAGACCTCGCCGCCGGCCCGGCGCAGGCGGAACGACAGGTCGATGTCGTCGAAGTAGGCGCCGAACTCCTCCGGCAGGCCGCCGGCGCGGAGGAACGCCTCGCGGCGGAAGAACGAGCTGGACCCGCTGGCGCCGAACACCGGGCCGGCGGCGAGGAGGGGGAAGCTGAGGCGCCGGCCGTGGCCGCGCTTGCGGGCGACGCCGAAGGGGTGGTAGGTGTCGCCGGCGCTGTCCACGAGGTCCGGCGAGTCCGTCCGCAGAACCAGCGGCGTGACGGCGACGACGCGCGGGGCGGCGAAGCGGTCGAGGGCGGCGTCGGCCCAGCCGGCGGTCACCTCGGTGTCGTCGTTGAGCAGCTCGACGACCTCGGTCTGGGCCAGCGCCACGCCGGCGTTGGCGGCGACGCAGTAGCCCTTCCGCCGCGACAGCCGCAGCGCCCCGGCGCCGAACTCCTCGGCGACGCGCGAAACCACGGCCTCCTCGGAGCCGTCATCGACCACGAGGAGCCGCGTGCCCGGCGGCATGTGCCGCCGCACGCTTCGCAGGCAGGCCCGCAGCAGGTCCGGACGGTTGTGGCTGGGGACGACGATCGACAGGTTCGGCCGCACGGTGTGACTCCTGGCGGCGGACGATCCGGCGCAGCCGGCCGCGGGCGCTCTCGGCGTCGCCGCGCACGACGTCCTGAACAAGTAAGTCGAGCTCGGTGAACGTTTCGTACCCTTCGGAGTCGCCGCGCCACCAAGAAATGGCGCGGCGGGCGGCGGCCTCGGCGCGCATGACGCCGCCCAGGAACGGCAGCTGCCAGCCCGGCCAGTGCGTGCCGGCGTAGGTGAGCAGGGCGTGGCGGGTGATCGCCCGGAGGTGCGGCGGCACGGCGCGGGCGTGCAGCGGGCGGTGGTGGACGACCGACACGGCCGGGTCGAACACGACCGACCAGCCACGCTCGCGGGCCCGCCGGCAGAGGTCCACGTCCTCGTAGTAGAGGAAGAAGGCGTCATCAAGCCCGCCGACGTCGGCGAGGCAGTCGCGCCGGGCCAGCAGGCAGCAGCCGGTGACCCAGTCCACCTGGCAGGCCCGCTCCCCAGGTGGGGCGGTATACTTGCGGACCGAGCGGGGCAGCAGGAGCCGGGTCAGCGTGGCGGCGAGCCGGGGGAAGCGGCCGGTCGAGAGCTGGCGGGAGCCGTCGCCGTTGTGCAGGCGGAAGCCGGCGATGCCGACGCCCGGTGCGTAGCGGTCGATGCGGGCGAGGACGTCGTCGAGGAAGCCGGCCGGCACGGTCGTGTCGGGGTTGAGCAGCAGCACCCAATCGCCCTGGCTGAGCCGGCAGCCCTCGTTGACGGCGCGGGCGAAGCCGCGGTTGCCCTTCCACCGCCGCAGCGACACGCCCCAGGCGCGGCGGAGGCGCGGTATGAGCCGGTGCGGCGGGGAGTGGTTATCGACGATGACGACCTCGGCGTCGCCCTCGCGGGCGGCGGAGGACCGGCGGAGCTGCTGCACCAGCCGGGCGGTGTCGTCCCAGCGGAGGTAGTTGACGACGACGACGGACAGGCGGGGGCGCGAGGACGGGACGTCGTTCCGCCGGCGGAGCCGGGAGGGCCGCGACTGGGCTGTGGCGCACTCTTGCACGTCCATCGGGGATCCTTCCCGGTGTGCGGCGATGGGCGAGAACGACAGAAGATGGGGCGAGTATAGTCGCGCCGCGGGGCGCGAAGCAAGAGGGAGTGTGAGAATCGGCGCCCCAGCCACGGTGGACGGGGCGCCGCGCTACCGCTGGTAGATCGGCAGGTAGTTCATCGGCACCGACAGGGCGATGACGGCAATCGCCGTCTGGTACACCGGCCCGGGGCTGCCGCGCTGCTCGTAGCCGGACCAGCTGCCGTCGGCCGACTGCATCGGCAGGAACGACTCGAGCATCCGCTCGTACCACGCCTTCCACTCGCGGCCGCCGACCTGGTGCATGGCGTGCGAGGCGTAGTAGTGGCCGTACCAGTAGTGCTCGCGGGCGTCGAAGTTGTCCTTCAGGTAATCGACCGCGCGCGGGATCTCGCTGGCCTTGTACTCGCCGGTCAGCTGGAGCACGCAGACGCCGGCCGCGGTGCGGGCGAAGCCGGGCCGCATGCCCGGCATGTAGCAGAACCCGCCGCTGCGGTCGTCGTAGCAGCGCTTGATGTAGTCGATGGCGTCCCTCATCGTCTCGTCCTTGACGTGCAGCCCGGCGTTCTTGGCCGCCCGCAGCGCCATCACCTGCATGATCGTCACCGACACGTCGGCGTCGCGCGGCTGCGGCGTGTAGCGCCAGCCACCGTCGCGGTTCTGCCCGCCCACGATCAGCTCGACTGCCTTCTTAAGCGCCGGCCGGATGGTCTTGTCGTTGGTCAGCCCGTAGACCTCGGCCAGTACCAGCGCCGCCATGCCGTGGCTGTACATGTTGCCGCCGCGCGTGCCGATGATGTAGCCGTCGTCCTCGCGCTGGCTGGAGACGAGGTAGCGCACGCCCCGGGCGATCTCCTTGCCGTAGATCCCCTGGTTGGGCAGGTGCCCCTGCGACAAAAACGCCAAGAGGGCGAACGACGTGATCGCCGGGTTGTGCGGGTAGCGCGCCTCGCTCCAGGAGCCGTCGCCGTTTTGCCGGGCGGCCAACCAGGCCAGCGCGCGCGAGGTGGCCTTGCGCGCGCTGTCGGGCATCTTGACGGCGTCCTTTTTCCCGGGCCCCGCCGCGAGGACGGACGCGGTGAGGAGGAGGATGGCGGGTCGCATGGCGCTCACTTCTTCGCGGGGGAAGGCTTGCCCTTGGCGATGTTGATGAAGTACTGCTGGATCATGGCGGCGTACTCCGGCGGAAGCTTCTCCGTCAGCGCCTGCCGCAGCATCTCGCGCTGGCGCGGCGGCAGGTGGATGAAGGCGCCCTGGCCGGTCACGTCGCCCTTGGCCCCGCGGTCGTTGTGCGCCGCCCCGTCGGGGACGCGGTCGCCCTGGCCTCGGTTCTCGCGCTCCTGGGCCTGACCCTGCTGCTGACCCTGGCCCTGGCCGGGCTGGCGGCCCTTACCTTTCCCCTGGCCTTTTCCCTGACCCTCGCCCATCCCTTCGCCTTCCCCTTCGCCCATGCCCTCGCCCATCCCTTCGCCCTCGCCCTTCCCCTGGCCGGGCTGCTTGGCGCTGGCGACCGCCGCCTCGTTCAGCGTCCCCAGCAGCCGCTCCAGCTCCTCGGCGGCCTCACCCTGAGCCTGGCCGGCCTTGCCCGCCTCGCCCTTCTGCAACGACTGCGACGCCTTCGCCAGCTGCTGGTTGGCCTTGTTCAGCTGGCCCTGCACCGCCCTGGGCGACTTCGCCTGGGCCTGGCCCACCGCTGACATCGCCGCCTGCGTCGCCGACTGCGAGCGGGCCATCTGCTCCGTCGCGTCCATCAACTCCTGCTGCTCCTGCGCCAGGTCCGAAGCGTCCTTGCCTTTGTCGCCCTGCTTCGCGGCGTCCTGGAGCTTGGCCAGCGCGTCCTTTTGCTGCCGCAGCGCCTTGTTGAATTCACCCTTCTTGAGGGCCTCCGAGGCGTCCATCGCCGGTCGCTTGGCCGACTCGGCATTCGCCTTCGGCGACTTCTCGCCGACCTGCTTCTGCCGCTCGGCCAGGTCGGCCTGGCTCTCCGCCCGCTCGGCGGCCTCCTGCGCCCGCCTCGTCTGCTCCAGCGCCTTGGCGATCTGCTCCGTCGCCCCCTGCGGATCGACGCGGTTGGGCTGCATCGCCGCCTGGGCCGCCGCCTCCTCCGCCTTCTTCTGGTCCAGCGCCTTGTCGAGCGCCTTGCCGGCCTCGTTGAGCTTCTCGACGGCGTCGCGGGCCATCTGCTCGCCCTGCTTGGGCTGCGTCTTTTCGAGCTTCTCCTTCGCCGAGTCCATCGACTTCGCCCCGGCCTCGACGCTCTTCGCCGCCTCGGGCACCGACTGCTTCAGCGACTCGCCCAGCTCCCGCGTCGGCGGGGTGACCTCGCCCTGCTTCTGCGCCAGCTTCGCTGACTCCTCGGCCTTGGGCTTCTCGGCCATCGCCTCGGCCTTCTCGGCGATCTGCTTCTCCTGCTGGATCAGCTCGGCGAGCTTCTCCTTCGCCTCTTCGAGTTTGGCGATCTCTTCTCTCCGCTTCTCGGCCTCCTTGAGCTGATCCTCCAGCTGCCGGCGGGCCTCTTCCAAATGCTCCAGCGCGTCCTCCTGGCGGGCCAGGCTCTCCTTGCCTTCCTGGGCCTTCATGGACTTCTCGGCGCTCCTCATCTCCCGGGCGGCCTGGTTGAGCACCTGCCGCGTCACCGGCTCGGCGGCCTGGGCGTCCCGGCGCACCGCGTCGGTCCGGCGGGCCAGTTCGTTCTGCCGGGGGGCGTCCTTGGCCAGCTTGTCGTTCTGCCGCCGCTCGATCCTCTTGTCGGTTTCTTCCCTCAGTTGCTTCTGGTCGCGGATGATCTGCTCGACGCGGGCCAGGGCGTCCTTCAGGTTCGCCAGCGGGTCGGTACGGGCGTTCTCCTCCTCGGCCAGGAGCCGGACCACCTCGGCCTGGACCTCGCGAAGCCCCGTCAGGGCCTCGTCCTGGGCCGGCGTCACCTCGTCGGGCTTGTGCTGGCGGCGCAGCCCCTGCTGCGAGTCGCGCATCAGCCCCTCGACCGACTCCAACTGGCCGGCCAGCCCCGCGAAGTGCGGCGCCAGCGTGCCGCGCGTCATCCGCGTGTCGAACTCCAGCCAGCCCTGGCGGTCGCCCATCTGCTTGCCGTGGACCTGGGCGGGGTTGGTCGGGTCGAGGAACTCCTCGCCCTTGCGGCGGTCGAAGCCGAAGCCACCGCGCCGGCCGCCGAACCGCATGCGCGCCGCCTCTTCCTCCTCGGCGCGGCGGGCCAGGTCGGCCTGCGCCTCCTGGTTGACGTCGCCGCCCTCCAGCTTCGGCGGCGTCAGCGTGTCGGCCTTGACCGCGAGCTGGTCCTCGATGGCCCTGTCCAGCCGGCGCTTGCTCTCGCGCAGGGCCGTCAGCCGCTCCTGCGGGCCGCGCAGCACGCGGGACAGGCCGAGCATCTGTTCGGACAGGTCCCACTGGGCCGGCACCGCCTTGGCCAGCGTGCGCTCGCGGCCGTTGTGGTACGGCGAGTTGCGGTAGACCTCGATGACGCGGTAGGACGCCTCGGCGATCTTCTTCGTCTTCACCCGGTCCACCAGGGCCACGGCGCGCTGCTTCTGCTCCTCGGGCAGCTTGCCGCGCAGGTCGATGACCTGGAGGACGAGGTTGGCGAAGTCCTTGGACAGGAACGTCTGCTCGCTGCCGGCCCGCTGCACCCGGCCGGGGATGGGGTCGCGGCGGCGGTCGGTCGGGGCGACGACCTCGGCATCGACGACGAGCTGCACCGCCGACAGGGCCTGCTCGGCCTGGTCGAAACCGAGCTTCTCGAACCGCTCGGCGGCCTGGTCGAGGCTGCGCACGGCGTCGAACTTCGCCAGCAGCCCCTTGAGTTCGAGCACGATCCGCTCGTGGTGCTCGCCGGCCTTTTTCAACTCACCCGTCCGGGCGTCACCCTTCGCCGCGCTGGCCTTCTCCAGGGAAGCGAGGAGGGCTTCCATCTGCTCGCGGCTGACGCCGGCCAGCGTCTTCGACACCTCGTCGAGCATCGCCTTCTGGGCGGAGGCGCCGAGGCGGTTGTACTCCAGCACGCGGATCACCGTCTCGACCCGGCGGAGCAGCTTCTCCGTGTCCTGCTGGACCTGTCGTTGCTTGTCCTTCGGCTCGCCCAGCTCGCCGTCCTCGGGGGGGACGGCGTACAGCCCCGCGACGAGGACCAGGACCGCCGCCAGCGACACGAAGCGCAGATGCGTCATTCCCCACCCTCCGGTTGATGAAGACAGGACAGGCTTTCCGGCGGAAACTTGGCGTGAGCGCGAACCCGCAAGCGGAGGTGAAGCAAGAGGGAATGAGTGCGCGCCGCGAGGGCTTCCCCCCCTCTCGGGCGGCGCATCACCGCTTGCGGGTTAACGTTCACGCCGAGTAACTCATACTACCACCAAACCCCTTCAAGAGGCAGAGGTTCCGAACGCGGTCACGGTAATCCGGGCCGGGCGGCGCGCTGCTGCTCCTCCAGGTGGCGCGTCCGCTCCTTGAGGTCTTCCTTCTTTTGCAGCCAGGCGAGGTAGGCCTTCACGTCCACCACCTCCTTCTCGCGCACCGCCGACCGGCCGGGCACGCCGTCGGGGTCGGCCTTGCCGAACGCCTCGACGTAGAACTGGATGCGGTCGCCCTCCTTCAGGTCGAGCAGGCCGCCCTTGCCGTCGGGGATGCCGGTCGTCAGGAAGTCGTAGCGCCCGCCGCCCTCGGTGTCCGGCGGGGCGTCCGGCGACCCGGCCGGCCTCGTCGAGAACTCCTCGCGTAGCTGCGCCGAGGGCGGCCCCTTCGCCCCGCGCGGCCGGCCCAGCGGCAGCGGGACGAAGGCGTCGAGGTCGAGGTTACCGGAGTCCTCATCGACGCGGGCGGTCTTCGGGATGACCCGGTAGCGCAGCTGGGCACGAGCCAGGCCGTATCGCGCCTTCGCCTCGTAGGCCAGGGCGAAGCGCTCGCTCAGCAGCACCGGGATGCCCTCGACCTCGCGGTCCTCCGGCGGGCCGGCGTCGCCCTCCTTGTAGAACGTCTCGGGCAGCAGGGCGACCTCCGGCGGCTCCAGCGGCAGCCGGCGGATGGCACGCCTGGGCGGGTCATGATTCTCGAACGAGTGCCGGTCGCGGACCAGGACGTCGTACCCCCGGTCCTCGGGCCGGAGGTCGATCGACGCCGTCGCGTCGGTGCCGGCCGTCGAGATCGTCAACGGGACCAGGCGTTCGCGGCCGCCCTGGACGCGGACGACGCCCCAGACAATCGGCACCTGAGTCGTGACGGTCAGACGCGCCGCCGACTCCGGCAGCCGGTAATCGACGTCGCCGCCGCGCTGGGGCTCCTCGTAGGGCTGGCCGTTGGGCCGCTGGCCTAGCTGCTTTGTGGGCAGCAACACCGAGGCCTGGAGAGAGCGCACGACCGGGCGCGGCGAGTAGCTCACCTCGCCCGGCTGGCGCAGCCGGCCGTCGCCAAGCCAGGCCTTGTAGGTGAACGGCTCGTCCATCGGGGGCACCTTCGCCGCCCACGTCTCGCCGGAGTCGTGGCGCAACTCGACGCTGAACGCGGGCCCGGATTCCGGGATCACGCGCAGCTCCCCTACGTGGGTCTCACTCGGCGACCCGGTGACGGCTAGGCGTAACACGCCCTCCTCCGCTGAGGGCCACACCTTCGGGGGGTTGGCGGCGAAGCGGACCGAGCGCGGGATCTCGTCATCGCCCCCCATCAAGCGCGACAGCAGCGCCTGGCTCGTTCGTGGCGAAGCGAGAAAGAAGAGGAAACCTAGCACGATTCCAAGAGAGCCAAAGAGCATCCCGGCCCATCGGAAGCGCCGGCCGTCGCTCACCTGGGTGGGGTCCACCGCCGCCGCCTGCTCCTCCGCCTGGTTGGTGACGGCGGCGATCAGGGCCGGCGACATGCCGGCGACCTGGGCGCCGGGGCGGTTCAACTGCACCGCCGAGATCAGGCGGTGGCCCAGCGACGGCGTCTTCTCCTCGATCGCGAGGGCCGCCGCGTCGTCCGACACCCGTCTGAGGTTCAAGATCGCCCACAGGCTTGGCAGCAAGACCCACAGCACGACCTGGCCCCACCGCAGGGCGAAGCGCAGCCCCTCCGGCGTGTCGCGGTAGCGGTCGATCCACCAGTCGAGCAGGCAGGCCAGGACCACCAGCGCGGCGAACAGCGCGAGGAAGCGCGCGCCCGCCCAGCTGACCGCGAGGAGTCGCTCGCGGGTTCGCAGCCGGTCCAGGAGTCGCCGGATCGTCGGGGGCACGTTGTCCTCTGTCGTAGGACAAGCAGCCTTGCTTGTCCTTGGTGCGTGAAGAGGGCAAGCTGGCAGCTTACCCTACGGGGGCATCAACTCAGGTTAGAGAACTTCCTCAGCAGCCACTCGGCGCTGATGAGCAGCACGAAGGCGATCAGCGCCAGCGGGTTCCACAGCAGCACCTCCTGCCTCTGCGTGAACGCCAGCGACTTCGCCTCGACGGCGTCGGGCAGGCGGGCCAGGTCTTCCTCGCGGTAGAACGCCCCGCCGCTGCCCAACGCCAGCGCCCTCAGCGCCTCCTCGGCGAGGCCGGCCTCTTCCAGCTCGTGCCGCGGGGGTAGCTCGACAGTGTAGGGCAGCACGGCCGCCTCGATGCCCTCGGCGACGGCCAGGCGCAGTTCGTGCCGGCCGGGGGCGTCGTTGGGCAGCGCGCCGCGGTACTCGCCAGGCTGGCCGGGGACGCGCCGCAGCAGCACCTCACGCGGGCGGGCCTCCTCACCCTGGGCGTCGAGGCGGACAAGTACCGCTTTGAGGGTTGGGCGAGTGACCGGCTCGTACTTCGTGTCCAGGATGCGCGCCTTCACCGAGCCGGGCTGCCCGAAGACGGCGCCCCCGCGCTCGACGTCCAGCTGCGACCGCCGAGAGTTGCCGAGGAGGTGCGGCAGACCCATCCGGGCGACGACCTGGCCCCACAGCCGGGCCGTCAGCCGGTCGGCGGTGCCGTCGCGCCAGCGCCAGGTCTCGTCGGTGCCCAAAAATAACACCTCGCCCTTGCCATAGTAGTGCGATGCCACCACCGGCATCGGCTTCTGGTCCGGCGCGACGCCGGCCTTCTTGTCGGGGTGGACGACGAGGGCCGACGCGCCCGGCCGGAGGTCGGCGACGGGGTAGTGCCACCAGAAGCCCGGCGAGTCCTTCCAAAGGTCCTCTTTCCAGAGCTTCAAACTCTCTTCCTGCTTGTCGTCCAGCGACAGCATCGGGCTCTGCTCGCCCTCGTAGGTCAGCCGGGGGCGGAACGCGGCGGCCCGGGCCATGTCCTCCGGCGAGAACTCCTGGCGCGTCAGCTCGACCGGCAGCACGTCGGCCAGCGGTGTGGACACGAACTCCGCCGGGGCGTGGGCGGGGCCGGCGATCAGGACCAGGCCGCCGCCCTCCTTGACGAACTGCCGCACCGACCGCGCCGCGTCGGCACCCAGCGCCTTGAACGGCACGTCGCCGAGGATGAGCAGGTCGTAGGGCCGGCGGTCGGGGTCGCGGCGGTCGGGGTCGGGGAAGTTCTCCGGGAAGCGGTCGAGGAACCTGGCCCCCGACTCGGGGTCCACGCCGGACTCCGACAGGCTCGGGTCGCTCTCGACCAGCCAGACGCGCGACAGCACCCGGCGGTCGCGATCGAGCACCGGCTGGAGGAAGCGGTACTCCCGCCGCGGCGCGTTCTCGACGTACAGCACCTTCACCCGGCTGGAGCGCACCTGCACGACCTTGTTGACCTCGTCGATGACGTCGGGGGCGCCGTCGAGTTGCACCCGGACGGTCAGCGGGCGCTCGCCGTCCTGGCCCTTGGCCGGGCGGATGGTGAGCGTTTCGGTCAGGTTGTCGCCTTCGCGGAGCGGGACCCTCTTCGTCTCGACCTGCGCGCCGAGCTTGGCGGTCAGGACGAGTGTGCCCTTCTGGAACCCGCGGGCCCGGTAGCGGATTGGGACCTGAACCGGGTCGTCCGGCACGTCCGGCTTGGGGTCGAGAAAGATGGCCGGCGGCGCCTTCACCTCCTTCAGGCGGAGCACGCCAGCCTCTGTGGAGCCGACGCCCCAGACGTGCAGCGGCACCCCCTTGTCGCGGCAGGCGCGGGCCGCCTCCTCCAGCGTGCGGGCGCTGGCGTTGTCGCGGCCGTCGGTCGCCACGACGACGGCCGCCGGCGGCTGGCTCGATAGCCGTGTCAGCAACTCGTTCAAGGAGTCGGCCAGTGCGGTCTGCGCCCCTTCGGCCTTGAGGGCGCCCGCGAGGTCGTCGTTGTCGGCGAGGCTGTTGAGCCGGCGGTCGAAGGTGAACGCCTGGAGCGGTCCGCGCCGCTTGAGGCGGGGGACGAGGCCGAGCTTCTCGCTGGCCAGCGCCGCGCGAACGAGGTCGAGTCGCGAGGCGTTCGGGGAGACGTCCAGGTCGGCGACGCGCTGGCGGTCGGAGTCGGAGACGCGGCGGTCGCGCTGACTCATGCTCTGGCTGGCGTCGAAAAGCAGGACGACCGGCCGCGGCCGCTCGCCGGTGAACTCCGCGAGCAGTACCGGCCGGAGCAGCAGCGCGAGCACGAGGCCGACGAGGGCGGTGCGCAGCAGGGCTAGGACGACCCGGGTGACGACGCCGAGCTTGGCGTGCTCGTGGAAGTAGAGGTAGAGCGCCCAGCGCGCGAAGAGCAGAGCCGCGGCGCCGAACCACCAGGGCAGGCCGCCGCGCAGCCCAACTCGGCGGCGCGCAGGGTGGTGCCGTCAGGCGCGGCTCACCAGCCCCAGGCGTTGGAGCCAGTGTGGGTCAAGTTGCGGTGTCGCGAACAGCACTCGGTTCCCCTCTCACCACGACCGCCCACAGTACCACGCGAAGACCATCTCCGCCACCACCGCCACCAGTAGCACGCCCAACAGCCACGGCGTCCACTCCCTTCGCAAGCGCGCCGCGCCGGAGAACACCGACCCGTCGTCTCCGGCCGTCGCGTGGTGCGCCGCGAAGCCCAGGCGCCTGTCGATCTGCTCCGACGTCAGCGCCTCCATCTCCTCCGTCTCCCGCAGCTGCGGCACGACGGCGAACGTCGGCTCGTCCGGCCTCTCCTCCCCGACGGGGGAGATGCGGTAGAGGCCGGCCCGATCGACGTCGTCCGCGGTCACCGTCAACAGGCCGCCGACGCTCACGGGGTAGCCGAGCCGGCGACGCTGACCGTCGGGCGGGACGAGGTCGAACGCCGTCTCGGCCTCGGCCGGCGTCACCTGGCGGACGAGCGGATCGCCGGCGACGCGGTTGAGGGCGCGCGGCCGGCCTTCGAGCAGGTGGCCGAGCGTCTCCTGCACGAACGGCACGAACGCCGGGCTGACGAACCAGTCCGACCACGCCGGGTCATTGACCGACGTCGTGAACAGCAGCACCTCGCCCTGCCCGGCGCGCTTCCGGCTCGCCACGGCCGGCAGCCCCCCCGAGTAACGCAGCAGGACGCGCGACTCGTCGGCCAGCGCCTTGTCGGACGGGTCCAGCGCCAGCAGCCGGCGCACCTCGACCCGGTCGAGCCCGGCGTAGCCGCGCTCGTCACGGAAGCGGAGGTAGGGCGGCTCGTCGGCGCTCTGGCGATCGACGACGAAAGGCCGGTCGCGCGGCGCGTTTTCGACCTTCGCGATCCGGTAGGGTAGTAGCCTCAGCTGGTCGAATAGGAGCCGGTTGTATGGCTCCGGGGTGACGCGGTCGCCGGCGAAGACGACGAGCGACCTCCCCTCCTGAACGAACGCGCCCAGCGCCCGGACGAACTCCGGCGCGAGGTGGCCGCCCTCCTTCGCGGCGGCTTCGAGCCTGGCGTTGACGAGCAGGCAGACCTCCTTGCCGCCGAGGTCGCGCGGGGAGGCCTTCTCCGGCGTCACCACGGTGACGGGGAGGGCGGCTTCGCCGGGGCTGGGGTCGAGGGCGTGGCGAAGGAAGTAGCTCGCCGACCGCCGCGCGTCGCGGGCGTCCGGCGCGCCGTCGAGGATCAGGATGCCGGCGCGGTCGGCGACGTGGATGACCTGGTCGAAGCGGTTGTCGGCGTCGAGGTCGTCGCCGCGCAGCGATGCGGTGAGGACGTGCCGGCCGGGCCGGTCGATCGGCACCGACAGGGCGGCGGCGCGCGTCTCGCCGGGGCGCACCTCCGCCAGGGGCTGGGCGTCGCGGTGGCCCCCGTCGATCTCCAGCGTCACGGTGAGGTGCTTGACGACCTCCTTCCCGGTGTTGCGGACGAGGACGGCGAAGTCGGCTCGCTCACCGGCGCGGGGCGGCGACTGCGGCGTGATGCCGAACAGCGAGACGTTCGCGAACTTCGATGCCCCGCAGTGGACGAAATGCACGCTGACGCGGCGGCGGAGATCCCCCAGCGCCTCGACCAGGGAACTGCTGCGGGCCTCGAAGCCAGATCGCTGCATGTCGCTGAACAGGTACAGCTCCTTGTTCGGGGACGGCCCGGCGTCGAGCAGCCGCGCCGCCAGCTGCACCCCCGGCAGGTGATCCGTACCGCGGTCGGTTAGCGGGATCTCCTCGATCAGCGCCTTCCCTTCGTCCAGGTGCGACGGCGAGCGCGGCCCAAGCAGCGCGGCACGGTCGGACGACGCGATCAGCTGCATGGTCGAGTGCGGCGGCAGCGACGCCAGTACGGCGGCCGCCGCGGCGCGGGCGCGGTCGAAGGCGCGAACGCCGCCGTCTTCCCTGGCCGCCTGCCGCAGGGTCGAGGTATAGACGTCCGGCCCAGCCGGCGGCGCCACCCCGGACCGCGCCGCCATGCTCATGGACGTGTCGAGAATCAGCACGGCATCGACGGCGTCGCCGCGGCCGCCGCGCCCGGCGGCGCTGGTCGAGGGGCGGGCCAGCGTCAGCGCCAGCAGCAGGAGGATGCACACGCGCAGGATCAGCAGAAGTAATTCCTGGAAGCGCAAACGCCGGCTGGTCTGCTCGATGGCGGCGAGGAGGAACTTCATCGCGCCCCACGGCACGTCGCGGTGCCGGCTGCGGTAGAAGAAGTGCAGCGCGATCGGGATGCCGGCCGCGAGCGCCCCCCAGAGCATGTACGGAGCCAGGAACGACATCCACACCCTCAAAAACAGAGTTACCCGACCTGCAACCGCCGCGCCAGCCAGCCCACCAGAGTCTCGCCCAGGTCGCGCGACGTGTCCGCCAGGACGTAATCGACGCGGTTCGCCTGGCAGCCGGCCGTGAACTCGCGCAGGTACGCCTCCAGCGCCCGCAGGTAGGCGTTGCGGATCTGCCTCGGCCGGGTCAGCACCTTGATGACGTCCTCCAGCGCCAGAAAGCGCGTCATGCCCTCGAACGGGAAGCCGATCTCGTCGGGGTGCAGCGTGTGGAAGACCGTCACCTCGTGGCCCTGGAAGCGCAGGTGCGACAGGCCGTTCATCAGCGCCGGCACGTCGTCGAAGCAGTCGCTGATGAGGAACACCAACCCCCGCCGCCGCGACTGCTGGGCCAGGTCGGACAGGAGCGGCCCGATCGGCCCTTTCTCGCGCGGCTCGACCTCCTCCAGAGTCCGCAGGATCGTGTTGACGTGGCCGGGCTGGCTCGACGCCGGCAGCCGCACGCGCCAGCCGGCGTCGAAGACGTGCAGCGCCGCCGTGTCGCGCTGGTGGATGATCTGGTACGACAATGTCGCGGCCAGCAGCTTGGCGTACTCCAGCTTGTTCGCCGCGCCCTCGCCGTAAAGCATCGACCGGCTGGCGTCCACGACGACGTGGCCGATGAAGTTCGTCTCCTGCTCGTACTGCTTGATCGTGTAGCGCTCGGACCGGCCGTAGCCCTTCCAGTCGATGTGGCGGATGTCGTCGCCGGGGACGTACTCGCGGTGCTGGACGAACTCGACGGAGAAGCCCTTGAACGGGCTCTTGTGCTCGCCGATGCGCAGCCCCTCGACGACGCCGCGGGCCTTCAGGCCCAGCGCCTCGGCGCGCGCCAGCACGTCGGGGTGGAGGGTGAGCGTCATCCGTTCTTGCCCACCGACTGGAGCAGCAGCGAGATCACCTTCTCGACCGCGACGCCCTCCGACTGCGCCGCGAAGTTGGTGATGAGCCGGTGGCGCAGCACGGGGCGGGCGACGGCGGCCACGTCGTCGGCGCTGACGTGGAACTGGCCCTTGAGCACCGCGTGCGCCTTGGCGGCGAGGATCAGGTTCATGCTGGCCCGGGGCCCGGCGCCCCAGGTGAGCCACTTGTTCACGAAGCTGGCCGCCTCCGGCGTGCCCGGCCGGGTCAGCCGCGCCAGGTTCTTGGCGTAGGCGAAGACGTGGTCGGCGACGGGCACCCGGCGGACGACGTGTTGCAGGCGGAGGATGTCGTCGCCGTGCAGCACCTTGTCCACGGTGACGTAGGTGTCGCCGGTGCCCAGCCGCATGATCTGGTCCTCCTCGTCGGAGGTGGGGTAATCGACCTTCACCAGGAACAGGAAGCGGTCGAGCTGCGCCTCGGGCAGGGGGTAGGTGCCCTCCTGCTCGATCGGGTTCTGCGTCGCCAGCACGAAGAACGGGTTCGGCATCGGGTGATCGACGCCGCCGATGGAGACCTTGCGCTCCTGCATCGCCTCCAGGAGGGCGGCCTGGGTCTTCGGCGGCGTCCGGTTGATCTCGTCGGCCAGCAGGATGTTGGTGAACACCGGGCCGGGCAGGAACTTGAACGCGCGCTGCCGGGTGACCGGGTCGTCCTGGATGACCTCGGTGCCGGTGATGTCGGTCGGCATCAGGTCGGGCGTGAACTGGATCCGCTTGAACCCGAGGTCGAGGGCCTGGGCCAGGGTGCTGACCATGAGCGTCTTGGCCAGGCCGGGCACGCCCATGAGCAGGGCGTGGCCGCGGCAGAAGATCGCCATCAGGAGCTGGTCGAGCACCTCCTCCTGGCCGACGATGACCTTGGCGACCTCGCGGCGGAGCCGGGTGTGGGCGTCGCGGAGCTGCTCGATCGCCTGGGCGTCGGCGGAGGCGAGCGGGTTGGCGGCGGTGGTCGTCATCAAGCCGTCCTGGTGGTGGGTGTGCGCGGAGCGACGTAGGTTGAAACCCGGCTGGCGGGCGGAAGTCCCGGGGGAGAGCGCGGGGGAACCCCATCACTTTACCCGGAGGGTGGACGGCTCTGCAAGCAAGTTGTAACGAAACGTTGTCCGTCTCGGGCGGTCAAGGTGGTCACTGAAGAAAGGGGCGCACCATGTCTCGACGTCTGTTGGCCATGGCCTTTCTCGTCGGGCCGCTCAGCCTGTTCACGGCGGCGGGCGGCTCCGCGCACGACGGCCCCGCGGCCAAGACCAAGCGGGCGGTCTACATTGTCAAGCACGGCGACGCCAGGCACATGGCCGACGCCCTGGCGAAGCACTTCAAGGACGATGCCGAGATCCAGTCGGTTGCCGGCGGCTCGGGCCAGTACCTGCTGGTCCGCGCGGACCCGGCCGTCGTGGACGAGGTCATCAAGCTGGTCGCGGACCTGGACCGCCGCCCGCGCCTGGTCGCCGTCGATCTTCTGATCGCCGACGCCCCGGCGAAGGCCGGCGCGGACGACAAGGCGCTTGAGGAGGCGGAGTTCACCGGGGCGGCCAAGGACGTGCTCGACCGGGTGCAGGGGCTACAAAAGAAAGGGCGACTCAGCGGCGTCAAGCACCTGCGGTTTGTCGCGGTCGAGGGGCAGCCGACGTTTCTGTCGGTCGGCGAGTCGAAGGCGTACACCACCGGCATGGCCGGCGTCGGCCGCGGCGGGGTCGCGGTTGCAAGGCCGATCAACTACCGCGAGTTGGGGACGGTCGCGAAGGTGACGGCGCGCGTCGCCGCCGGAAACACGATCGCCCTCGACCTCGACGTGAGCGACAGCCGAATGCACGTCTCCGACGACGGCGTCGTGATCGGCAAGGACGAAAGCGGTACGCCGGTCCGGGCCCCCGAATTCATCATGTCGCAGCTGAAAAGCAGGGTCAGCGTTCCCGCGGGCCAGGCCGTCGCGGCCAGGGACGTGCGGACGACCGCGAAGTCCGGTCAGGGGCGGACGCTCGTCATCGCCGCCGCACGGGTCGTCGATCCCGAAACCGGCGAGGGGAGTCGGGACTGAGCGTCGATGGGTCAGCCGCCCGAGAACAGGTCGGCGAGACCGTCGAGTCGATCTTCCGGCGGCAGGGGTGCCCCGCGGCCGCCGGGGGCGAGCAGCATCGCCCGCAGCCCGGCCGCGCGGGCGCCGGCCAGATCGTTGTCGAGGTCGTCGCCGATGTACAGGACCAGCGAGGGGGGCGAGCCCGCCAGCTCGCAGAGCCGGGTGAAGAACCCCCCCGAGGGCTTCTTCCAGCCCGCCTCGGAGCTGATCAACAGCCGGCGCACCCAGCGCAGCTCGTCGATCCCGGCGACGACGCCGCGCAATCGGTAGTCGAAGTTCGAGGCAATCCCGACGGCGTACCCCAGCGCGTCAAGCCGGCGGAGCGCCTCACCGGCACCCGGCTCGGCGCGCCAGGCAGCAGGCCTGGCAAACCAGTCGTGCAGGGCCCGGAAGCAGCCGTCGGCGTCCGCGACGTCGTCCAGCACCTCGGCGACGATGCGCCGCCATCGGGCCAGTTCCCGGGCCTCATCCGTCCTGTGCCCCCGGGTCGAGTCGAGCCGCTCCTGGGCCGAGAACGCCGCCCCGAACCGGCGGCGGATCTCGTCGGCCGGCAGCTTGCACCCGAACTGCCGGCCGAAGTGCAGGTAGGCGTCTGCGGCGGACGGCTCGGGGTGGATCAGCGTGCCGACGGCGTCGAAGAATACGGCGCGGACGCCGTCGGGGACGCGCGTCATTTGCCCTTCCCCGGGCGCCGGAACGGCGACGGCAGCTCGGCGAAGCGGCGGCGGAGCTGGCGCAGGCGGAAGTCGCGGCTCCACAGCTCGCCGTCGATGCGGGCCAACTCGTGCCGGGCCTCCTCCAGCGTTCGCCGCAGGCTCTCCAACTCCAACGACTGCCTCAGGGCCTGGGACGACTTGCCACGCGCCAGGCTCATCTCGATTCGGGAGGGCAACAACGCCACCTCCTGCGTCATCGATTCGACGCGGGGCGCGATGGCCGCGCGACGGGTGCTCAGCTCGTCGCGGTCGGCTACCTCGCGGTGGATGGCGGCGAGGAGTTCGCGGCGCTCGTCGGACGGCTCGACCGGTTGGTCGTTCGCCAGCCAGCCGAACAACTTCGCCTCGACCGAGTGTACCAACTGTTCGAGCCTCATCGTGTCGCTCCGGCGGAGGCCCGACCGTGAGGGAGGGCGTTCGGAAGGCGCCCTCCCTCACGGTGGGCCTGGGAGGGCCGCTACCATCACGTATTATACTTCGCCGGCCGGTGTTCTTCCTTGCCCGGGGTCGTAAAAAACCAGGACGTGAATGGCCGCGCCGGCCAGCCGCGGAACGGGCGAGCAGCAGGGAGTCTCTGATGAGCAGGACCAAGGGGGAGCGGTTCGCGGGTGTGACGGTCGCGCTGATCACCCCCTTCAAGAACGACGAGGTCGATTACGACGCGCTGGCCCGGCTGGTGGACTGGCACGTCGAGCAGGGCACCGACTGCCTCGCCCCGGTCGGTACCACCGGCGAGTCGCCGACCTTGAGCCACGACGAGCACGAGCGCGTCGTCGCCTCGGTGGCGGAGCGGGCCCGCGGCCGGATCAAGGTGATGGCCGGCTCCGGCTCGAACAGCACCCGGGAGGCGGTCCGGCTGACGAAGTTCGCCAAGAAGGCCGGCGCCGACGGGGCGCTCATGGTCGGGCCGTACTACAACAAGCCGACGCAGGAGGGCTACTACCGCCACTTCGCCGCCGTCGCCGAGGCGTGCGACCTGCCGATCGTGCTGTACAACATCCCCGGGCGGACGGCGTCGAACATGCTGCCCGAGACGATCGCCCGGCTGGCCGAGGTCCCGTCGATCGTCGCGGTGAAGGAGGCGACCGGGTCGCTCGACCAGGCGTCGCACATCGCCTCCCTGTGCGACATCACCATCCTGTCGGGCGACGACAGCATGACGCTGCCGCTGATGAGCATCGGCGGGCGGGGCGTCGTGTCGGTGGTCGGCAACATCGTGCCGCGCGACCTGAAGGCACTGGTGTCGGCCTACGACGCGGGCAAGCCGGACGAAGCGTTGAAGTGGCACCGCAAATTGTTCGCCCTGTCGCGGGACCTGCTGTCGGTGGCGACCAACCCGATCCCGCTGAAGACGGCGATGAAGCTGCTCGGCCGCGACACCGGCGAGCTGCGGCTGCCGCTGTGTGTGCTCGACAGCGCCGGCGAGGCGCGCATCGCGGCGACGCTGAAGGCGTACGGTTTGACGCGGTGACCGGGCGAGCCGCGCACGAAGTATGCGGTTGGGTGAGCGCCCGACCGCTTACTTCGTGCGCGGCTCGTTAGGCACCCTCTTGCTTCGGGGCGGTCCACAGAAAGACCATGCCGACGACCAGCGGCAGGACGAACTGCATCAGTGGCAGACCTCCGGCCATCGAGAACAGCGCGGCCCAGCTATCCAGCCCGCCCCACGGCGGGAAGCGCAGCCCGAGCATGAACGACGACTTGCCCGGTACGTCGCTGAGCGAGACGGTGCTGATCACCGCCCAGGCGATCAGCGCCACCTGGACGACGGCCAACGCCAGCCACCAGCGGCCGACACCGTGCCGAGTGGCCAGCCGACCGAAGAGTAAGGCACAAAGCGCGAACGGGACCAGGCCCACGGTGAAGGCGTAGGCGGCCAGCAGCCGGCCGAGCACGGCGCGGGTCTCCCCGCTGGGCTCGCCGAACACCTTGCCACCCACCCAGGCGACCCCCACCGCCAGCAGCAGGTAGAGAGCCAGGCCCGCCACGGCCGCCGGCAGTGGCGCCAGCCCGAACACCACCACCGGGTGCCGTCGAACCCAGCCGGCCCGGCGGTACTGTTCCGCCGCCCCCGCCGCCACCACCTCCGGCCGCCCCAGGGCGGCCTCCAACACCAGTTCCGCCATCGTCAAGCCCCCTTCCTTGAGGTCCTCCAGGTGGTCCCGCAGCTCCCCCAGGAGGCGGGACCGGCGCCCGGCGGGCACGCCCCGCCGGGCCAACTCCTGCGCCACACGCTCAAGCCAGGCCCGGCACGCCATCGCCGCCCCCTTTCAGCACGACGAGGACTGCCTCCGACACCTGTCGCCAGCGGGTCGAGGCTTCCGCCAGGCGGCGGTGCCCGGGCCCGGTCAGGTGGTAAACGACGCGGCTGCGTCCGGCCACCCGTTCGCGGCCGGACGAGAGGTGCCCTTCCGCTTCGAGGCGGTGCAGGACCGGGTAGACGCAGCCCTCGCCGAACGCCAGGACGTCGCCCGTCGTCAGCTTGATCGCCTGGACCAACTGGTAGCCGTACATCGGCCGGCGCTCGAGCAGCCGCAGAAGCAGCAGCTCGGGGACGCCGTTGAGGAATTCGTTGTCTTTGCGGGTGCTCATGCGGGCGGCGTATACCTCGACCGGCGAGGCGTTGCAAGCCCGAATGCCACGCCGGTCGAGGTATGCCGTCCCGAAAGGTTACTCCTCGCCGCCGGGCTGGCCGCAGAGCAGCGACAGCACGGCCATGCGGAGGGGGCTGTAGGGCAGGTTACCAGGCGGCGGTTCACGGCGGGGATACCACTTCACCACCGGCGCGAGTTGCAAGCGCCGGGAGGACGGAAACCGCATCGTACCGAAGAAACCGGACCGCGCCGTCGGCGAAAAGGAAGTTCGCCCCTCCCGTATGCAATCTCCAGAAATGGAAGGCGTCGCATTGATTCGACGGTTGCCCTGGGCCGAAAGTATAGGGACCGACTGAGCAGGACGGACCGCAGGTGGAGACATTCCGCTCTTGCACCCCAAGGAGCATGTCGCCTGAGCCGTCCTTCGACTGCCCCTCGCCTGCATACCACCAACCGGGCACTCCGTCTGCGCTCGGCGGTCGCTCGCCAACGAGCAGAGTATTACTTGTCCCATCTGTAATGTCGAGAAAGCGGGTTCGTGAATCGATGTATAAGATCCCGTCTTTCTTCACTTGGCCCGTCCCTTCGATGCCCAAAACGGCCGTGAACGCAACCACGAAGGTGCGGTTGAGCTGGCGAGAAACGAGCGTCCGGGAGTCGGCCGGAAAGGTGAACAAGGAGACGACCTGTTGCAAGCCTGTGTGCGGGGGGTTGTGGAGAAAGTTACGGTCTTTCAAGAACACCTGCTCGGCCTGCTTCCAAAGAGAATCTTACTCAAGGAAGGGAAGGATTCGTGTGTTCCAGCTCATGAACGGGAAACGATCAGCTCCTCCTTGGTAGCTCACTCCGGGGGGAAGGCCTGTGCTGTGTCATGGTAGTTGTGCAGGGCAAGTCCAATCTGACAAAGGTTGTTGGCGCAGCGTAGCTGAGAGGCGGATTGCCGAACCTTCTGGATAGCGGGGAACAGCAAGCCGATGAGCACCGCGATGATGGCGATGACCACCAGCAGTTCAATTAGTGTTAACGCCCGGTGTGGGGTTTGAGGCTTCATGCATCCGTCACCTCGATCGTGGAGGGAGTAGGTGAGATGGGGCCGTCAAGTCGGGCGTTGGCTGACGATGGCGATGGAAAAATCGCCAGCAAGCCGCCAATAGTAAGGGGACCGAAGCACCGACGATCGTGACGAATATGAAGCTAAGCACCGAAAGGGGGGGTGGCTCGAAGACGATGACTTCGCCGGACCACGACCGCTCAACTACCCCCAGCGGAGCGGATCGCACTCGGCCAGTCGCGGGTTCAAAGTAGTGGACCGTCCGCTCGTCGCTTTCCACGCCCTCATACACGATGCAGTGCGTCCCGTCAATGACGAGGACTGAGGGTATGGGGAGGTCGGCTAAACGCCGCGCATCGCCGACAAGAGCCTGCGCGGACACTCCCCGGGATCTGAAAAGATCCAACAGGGTCGCGAGGCTAACCCCGTCCGGGCCGATATTCGCCTCCTGCCAAACGTCGCGAAGAGCTGCCTGATGGCCTAATCGGCGAAGGCAATACCACACCGCTGTCGGGCCGCAGGACTTACGCGCCTTGGCTACCTCATCGGCGTATACGGCAAGCGCATCCGTTGAGATGGAGTCGGTCACGCCAACGGACAACGTCAGCAGAGTCGCTACTAGACCCATCATCTACCCGCCCTCATTTTCCTGTACCGCCGGAATAACCACGCGAACAGAAGCATCGCGATCCCCGCCATGGCCCCGAGGATCAGCGCGGTGACCCAAGTCCGGCTAAACAGGTTGGGCGAACGAACTGCGATCACGTCCGCCAACTCCTGGGGCATGGGGCCATCCTTGGTGATCTGGAAGTATGTTGAGCTTGTCCCGCTCCGAGCATCATAGACGTGCGTGCCGATTGGAAGTTCAGCGACGAATGCTCTGTCCGGTATCTGATCGTTCAAGGATGTGGCCTCTGTGATCTCGTAGTCGATCCGAAAGCCTGGCCCGTCGGTATCGTAGTATTGCATGGATAGGCGGGTTGGTAGCACGATCCCCTTGGCAAACTCCTTGAAGCCTGACCCCTCAAAGAGGGTTGCCACGACTCCATCTTTCCCGACGCACTCAATTCGCGGGAGTACACATCCCAGCTGTGGAGCCGCATAAACACGTAACATGCCGCCTTGGTTCGTCAATCCATTAGTGGAGTGAAATGCCTTGAAACTATCCTCCGGCACTACCTGCCATTCGAGAACTTCGACGACAACGCCGTTTAGAGTTGTGCTGGGTTTGCGATTAGCTTTCTGTCGATTCGCCTGGACAAAACTCTTCATGCACTCAAACCAGAACGAGCCCGCGAAGATTGGGGGGCTTCCGAGCGCCCTATTGATCGGCTGCTCACCCGCAATGCGAGCTGTATGCCGCATCTCATCGCTCAACTGCGGCGTCGCCCTGTACTCCACCGACTTCCCGTGGCGCGATAGGTGAGTCGTTTCCAACCTCCCTTTGAGCTGGCCAGGCTCAATTTGGACGTTCTTCGCAGACTTGGACAGCTCCACGGAAAGCTCAGTAATCGGGACGCTCCAATCGAGACGCCAACTCGAGCCGGAGAAGGTCACCGCGCACTCACGCACCTGCTTTGCCTTCCCATCTGGGAAACCGGACTTCACGCGGTATTGTAACCGTCCGCTGAACAGCGCCTCCGACCTTGCGATCGTTCCCTCGATCAACGTATCATCCTGAGCCGGTAGTCCGCCATGGCCGAACAACTGGCCCCCCACCAAGCAAGTGGCTAGTACGTGCAAAGGCGCGCGATAGCGTGCCATACCTCCTCCACATTAATGATGCCGATTTAGGACTCAAGTGATGAAAGCCAACGGTCGCGGTCGTATCATCCAACATTAGTCGCAGGGAGTAGGCGGCTGAACACCTACACAGAGAGTTTCGCCAACGTTGCAGGTCACAGTCGTAATCAGATGGGTTGTTTCTGTCACCTCACATTGTGACGTCCCTACAGGTGTCGTGCAGGGCGTAGCGAAGCCGGTGGTTGTACATTTACTACCGGAATAAAGAATCGGAAAATCGGGAGCTGTGCATACAGCATATGTGGGGCCGGGAGCGCAGCTTGATTCACTACACTTCCCATAAGTTTCAATGCCTTTCGGGCAGTTGACTGGCGGCGCAACGCAGCCATACCCACAATTCGTATACCCTGCCTTGATGCAACATTTAGGTGGAGGAGGAGCGGTAGCCCCGACACACTTCCTCGCGAGCCGTTCAGGTTGGATCTGATTCCAGCCCACTACTTCGTCATAAGCGAGCCCACCAATGAGGCACAGAACCAGCAGCAGGCCGAACACACTCTTGGCGGCGACGAGTTTCTGCAACATGGTAAGCTCCCTGTTGTGTTGAAAGCTGCGACTCTCCCGAACGCTGACCTACTCGCGGGTCGTATCGACCCGCGCGATCACGGCCGGCAAACGAATGCTTCCTCTCCCCTGCACGTCGATCCAGACTTCCGCTCGCGGGCCGAAGGCCGGTCTAACCGGCTCAAAGATGATTTCAACTACTGCCGTGTTGCTGTCCTTTTCGTACCGCGCATCCCACCTCACACGGAACCCTTCGCATCGGATGGAGCGGATGGCGTCTTTGCCCCTCGTGATCGCTTTACCTTGAAGGAGTACGCGCGCAACCCCACGCTCTTCCGTGCCGCTGAAGGTGACCGGGATTGTTTTTGGCATGACCGTCAGATCAACCGCCTGGCTTGCTCGTATTTGGAGCGTCGCCGATACGAGAACCCCGGGCAGGTCCGGCGATGTATCGGTCACCCGCGCGTTGAGAATCAGTGCGTTGGTCATCGTTTCGGTAGCGGCCTGGAGAGGGCAGGTCACCAGGAACCGCGCCGTTCGCCCACCAACTTTCAGACCGCTCACCTGGAACTGCTCGGTGGTACCTCGAAGGTTGAAGCTGGCCCAGGCCACAGGCACATTCGCGGTGACGGTTACCTCTTTCGCCACACCCTCGCGGACTTCCTTATCTTCAAAGACGAGGCTCGTAGGTTGGCACTCAAGAGGAGGTCGTACCTCACCTTGTAGTGACAGCACCGAGGTGCAAGTACCCCCTTTTCGGGTCCGCCAAACAATACTTCCGCCGTGGTTGAAACGCCCGCTACGGCCAACGGTGTTAATGGTAACGCGGGCAGTCGTACTCGATCCCGGCCCCAAATTTTTCGAGGCAGGCTCGAGCGCGGAACAGCCGCAGTTGACTCGGACGTCTTCCTTCGACAGGATCTCGATCGGCTCGCCCGTGGGATTTACGATCACGAAGTCGTGGGACACGACGTTGCCGGCGATGACTTGGCCGACATCATGTGTCAATTCGTCAGGAGGTGAGTCAGAAGTAAGGGGGGGGATACGACCGTCGTAACGCGGACCGCTATAACCAATGCCACCGCAAACAAGGCGGCTTGAGACACCCACCGAAACCAGTAAGCGCCTTGTGTCGGCAAAAGGGGCATGACACGGTCACCTCATCCAGAGGTCAACTCATCGGGAGCATCATCCCAGCGTATCCAAGCAAATCAAGAGGATTATTCCGATTTTCCGGGATATGCCGGTTTCACGTTTGATCGTCGTCCTACCTCCCATCGCACCTTGGGGCGGGAAGCTACCCGCCCGATCCCTCTGCCTAGCACCCCAAACTTTACTCACTCCTCGATCCCACCCTGGCCGCACAGCAGCGAAAGCACGGCCATGCGGACGGCGAGGCCGTTGGTCACCTGCTTGAGGATGGCGCTGTGCGGGCCGTCGGCGACCTCGGGAGTTAGCTCGACGCCGCGGTTGATCGGGCCGGGCGCCAGCAGGAGGATGTCGCTTTTTGCGCGCCGGAGCCGGTCGGAGTGCATGCCGAAGAGGCGGAAGTACTCCTGGATCGACGGGAACAGCCCGCTGCGCTGCCGCTCGAACTGGATGCGTAGCACGTTGACGACGTCGCAGCGAGGCAGGATGGCGTCGAGGTGGTAGGCGACCTCGACGCCGAGCCGGTGGATGTCGGCGGGGATCAACGTCGGCGGGCCGCAGACGATCACCTTCGCCCCGAGCTTGAGCAGGCCGTGGATGTTGCTGCGTGCGACCCGGCTGTGGGCGATGTCGCCGACCAGGCCGACGGTCAGGCCGTCGATGCGGCCCTTCACCTGGCGGATGGTGAAGATGTCGAGCAGGCCCTGGGTGGGGTGTTCGTGGGCGCCGTCGCCGGCGTTGATGACGGAGCAGCCGAGGTGGTGCGACAACAGGTGCGGGGCGCCGGGGACGCTGTGGCGGACGATGACCGCGTCGATGCCCATCGCCTCGATGTTCTTGGCGGTGTCGATGAACGTCTCGCCCTTGTTCAGCGATGACGACGAAGCGGCGAAGTCGGAGGTGTCGGCCCCGAGCCGCTTGGCGGCGAAACCGAAGCTGGCCCGGGTGCGGGTGGACGGCTCGAAGAACAGGGTGACGACGACCTTGCCCTTGAGGTCGGCCCGCTTCTTCCGCTTGCGGGTGCCGACGTCCACGAACTCCTCGGCCGCGTCGAGGATGGTGGTGATCTCGTCGCGGCTGAGTTCTTCCAGCCCGAGCAGGTGCTTCCGGGTCCACACGGGCGCCGATTTCTTTTTGAGGGCCAGCTCCACGCTCATCGCTCGTCCTCCCTGCCGCATCCTTCGGCCGCACTCCCTGGCGACAAATTGCTTGAAGGATACGAACGAGGCGGGAGGATGGCAAGTGGCTCAAGGGCCGAACTGTCCCAGGGTCCCAGGTCCGACCGTGAGGGAGGGCGCCCGTCACGCCCTCCCTCACGGTCGGGCCTGGGAAAGAGCGGCCGCGCTCACAGGCCGAACTCGGCGAGTAGCCGCCGCGGCGCCCCCAGCGGCACGACCCGGACCCGGCCCAGCCAGCGCTGCGCCGCCGGTTGGCCGAAGCCGGCCTTCGGCGCGGCCACCGTCGCGGTGTAGTTCGCCTTCACGCAGGCGCCGAGTGGCTTGCCGGTGTCGGCGTCCATGCCGCTGGGCAGGTCCACGCTGAACCGCCGGGCCGGGCTGGCGTTGATCGCCGCGATCACCCGGTCGAACGGGGGGCGCAGCTCCTGCTGCAAGCCCGTGCCGAACAGCGCGTCCACCACCCACTCCGCCTCCGTTAGGACCGTTTGGTAACGGTCGTCGGCGAGAGACGGGAGGACGTCGATGCCGGACTTGACGCAGATCTGGAGGTTGATGGCCGCATCGCCGGACAGGCCCTCCGGCTCGGCGAACAGCAGCACGCGGACGTCGTGGCCGGCGTTGTCCAGGTGGCGGGCGAGGACGAGGCCGTCGCCGCCGTTGTTGCCCTTGCCGCAGGCGACGGCCACCGGGCCGTGGACGCCCAGGGACAGCAACAGCTCGGCCATCGACCGGCCGGCGTTCTCCATCAATACGAGGCTGGGCACGCCGAACTCGTCGGTCGCACGGCGGTCCAGCAGGCGGGCCTGTTCTCGGGTCAGGGAGGGGGTCATGGTGGGTTAGTCGTGGGGGCGTTGCACCTCAACCGCGAAGACGTGGCCGGCGATGTCCAGCTTGTCGCCGTCGTTCAGCTTCGCCTTCTCAACCGGCCGGCCGTTGACCAGCGTGCCGTTGACGCTGCCGAGGTCCTCGACGGTGACACGGTCCTCGCCGATCAGGATGCGGCAGTGCTTCTTCGACACGTCCGCCGACCGCAGCACCAGGTCGCACTCCTGGGCCCGGCCGATGATCGTGCTCGGCTGGAACAGCCGGACCTGCTTGCCCGACTTCGAGGTCAGCAGCACCGTCGGCACCGCGCCCCGCAACGACGTGGACGAGGTGCCGCGGCCGATCTGCATCGCCTTGAACCGCTTCAGGTCGTCGGCCAGCGCCCGGGCCGACTGGTAGCGGCGGCGGATGTCCTTCTCCAGGCACTTCATGGTGATCTGCTCGAGTCGCGGTGGCACGTCCGGGCGGATGCTGCGGACGGGCGGGGGCGGGTCGGGGGAGATCACCTTCAGGATCGTCCGCAGGGCCGTCCCCTCGTCGTAGGGCACCTGGCCGGTCAACAGGGTGTAAAGGATGGCGCCGAGCGAGTAGACGTCGGAGTGCGGGCCTATCTTGCCCGGCTCGTCGCCGGCCTGCTCCGGCGGCATGTACGCCGGCGTGCCGACGATCGCCCCCGGCGAGGTCACCGCCTTGTCGGCGTGGATCTGCTTGGCGATGCCGAAGTCCATCACCACCGGCCGCTTCTGCTGGTGCAGCATGACGTTGCCGGGCTTCAGGTCGCGGTGGATGATCCCCTTGCTGTGGGCGTGATCGACCGCCTCGGCCACGGTCGCCATCAACGACACCGTCCAGCCGACCGGCAGGGTGCGCTTGACCAGCGTGTCGAGCGTCGGCCCCTCGACGAACTCCATGACGAAGAATGGCCCGGCCGGGCTGTCGCCGACGGCGTAGACGGCGACGATGTTCGGGTGGGTCAGCCGGGCGGCCGAGCGGGCCTCGTCCTGGAAGCGCAGCAGCACGCCGGGGTTGCTCATGTGCTCGGCCAACAGCAGCTTCATCGCCACGAGGCGGTCGAGGCTCTTCTGCCTGGCCTTGTAGACGACGCCCATGCCACCCCGGCCCAGTTCCTCCAGCAGCTCGAAGTCGCCGAACACCTCGCCGACGAGCGAGCCGGTCTGGAACGTGCTCAAGCTCGGCGGGGCCAGCGTCGGGGCGATGGACATCGGGTCCGTCGGCGCGGCGGCGCTGGGGCGCCCGCCGGGGGACGTGTCGTCCTTTTCGCCTGGGACGGCGTGCTCGACGGTTTGGGTGGTTGCGACATCGGCGGCCTTCGCGGGTCAGGGAGGAGCCTACCTTCCTATCTTACCTCGATAACAGAAAGGCTGCGCGGTCGCAAGCAACGTCACGCCAAAAAGCCCTCGCCCCGGGCTTGCCCCCACTGACTTGCACGGCGGGGCGATTCCGCTACAACTCCCAGCGGCGCCCTTCCGACTCGGTGAGCGAATGTCCACGACCGACGACCGCCTCGACGTCCTCGCCGTCGGGCCGCACCCCGACGACCTGGAAATCACCTGCGGCGGCACGCTGGCGAAGCTGGTCAAGCTGGGCTACCGCGTCGGCCTACTCGACCTGACCTCCGGCGAGCCGACGCCGCGAGGCAGCCTGGAGACGCGGGCTGGCGAAGCCGAGGCGGCCCGCGCGGTGCTGGGCGTGCAGACGCGCCTCAACCTGAACCTGCCCAACCGGGTGTTAATGGACGCCCCCGAGCACCGCTTCGTCCTGGCGACGGCGTTCCGGCGGCTGCGGCCGTACATCGTCCTGGCCACCGCCGGTCGCACACCCGCCGCGTCGCCGGACCACCACCAGGCCCACCTGCTCGTCGAGGCGTCGCGCTTCTACTCGCAGCTGACCAAGTGGGACGACCGGTTCGAGGGCACGGCGCCCTATCGGATCCCGTTCCTGGTCTACGCCCCGTTCCCCGGCGACGCCGAGGTGCGGGTCTGGCACAGCACGTTCGTGGTGGACATCAGCGACACGTTCGAGCAGAAGCTGGCCGCGGTCCGCTGCTACGAGTCGCAGTTCGAGCCGACCCGGTTCGATCGTGTCAAGCACGCCCTGACCGGCACCGCCATCACGCAGGGCAGCCGGTGCGGCTTCGCCTACGGCGAGCTGTTCGCCCTGCCGTCGCCGGTCGGCACGCCGGACCTGGTGAAGCTGGTCACCGGCGCGAAGGCCGTCTCGGCGGCCCCGGTGTCGCTGCCGGACCAGCCGGCGCCGCCGCTGCATTGAGCATGGGTAACACAACCGCCACCGGACCACCCGCGACGGGGTTCCGGGCCGGCGGGCGATCGCCGTGACCTTGCGGCTCACGGCCGGCGGGGCGTAAACTTTATCCGTCGTGAGATACTTATCACCGGTGCCGATCCCCGCCGAGAAATGACCCTGATCGCGCTTGCCGTCCTGGCCGCCGTGGTGACCGCCCTGAGCTGGGGTCGGCAAGCGGTCTGGTCGCTGCGCCTGGCCCTGAACTTCCCGCCGACCCTCCCGCCTGCCGACCCGCCTGACGACGCCTGGCCGTTCGTCACCGTCTGCGTGCCGCTGCGCGGGTCCGACCCGGTGCTGGGCGAGATGCTCCGGGGCCTTTGCCGGCAGGAGTACCCGCGGTACGAGGTTCGCATCGTCGTGGACAGCGAGTCCGACCCGGCCTGGGTGACCATCCGCGAGGTGACCGCCGAGTTCCCGCACGTCAAGATCCACACGTCGGTGCTGACCGAGCGGTTGGAGACGTGCAGCCTCAAGGTCAGCGCCCTGCTCCAGGCGTTCAAGGAGATGGACTGGCAGACCGGCGTGGTCGCCCTGATCGACGCCGACGTCGTGCCGCCGCCTCACTGGTTGCGCGAGCTGGTGCGGCCGTTCGATAACCCGAAGGTGGCGGCGACGACCGGGCTGCGCTGGTACCACACCGACAGCCGGGCCTGGGGCTCACTGGTGCGCGGCCTGTGGGGCGCCGGGGCGGCGGCGCAGATGTACAGCCTCGACGTGCTTTGGGGGGGGACGCTGGCGTTCCGCGCCGGCGTCGTCCGCGACCCCGGGCTGCGCCAGCTGTGGTCCAACTCGTTCGTGGAGGACACCAGCGTCGTCCAGTACCTGCGGCAGCGCGGGGGCCAGATGCGCGTGCTGCCGCGGCTGACGATGATCAATCCGGAGGCGACGACGTTGGGCGGGTGCTACCGCTTCCTCCGGCGACAGATGGTGTGCATGCGGCTGCACCACCCGGCCTGGACGAACATCCTGCTGACGACGGTCGGCATGGCGGCGGCGCCCCCCATGTGCCTGTCGGTCGCGGCGGCGAGCTTCTGGTCGGGGATGGACGGGCTGGCCTGGACCCTGCTCGGGGTCCTGGCGGCCGGCGTCCTCGGGGCGGGGCTGCCGCTGGTGTACATCGACTGGTACTTCTGGCGGACCGCCCCGCCGGACAAGCCGCTGTCCACGCTGCACCCCAAGCACGTCCCGGTGGTGCCGCTGACGGTCCTGGTCCACCTGGCCGCCGTGGTCGCCGCCTGCCGGGTGCGCGAGGTCGATTGGCGCGGCATCCGCTACGCCGTCGAGCCGGGCGGCCGGGTCCGGCGGCTCAACGACTCGCCGTACCTCGAAGCGCCCGCGGACGGCGCCCACTCGATCGTGTAGCGGTGCGGGGGCGTCCCCGAGGAGGCACCATGTCCGAGAAACGCTCCCTGCCCGCGCCGTACGTGCCGTTCCTCGCCTTCGGGCCGCTCGACCTGTGGTATCGGATTTTGAACCGGCCCAAGGCAGTCATCCCCCTCCGCTACTACCCGCGCTTCCTGCTCGGCGTGGCGGTCTCGTTCGTCATCACCCTGCTGACGCTGCCGGAGCGGTTGCTCGTCGGGCTGTGGCTGCGAGTCACCAGAACGAAGATGCCCGGCCCGGTGGTCATCCTCGGCTATTACCGCTCCGGGACGACGCACTTGCAGTTCCTGCTCAGCCGCGACCCGAACCTGTACAGCCCGCGCTGGACGCAGGCGCTGAGCCCGCAGGGGTTCGCCGTCAGCTGGAGCCTGCTGAACTGGTTCTTGCTGCCGCTGTTCCCCGACAAGCGGCCGCAGGACAACGCCGCGTTCGGCAGCGACATCCCGGCGGAGGACGACTTCGCCCTGGCCAACGGCGCGGGGGTGTCGAGCCTGATCGGCCGGCACGTCCTGCCGCAACTCCGCGATCACTACGACCGCTACCACGACCTGCACCGTCTGACGCCGGAGGAGCTGGAGCGCTACCGCACCTGCCAGGGCGGCTTCGTCCGCAAGATCGGCTTGCTGGCCGGCAACCGCCGCGTGCTGCTCAAGACGCCAAGCCACACGGCGCGGGTGGAGGAGCTGATGTCGCTGCTGGCGGGCAGCGACGGCGTCCGCTTCATCCACATCAGCCGCAAGCCGGACGCGACCTACCGCTCCAACGTCGGCCTGCACGCCGTACTCAACGAGCGCTACCACCTGCAAGACCCGCTGCCCGACGACGAGATCGCCCGGCGGGTGGTGGAGGAATACCTGACGACAGAAGATCTCTACCTCTCCGCGAGGGAGAAGATTCCCGCCGGCCACCTCGCCGAGCTTCGCATGGAAGACCTCATGGCCGACCCGGTCGGCCAGATCAAGCGGCTGTACGCCGAGCTGGACCTGCCGTACACCGACGAGTTCGAGCAGCGGCTGTTGGAGTACCTCGACGCGACGAGGTCGTTCGAGCCGAACAAGCACCGCGACAAGAGCGAGGACGAGGCGCGGCGGGTGGCCCAGACGCTCGACCGGCTGCGGACGACGTTCGGCCACGACCGGCCGGCGGTGCCGAGGCAGGAGCCGCCGCCGCCGCGGTGCCTGCGGCCGGAGGAGCGGCGGGCACGCCTCACCCGGGCGGCGTGGGGCGCGGCGGCGGTCGGGCTGGCCGGGCTGGCCGTCTGGCTCGGCCTGACGTGGCTGGTGCGGCTGCGGCTGGACGGGCTGGCCTGGATCAACGGCATCGCGGTCGGCCTCGCCGGCATCCACGCGGCGCGGCGCGGGTCGCTGGGGCTCGGCCTGTGGTGCGGTGGCGTCGCGGCGGCGGCGGCCGTCACCGGGTCACTGATCACGACCGCGTGGGTGTCCGACGGCAACTGGTCGGTGTGGGCGATCACCGAGATGGTGTTTGTGGTATTCTGGGGGCTGCTGGGCACTCTGGGCGCGTTTCGCTTGGGATCGCGGCGGTGGGTTTGAGGTGAAATGGAGAACACCAAGGAGTGGGCGCCGCGCCTCTGGCAAGGCTGCACGTTGCCGGCGTTCCTGCGGCTGCTTTGGAAGAACCACTTCGCCGTCGATCCGCGCTTCTTCTACATGCCGCTGGTCATGACCACCGTCGGCGCCGTCAACTCGGCGCTGCAGGTCGTCCAGGAGTCGTGGTACGGCAGCCGGCTCGACCGCACGCCGATTCGCGAGCCGCCCCTGTTCATCATCGGCCACTGGCGGACCGGCACGACGCTGCTGCACGAACTGCTGGCGCTGGACCCGCGGTTCACCAGCCCCACCACGTACCAGTGCTTCGCGCCGCACCACTTCCTGCTGACCGAGCCGCTCGCCGAGCTGTGCCTGCGGTGGATGCTGCCGTCGCACCGGCCGATGGACAACATGGCCGTCGGCTGGTCAAGGCCGCAGGAGGACGAGTTCGCCCTGGCCATGCTCGGCCAGCCGTCGCCGTACCTGACCATCGCCTTCCCCAACCGCCCGCCGCAGGGCGGCGAGTCGCTCGAACTCGAGCGGCTGCCACGGGAGAAGCGCGAGGCGTGGAAGCGGGCGTTCGTCGGCTTCCTGGAGGGCGAGTGAGCTACCGCGACTCCGCGGCGGCCAAGCGTCAAGTCGCCGACGCACTCCTTCCGCATCCCCACGCTGCTGGAGGTGTTCCCCGCCAGGCAGTTCCTGCACGTCGTCCGCGACCCGTACGCCGTCTTTTCCTCGACGGTGAAGCTGTGGCGGTCGCTGTACGAGGCGCACGGCCTGCAGGTTCCGCGCTTCGAGGGACTGGAGGAGTACGTCTTCGCCACCTTTTCGCATCTCTATAAAAGTCTGGAGGCGGGCCGCGCGCTGGTGCCGGCCGGGGACTTCCTCGAGCTGAAGTACGAGGACCTGATCGCCGACCCGGTCACGGTGATGCGGCGGGTCTACGGCGGCCTGCGGCTGGGCGGGTTCGAGGAGGCCCGGCCGCGGGTCGAGGCGTTCTGGGGCGGTCAGGCCGGCTACCAGACGAACCGGTTCGCGCCTCTGGCCCCGGCCCTCCGGGCGGAGATCGGCCGGCGCTGGGGGGACGTCCTCGCGCGGTACGGGTACGCGGGGCCAACCCGGCAATAGCTCTTATTCGGAGTCGATATGTCCGCGTGGAAGCGACTGCTCGCCGACGAGGATTGGTGCCACGGCAAGGGGGCGTTCCCGCTGCCGGCGTACTCCGAGTGCATGCCGCCGCCCTGGGTCGGGCGGAAGCCGTACCCCCACCTCAACGAGGTGCCGTCGCCCCAGGACGGCGAGTACGGGTGGACCGTCACCGAGTACGAGCAGGAGCAGGAACTCCGGCCCGGCCTCGAGTACCTCGCGGCCGGGTTGCTCCACGAAATGGTCAAGCTTGGCCTGGGCAAGCCCTCGCACTGCCTCACCAAGGAGCGGCTCCGCGACAACCCGGCCTGGCCCGCCGAGCTGGCCAGCCGCGCCGGGAGGCTGCCCCACGAGCGCTACGTCCTGCTCGCCACGCTGGCCCTGTCGCGCACCCAGGACGACAAGGGCCGCGTCCCCTGGACGCTGTTCGGGGCCAGTGAGCAGGGGCCGGGCAAGGGGTTCTGGCGCGGCTTCTTCACGGCCCCGGGGAAGGAGGCGCCGACCGAGGCCGCGTTCGGCTTCCTGGCCGAGCTGCTGGCGCGCGCCTACGGCCTCAGCGACCGGTCCGCCCGCGACCCGGGCCGGGCCGGCCTGCGCGTGCTGCCGATGGGGCGCGACAAGCAGTTCCCCTTCTGGAACGAGGGGCCGTTCCCCGCCTGGGCGACCGAGCTGACCTACAAGCCGAAGCAGGGGCTGGACGGCGTGAAGTTCCTGCTGACGTTCCGCCCGTTCGCGGAGCTGCCCGCCGACGTGAAGGACGCCTACGTCGAGGGCCGGCTGCACCTGCTGCCGTTCCCCGGCAACCTCGTCTTCTGGCACATGCGGGGCTTCCGCAAGCTGGCCCGGCAGCTGCCGTTCGCCATGCAGCTGCCGGTCTCCGTCGTCTTCTCCCGCCGCAGCGCCGCCCACGACATCCGCATCCCCCAGGCCGGCTACCTCGACGAGTTCGCCCCCAAGGGGGACCCCGGCCACCGCCCGACGTTCGTCCGCACGCACCGCTGGCAGAAGGTGCTCCGGCACGAGGACGAGACGGCGCTGATCGCCATGCAGGACCCGGTCACCCTCGTCCTGTTCAGCACCAAGTCCGAGGACATTGACCTCTACAACAAGCCGATGGCCCGCAACGTCCAGATCTGGTCGAAGGACTACCGCCTGATCCTCGACGGCCTCGCACACGGGGCGCGGCGGATCGCCCGCGCCGAGGGGTTGTTGGCCCGGGGCGGGGTGTTCGGCTACCGGTTCCTCTTCCCCCCGATGCGGGTCGGGCCGCACGAGGTCTACTGGCACCGCCCCGTCGCGGCCTTCGCCGGCGAGCAGAAGGGCGACCAGCCGGTCGTGCCCCAGGTGCTGCGCGGCCCCACGGGCTACCTGACCGCCTACCACGTCGAGAGGCGCGACATGGCGCGGCCGATCGAGCTTTGGCCGGTGTTCCCCGACCGGCCGCCGCAGCGGTCGGCGATCGAGCTGTTCCGGCAGGAGGTGCTGCCGCGGCGGTGGCAGACGACGAGCAACATCCGGTCCCTGCTGGAGTGGCGGGAGCTGCTCGGCGAGCAGCTGACGCCGTCGATCGCCCGGGCGGTGATGGCGATGGCCCGTGACAAGACGCTGGAGGACTATTTCAAGGAGCTGCCGTCGCGGTCCATGGACCCGTTCGCCGCCCACACGATGGTCAACAAGCTGTTCCGCGGTCTGGCCAAGAGGGAGCCGGGCCCGGAGCCTGGTATCACGTTCGCCCGCACGGCGACGCGGCGGTTCGAGGAGGAGTACTGGGCGACGATCGCGACGCTGGCCCACGGCCGGTTCCGCACCAAGTGCAACGCCGACTGCGTGCGCGACGAGCCGTCCCGGGCCGCGGCCAAGAGCCGCCAGCGCGACCTGGACGTGCTGGCCGCCTACCTGCTGAAGCAGCACCAGGGGCAGGTCGAGGCCGCCGGCGTCGAGGGGGCCTGGGTCGGCGAGCACCGGTTCTCGTGGCGCACCGACTTCGACTTCGACTGGATGGGCGGCTGGCTCAAGAGCCAGCGGAAGCCGAACCAGGAGCGGAACCTGATCGTGCGCATCCCCGGCCGCGACCCGAGGCAGGCGGTGATCCTCGCCGACCACTACGACACGGCGTTCATGCACGACCGCTTCTACTTCAGCGAGGGCGGCACCGGGGCGCGGGTGGCGGCGGCGGGGGCGGACGACAACCACTCCGCGACGGCGATGCTGCTGCTGGCCGCGCCGATCTTCCTGGAGCTGAGCAAGGCGGGCCGGCTCGGCTGCGACGTGTGGCTGGTCCACCTGACCGGCGAGGAGTTCCCCTCGGACTGCCTCGGCGCCCGCCGCCTGTCGCAGGACATCGTCCAGGGCACGCTGCGGGCCAGGCGGCACGGCGGCGGGGTGCAGGACCTGTCGAAGACGCTGATCCGCGGCCTGTACGTCTGCGACATGATCGCGCACACCAACGAGCGCGACAGGTACGCCTTCCAGATGGCGCCGGGCGAGGGCAAGGGCTCCGCCTGGCTGGCGAAGGTGGGGCCTGAGCCCACCCGCTCCTGAACGCCCTGGCCAAGGAGTTGAACGCCGCCCCGGACCGGAAAAGGGCCGGACCGCCGACGCAGCGACGACCAGGCCACATCCCGCCGCTGACCCGCCACGCGACGCTGCGCGGCGAGATCCGCCCGGAGTGGGAGTCGCCGGCACCCTGTTCAACACCGACGGGCAGATCTTCTCCGACGTCAACATCCCGGTCGTCTTGTTCATGGAGGACTACGACATCAACCGCGAGGCTACCACGACACGCACGACACGATGGCCAACATCGACCTGGACACGGCTCGGCCCTGGCGGCGATCGCCATCGAGTCCGCGGCACTGGGCCGCCCAGGCCTGACGCCGTTCAGCCCGGCCGAGGTCATCGCCTCCGGCCGGACGGCGGCGTCAAACTCGTCGGCGGAGAGGTAGCCCAGGCGGACGCGCGCCTCGCGCGCAGGGTCAGCCCCTCGCGGTGGGCCAGCCAGGGCTGCCTCCGCCGCCCGGTCGTACCCCAGCCGCAGCACCAGGGCCGTCACCAGCATCAGCGAGGCGTCCAGGTGCCGCGACCCGCTCGCGGTCGATGTCGAGGCCGGTGACGGCGCGGTGGTCGGTGAAGCTCCGGCAGGCGGCCAGCACGGCCGCATGCAGGCGAACACGTTGAAGATGATGACCAGCACGACGTTCAGGCTCCAGGTGGCCCTGCGACGCGGCGAAGCGGCGCGGCGGCGTCGCCGAGCAGCCCTCGGCGGCGATGCCATGGTCGCGCGCTCGCCTCGTCGGATCTGCCCAGGCCTCGTCGGCAGGCCAGCTCGTTCCTCCAGCAGCTGCCGTCCCCCAGGCCTTGTGGCCCAGGCCGGCATGCCGTCGTGCAGCGACTGAAGAGCAGCCGGCGCCCTGGTGCATCGGCGCGCTGGCGGCCAGCTTCGTCGTGGGCCGACAGGGCGGCGAACTTGATCAGGGTGCGAGCGGAACGGCGAGCCCGGTCAATTCGGCAGGCCAGGCCGCGACGCGCGGGGCGAACTCGGGGCTGTTCAGCCCCGTGCCGACCGCCGTGCCGCCGACGGCCAGGTCGGCATGCAGCCGTCGAGGCCTGTCCAGCCGGGCAGCGTCGCGCGCAGCAGCGACGCCCACCCCGAACCTCCTGCCCGACCGTCGGCGTCGCGTCCTGGAGGTGGGTGCGGCCGATCTTGACGACCGCGGCGAACAGCCGGGCCTTGGCCTCCAGCGCGTCGCCGAGCCGGCCGAGCGCCGGCAGCAGCTCGCGGCTCAGGGCCAGGGCCGCGGCGACGTGCATCGCCGTCGGGAAGGCGTCGTTGGTCGATTGCGAGCGGTTGACGTGGTCGTTGGGGTGGACGCCGTCTCCGGCCCGGTGGGCGATGACCTCGTTGACGTTCATGTTCGTCTGGGTGCCGCTGCCGCTCTGCCAGACGTGGAGCGGGAACTGGTCGTCCAGCGCGCCGGAGGCGACCTCACCGGCCGCCTCGGTGACGGCGGCGGCCCGGGTGGCGTCGAGCGCCCCCAGCTCATGGTTGACCTGCGCCGCCGCCTGCTTCACCAGGCCCAGGGCGTGAATCACCTCCGGCGGCATCCGCTCGTCACCGACGGCGAAGTGGACCGTCGCGCGGGCGGTCTGTGGCCCCCAGAGAACGCCGTCGGGTACCTCGACGGCGCCCAGGCTGTCCGACACGATCCGTGGCATGGTAGCACCTCTGAGTAACGGACCTTGCTCGGACGTGGAGCAAGATCGGCGCCGCCGGACGGGCGCGAGAGTTGCAGGACTTGTTCTGCCACTCCGTACGGTACCGGCGACAGGGGGGCGCGGCCTGCCGACCCTCGTCGGGAGATGCCCTTCCCAGGGTCGTGAACCCGGTTGCCCATCCGCACGAATCCTCGATCCGCGTGCCGCACACGTCCCGGCGCCCCGAAACCCGCGAAAGGACCAGGCCATGAGAGTTCACGACGTTATGACCCGGGACGTCCATTGCATCGGCCCGGAGGCGAGCTTGCACGAGGCTGCCGCCCGGATGAAGTCGCTCGACGTGGGGACGCTGCCGGTCTGCGAGAGCGACCGTCTGGTCGGCATGCTCACCGACCGCGACATCACGGTGCGGGCGACGGCGGAGGGGGACAGCCCCAAGGCGATCCGCGTCCGCGACGTCATGACGCCGGACGTCGTCTACTGCTTCGACGACCAGCTGGTGTCCGAGGCGGCGGAGCTGATGAAGGAGAACCAGATCCGCCGGCTGGTGGTGCTCAACCGCGACAAGCGGCTGGTCGGCATCGTCTCGCTCGGGGACGTGGCCGTGGAGACCGGCGACGGCGAGCTGGCCGGTAACACCCTGGAGGCCGTGTCCGAGCCCAACCGACCCGTGCGGTGGTAACACCTTGTGGCGAGGGGGCCGGTGTCCGTCCCTGGGGACGCCGGCCCCCTCGCTTTTGTCGCCCTTGACTTCCTGGGGGCACGCGGATACATAGCCGCCCCGTCCGGTCGAGGGAAGACAGGGGACGACCGGCCCGGCGGGTCACGGCCCGCCGGCACGGCCGCGCGGGGGATATGTCGCGGCGTGATGGCTCCAAACCGGGGAAAGGGAATCCTATGGGCAAGAAGCCCGTGGTTACAATGATCGGCCTGGTCTGGGCAGGGATCGCCCTGACCGGCTGCGGCGACTGCTGCAAGAACTGCCGGAACAAGAACTGTGGCGCCCCCGCGGTCGCCCCTCGAAACGCCGCCGCGACGCCCCCAATGGTCGGCGAGGCCAGGCCGGCCACGGGGGTGGCCGCCCCGCTGCCGCCGAAGATCGATACCGCTTCTGCCATTCAGGGCGGCTCGACGACCCCGACGATCCAGCCTGCCGGCGCCACCGCCCCGGCCGCGCCGGCGCCGGTCGTCGCGCCGTCCACGCAGAGCAGCCTGGCCTCGCCGGCGGTGGACACCGCCCCGGCGGCCAGCGGCAACCCGTTGCCGCCGCGCATGGACGACGGCCTGGGGGCCCCGCCGGCCTCGCGGCTGAGCACGGCCACCACGAGCGAGGTGCGTCGCGTGCCGCCGGTGCCGGTGCTGCTGATCGTCCGAGGCTGACAGCTTGATGGCCCGGCCGACCAGGCCGGCCCCAGGCCAGACGCTGCCGAAGCTCGGCTCGACCAACCCGACGCCGCCGGCCACGCGGCCTCCAGCAGCGAGCCGCTGCCGCCGCTCACCGGCGGGTCGTCGCTGCCGCCGCTTCCGAACAACTGAGCGGTGAAACGATGCAAGGCGAGGGAGGGTCTTCGGCGACTCCCTCGCCCACCACTGTGGACAGCAGCCCTTGCTTGTCCCTCTTGCGAGGGACAAGCAAGGCTGCTGTCCCGGACCAGCGGCAGGCCAGGCCGCGGACCTCGCCGAACTCGCGGTCGAGCTTCGCCCAGCTGACCCCGCCGTCGAGCGACCGGTACACCTGGCCGCTGACACTGGAGGCATAGACCAGGTCGGGGTCGGCGGGGTGGACGGCGAAGTTCCAGATGGTGCTGTTGGCACGGCCGGGCATCCTGGCCGGGTGCCACGTCCGGCCGGCGTCGCGCGAGACGACGATGGCCCCGACCGAGCCGGGCGGCCCGTCGCCGGTGCCGAGGAATATCACCTCCGGCGACCCGGCTCGCTGGGCGATCGCCCGGGTGTACTTCCGGCACGACGCGGTCGATGTTCGCCACCGACCGGAGTCCGGCCGCCGTCGTCGCTGACGTTCAGGTCGTTGTTGGTCGTCGCCAGCATCCGGCCGGTGCCGGAGATCGCCGCGAGGCGTGGTGTCCCGCGACGTTAGCCCCTCGCCGACCGGCTGCCACGACACGCCGCCGTCGCGACTCTCGTGGAGCCCGTCGATCCTGGAAGCGCCGGCCCAAACACCCGGTCTCGATTGTCCGGGTCTTGAACCAGGCAGGTCACGCGGTTGTGGCGGATGCGCCGAGCAGTCCGGCGCAGCGGGCATCAGCCCGGTTCCAGGACTTGCCGCCGTCGGCAGAGCGGAACGCAGCGGCGGGGGAGGTCCCCGCCAGCAGGCGGTCGCCCCGCACGCACAGCAGCGACCACGCGCATCCTCGGCAGGGCCGGCAGTCGTTCCCAGCTGTCGGCAGCGTCGCGGCTGACGAACACGCCTTCCTCGCTGCCGACGTAGAGCCGGCGCGGGTCGGCGGATCGACGAGCAGCGGCGGACACGTCGCACTCGACGAACGGCATGCCGTCGCGGGCTCGCTGAACGTCGCGCGTGATCGATGCTGGAAGACGCCCTCGCCGACGCCGGCCGACGTACAGGTGGTGCCGATCATGTCTTCGCCCCCTTGCGGCGGGGCAGGTCGTCGAAGGCGAGGCCCGCGTAGGTCAGGGCGACGAACTCCTCCGGCAGCAGGCACGGGATGCCCTCGCGCTGGGGTAGACCGGGCGGCAGCGGCGGCGAGGCCGAGGCCGTCGTCGGTCTGCTCCGGTCGGGCCGTGTTCGAGGTCGAGCGGGCGGCGAGGCGTTCGAGGAGGTCGGGACTGATCATCAGGGTGCTCGGATCGAGAGTTACGAGCCGCGCACGAAGTAAGCGGCCTTTCCTAACCGCTTACTTCGTGGGCGGCTCGCGGGGTCACGCCAGGATTTCACGTACCGGCTCACCGCCCTGCGCCGCCGGGACCGGCCGGTTGGTCCGGTCGTACACCGGCAGGTCGGGGTCGATGCCGAGGCAGTGGTAGACCGTGGCGACGACGTCGGCCGGCCGCACTGGCCGGTCCTTGACGAACGCCGCCTGAGCGTCCGACGCCCCGCAGACGCTGCCGCCGCGGATGCCCGCCCCGGCCAGCAGGTTGCCGTAGCAGTACGTCCAGTGGTCGCGGCCGGCGTTGCCGTTGACGCGCGGGGTGCGGCCCATCTCGCTGGTGACGAGGATCAGCGTCTCGTCGAGCAGGCCGCGGGCGTCGAGGTCGGCCAGCAGCGCCGACAGGGTCTGGTCGAACTGCGGCAGGTTCCACCGCTTGAGGATCTCGAAGTTCTTCGTGTGCGTGTCCCAGCCGTCGTAGTCGATGGTGAAGCGGTCCCAGTAGATGTCCCAGGTCACGTTGACGAAGCGCACCCCCGCCTCGACCAGCCGCCGGGCGACCAGCGCGCTGGAGCCGAACATCGTCCGCCCGTAGGCGTCGCGGAGCGCGGCCGGCTCGCGGTCGAGGTCGAAGGCGGCACGGACGGACGGCGACGTCAAGAGCTGAAACGCCCGCCGCTGCTGCCGGTCGTAGACGCCCTGGTTCGCCTCGGCGGCGGCCAGCTGACTCTCGAACTGGGACAGCAGACTTTTGCGACCTCTTAATCGATCGAGCGTGATCTCCCCCGCCGGCGCGTCGGGGAGGCGCGGCTGGCCGCGCACGAACTGCGGCTGGCCGGGCCCGCACACGGCGCCGGGGTCGAGCGACGGGGTGCATTCGGTGTAGAGCGCGTCGTACTGCTTGCCGAGGAAGCCGGCGTAGGGGCCGGGGCGGCGGATGGCCTGGCCCCAGCCGAGGTAGCACGGCATGTACACGTAGTCGGGCAGCTCGCGGTTTCGGCCCGGGCCGTTCTGGCGCAGGTACTCGCAGACGCTGCCCATGCTCGGCGGGTACGACTCCTTGGCTGAGATGATGTCGGGCGGCGTCAGCTCCGCGCCGGTGTAGCCGGGGATGGGGTTGTGGCAGCCGGCCTTGTGCGTCACCGAGCGGAGGACGGCCGCCTTGTGCATCCACTTCGCCAGGCGCGGCAGGTGCTCGCAGATCGAGACGCCCGGCGCCGACGTGGCGATCGGTTTGAACTCGCCGCGCACGTCGGCCGGCGCCGACGGCTTCAAGTCCCACATGTCCTGCGTGGCGGCGCCGCCGAGAAGATAGAGGCAGATGACGTGCTTGGCCTTGCGGCCCGGCGACGCCTCCTCCGCCGCGAGCAGTCGCGGCAGGGACAGGCCGCCGAGCGCGGCGATGGTGCCAGCGGTGAGGGCTTGACGCCGCGTGACGCCGTGCCGGCTTCCAAGGACGGTTAACATGAGAAAGCCCCCCTTCTAGGTCAAGCCGACGCTGAGTCTCATTGTCGCAAATCCTCCTGGGTCCGCCTAGCGCCGACCGGGCAAACGGCGAATAGGATCAGCAGAGGCCGGTTTCCCGTCGGACCTGTCGTGCTCTGGCCAATGGAGGTGGACCGTGCGAGGCATCGTCGCGTGCGGCGTCGTGGTCGTGGTCGTGGCCGTGTCCCTGCCCTTGGTGGGGGCGGAGTCGGCGAAGGTGACTTACCTGGACTTGCAGCCCAAGGCCAACCACAAGCTCAAGGACGGCCACGGCAACGAGGACAACAACCTCGCGTCGCTGCCGAAAGGGGAGCAGACCTTCGGCGGGGTCAAGTTCAAGGTCGGCGAGGGGCTGATCCTGCTCGCCGGCAAGGAGACCTCGGGGCTGCCCGAGAAGGTCGAGGGGATCAAGCTGGACGGGAAGTGCTCCAGGCTGCACTTCCTGCACGCCACCCACTACTCGACCCCCAAGGAGGACACGATCGTCGGCTACTACACCGTGAACTACGACGACAAGAGCCAGGAGACGATCCCGATCGTCTACGGCAAGGACGTGCTCGACTGGTGGCAGGGCTCCGACCCGAAGGAGCCGACGCGCGGCAAGGTGGCCTGGACGGGGGACAACGAGAACGCCAAGGCCGCCGGGTCGAAGATCCGGCTGTTCCGGACGGCGTGGAAGAACCCCGAGCCGGGCAAGAAGGTCGTCGGCATCGACTTCGGCTCGACCAGCGCCGCCGAGCCGGCCCCGTTCTGCGTGGCGATCACGGCCGAGGAGTAGCGCCGCATGACGTGGATTCAGACCGTCCCGCCGCCGGACGCCGACCCGAAGCTCGCCGAGATCTACCAGCAACTCCGCGCCCTGTACCCGCCGGAGTACGCCGGTGAGCCGGTGCCGGCGCTGGTCCGTCCCGACGGGACCAGCGACAGCATCGTCGCCGCCCACAGCCTGCTGCCCGAGGCGATGTGGCACATGATGGCGGGCCTGGCGGTCGTCCTGAAGCCGGGCCTGGGGCTGACGCGCCGGCAGCAGGAGATGATCGCGTCGGTGGTGTCGGCGCGGAACGCCTGCTTCTACTGAACGGAGAGCCACACCGAGTTCCTCCGCCGGGTCTGTCTCGACGAGGAACTCGCCGCCGCGTTGCGGCGGGACCACCGCGAAGCGGACCTGACCGCGGCCGACCGGGAGATGCTCGACTTCGTCGTGAAGGTCACGCACGAGGCTTACAAGACTCAGCCGGCCGACCTCGACCGGCTGCGCGGCGTCGGTTTCGACGACCGGGCGATCTTGCAGATCACGCTCATCGCGGCGTGGTTCAACTACATCAACCGCGTTCCGTCGACGCGCTGCGTGGGGCGGCCCGATCCTCTGTCGTAGGACGGGCCGCCAGCCTGTCCCTCCGCATCCGGACAGGCTGGCAGCCCGTCCTACGGCCGAAGGCCGACCACCTTCCGCGTTGTCGTAGAACACCTGCCTCTCCGGCAGTCGCAGCCGCCCCCAGGCGAGATGGAACCGGCCGTCGCGGCCAATATCCATCCGCTCGCGGAACCGCTTGCCGACGCTGTAGTCGATGCACATCACCGGCCCCGGCCCGTGCGTCGCCGCCAGCGGTAGGCCGTCGAACAGGCTTTCAAACTTCACCTCGCGCGGCAGCAAGCACCCGCCAGTAGTGGCCGATCACGCACAGCACCGGTTTAGAGTAGTCGCGCCACCACGGCAGCGCAGCTCCTGCCGCGGCTCGTCGTGGATGTAGATCGGCTTCGGGGTGCCGCCCTCGACGCCGGACGTCAGCGCTCGACGGCGCTGCTGGCGTTCTGGTGCAGGAGCCTGGCCACGTCATCCAACCCGCCGACGTAGCCGAGCGTCCGGTCGATCGCCGCCCGCTCTCGCGGTTGACGGCCACGGCATCGCGGCAGGGCGCAGCCGCTCGACCATCGACGAATTCCCACGCCGCGTGGACGACGCGGACCGGCAGCTCGCCGTCGCGCTCCAGGGCCACCGGCAGCGTCGCCAGGAACGCCAGGATGTCGTCGCCGCCGCCGGCGCGCGCGCGGGCACCTGCGGGACGGGGCGCTGGAGAAGCTGTACGGCCGGGCCTCGTCGAACAGCCACGACAGTTCCGCCCCCAGCGGCGCCGCCGGCCGCCGCCTTCCAAGGCGTTGAGGTCGTGGTTGCCGAGCACGGCCTGGGTGCCCGACCCTCATTCACCCGGTCGCGCACCCACTCGATCACGCCGGGGCTGTCCTCGCCGCGGTCGCCGAGGTCGCCGACGAACACCAGCCGCCGGCCCTCGGGGTGCCGCCCGGCGTCGTCGTAGCCCATCCGCTGCAGCATTGCGCCCGAAGCGCCTGGATCTCGCCGTGGACGTCGCCGACGACGTCGATCGGCCCGCCAAACAGCTCCCGCACCAGGAATTCGCCGTTCATGTCCCCCTCAGTTCCGCCAGGACTTCCTACTCTGACTTCATCCATCGGAATACGGACGGAGGCGACTCGCATTACTCAACGGAGAGCCGTCCCATGATACCAGCCTGGCTCGAAGGGTTCCTTGGCGCGCGCGTCTACGACCTCGAACAGCCGCGCACCCCCGGCATGCCGATCCACCCCGCCCACAAGCCGGGCTACCATTACGCCCTGCACAGGCGGCATTCCGACACCTACCGCCCCGACCGGAACGGGCCCGCGCTCCAGCGCGTCGGGGGTGCTGACGATGATGGAGCACACCGGCACGCACATCGACGCGCTGTCGCACCAGGCCGACCGCCTGCACCTCTGCGGCGGCGTGCCGGCGGCCGAGGCCGAGACCCCAGGCGGGTTTCTGCACCACGGGGTCGAGACGGTGCCGCCGCTGGTCCGCCGCGGCGTGTTGCTCGACGTCGCCGGCCACAAGGGCCTGCCGCGGCTACCGCCGTGCCACGGCGTCTCGGCGAAGGAACTGGTTGACTGCGCCGCGGGGCAGGGGGTGCAGGTGATTCACGGCGACGTGCTGCTGGTGAGGACGGCTACGCCGACCTGTGGGGTGACGAGGCGGCGGCCCTCGACGCGGCCGGCGTGTCCAAGTCGGGGACGCTGTGGGCCGCCGAAGCCGCGGCGTGGTCGCCGTCGGGGCCGACAACATGGCCTGGGACGTCTCGGGAGCGCGACCCGGAGACGGGCGCGACCCTGTTCGCCCACCTGCACCTGCTGGGCGCAGAAGGGGGATCTACATCATCGAGAACCTGATGCTGGACGAGCTGGGCGCGGACCGGAAGTGGGTGTTCGCCTTCGTCGGGCTGCCGCTGAAGCTGGTCAGCGCGACCGGCCTGCCGCTGCGGCCGGTCGCGCTGGCGACGTGCTGGGTGGCCCGAGCGGGCCAGCGAGGCCTTGTGCCCAGGCCTCGCTGGCCTCGGGCTACCCGGCAGGAAGTCACCTCCGCCGGAAGAGCCAGACGTAGCCGTGCGGCTCGTCGGGCGAGTCGCGGCCCTTCGCGGGCTTCATCACGAATCGCGCCAGCTCCTTCTCGCTCTTCTGGTACTCGGCGTACTCCCGCTTGTACCCGGCCGACTCGCGCATCCCCTTGTACATCTTCTGCCACTTCTCCTGGTTCTCCGGCGTGTTCCAGTCCGCCTTTGGGACGCCCGCCATCTCCTTCTTCCACCGGGCCTGAAGCTCGTCCATGGCGTCGCGCAGCTTCTTCCCGATCTTGTCCTGGCGGTCGCGCACGGCGTCGAACTCCTTTCGCTGCGCCGGGGTCAGATCCTTCTTGACCTTCAGGTAGGTGCAGAAGTCGCCCAGCAGGACGTCGAGCTTGCCGTCCCCGTCGTAGTCGGTCACGGCGATCTGGGAGCGGATGCCCGGCTTCGGCTCCTGGCCGGCGTCGAGCAGCTCGCTGTAGCCGATCCCCTCGTGCTTGGGCACGAGGGCGACCGGGGCGGCGAAGGCCGGCGCACCCCGCTTGCCGACGTTGCGGTACCAGTAGACGCCGCCGTCGCCACTGCCGGTGACGATGTCCCACAGGCCGTCGCCGTCCCAGTCGGCGATCACCGGGTTGGCGTGCGCGCCGCCGGGGACACGCAGCCGCTTCTTGCCCACGGTGACCCACTCGTTCTCCGCCGCGAAGGCCGGCCTCTCCCGCGAGCCTTCGTTGCGGCGGACGAACATCGTGCCGTCGAAGCCGCCGACGAGGAGGTCCGGCTTTCCGTCGTCGTCCCAATCGACCATCGCGACCCAGCTGCCGAACGACTCGACGCGGTCCTTCTGGTTAGGCACGCGGAGGACGGGCTTGCCGCCCTTGTCCTTGATGACCTCCCGGGCCGCGAACTTGCCGCCGCCGAGGCCGCGGAACAGGTACAGCTCGCCGGGGTCGTAGGAGCCGGAGATGAGGTCGAACTTGCCGTCGCCGTCGAAGTCCACGAACTGTGGACTGGAGCCGATGCATCAGTAAATCGGCACCTTGGCGTCTTCCCCTCCCGCCTTCAGGTTGACCGCCCTGGCGTAGCGTGGCTTCTGGTCGGTCCCCTCGTTGCGGTAGAAGCGGAACAGTCCGCTGAAGTCGCCGACGACGAGGTCGCGGACGCCGTCGCCGTCCACGTCATGCACCCACGGGCCGCAGTGCCCCCACGACGGCCCGCTGTCGATGACGCCGTCGGCGGCCCGCAGGCGCACCGGCGGG
>JAXMAW010000030.1:0-90908 GCA_046350195.1 Gemmataceae bacterium
CGTCACCTACACGGTGCGCGACGCTGGGGTCTGGCCGGGCCTGTATGAACTGCGGCTGAGCCGCGCCGGCTGGCTGACCGGGCCGTGGCGCGTGCCGAGCTACGGCCTGGACGGACAGATGCAGCTGCGGCGGCGGCCCGACGTGGCCTGAGCGGGCGGCTCAGGACTCCCACCCCCGGACCACCTGGACATCGCCCTTCGCCACGAGCCGGACCTGCCGCCCCTGCGCGTACTCCGCCAGCAGCGCAACGCCTTCCTCCAGGCACGCCCGCGCCTCGTCGGTCCCCGCGGTGACCGGCTCCAGCCACGCGACGGTCGCGCCGAGCGAGGCGGCGTCGGCGACCTGGCGTTGCAGCCGCCGCATCTGCTCGCGCCGCGCCTCCACGTCGGCCAGCGTCAGGTCGCCGTGCAGCCGGACGGCGGCGACGACCACGCCGGCCTCGGCCAGCGCCTCCAGGTCGCCCATCGGCCGATCGACGCGCCCCTCCAGGGCGACGTGTGTGAAGCCGCGCGCGACGACGAGCGGCAGGTCGCGGGCCAGGTCGTCCACCCACGCCGGTGTCATGGCCCCGTCCCCCATCGGCCCGCCGTCACACACCGCCTCCGCGCCCGCGGGTCATTTCATCCGACGACAGGGCCGGCGGCAACGAAAACAGGGCGGGAAGCCGCCCTGTCTCGCCTGCCCTGCCTGTGTTCGCTTCGAGCCCTTCACGCCGAGAGCGATTCGATGTACCGCGCCAACTCGGCGGCCTTCCATCGCACCAGCTTGCGGTTGTAGCGCACCGGCTGGGGGATCTTCCCCGCCGCCAACAACCGCCACAACGTCCGCACGCTCACCGCGAGCCGGTTCGCCACCTGCTGGGACGTCAACAGTTCAGGGCTGCTCCGGGCCTCCGCCTGTACCTGCGACATCATCATTTCTCCTGCTCGTTCCGCCAGGCTGGGACGTCTGTTATACGGAACATAAGTACAGTATCCACGCGCTGGCGTTGTTGCAAGAGTAAATGGGCGCCTGGCGGCGAGAGTCGATGAGAAGCAAGAAAAGGGTGTGAAAAAGAGGTGCGGGCACGGGAGTCGGCTGGGACTCGCTACCAGCCATTTCCCGTGCCCAGGGAGGTGTGAATGCGGGGGGAATCAAACCATCTTGGAGGATCGGGACTCGCTACCGTCCTCCATCGCTCCAAAAGAAAGCAAGCAGCGCGCCAGACGAAGCGGCGGTGCGGCAGTTCTCCAATAATCATCCACAACGTCATTCACATACAACACTTATGTCTTCATTATTTTTCAAACTCCAACCGCGCGGTGGGACAAGACGACTTGAGGAACGGCTGAGTGTGCGATTCTGCCCCGAAGCCGATGTGTCATTCCGCGACAGGTGCTCAATCTCGCAACAGCGCGGGACTTTGCACAAAAATGCGTCGCTGCACAAGAATTCAGGGGCTTGCACAAATAATCAGGCAGGCGGGCCGTGTGCCTCTAACGCCCCGAAACGAATCCCGTCTCGCCTCGTTTCGGGGCGTTCCTTGGCGTAACGGAGCATCACCTTGGCGGCTTCGCCCGAGCGAGCTTATCTCTGGCCGTCGGGCCGTCTAGTTCAAGGGAAGCCATAGCCCTTCGCGCCCCCTCCTGCCGCTCGCGGATCTCCTTCTCGTGCTCCAACACCGCCCGGTGGTGGTTCCCGATCAGCCTCTGCTGCTTGATCGGGAGCAGCGGCACCTTCTGGCCGGCGAGCTTCGACCAGTCAACGCGGTAGCGGGCCTGCCCGGAGGAAGTCGTAAGAAGCTCGGCCACGACCGCCGCCGACCGCAGAACGTTCCACAGATACATGGGGTCCGCCTGGCACCCCTCCTTCAGCCGTAGGACGGTGTACTCTGGGGAGATGAGCAGGCCGGCCAATTCCTTCGGGACCACGCAGACAGCCCGGTCCACCGCGCGGATGTGGCTCACCACGATGTCGTCGGCCTTCGCCTCAGTCACCTTCGGGTAGGTCACCTCCCTGCCCAGCCGCCGCTCGCCCGGCTCGGCGCGGCCCTCGTAAGTCACCTTCAGGTAGGTGTACTGTTTCCCGGGGTCAAGTTTGAGCGGCTCGTCTTCGACGGGATCGACCAGCGTGTCGAGCGTGGCGGTTGTGGCGCCAGCGGCCTCCCATGCCCGCTCCAGTTCGGAAACAGACCACGGAAGCAGATACTTCGCGTCCAGGCGGTCGCCGAGTCTGCCGGCGGGGACCAACCACGGCCCGCGCCCGCCTCGCAGGTAATCGTCGAACGATCGCAGGATGTGGCTCATCTCTTCGGCCGCGTCGGCACGCGCCTTCTCTGCCACGCTGGGGGGCGTTTTCGCGACGACGTCATCGACGCCGATGTAGCGGCTCTCGTACACGAACGCGGCCGTCTGCTCCTCGTCGTGACTCCGCTTGAGAGTTAGGTAAAGGATGGAGGTCTTCACCCGCGCGCCGGCGCGCTGGAAAGCGTCGCCGTGAAGACTAATCACCGCCCGAAGGATGAACCGCTGACGAATGAAGTCTCGCACGTAGGCGTAGGCTTTACCGCTCAGCACGCTCTCGTCGATGATCGTAAGCAGCCTGCCGCCCGGCTCCAGCAGTTGTCCGTATCGCTCGATAAACATGACCGACGATCGCAGCTTCGCCCGCGCCTTCCCGCCGTGAGTGCGCAGGTCGTAATTCTCCAGCACCAGTTTCTCGTCGGGGATGCGGAGAGAGTAGTCCATCGAGAATGGCGGGTTGGTTAGCACGACGTTGAACCGAAGGCCCGCGCCCAGAAAGTCGCGAAGCTCCCCGACGTTCTCCCGGATCTCGACGGAATCCGACGGCGAGGCTTCTGGCGGGCTGCGAAGGGCGTCGGCGACGTACACGCGGCTGCCGCCGTCGCCGTGGAGATACATGTTGATGCGGGCGATGCGAGCCAGCGGCGGGTCACGGCTCGCGTCGATGCCGAATATGGATGCGTTGGCCACTTCGTCCAGCAACTTCCCACGCTCCTGCTGGGTCAGTGATTCGTTGTCGTACAGTTGCTTCCGCATGTCGGCCAGCGCTTCGATCAGGAAGCCGCCCGTGCCGCAGCAGCCGTCCAACACCTTATCCACCTTGCCTCGCGTGGCTTCGGGGCGGGCCAGCTTGGCGACCAACTTCACCACGCTGCGGGGCGATGAAATATTGCCGAGATCACTGGCCACGCATGGTAGCCGGCGAACACCCTCGAACATGCGACCGTTCAGATCCTCGTCGATGCCGAACAGGTACTGGTGTTCCAGAACGCCGACGATACGCTTGACCGTGCCGGGACTCATTCCCAGCCGCTCGCTCGGCTTCAAAGATGCAGCTTTCCTCTTCTTCCTCGCGATCTCCTTCGAGTTGGTCCACCAGCTGCTTGAACACGATGGTGTCGATGGGTTGGGGTCGAACGACTCCTGGCTCTCGATCCACCGGCTGGAGAAGCGGACGGCGTCCGCCGGAAGCGGCTCGCCCTTGCTGATGAGGGTCATCGGGCCGGGCTGTCCTTGCGGGCGCCCCGGTCCTCCCAGAGCTTCACGAAGAGCAGTTTGGCGAAACCGACGAAGGCGGCGAGGACTACCTTCTCGGCGGTCCAGATGAAGCGGTGGCAGCCCGGAGAACGCCTTCTTGACCACATCGACGTGGGCCGCTCCATCTGGCCAGCGCCGGGCGCAGGCCGCCGCGCCCGCGCCGGCGATCAACGCCCGGGGCGGCGCCGGGAACCGTCTCAGCGCGTCTCGTACTTCGGGTTGCCCTCCGCGAAGTCATCAAACCGCAGCGACAGGACCGCCTCCTCTTGGTCCCACTGGTAAACGCGGGTCAACAGCCCGTTGGTCAACATGTAGTGCTTCAGGGGGCGATGCTCGTGCTTGCGGTTGATGAGCAGGGCGTAGCCCACACTGGTAGGTGAACGCCTCGATGTCCTCGCCCGTGGCCTTGGCGTCGATGAGCCAGCGCGGCAGTTCCGCGTCACGGAGGATGTAATCCGGCCGATACGGCTCCTTCTTGCGCCCCTTGCCGATCTTCAGTTCTTGAATGGAGGTTTTGGGCAGAATCTCGCTGTCTTCGTAGCCCAGTTCTTTCAGGAGCCTCATAACGAAGAACGATTCGACGCTGGCCTCGTTCGACAGGTCAGCCATGCGACAGAATAAGTTCTCGCTCGTCGTGGCCACGGCCTCACCCTCTCTTCCTCTCCCACCGCTTCGGCTTGTCCCAGCGCGGACTCTTGCACTTCGGGCAGACCACCGGCCGCTCCTCGCCGCGAGGCAGCCACTCGTGCCCGCACCGGCACCTGCACCCGGCAGCAACACCATCCCCAGCGGCTTCTCTTCCCGCTTGTCCTGCGCCTGTCCGCCTTCGCCATGACTACCCCTCTTTCGGTAGTCACGGATTGTATCTACTACTGACCTATAATGGAATCCCGCTTTTGGTATATACAGATAGGTAATAAATGTCCGTACACCAAGAGCGAATGGCCCTATGGAAGCTCGCTTGCGGAAGGCGAAGGAACTCGTGGCAGGAAGCATGGTAACGGCTGGCCCCGGCTGCTACTTCGTCGAGAGCCAATCCGGCCCCGCCGCTACCGCACGTCGTCCTCGACGGCCTGTTCCCCTCCTGCACCTGCGAAGACTTCGAGCTGACCGGCGACCCGTGCAAGCACGTCTACGCCCGTCCGCATCTTCCGGGCGCGGCAGGGTCAGGCGGCCCAGCCCGTGCGACAAACCCGGCCCGCCGGTCAAAGCACAGACCTACCCGCGGGACTGGCCCAACTACAACGCCGCACCAGGTCCACGAGCACTACCTGCGCCAGCTCCTGTTCGACCTGTGCCAGTCGATCCCCGAGCTGCTCGGCCGCCCCGAAGGCGCGGCCGCCCGCCGGTCCCGGTGCGGGACGGCATCTGCACGGCCTGCCTGAAGGTGTACGGCGGGATGAGCGCTCGCCGGTCGATGTCCGACGTGGACGAGGCGCGGGAGGCGGGGTTCCTCGCCGTCACGCCGCACCCACTTCAACAACGTCCTCAACGTGCTGGACAGTCGCGTCCACGCCGATCCTGGCGAACCTCGTGCGCTCGGTGCCCTCCCGCTGGCGTCCGTCGAGGTGGACTTCGCCTGCGACTCGACCGGGTTCGGGACGTGTAGCTACGCGCGGTGGTACGACCGGCGAGCCGGCGGCCGCGAGCAGAAGAAGGCGGTGTGGGTGAAGGTTCACGCGATGTGCGGCGTGAAGACGAACGTGATCGCCGCCGTGGCCGTCCTGGACCAGAACTCGGCGGACAGCCCAACTGCCCGGACTGGTCAAGCAGGCGGCCGACTACGGCTTCGCCGTCCACGAGGTCAGCGCTGACAAGGCGTACTGCAGGGCCGAGAACTTCGGGCCGTCGAGGAGTCCGGCGGCACCCTGTACGCGGCGTTCAAGACCAACGCGACGGGCGCGGCCGGCGGCATCTTCGGGCGGATGTTCCACCACTTCAACCTGCACCGCGCCGACTACCTCCGGTGCTACCACAAGCGGAGCAACGTCGAGAGCACCTTCAGCGCCCTCAAGCGGAAGCTGGGGGACGGCGTGCGGGGGAAGACGGAGACGAGCATGAGGAACGAGGCGCTGGCGAAGGTCGTCTGCTATAACCTGACGTGCTGCATCGCCGAGTGGTACACGCTCGGCATCGAGCCGGTTTTCCTGGCCGACTTCGGTTGCACAAATAATCCCCAGGCTGCACAAATAATCAGACTTCCGCGCCGATAGATGTGCAAAGCCACAGCGCGGCGTTCCGCAGCGGCGAGGCCGACATCCCGCCGCAAACAAACGCGACCGGCCAGGCACGTCTCAGCGCCTGGCCGGTCGAAAGCGTACCGCGGATGGGGGAGCGACAACCTCAGCGCGATTTCGGCGAAGTCGGGTAGGTGGCGGAGTTTTCATGGACCAGGGCAGGCCCGGCGTCTTCGAGGAGCCGGGGCTGCACGACGAAGCGAGCGCCGCAACCGGGGCACGATCGCGTCTGGCCGCGCAACTGGGCCGGGGCCTTGATGCGTGCGCGGCAACCGGTACAGCGGAAGGTGATGTGGCTCATGACGTCCTCCGAAACGGGAGTGGGATGGTGGCGGGCCCTGCCGAAGGGGGCCGCGCGGCAGGTCGGACCGAGCGTCCGGCGGTGCGTAGCTCAAGGAAGGGGCCGGCCGCCCACTACGCCTGTAGCATAGCTCACCTTGATGAGACCAGGCTGAGTTGAGGGTGAGTTCTTGATGAGAGCGGGCAATCGGGGGAAGCGGCGAAGAAGGGGCGCGCCTCCCCACCGAGCATGACCTATAGTTGCGTGACGTCTCGCCCTGTCACCCCGTGTTCCCTGGATGAAGGAGGTTCACCATGACTCCGCTGTTGTTCGGCACCGTGGGCATCGTCGCGGTCACCGCCATCTACTTCCTGTGGGCGCGCAAGCTGCCGCAGGAGCAGCCCAAGCAGCAGTGACGCTACAATGAGGGCGTCGGGCAGGGATACCGTCACCCTGCCGCGTCCTCCGGGCCGGCGTCCATGGACCTCGTCTACCTCGACAACAACGCCACCACCTCCCTCGCGCCGGGCGTCCTCGACGCCATGCGCCCTCACCTCGACCACCCCGGTAACGCCGCCAGCGCCCACCGCTTCGGCCGCCGCGCCGCCAGGCGCTCGAGGGGCGCCCGCGAGCGCGTCGCCGCCCTGCTGGGGGCGCACGCCGACGAGGTCGTCTTCACCTCCGGCGCTACCGAGGCGAACAACCTCGCGGTGACCGGCCTGGCCGGCGACCCGCCCGGCGCCATCCTCGCTAGCCCGATCGAGCACCCGTCCGTTGCCGAGCCGCTGCGCCAGTTGCGCCGGCGCGGGTTCGACATCGAGTATCTACCGGCCGGCCCCGACGGGCGCGTTCTTCCACCCCTCTCCCCCTGTCCTTCAGGGGAAGTGGGGGACCGGAAGCGCCTCGTCGCTTGCATGCTCGTCAACCACGAGACCGGCGCCGTCCAGCCCGTGCGCGAGCTGCGCGACCTCCACCCGGACGTCCCGTTTCACTGCGACGCCGTCCAAGGCGCCGGCAAGCTCCCCCTCGACTTCCACGCCCTCGGCGTGACGACGCTGGCGATCAGCGCCCACAAGTTCCACGGCCCCCAGGGCGTCGGCGCGCTGCTGGTCCGCCGCGGCGCCCCCCTCCGCCCGCTGCTGCACGGCGGCCACCAGCAGCGCGGCCTGCGCCCCGGCACCGAGCCGGTCGCGCTGGCCGTCGGCCTCGCCGCCGCCCTCGAACTCGCCTGCCGCCAGCGCGAGACACGCCTCGCCCACGTCGCCCACCTGCGCGGCCTCCTCCTGACCCACCTTCAGGCTCACGCCGCCCCGGTCGTCGTCAACGGCGACGGCCTGCCGTACACGCTCAACGTCTCCTTCCCCGGCACCGCCGGCGACCTGCTGTTGATGGCGCTGGACCTCGCCGGCGTCGCCTGCTCCACCGGGTCGGCCTGCTCGTCGGGCTCCTTGCTGCCGTCCCCGACCCTGCAGGCGATGGGCGTCCCCGACGACGCGCTACGGTCGGCCATCCGCTTCAGCTTCGGCGCCCTCACCACCGCCGACGAGGCCCTCGAAGCCGCCCGCCGTATCTCCGCCGCCGTCAACCGCTTGCGGAGAGGCTGAGCCGCCCTGGCACAACCCCTCCAGGAAGGCCCGTCCGCACACCCCTTGCGTTCCTCTTATCCGCTGACGGGGCAATGAGTTGCGTCGTACCCTCAGGGCTTGTTCGTGGGGGGTCAATTCGCTACAATGGAGGGGTGGAAAGGTCAACCTCCCAGACGTGGATCGAGCTGCCGGAGACCCGCGCCGCGCGGAGGGCGACGGCGCGGGTCCTGCGCTGCCTGATGAAGCGCGGACCCCGCCGGACGATCAACCCGCTCTTCCTCCACGGGCCGGCCGGCGTCGGCAAGTCCCGCCTCGTCGCCGACCTCATCACCGGGCTGACCCGGCGTGTCCCTGACGCGGTCGTGACCACCCTCGCCGCCGGCGACCTCGACGGCCGGGACGACGTCGGCAACCCCAAGCAGGCTGACCTCGTCGTCGTCGAGGACGCGCACAAGGCGCGCGGCGCCGAGGCGTTCACCGCGCTCGTCGATCACTGCGTCTCGCGCCACCGTCAGCTCGTCGTGACGGCGACGTGCGGGCCGGGACAACTGTCGTTGCCGGGCCGGCTCACCAGCCGGCTGGCGCAGGGGCTGGTCGTCGCCATCGAGGCGCTGTCACCGGACAGCCGCCGGGCCTTCCTGCGGGCGAAGGCCGACCTCAACGACGACGTCCTGGACTTCGTCGTTCGGCACACGGCCGGGAGCGTCCGGCAGCTCGAGGGCGCCCTGGCACGGGTCACGGCACTGGGCCGGTCGCCGTCTTTAGAGGAGGTCAGGGAGGTCTTCCGCGACGACGCCGAGGCCCGCCGGCCGACGCTCGACCGCATCGCCCACCGCGTCGGGCGGTTCTACCAGGTCGATCTCGACGAGCTGCGCTCACAGCGGCGGTCGCGCGAGGTGCTGCTGCCGCGCCAGGTCGGCATGTACCTGGCCCGCCGGTTGACGCCGCTGTCGCTGGGGCAGATCGGCGCCTACTTCGGCGGCCGCGACCACAGCACGGTGCTGCACGCCTGCAAGAAGGTCGAGGAGGCGCTGGCGCGCGACGCCTCGCTCTCGGGGGCGTTAAGGGAATTGCACGCCGACCTGGCCTGACGGCGGCGCTGTGGAAAACCTGGCGCGCGCGCGTCGCGCGTCGCACGACGGAGGGTGATGGTTCTGAACGGGCGCCGGAAGGTGGTGACGAGGCGAAGAAACGACTGACCCGGCGCGACGGCGGCGCGACAGGCGCGCAACGGGTTTTCCACAGGCGCGGCCTGCGCGCAACACGCGGGATGAGAAGAGGAAGCGCCGCGCAGCGTCTGGATAGTAACGGAATTGGGCCGCGCTTAACTACTACTGCTGGGACTTAGATCAGGGGGTTAGAGTGATACGGAGCGCAAGCAAGGGAGGGAGCCGATGAAGGCGTTGTGTCATCGCGAAGGACTCCTCGCGGCCTGCCAGCTGGCGAGCGCGGCCATCCCGGCGAAGGACCTCAAGCCAATCCTGAAGAACCTCAAGGCGGTTGCCGGCGACGGCCGTTGCACGCTCATCGCCACCGACCTCGAAGTTGGCATCCGGCTGGACGTGCAAGGGCTGACGATCGAGGAGCCCGGCGACGCCATCCTGCCGGCCGCCAAGCTGATCGCCATCCTCCGCGAGGGTCGCGACAGTGAGCTGTCGATCGAGGCCGACGCCAGTGCCTGCCAGGTGCGCGGCTCGTCGTTCGAGTTCGAGATGCCCAGCGAGGACCCGGCGCAGTTCCCCGACTTCCCGACGTTCACCGACGACCGCTACCACGAGATCACCGCCGGCAGCCTGCGCGAGATGATCCGCCGCACCGTCTTCGCCACCGCCGACGAGACGGCGCGCTACTCGATGACCGGCGTCATGTGGGAACTGGACGGCGACAAGGGGCGGCTGGTGGCGACCGACGGCCGGCGGCTCGCCATGGCCGAGGGCATCGCGACCTCGGTCGGCGGGCACACGACGAAGGGCCAGACGCCGGTCGTGCCGACCAAGGCGATGGGGCTGCTCGAGCGCAACTTGCAGGACGACGCCGAGGAGACGGTGAAGGTGTGCTTCCGGCCGAACGAGGTGCTGTTCCGCACCGGGCGGTCGGTGATCTACAGCCGGCTGGTCGAGGGGCGGTTCCCCGACTACCGGGCGGTGATGCCGAAGAAGAAGGCCGAGACGGTCGAGCTGAGCGCGCCGCCGTTCCAGGCGGCGGTGCGGCAGGCGGCGATCATGACCGAGGCCGACCACAAGCGCGTCACGTTCAAGTTCGGCAAGGGCAAGCTGACGCTGCTGGCCCAGGGCGCGTCGTCGGGCCGGTCGAAGATCGAGATGCCGCTGGACTACGACGGCAAGCCGATCGACGTGAACTTCAACCCGGAGTACCTGACCGACATGCTCAAGGCGCTGCCGCCGGACGCGCCGCTGCGGGTGGACCTGATCGACGGCGCCAGCCCGGCGCTGTTCCGCTCCGGCGAGACGTACTCGTATTTGGTGATGCCGTTGACATAGAGCCGTCAGCCGTCAGCTCTCAGCTATCAGCCAGGCGGCTCTAGCTGACGGCTGACAGCTGAGAGCTGAGAGCTGTTCCATGTCCATCCGACGACACAAGCCCGAGCGCGGCCCGGAGCGGCTGGCCGAGATCCTCAGCCAGCTGTTCACCGCGCGCGGCTGGGGCCGGCGGCAGGGCCGGCTGCACCTGGAGAAGGCGTGGGCCGAGGTCGCCGGCGAGCGCTTCGCCCCGCACACCCGCGTCGGCGCCCTGCGCCGCGGCGTGCTCGAGGTCCAGGTCGGCAACGCGGTCCTGCTGCAAGAGCTGACCCAGTTCCACCGCCGCCCGCTGCTGGAACGGCTGCGGGCGCGCCTGCCCGACACGCCGATCACCGACCTGCGCTTCCGCGCCGGCCTGGTGGGATGATTTCCCGTAGGACAAGCAGCCTTGCTTGTCCTTCGCGTCACGCATCAGGACAAGCTGGCAGCTTGTCCTACGAGAAGAGGGCGAGTGGCCTGCTTGCCCCCAGGAGAGCACCCGATGAGCGAGCAACCCAGCGTGGTCGATCCCGAGCTGACGGCCGAGGAGCGGGCGACGGCCGAGGCCGGCGAGCACTACACGCACGAGAACATCAAGTACCTCAAGGACGCCGACCACATCCGCCAGCGCCCCGGCATGTACATCGGCGACACCGGGCAGCGCGGCCTGCACCATTTGGTGTACGAATTGGTGCATAACTGCGTCGACGAGGCGCTGGCCGGCTACTGCCACAACATCCACGTCAAGCTGCACGTGGACAACTCCTGCTCGGTGGCCGACGACGGCCGCGGCATCCCCGTCGAGATGCACCCCGAGATCGGCAAGCCGACCCTGGAGGCGATCCTGACGATGGTCGGCGTCGGCGGCAAGTTCGACAAGGGCGCTTATAAGGTGTCCGCCGGCCTGCACGGCATGGGCGCCAAGGCGGTCACCGCGCTGTCGGAGTGGGTCGAGGCGACGGTGCAGCGCGGCGGGCGGACGTACAAGCAGGAGTACGAGCGCGGCAAGGCGACCACCGAGGTCAAGGACGTCGGCGCCAGCAAGCGGACCGGCACGGTCATCCAGTTCAAGCCCGACCCGCTCATCTTCCACGAGGCGCACTTCGACTACGACACGCTCGAGTCGCGCTTCCGCGAGCTGGCCTTCCTCAACAAGGGCCTGGCGCTCAAGCTGACCGACGAGAAGGCCAGCAAGGAAGGGCTGTTCAAGGCCGACGGCGGCATCGCCGAGTTCGTCGCCTACGTCAACCGCGACGAGGAGACGCTGCACCCGCAACCGATCTACGTCGATCAGACCGTGGACGACGTCCGCGTCGAGGTGGCGATGCAGTACACCACCTCCGAGGTCGAGCGCTGCCAGGCGTACACCAACAACGCCGTCAACCCGATGGGCGGCACGCACCTGTCGGGCTTCCGCGCCGCGCTGACCCGCACGCTCAAGGCTTACGGCGACAAGCAGGAGCTGTTCAAGAACGTCACGCCGATCGGCGAGGACTTCCGCAAGGGGCTGACGGTCATCATCAGCGTGCAGCACCCCGAGCCGCAGTTCAACTCGCAGACGAAGGAGCGGCTGAACAACCTGGAGGTCGAGGGGATCGTCTCCGGCATCGTCGGCGAGCAGCTGGCCCGCTACCTGGAGGAGAATCCGAAGGAGGCCGCCAAGATCCTCAAGAAGGTGGCCCTGGAGGCCGAGGCCCGCGAGGCCGCCGCCAAGGCGAAGAAGGCCCTGCGCGACCGCAAGGGGCTGCTGGGCGGCGGCGGGCTGCCGGGCAAGTTGATGGACTGCACCAGCCGCGACCGCGACGAGAGCGAGCTGTTCCTCGTCGAGGGCGACAGCGCCGGCGGCTCGGCCGAGTCCGGCCGCGACCGCACCTACCAGGCGATCCTGCCCTTGCGCGGCAAGCCGCTGAACGTGGAGAAGGCCCGTCTGGAGAACCTGATCGACAACAAGGAGATCATGAGCCTGATCGCGGCGACCGGCATGGACATCGGCGTCGGCCTCGAACCCGAGGACCGCGAGGAGGCGCTGAAGAAGCTGCGCTACGCCAAGATCATCATCCTCACCGACGCCGACGTGGACGGCCAGCACATCCGCACGCTCTTGTTGACCTTCTTCTACCGCCAGATGCCGCTCTTGGTCGCCGACGGGCACATCTACGTCGCCCGGCCGCCTCTGTACAAGGTGACGGAGAAGAAGAACGTCCGCTTCGTCCGCACCGCGGAGGAGATGACCAAGGAGCTGATCGATCGCGGCATGAAGAACACCCGGCTGGCGGTCTTCCCGCCGGGCGGCGCGGCCGGCGAGCCGAAGCGGCTCGACGGCGACGGGCTGCGCGGGCTGATGAAGGCGATGACGGCGCTGAACGACGCGCTGGAGACGCTGGAGCGGCGCGGCATCAACCTGCCGCACTTCCTGGGGAAGGAGACGCACAAGGGGCTGCCGCTGTTCCGCATCCACGTCGATGGCCGCGAGGAGTGGCGGCACACCCGCGAGGAGGTGGACGCGCTGCGCGACCAGGAGCGGCAGCGCCTCGGTCACGACGTCGTCGTCGAGGAGGCGGCGACGGGGAACGGCCACGGCCACGCCCCGGCGGCGGACACCTTCTTCGAGCAGGAGCTGCACGAGGTCCGCGCCATCAACCGCGGCCTGGAGGAGCTGCGCAAGTTCGGGCTCGAGGCCAGGGACCTGATCCCGCCGGAGCGCGTCGCCGGCCGCGAGCCGCCGGTGCGGCTGAAGTTGGAGAGCGGCGACTCGGGCAAGGTGATCGGCACGCTGCGCGAGCTGGTCACCGAGGTGCGGCGGCTGGGCGAGCGCGGCCTGAGCATCACCCGCTTCAAGGGGCTGGGCGAGATGGACGCCGAGGAGCTGTGGGACACGACGCTCAACCCGGAGGTGCGGACGCTGTTGAAGGTGGACCTGGTCGATGCGCTGAAGGCCGACGAGATGTTCCGCACGCTGATGGGCGACAAGGTCGAGCCGCGGCGCGAGTTCATCTACAAGTACGCGCTGGAGGTCAAGGACATCGACTACCACGGGGCGTGAGCGGCTCTCAAGGGCGTGGGCGGAGAAACACGGCCAGGTGGCCGTTTAGCGCCCAGGCCTGAAGGAAGCTGTCGAGCGACGACCGCTGCGGGGCCGCGTCGAAGAAAGGGTCGTTGAACGACGCGGTCAAATCGTCCAGGCCGACCACCACCAGGACGTGTGCGCAGTCGGTTTGCCAGTAGTCCAGCGGGCCGGTATCTACGAACACGATCGGCGGCGTCCCTGCGACCAGGGCGTCGCGCAGCTGGGCCAGGTTCGAGGTGAGGAACTGGGCGTCGAACCCAAGACTTGTGACAGCGAGGACACCGCGTGCCCGCGTCCCGGAGGGCCGGGTGTTCAGCAGCTGGCGCAGGTCCGCTTCGGGGTGAGGTTGGCCGTGAAAGGCCAACACCATCCGGACGCACGCCGCCACGCAGGAGTACGGAAGCTCTTGCCTATAGTGGGGAACGCTGAGCGAGGCGCTCGGCATGGTCCGCGATCCTCCCGACCGTCTCCGCGTCGGCCAGCAACTCCCCCGTGGCGCCATCGACGAGTAGCTCACCGACGCGGCCGACGACGCCTCGTCGGGGCGAGGTGAGGACGACGGGCACCGACCAGCAGAGGCGATCTCCCACGTGCAGGTCGGGCGCCTCGCCGCGCAGCTGGCTGCTGATCTCTGAGACGACGAACCGCGTCACCAGCTGCCGGGCCACGAAAGGCGTAACGTTAGCCTGGCTAGTCAGCTCGATGCGGACGGACACGGTCGCCCCCGCAGGAACCGTCACCCCGGAGATGTTGACGCTCATCGTGCTCGCTCCTGGCGGGCGTGGACCGGGCGGAAGGTCACGCTCATTTAGGATTGTAGCAGCCGCACGCTGGCCCCGGCGCTGGAGTTCGTCAACTTCCCTGACCACGAGGCCGCAAGACCTGGGCGGCCGCGCGGGTTGATTTACCCCGCGCGCGGCCGCCGGGATCCCCTTCATCCAATCCATCCGCCGTCTTCATCAAATCCACACGGGATCTCCATACACTGCCTCTGCCCGCGGAGGCATTTATGCCGGCGATCTCGTACACGGCCATCCTGACCGACCGTCAGCGTTCCGGCCGCACCCCGCGCGTCCGGGTCGAGGCGACGAGCAAGCTCGTCGCCCGGAACGTCTCGTTCTGGTACGGCCCCAAGCAGGCGCTGTTCGACATCGACCTCGCCGTCCCGGAGCGGTCCGTGATGGCGCTGATCGGCCCGTCGGGCTGCGGCAAGTCCACGTTCCTGCGCCTGCTGAACCGGATGAACGACCTGGTGCCGACCGCCCGGTTCGAGGGCGAGGTGTTGCTCGACGGCAAGGACATCTACGGCCCGCGCACCGACGTCGTTACGCTCCGCCGCCGGGTCGGCATGGTGTTCCAGAAATCGACCACGTTCCCCAAGTCGATCTTCGAGAACGTCGTGTTCGGCCCGCGCATCGCCGGCGTGACCAACCGCGCCGAGCTGCAAGGAATCTGCGAGCGTGGCCTGAAGGCGGCCGCGCTGTGGGACGAGGTGAAGGACCGGTTGGACGACCAGGCCGGCAACCTCTCCGGCGGGCAGCAGCAGAGGCTGTGCATCGCCCGCGCCCTGGCGACCGACCCGGAGGTGTTGCTGCTGGACGAGCCGGCCAGCGCGCTGGACCCGGCCAGCACGGCGCGGGTCGAGGACCTGATCTACCGGCTGAAGGAGTCGTACACGATCGTCATCGTGACGCACAACATGCAGCAGGCGGCGCGGGTGTCGGACCAGACGGCGTTCTTCTACCAGGGCCGGCTGGTCGAGTGCGGCCCGACCGACCAGCTGTACACGAGGCCTGGGGTTCGGCAGACGGAGGACTATATTACCGGGAGGTTCGGATGAGCCCTGCATTGCGCCATCGCCCCTCGCAGCCCGACCCCCTGGAAGGCCGACCGATCATGGGCATGCACCTGCTGCGCGACCTGGATGAGCTGCAGCGCGACCTGTTGGCGCTGGCGGGCCTGGTCGAGGAGTCGATCCACAAGGCGACGCGATCGCTACAGACGCGCGACCTGGCGTTGGCGCGCGAGGTGATCGCGGCTGACCCGCAGATCGACCACGAGGACAACCACATCAACGAGGGGTGCCTCAAGGTGCTGGCGCTGCACCAGCCGGTGGCCCGCGACCTGAGGCGGATCGCCGCGGCGATGATGATCACCACCGACCTGGAGCGGATGGGCGATTTAGCCGAGGAGATCGCCGAGCGGGCGATCGCCCTGGCGAACTCGCCGGCGTTCCCCATCCCCGACAAGCTCGGCCGGATGGCCGACCTGGCCACGATGATGGTGCGGCAGGCGTTGGACTCGTTCGTCAACCACAGCCAGGAGCAGGCCGAGCGGGTGCTCCGGATGGACGACGAGGTGGACCGGTACAACAACGAGATCATCCAGGAGCTGATCCAGACGATGCGGTCGTCGCCGAGTCTGATCGAGCCGGGCCTGTCGATGTTCTCGGCGACGCGGCACGTCGAGCGGATCGCCGACCACGCGACGAACATCGCCGAGGACGTCATCTACCTGATCTCCGGCGAGATCGTGCGGCACCGACCGACCGAGTGAGTCACCCACGGGGGGAACCATGCTGATGGCCGCCGCGATGCCCGCGTCCACGCCGACCACGAGCCGGCTGCGCGTCCTCGTCATCGAGGACGAGCGCGACCTGGTCGAGGGGCTGGTGTACAACCTCAAGCGCGAGGGCTACGACGCCGTCGTCGCCCATGACGGCCAGGAGGGCTTGCGCAAGGCGCAGACGCTGCTGCCGGACCTGATCCTGCTCGATTTGATGCTGCCGACGCTGCCGGGCACCGAGGTGCTGCGCGAGCTGCGCGGCGGCGAGCGGACCCGCGACATCCCGGTGATCATCCTCAGCGCCAAGGCGGAGGAGACCGACCAGGTGGTCGGCTTCTCGCTGGGCGCCGACGACTACGTGACCAAGCCGTTCAGCCTGCGGGTGCTGATGCAGAAGATCAAGGCGCTGCGCCGCCGGGTGGAGGGGGCCGGCGACCCGGCCGAGGTGGTCGAGTACCTGGGGGTGAGGATCGACCGGGTGCGGCACCGGGCCTACGCCGACGGCGAGGAGCTGGAGCTGACGCCGACGGAGTTCCGCCTGCTGGAGTGCCTGCTGCGGCAGCCGGGCCGGGCGTTCAGCCGGCACCAGCTGATGGACGCGGCGATCGGCGAGGGGGCGATCGTGCTGGAGCGGACGATCGACGTCCACATCAAGACGCTGCGCAAGAAGCTGGGGGCGGCCGACCTGATCGAGACGGTGCGCGGGGTCGGCTACCGCTTCCGCGAGAGCCGTTGACACACAGGCCCGACCGTGAGGAGGCGCCGCTGCTGACTTGGGTGACGCGGCGCTCCTCACGGTCGGGCCTGGCAGGGTCGGGCCTGGGACGGGCCTGAGGATCGGTCAGTTGCGCCCGAACCGGCTGCACACCGGGCCGCACGGCGGGCCGGACGACTGGCAGGCGGTCGGCAGCGGCGACGCGATCGTCGGCCGGGCCGGCAGGCTGGTGACGGGCCAGCCGCGGCCGTGGCACTGCGGGCACTCGGCCTGGTCGTCGCCGGAGACCAGCGCTCGAACGGGTGCTGACACTTCTCGCAGACGTACTCGTACAGCGGCATCGGGGTCGGTTCTCCGTGGCGGGTCAGCCGCGCCGGCGCTTGATGGCCTCGCTGGCGCGGAGCAGCAGTTGGCGCTCCTGGTCGGTCAGGCCCTCCATGCCGACGCGCTGGATCTTCTCCAGGATCGCATCGACCTGGGCCTCGAGGTGCTCCTCGTCCGGCCGGGCCGGCGTCTGCGGCGTGGGCGTCTCAGCCTCGTCGTCCTCGCGGTACAGCTTCAGGTTGGGCCTGGCGCGCCGCCGTGGCAGCGTCGGCAGCCGCAGCCAGCCGGTCAGCCGCCAGCGGAAGCGGTAGTAGCAGAAGCCGAACGCCGCCCCGGCGAGGTGGGCCGACGTGGCGACGCGGCCCTGGCTCTGGCCGAGCAGGCTGAACGCATCGACGGCGACGCTCAGCACGACGACGCCCCAGATCGGCACCGGGATGAGGAAGAAGAGGTAGACGACCTGGCGCGGGTTGTAGCACGCCGCCAGCACCAGAGCCGCCGTCACGGCGCCGGACGCCCCGAGGGCCTGTCCGCTGGGCTGAAGCTTGAGCTGGTAGGCGGCGACGAAGCCGAGGCCGCCGAGCACGGCGGCGACGAGGTAGAACGTCAGGTACTCGCGGCTGCCGACGGCCTCCTCGACCTGCCGGCCGAACCAATAGAGCACCAGCATGTTGAACAGGATGTGCCAGATCGAGCCGGGGTCGTGGAGGAAGGCGTAGCTGAGCAGGCGCCAGACCTGGCCGTCGAGGACCTTGGGCACGCTGAGGATGAGCGCGTCGGTGAACGGCTCGTACCAGAACGCCCCGACGCGGGAGCGCGTCAGCAGCTGGAGGAGGAAGCAGGCGACGTTAAGGCCGATGAGCCAGCCGGTCACCCGGCCCTCGAGGGAGCCGAGGAAGCCGGGCCCGTCACGGCGGTAGTAGTCGCGGTCGTAGATGCCCATGGTCCGATCACTTCGGGCCGCCCGGCCGGCACGTCGTGCGCGGGCGCCGGGTCTTCTTCGTTTTACCACAGTCCGCCGGGCGGGCAAAGGCCGGTCGGCGAATGGGCGGGCGGGGTCGGGGGCCGTTGCGGTGCGGCGCGTGGGGCGGTAGGATGAGGAGCGTGCCAGGCCGGGAGGAGGACACGATGCCTGTAAGTATGAAGGATTTCGGGATCGATCGGCTCAGTCCGGAAGAGCGTGTCGCCCTGGCGCTGGAGATCTGGGAAAGCTTAGGGGACGCCCGTCCTCACCCCAGGCTGACCGACGGGCAGAAGGCGGAGCTGGCTCGGCGTGATAGGGAGTTGGACGCCGACCCGGGTATCGCTTTGACCTGGCAGCAGATCCGTGCCAGCGTGGAGGCGAAGCCGTGAGCCTCCCGCTGGACTTCCACCCGGCGGTCCGCGACGAGATCGACGACGCCCACGACTGGTACGAGCAACGGCAAGCGGGTTTGGGCCGCGACTTCCTTGACGAGGTGGAGCGCGTCCTCGGTGAGATCGCCGCCAACCCGGCCCGATACGGATTCGCGGAGGGCGACGTTCGCGAAGGGTTGCTGACCCGGTTCCCCTACGCCGTCTACTACCGCGTCCTGACCGACCGCGTTCGCGTCCTCGCCGTCTTCCACACGGCGCGCGACCCGTCTGGTTGGCAATCGCGGTCCTGACGAACCTTCTTGCCGTGTGGCGTCCTCACCCCGCCGGCTTGACCACGAACCGCGCCGGCGGGCTGCTCCCCTGCCTTTGCGGGTCGTAATACTCGTACACCCGCCCGCCCGGCGCCGCCACGCTCACCGGCATCGTCGCCCTCAGCGTGTAGGCCAGCTCCAGCTTCCGCCCCGGCTCCAGGCCGCGCAGGTACACCAGCACGCTCCGCGGCAGCACCTGGAACCGCGCGATCGTGCCGTCGGCCACCAGCGCCTGCCACTCGGCCGAGTCCGCCGCGAAGCCCGGCGGCACCGGCAGGTCGAGCATCACCATCGGCGCGGCCGTGCCCTGCTTGTTCTCCACCGTCGCCTTTGCCTTCACCGCTCCGCCGACACTCAGCAGCGTCCGGTCGTAGTCGATCGTGATCGCCAGCGGCCCCGGCTTCGCCTCCGTCTTCGACCCGGGGACGTGGTAGCGGAACACCACCTGATAGCCGGCGGCGGTGGACGACTTCTCCGTCAGGCTCAGCCGCGTCTCGCCGGCGGCGAGATGCTTGGTGACGTCGATCAGCTTCAGCACCTCCGACTGGTCGGCGGGGATAGTCACCTCCTCGGTGTGCCGGCCGACGCTCAGCACGAAGCGGCGCTCCTTCGCCTCGCCGCCGGCGCCGGTGCCGGCCAGCAGCGCCTTCAGCGCCAGCACCGTCGCCTGCGTCGAGTGCCAGGTGCCGTGCGCGTCCTTCTTCGCCACCAGCCACGCCAGCGCGCCGTGGGTGACCGCGGGGTGCCGCTTCGCCTCCAGCAGCGCCAGCGCCGCCAGGGCTGTCGTTTCCACCTGCCCCGAGACGCCGGCCGCGTGGAACAGCGTCCGGCCGCCCGGCTCCTGGCCCCAGAAGTGGTGCCGGCCGTCGTCGGACTTCCCGGCCATCCCCGCGAGCCGGTCGAGGTACGCCGGCAGCTCCTGGCCCTCCGGGTCGATCGCCAGCAGGGCGTTACAGACCAGGGCCAGCGTGTGCGGGTCCTTGATCTCGTCCGGACGGTGGGCCAGCAGCCAGTCGAGGGTGCGGGCCATGTCGGCCTGGCCGCCGACCGCCCAGGCGATGTAGGCGGTCGTGCCCAGGTCGAGGTCGCCGCGCTGCACGTTGCCGGCCAGGCCGTCGTTGAGCATGCCGCGCTCGGCCGGCCAGGAGCCGTCCGGCTTCCGCTTCGACAGCAGCCACTGCCGGGTCCGGTCGATCAGCCGCGGATCGACGTCGTGGACCTTCGCCATGTCCTGGAACTCCATCAGGCCGTAGGCCGTCAGGGTCCGGTTGGCCGGCGGCCGGCCGAACCAGTCGAAACCGCCGCCGGGCACCTCGAAGCTGACCAGCCGCTGGTAGCCCAGGTGGATATACTGGCGGGCCTTGGCCTCGACGTCGGGCGCCTGGAGGTTGTGACGGCGGATGTAGTCCAGCGCCAGCACGTTGGGGTACGTCGTCGAGGAGGTCTGCTCGAAGCAGCCGGACGGCATGCGGAAGATGTTCTCCAGCCCCTCGACCAGCTGGCTGAACCCGCCGGGGTAGACCTTCACGACCGCCTTGACGCTGCCCTCGACGGCCTCGGCCGGCACCGCCAGCGTGTGCTCGGCTGGCGAGCCGAGGCTGCCGCTGAAGTTGAACTCCACCCGCTTGCCGTCCGGGATGACCTCGACGACGCGCTCGATGGCGTCGCCGACGTCGCCGGCCTGGGCGGTCACCTTGAGCGTGTGCTGGCCGGCCTGCCTGGTCTTGAGTGTGAACCGCGTCGAGCGCACCTCGCCGGCGGCCAGGTGGACCTTCTGCACGGACTGGCCGTCGAGGGTGAACCAGGCGCCTTCTGCGAGCGTGAGCGTCACGGTCTGGGGCTTGTCGAGGTAGTTGTAGACCACGGCCGGCACGCCGACCTCGTCGCCGCGGGTCAGCGACACCGGCAGGTTGAGATCGACGAAGAACGGCTGGAACACCTTGATCGGCAGGCTGGCGGCGCCGAGCCGGCCGTCGGCGCTGACGGCGCTGGCGCTGAGCCGCCAGGTGGTGATCGAGTCGGCCAGGGCGATCTTCACCGGGGGCAGCTGGCCCTCGTCGTCGGTGATCAGCTCCGGCTTCCACAGCAGCGTCTCGGGGAACTCCCGGCGTACGCGCGGCAAGGTCGGGCCGGAGCGGCGCGAGTCCGGCGGGCCGTCCTCGGCGGCCATGGGCAACGGCCGCTCGGCCATCGCCGTCGGGGCCGCGTCCGCCATCTTCGCCCCGGCCTCGAACGACCTCTTGGCGCTCGTGCCGAGGAACACGAAGGCGAACGCGGCGATGAACAGCAGGCCGACCAGGCCGATGGCGTGCATCTTGAGCATGTCCAGGGCCGGCACGCACGTCCACAAGGCGACGTAGCCGCACAACAGCGACATCAACACCAGCAGCACCCAGCCGCGCCGGACCTGGTCCAGCCGCTGCCGCTGGAGGGACTGCGTCTGTTGCTCCTTGATCGGCAGGCTGCGGACGGCCAGCGTGTGCGGCCCGGCCTCGGCGAGCTGCGGCGAGGGCGCCTCACGCGCCCAGCCCGACGGCGGCCGGTCCAGCCCGCGCACCGTCCTCGTGAACAGGGCGCGGTCGCGCAGCGCCACCTCGACGTTGTCCTCCGGCCGCCACGACCCGTAGGCGGCGTAGACCGGCTGGAGCAGCTCCTGTTCGAGGTTGTAGAACGTCTTCTCTGTGCCCGGCTTCTGCGTCAGCACCGCGAACACCGCCTCGTCCACCGCCGCCAGCGACACCGCGCCGGGCGCCGGCCGGCCCTTGTCGTCGAAGAGGCGCAGGTTGAGCGTCGCCTCCTTGCCGGGCCGGTACTCTCCCTGGTCGAGCGTGGCGTTGACCCGCAGGCCGTTCGGCGGGGCGATGTAGACGACCCGCGCCTTACGCACCGGCAGGCCGTGCGGGCTCAGGAAGCGGTAGGCGACCAGCTGCACCGTGCCGAACAGCTCCTGTGGGATGTCGAACGTCAGCTCGCCCTGGCCGCCCTTCATCTCGACCGTCCGTGACAGCATCGTCTGGCCGTCCTTGATCAGGTCAACGAACACCGGCTCGACGCCGCCGCCCAGGGCGGTGAGCGTCATCGTCTGGCCGGCCTGGTAGACGGCCTGGTCGAGCCGGACGAGGAAGTCGCCGTGGGCCTGGCCGACCGCCACCCGCTCGGCGCGGCGGGCGAGCACCTCGCCGCCGGCGTCGGTGACACGTACCGTCCAGGTGACCTCGGCGCCCAGCGGCGTGAACTGGAACGACCCGACGCCGCGGGCGTCGGTCGTCGTCTCCGCCTCGACGCCGTCGCCGGCGACACTCACCTTGACGTTCTTGACCGGCTCGCCGTCGGCCCGGCTGACGAGCACGAAGACGTTGTTCGGCACGCCCTGCACCAGCTGCCCGGCCTCCGGCAGCGTCTGCACGCGGACCGGCTGCGAGGTGACCAGCAGCTCGGTCGATGCCACCTGCTTCTGGCCGGCGCTGTCGGTAAGCAACGCGGTGAGGGTGAGCCGGGCGTCGCCGTTGTCGTCGAGCCGGCCGGCGAGGGAGGTGGGGAGGAGGACGTCGAGCTTCGCCGTCCCCTCGGCCGTGGTCTTCGTGTTGCCGCTGGCGACCATCTGGCCGGCCTTCGAGACGACCTCGAAGTCGAGCCGGCCGTCGGTCACGGGTTTGCCGAAGAAGTAGTCGGCCTGGACGCCGATTGCCGCCTTCGCGCCGGGGGCGTAGTAGGGGCGGTCGGGCCGCAGCGCCAGCTTGAACTTGGGCAGGACGTAGCGCCGCACCTCGACACTGAGCCGACTCTCGGTGCCCTCGACGTTGCAGGCGACGGTGTAGGTGCCCTCCTGGATCTCCTGGGCCAGCTCGCACTCGGCGCTAGCGATGCCGAACGGGCTGGTCGGCTGGCTGTGCTTGAACAGCACGTTGCCGCGCGGGTCGGTGAGTGTGAAGACGGCAGTCTTGCCGCCGACCGGCTTGAGGTCGGGCCGGCGCAGGGCGAGCGAGCGGAGGAGGACCTTCTGGCCGGGCTGGTAGACCGGCTTGTCGCTGGACAGCAGCAGCTTGGCCGAGCGCTTGAGCTTGACCTCGCGCGTCAGCGTCTCGGGGCCGGCGGGCGTGCGGGCGCTGACCTCCAAGCGGTAGGTGCCGTCGGGCCAGTCGGGCAGCTCCAGCTGCGGGCTGCCGGTGCCCTGCTCGTCGGTGGTGAACGCGGCCAGCTGGGACGGGCCGTCGTGGCCGCGCAGGGTGACGACGACGGGGACGCCGGCCAGGGCGGCGTTGGCCTGCTGATCGACGAGCCGGACGCGCAGCGAGGCGGTGGTGGCGGCGAGCAGCTCGCGCTGGCCCAGCAGCACCAGGTCGATCGTGCCGGGCTTCAGGTTGGCGTAGTGAAGGTGCGCCCCGGCGAGGACCAGGGCGGAGGCGGCCAGCGCGGCGAGGACGCCAAAGCCGAGTCGGCGGCGTCCCGGGCCGGCCGACTGGGCCTCGTCGATGCGGTCGAGGGTGTTGCGGACCAGGCTGGAGGGCGCCTCGGTCGGCGCCATCGCCTGGAGCAGCGCCAGCCGGCGGCGGGCGCGGTCGAGGGCGGCGGCGCAGGCCCGACAGGACCGGCAGTGCCGCTCGACGCGGGCGGCGTCGTCGGGCGGCAGGAGGTCGTGGACGAAGTCATCGACCAGCGGGGCGACGTGGTCGTGTTGGGATGCCATGGGGAGGAGTCCTCTTGGCGTAGGACAAGCAGCCTTGCTTGTCCGTTTTGCGGAGGGACAAGCTGGCAGCTTGTCCTACGAATCGGGCGCGGCCTGCGCCTGAACGATCGGTTCGAGCAGCCCGCGCAACGACTCCAGGGCGTGATGCATGTGCGAGCGGACGGTCCCCTCGGTGCAGCCGACGACCTCGGCGATGCGGGCGTACGGCAGCTGCTGCCAGATCCGCAGGGCGACGACGGCGCGCTGCTGCGGCGGCAGGTGGGTGACGGCCTGGCCGACGTACTCGGCCAGCTCGGCGGAGATGGCCTGATCCTCGGGCGAGGCGCCGGCGGCGGCAGGCTCGCGGTCGGCCAGGGCGACGGGGGCGGGGGTGCGGAGGCGGAAGACGGCCCGGCAGCGGTTCAGCGCGATGGCGTAGAGCCAGGGGCGGAACGGCCGGGGGTGCTGGTACTGCTTGCGCTTGAGCCAGACGGCGAGGAAGACCTCCTGGAACAGCTCCTCGGCGCGGTGGTGGTCGCCGACCATGCGGGTGAGGAACGTCAACAGCCCGGTGGCGTGGCGGCGCACGAGCGGCTCGAGCAGGTCGGCCCGGCCGAACGCCACCTGCGCCATCAGCCACTCGTCCCGCTCCGCGCCGGCTTCCATCGTCGCCTCCGTGGGGTGAGGGTCGTCGCTAGTAAGGTATGCGCCGGCGGCGCGGTGCGTTGAGGAAAAGCGCGGGACCCGCCGCGTCCCAGGCCCGACCGTCAGGGAGGGCGCCGCCGCCCACCGGCGGGGCGTCCCGCCCTCCCTGACGGTCGGGCCTGGGATACAATCCCCCGCATGACACGACCCGTCCTCGGCCTCGACATCGGCGGCGCGAACCTGAAGGCGGCGCACACCAGCGGCGCGGCCAGGAGCGTGCCGTTCGCCCTGTGGCGCGACCCCGGCGGCCTTGACGCGGCGATCGGCCGGCTGGTCGCGGAGATGCCGCCGTTCGACGCCCTGGCGGTGACGATGACCGGCGAGCTGTGCGACTGCTTCGCCAGCAAGCGCGAGGGGGTGAACCACATCCTCGACGCCGTCGAGGGCCGGGCGAAGACGGTGAAGGTGTGGACGAACGAGGGCGAGTTCGTGGACGTGCCGACGGCGCGGCGCGAGGTGCTGAAGGTGGCGTCGGCGAACTGGCTGGCGCTGGCGACGTTCGCGGGGCGGTACGCGCCGGAGGGGCAAGCGCTGCTCATCGACATGGGCACGACAACGACGGACATCGTGCCGCTGTTTAACGGCGCGCCCGTGCCACGCGGGCGGACGGACACGGAACGACTGGAGAGTTGCGAACTCTTCTATCGTGGATGGAAGCGAACCCCGCTGTGCGTTCTGGGCAACCTCACGCACGCGGCGGAGTTCTTCGCGACGATGCACGACGTCTGTTTGGTGTTGGGGCTGGTTCCCGAGGACCCAGCTGACCGCGACACCGCCGACGGTCGGCCGGCAACCAGAGCGGACGCGGAGAGGCGGTTGCTGCGGATGATCTCTGGCGACCTCGAAACATGTAACGTGAGGAGGAGACGAGCCCTCGCAACTGAATGTACCTTCCGCTTCGGCGCCCAGATGAATGATGCCGTTGCCGAGGTCATTAGGACGTTGCCAACAGAACCGGAAGCGTTCATTGTGAGCGGATCTGGGGCGTTTTTCTTGATCGACGCACGCCCACCGTCAGTACGAGCACAGAATGTCCAAAACATCGTGCGCCTCGACTGGAAACTCGACAAGGAAATTTCCGCCGCCGCCTGCGCCCACGCCGTCGCCGTCCTCGCCCGGGAGAGGGAGGGCTGAGGAGTGATCGTCGCCAAGGTGGGCGGCAGCCTCTACGACCTGCCCGACCTCGCCGCCCGGCTGCGGCGCTTCCTCGAAGCGCGCGGCGACCCCGACTGGCTGCTCGTCCCCGGCGGTGGCGCGGCCGCGAATGCCGTCCGCGCCTTCGACCGGACCCACCGGCTCGGCGACGAGCGCGCCCACTGGCTCGCCCTTCGCGCCTGCTCGCTCAACGCCCACTTTTTGCACCTGCTCCTGCCCCGAACGCGCCTCGTCAGCGACCCGCGCGCGCATCGAGGGTCGGGCGTCCTTGACCCGTTCGCGTTCGCCGCCGCCGACGAGGGTCGACCCGGCTGCCTGCCGCACCGCTGGGACGCGACCAGCGACTCCGTCGCCGCGCGCGCCGCTATCGTCGTCGGGGCGCGCCTGGTTCTGCTGAAGTCGGTCACGGTCCCGCCGGGGATGTCGTGGGAGGACGCGGCCGCGGCGGGGCACGTCGATCCGGTGTTCCCCCGCCTGGTGCGCGAGGCGGGTCTCGCCGTCGAGGTGGTCAACCTTCGCGGCGACTGACACGAAGCCGTGACGCCACGCCGGCGGTTGTGCCTATAACTCCCTCTGCCCCAGGGAGAGGTAGCGCATGACCACGGAGCCGGCCTCGCTGCTGGTGGTGGAGGACAACCCGGTCACCGGCGACCTGCTCTCGCGCTGGCTGCGCGGCCGCGGCCACGAGGTCGCCGTCTGCGCCGACGGCAAGCGGGCGCTGGAGCTGACCGCGTCGAACAGCTACGACCTCGTCCTGCTCGACGTCGGCGTGCCGGGCGCCGACGGCTTCGAGGTGCTCCAGGCGATCCGCGTCACCCGGCCGGCGACGGCGCTACCGGTGGTCATGGCGACGGCGCACGGGCACAGCGAGATGGTCGTCCGCGCGCTGGAGCTGGGGGCGAACGACTACGTCACCAAGCCGTACGACCCCGCCGTGCTGCTGGCCCGGGTGCAGACGCAGCTGTCGATCAAGCGGCTGGTCGAGCAGCAGACCCGGCTGGAGCGCAGCCTGGCCGACCGCAACGAGGCGCTGGAGCGGGCCAACCGCCAGCTTTGCGAGGCCAACCGGCGGATGAAGGCCGACCTCCAGGCCGCCGCCCGCATCCAGGAGGCGCTCTTGCCCCCGCCGGACACCGAGGTGCCGGGCGCCCGGCTGGCGTGGGCGTTCCGGCCGTGCGAGCACCTGGCCGGTGACACCCTCAACGCCTTCCCGTTGGGCCGCGACCACCTGGCGCTGTACGTCCTCGACGTGACCGGGCACGGGGTGCCGGCGGCACTTTTGTCGGTCCACCTCAGCCTGACACTGTCGCCGGCCCGCGACCTGTCGGCGCTGGTCCGCCGCGGTGAGCCGGTCTCGCCGGCCGAGGTGGTCGGCTCGCTCAACAGTCGCTTCGCCTGGGCGACGACCGAGCGCTACTTCACCCTGTTCTACGGCGTGCTCGACCTGCGGGCCGGCCGGCTCCGGTACGCCTGCGCCGGCCACCCCGGCCCGGCCCACCTCAACGGCGAGACTGGCTGCCGATTCCTGCCGCCGTCGGGGCCGCCCGTCGGCGTCATCGAGCATTCCTACCAGCAGCACGCCCTGGTGCTGGCCCCGGGCGACCGGCTGTACCTGTACTCCGACGGGCTGCCCGAGGCGGCCGACGCGGCCGGCGAACTGTACGGCAAGGACCGGCTGGCCGCCCTGGTCGGCCGGTTCCGGGCGGGGCCGCTGGGCGACAGCCTGGCGGCGCTGGTGGCCGACGTCGAGGCCTGGAGCGGCGGCCAGCCGCGCGACGACCTGTCGGCGCTGGCGGTGGAGTTCACCGGGAGGGGGGCGGGATGAGGACGGTTGCGTGCCTGCTCCTGGCGGGGCTGTCGCCGGCCCTGGCCGCGCCAGACGAGAAGCCGCTGGCCGGCGCCGTCGTTGTCGTCGACCCCGGCCACGGCGGGCAGCGCTACTCGAAGAGCTACACCGGCGGCACGCGCGGCGTCGGCTCGAAGCTGACCGAGAGCGAGCTGAACCTCCGGGTGGCGTCCGAGCTGGAGAAGCTCCTGAAGGAGAGCGGGGCCACGGTGTCGATGACCCGCCGCGCCGACCACCGCCTCAGCCGCGAGGGGTCGAGCCAGCGCGACGAGCTGCACGCCCGCATCGATTACCTGGACCACCACAGCCCGCACTTCTTCCTGTCGGTCCACCACAACGCCGGCAGGCCGACGGCGGCCGGGCACACGACGCTGTACAAGCACAACGCCAGGGACGACACCCTGTACGAGTCGCTGGCGCGCGAGGTGAACGAGGCGCTGGTCGGCGCGGTGCCCGGGCCGAAGCTGGCGCTCATCAAGGGCAGCTACCACATCCTCCGCGAGACGTCGGTCCCCGGCACGATCTCCGAGGCCGGCTTCCTGACCAGCAAGGCGTTCGACGACCTGGCCAACCAGCCGGGCTTCCCCAAAAAGGAGGCCGAGGCGATCTGCAAGGGCGCCGTCCGCTACTGGCAGAAGCACAAGGAGGCGCTGGTGGCGCTGCGCGAGAGGCTGGCGAAGGAGCGGGCCGCCAACCCCCCTAACCCGAACACCGTCACGGCGACCGAGCTGAATCCCGACTTCCAGGCGCGCATGAAGAAGCTGCTGGCCCAGGTCGCCCCGGACGGAAAATACGACCCGGCGAAGGCCGGCGGCTACGTCGAGGCGTACAGGAAGGTAGCCGTCACCGACCCGAAGGCGGAGTTCGACGTGAAGGCGAAGCACGACGGCAAGGTGATCCGGCTGACCGGCACGACGTCGCAGCGGCGCTACCACGACGGGCTGATCGACCTGCTGGTGGCGATGAAGCTGTACGACATCGTCAACGAGGTCAAGATCGCGAAGGCGCCGTAGGGGACGGCACAATGGCGACGGCGGACGAGAACGCCCTGCGGTTCGTGCCGAGCCGGGTCAAGGGACTGCCGGGCGTCACCGAGGTGGCCGTGCTCCCCGACAGCCTGGCGCTGTTCTCCGAGGGGCGCTGGGTGGTGATCCCGCTGGCCGACATCGCCACCTGGCCCCGGCCGCGCTGGCTGTGGCGGCTGCTGGCGCGGCTGGGCTGGCGGCCGTCCTGGCTGCCGGTCGCCGACCGCGACTGGTTCCACCTGCCACAGGACAGGTTCTTCCGCTTCTACACCACGCAGCCGCTCGTCGTTTACATTCCCGACGAGGCCGGCGTGGCGTACGGGCAGACGTGCTTCCGCCGGCTGCAAGACGTGATCGCCCGGGGCGGGTTCGGCACGTTCGACCTGGGGTGAGCCGGCATCGCCTTTCATTGTGCCATCGACTGAACCAGCAGCGCGATCCCGATCAGGATGAGGGCGGCGTGGACGTACCGGAGGAACGAGCGCCCCGCGAGCCGTCGGTTGACCGCCCGCCCCAGCACGATCGACAGCACGGCGACGGGCAAGGACAGTAGGTAGTAGCGCGTCACCGGCGGCGCCCACAGCCCCGCCAGCCAGTAGCCGGCCATGCCGACCACGCTGGCGGGCAGGAAGTAGCCCTGGAGCGTCGCCCGGAACTGCTCGGCGGGCCAGCGGCGGAGGGCGCCGTAGATCACCAGAGGTGGCCCGTTCATGCCGTAGGCCCCGCCCAGCACGCCCGCGGCGAATCCGAACAGCCACGCCAGCCGGTCGTCGCGCAGCTCCGGCGTGGCCCGCCTCGCCAGGCAGTACCCCGAGAAGGCGAGGATGACGACGGCCAGGCACGCCTTGACGACCGGCCCGGGCACCGCCGTCAGCAGCAGCAGGCCCAGGGGGATGCCGAACAGGGTGGACAGGACCAGCCGCCACGCGCTGCCGAAGTGGACCTGGTGCCAGTCCTCCAGGACGACCACGACCGCGACGGTGATCGAGACGAGCACGGCCAGCGGGGCGGCGACCTCGACCGGCATCATCAGGGCCAGCAGGGGCACCGCGACCAGGGCCTCGCCGAACCCGAAGGCCGACCGGATCAGCGTGGCGAGGAAGATCACGGCCAGCACCCAGGCGGTTAGCCAACCGTCGCCCATCGCCGAATCATCCCCCTCGTGAACAGCCCGGTCGGTCCGCGTTGGCCATCGGCAGCGCCACCCGCAACTTCGCCCACGGGCTGCCGCCGCTACCGACCCTCTGGGCCGCGTCGCCGCGCGACTCGTCGAAGGCGCCCTGCGTCAGCACGTACCAGCAGAAGAAGCAGTGGTTCGACGTCTTCCCCGGCAGCGCGTCGGGGTTGCGCGCCAGCACCTCGTCGCGGATCGCCGTCAGCCCCTCGCGGAACACCTTGCCGACGTACGGGTGGCTCCGGCCCCGCTGGATGATCTGCCGCACCGAGTCGTGGTAGATGTTGCCGATCGTCAGCTGCTCCAGGTCGCTGGCGAAGCCGCAGCACGGCTTCACCTCGCCTTTTGGCGTCACGATCAGCGCCTGGCCCGGCCCCTCGCAGTAGTCCTCCTCGAACCACTCGCCGTCCCACGCGCCGGTCAGCCTCTCGGCCCGCTCGACCGGGGCCAGGTGGTTCCAGTTGACGACGACGGTCAGCTCCGGCGAGACCAGCAAATACCGGTGCAGCATGTCCGACCAGTCCACGACTCCGTCGAGTTCACCAGCGAGGTCGTGCACCGGCTCCAGCCCCAGCTTCGGCGCCCGGCTGGCGTAGGACAGCGAGACGACGTTGTCCCGGCCGAACACCGCGCGGGCCGCCCGGCAGAAATCGGCTGCTTCCTTCGTGTGCTTGCCGTGGAACTTGTCCACCGACAGGCCGAGCTTGCCCGAATAGCCGGCGTCGCGCAGCTGCGTGAGGACCTCGACCAGGTGTCCGCGGTCGCGGTGCCAGACGCCGTTGGTCTGCACCTTGTCGAACCGCATGCCCAACTCGGAGGCCCGCCGGGTCAGCGCGACGACGAACTCGGGGTAGAGGAACGGCTCGCCGCCGGTGAACGCGACGACCTCGATCCCCTCGGCGTGAGCCTGTTCGAGGAAGCGCAGCGCCACGCCGACGTCAAGGCGATCGGGCCACTCGATCGGCACGCAACAGTGCGGGCATGACAGGTTACACTGGTAAGTCCCGGAGAAGGACAGGTAGTTGGGCCGGAACGTCCGCGTGCGCCGCCTGACCGGGCGCGCCTCGCCGCGGCAGGGGGGAAGCGGCGGGGGGGATGACGACATGGCAAGCTGCTCCGTGGGGGCGGTCGATGGCGATCCGGGCGCGCGCGCCTGGCGCGCGGCTCTTCCTGCTGGCGAATTCTCCGTGCCCGCCTCGCGCGCCGGCCGTGCCGGTGGGCACAATGGATGTTAGCTTCCGCGCGCCGCCTCGTCATCAGGCGAGTGGGGACGTGAGCCCCCCGGTGGACTTATCTACCGGGGGGCTCACGTCCCCACTCGCCGGCGGGCGGCCCGGGGATATTGTCCTTGCCTCCCGCGCGCCGGCTGTGCAACAATTCTTAATCGTAACCGCTCCGCCGGGGACGCGCCCGAGTCGATCCGCCTTGCAGGGGAAGCACGCCATGTCGATCCGATCGCGCCGCGCCCTCCTCGTGATGGCCACGTCGGCCACGCTCGCCGGCATCGCCGCCGTCGGCACCCTGCACGCCCAGCGCGCCACCAAGGCCCCCCTCGCCGTGCCCGCCCCGCCCGGGGTCGGCCCCGGCATGCCCGGCCGGCCCGGCGTCCCTCAAAAGAAGCCGGGCTACGACCTCGGCAGCCTCACCCTGCCCAAGGACGACGACCTGGTGGACCGCATCGAGGCGGCCCAGGACAACATCAAGCGCAAGGACTGGGACCGCGCCTGCGAGACCCTCCAGGCGCTGGTCGGCCGGCACGAGGACGTCTTCGTCCCGATCACCCGCAAGACCCCCGACGGGGCCGAGCAGTCGGTCTACGTCTCCGTCAAGAAGGAGGCCGCCCGCCTCATCTCGACCATGCCGAAGCCCGGCCGCGACATGTACGAGGCCAAGTTCGGCGAGAAGGCGACGACGGTGGTCAAGCGGGCCCGGACCAACAACGACCGCGTCGAGATGGCCCAGGCGATGAGCCTGTACCTGTACACCGAGGCCGGCGCCGACGCCGCCAACTGGCTGGCGACGTTTCACCTCGACCGGGCCGAGTTCCAGGCCGCCTCGCGCTACTACCAGCAGCTCATCAACCGCGGCGGCATCCGCGAGCTGAAGCCGCGCACCCTCCTCAAGGCCGCCTACGCCTTCCACCAGGCCGGCGACAGGCCGGCCAAGGAGGAGGTGTTCAAGGAGCTGGAGCGCCGCAACGCCGAGGTCAAGCTCCGCGACGAGCCGCGCTCCCCCGCCGACCTGCAGGAGTCGATCAACCGGATGGTCGCCAGCGTCTCGCTGCAGTCGGCCAGCGACTCGCCGATCTACCGCGGCCGGCCCAATCGCACCGCCATGCTGCCCGGCGGCACCCCGTTCCTGGAGCCGGCCTGGAAGGCGGCCATGGTCCGGTCCGAGCGCACCCGCGAGCGGATCAAGCTGTCCGAGACGCACCTGGCCTCGCTCAACCAGCCGCTGCTGACGACGTTCGTCCCGGTGACGGCCACCATGACCAAGGGCGAGCGGAAGGTCCCGCTGTTGATCTTCAAGAGCTTCTGGGGCCTGCACGTCGTGGACATGAAGAGCGGCAAGCTGGTCTGGGACTCGCCGTCGGACTGGAGCCTCGACTTGATCCTCGGGGCCGACTCGAAGGTCAGCGACGCCGCCAAGGTCGGCGCCTACAACCAGTGGCTGAACAGCTTCCAGACGCCCAACAGCCGGCCGCAGATCCTGTTCGAGAACTCGACCCTGTCCACCGTCTCCGCGGACAGCAAGAACGTCTACGCCATCGAGGACCTCGCCGTCCCGCCGCCGCAGGTGCCGACCTTCGACCCGCGGTTCGGCGGCGCGGTCCCGGTCACGCCCTACGGCAAGGACGTGTCCGACGCCATCCAGCACAACAAACTCCAGGCGTTCGACCTGAACAAGGACGGCAAGCTGGCCTGGGAGGTGGGCGGCCGCGAGGAGAAGCACCCGCTGTCGGACACCTACTTCCTCGGCGCCCCGCTGCCGCTCAACGGCCGGCTCTACGTGCTGACCGAGAGGCAGCAGGAGATCCGCCTTGCCGCCCTCGACCCGGGCAGCGGCAAGCTGCTGGGCACGCAGACGCTGGCCGCCACCAAGGACCTGAAGCTGTCGCAGGACCCGATGCGGCGCATCCAGGCCTGCCACCTGGCCTACGGCGAGGGCATCCTCGTCGTGCCGACCAACGCCGGCGCGGTCTTCGGCGTCGATCTGCTGTCCAATAGCCTGCTGTGGGCCTACCCCTACCGCGTCAAAGAGGACGCCACGGCGAGTTCCAACGCCACCAACCCTGGCATGCCCGGCCTGGCGCTCGGCGGGGGTGGCGTCCGGTTCGCCGGCGCCGTGCCGGCCGGCATGGTCCGGCTGGCCGACGGCCGGGTCGTCCCGGCCCCGAAGCTGTCGGGCTGGATGGTGACCGCGCCGGCCGTCGCCGAGGGCAAGGTGGTCTTCACCGCCCCCGACGCCCCCGAGGTCCACTGCGTCAACCTCCGCGACGGCTCCCGCCTCTGGTCGCTGCCGCGCGAGCAGGACGACCTGTACCTGGCCGGCGTCTACAACGGCAAGGTGGTCATCGTCGGCAAGAAGCGCACCCGGGCCGTCAGCCTCGTCCGCGGCGAGAAGTTGTGGGAGCTGGACACCGGCCTGCCCGCCGGCCAGGGCGCCGCCGGCGCCCCCAACGCGGCCGGCGACGTCGTCTACTACCTGCCGGTCCGTGAGGCGGTCAACACCCGCGAGCCGGAGATCTGCGCCATCAACATCGACCGCGGCCTGGTCCACGCCCACACCCGCTCGCGCAAGAGGGAGGTGCCCGGCAACCTGATCTTCTACGAGGGCAACGTCCTGTCGCAGACCCACACCGAGGTCGTCGCCTACCCGCAGCTGGAGATCAAGCTGGCCGAGATGGACCGGCAGGTGCGGGACAACCCCAACGACCCCGTGGCGCTGACCGAGCGCGGCGACTACCTGCTCGACAAGGGCGACCTCGGCGGCGCCATCAACGACTTCCGCAAGGCGCTCAAGCAGCAGGAGATCCCGGAGGGGGCCAGGACCAAGGCCCGCGCCAAGCTGTACGAGGCGTACACCGAGTACTTCCAGCGCGACTTCGCCAGGGCGGAGGAGTACATCAAGGAGTACGAGGAGATCTGCCGGGTCGATCTGGCCGGCAAGACCGGGGCGGAGCGCACCGCCCTGGAGCAGGAGGGCCGGCGGCGGCGGGCCAACTTCCTCTGCCTGGTCGGCAAGGGGCGCGAGGGCCAGAACCGCCTCGTCGAGGCGTTCGAGAGGTACCTCGAACTCGGCCTGGAGGCCAAGCCCGACGAGTTGATCCAGGTCGTCGATGAGCCGTCGGTCAAGGCCGCCCCGGACGTCTGGTCCCAGGGCCGCATCGCCGCCATGGTGGCCGACGCCAAGGACCCCAGGCAGAGGCAGGCGCTGGAGGACCGCATCAACCAGCGCTGGGCCGGGCTGAAGCAGTCCAACGCCGTCCCGCTGGACGACCTGCGCAAGTTCGTGTCGCTGTTCGGCTCGCTGTTCGGCGTCGGCAAGGAGGCGCGGCTGGCGCTGGCGGAGCGACTGATGGAGGACACCGACGTCGGCTCGCTCCTGGAGGCCGAGCAGCAGCTCAGCCTGCTGCGCGGCGACGGCGAGAGGCCCGAGGTCGCCGCCCGCGCCCTGGAGGCGCTGGCCCGGCTGAACACCCGCAAGGGGCTGCTGGAGGACGCGGCGTACTACTACCGGCTGCTGGGCGAGCGCTACCCGAACGTGAAGGTCGAGGGTCGCGCCGGATCGGAGTACCTCGAAGACCTGGCGACGGACAAGCGGTTCTTGCCTTACCTCGACCAGGCCGGCCGGTACGTGCTCAAGGGCAAGGTCGAGCTGCGCAGCCACGAGGACAAGGCGTACCGCAGCGGCATGGGCCAGACGTTCCAGTTCGAGCACGCCGGCGAGGCGCTGCCGTTCTTCCACCGCCACAAGTTGGCGCTACAGATGGACTACAGCCACCAGTTGAAGCTGACCGACCTGGCGACCGGCGAGGAGCGGTGGAAGCCGTCGCTGAGCCTGACGCGGACGCACTTCCGCGAGATCGTCGCCGGCCTGCAAAGCCCCAACGGCCAGATCAACTCGCGGGTGAAGTTCCCCTTCCAGACGCAGGGGCACCTGGTCGTGCTCCAGCTGGGGCACATGGTCTTCGGCATCGACCCGCTGGGCAAGGGCCGCGTGCTGTGGGAGAAGAACCTGTCGAGCCTGCCCGGCTCGGCGACGGCCCCGCCGGGCAACTTCGCCAACGCCTACGACCCCAGGGACAACGGCCTGGTGCTGACCTACTCCGACGGCTGGACGCAGCGCCTCGGCGGCGAGGGCGGGCCCCTCCAGGGCGGCGTCACCTGCCTGCAGATGCGCGACCAGCTGACGGCGATCGACCCGGTCAGCGGCCGGACGCTGTGGACGCGCACCGACGTCACGTCGCGGGCCCACGTCTTCGGCGACGACCAGTACATCTACGTCGTCAACCTCGGCGAGAACAACAACGCCTCCGGCACGCGGGTGTTCCGCGCCTACGACGGCGTGAGCGTGAAGGCCCGCGACTTCACCGACGTCTTCCAGCACCGCGTCCGCATCCAGGGCCGCAACGTGCTGACGGCGCAGCACGACCCGAAGAACCAGCTGGTCGTCCGGCTGTACGACGTGATCAAGGGGCAAGACCTGTGGAAGCAGACCTTCCCCGCCGGCACGATCCAGCTGACGTCGGAGGACCCGCGGCTGGCCGGCGTCGCCGAGCCGGACGGCACCGTGCGGGTGACCGACATCGCGACGGGCAAGGAGCTGCTGAACACGAAGCTGGCCGACCCCAAGCACCTGGCCGGGGCGCGGGAGGTCTACCTGGCCGCCGACCCCGACTACTTCTTCGTGGCGGTCAACGGCCCCGCCGACGCCAACCAGCCGGCCTGGGCCCAGGGGCCGCAGCCGAACGTGCAGGTCACCTCCGGCCTGCGCTCGGTGCCGGTCAACGGCATGGTCTACTGCTTCAACCGCCAGACCGGCCAGCGCAACTGGTACAACCCGGTCGAGAACCAGCAGATGATCCTCACGCAGTTCGACGAGCTGCCGGTGGTGCTGTTCACGGCCCGCTACCAGGTGATCAGCGGGGGCCCCGGCGGGGGCCGGGGCGGCGCGGTGACGGCCGGGATGCGGAACGTCGCCCAGGCGGTCGCCAAGCACAACGGCAAGCTGTGGTACGACAACCCGACGGTGCCCGGCGACATGTACTTCGACACGCTGACCATGGACCACCGCACCGGCAAGGTGGAGTTCGCCGGCCAGCGACTGAAGGCCGTCCTGACGGCGGTGCCGAAGTAGCGCCTCTTGGCGAGCCGGGGGGCGTAAGTCCCCTGTTGTGTGCCTCCAACAGGGGGCTTACGCCCCCCGCTCGCCTTGCCACGTCATCCCCGTTTCCGCCCTCCCAACCCCCACCACCGGCAAAAGTGGAAAGTCCGGCACCCCCGCCGGCCGATCACTCTGAATACCGCCGGAGGTGTCCGCTCGCGCGGGGCCTCTCGCCGGGGCGCGCCTGCGCGGGTCGAGTGGGGACTATGCCATGACGTATCGATGGATCGTTGCCCTGGTCGCGGCGTCGGCGCTCGTCGGGGCGGGCCTGGCCGGCGAGCCCGCCCTGCCGGCGGCCGTGATGGAGCGCCCCCTCGTCCCCACTTCCCCGTGCTGCCCCGCCCCCGCCGAGGCGCCCGACTGCGGCGCCACGTGGTTCGCCGCCGACTACCTGCTCAGCTACGTCTACGGCTCGCGCCTGCCGGTGCTGGTCACCACCAACCCCGCCGACACGCCCCGCGGCATCGCCGGCATCCTCGGCAACCCCACCACGGTGCCCCTGTTCTTCGGCCGCGTCAACGCCGACGAGCGTTCCGGCCTGCGGGTCCAGGGCGGCTACTGGTTCGACGAGGGGCACCGGTGCGGCCTGGAGGCCGGCGGCTCGGTGATCGAGAGCCAATCGACCCTGTTTTCCGGCTTCAACCGCGGCGACGCCATCCTGGCCCGGCCGTACGTCAACGTGCTCAACCAGGAGACCAACGCCCGGATCATCGAGGCCAACCGCCAGAACCCGCCGCCGGCGGGCAACCCGCCGCCGGCCCTGCTGCCGATCCACGAGGCGGTGCTGGTCACGTTCCCCAACGCCTCGTCGGGCGGCATCACCGCCCGGGTCACCTCGGGCAACTTCTACGAGGCCCACATCGACGTCAGCGACAACTTCTGGGACGAGGGCTGGCTGCGCATCGACGGCCTGCTCGGCTACCGCATGTACCGCTACGACGAGGGGCTCCGCTTCCGCCAGGTCAGCACCGTGACCAACGACCCGAACCTGCCGGCCGGCACCACGGTGTTCGCCGGCGACGACTTCTCGACGCAGAACGAGTTCCACGGCGTGGACCTGGGCATCCGCGGCACCTTCCGCCGGGACAACCTGACGGTGGAGGTCCTGGCCAAGGTGGCCGGCGGCAACCTGCGGCGGCGGGTGGACATTTCCGGCGGGCAGCAGGTCACCGTGCCGGGCGCCGCCCCGGAGCTGCGCGTCGGCGGCGTGTTCGCCCTGGCGAGCAACATCGGGCGGTACGAGTTCAACGACCTGGCGGCGCTGCCCGAACTGGGATTCACCGTCCGCTACCAGGTCACCGACTACCTGCGGCTGCGGGCCGGCTACAACATCCTCTTTTTGGAGAACGTCAGCCGGGCCGCCCAGCAGATCGACAGCACGCTCAACCCGAACCTGTTCCCCGGCAGCGGCGTGCCGGCGGCGGGGCAGACGCAGCGGCCGGCCCCGACCAACGAGAAGGACAACGTCTGGATCATGAACGTCGGCCTCGGCCTGGAGGTGATGTTCTGAGCGTCAGCGCCGGGCCGGGTCGTTCTTGACGGTCCCCGTCGGGGGCGCCACCGCCTCGGCGAGCCTCCCCTTCACCCGGGCGACCCCGGCCAGGCTCCGCAGCATTAGCGGCCGGTTCGGGCCGGCCCATTTCTGGCGGAAGGTCCGCCCCAGTTCAACGAGCGGCCCCGCGGTGCCGGCCAGGACCAGCGCGGCGAACGCGGCGGCCCGCGCCGGCGAGCCTCGCCCCCGCGGTGCCACCGCCAACACCAGCCCGGTCAGGCACAGCGCCGTCGCCGGCACCAGGAAGCGCGTCAGCCACCACTTGTGGCCGCCCAGCACCAGCCCGAACGCCACCGCGAAGCCGGTTCCGAAGCAGACCAACCCCAAGGTGAACCAGACCGACAGGCCGGCGTCACCCGCGCGCAGCCGCCAAGCCATCGCCGCCAGCCCCAGCACCAGGAAGCCGTACAGCCGCAGGCTCGTCCACAGGTGCGTCTCGAACAGTGCCAGCCGCCTCAGCCACAACTGGGCCGGCCGCTGCGACGGGGCGGCGCTGGCCTGGTAGTCAACGTCCCGGTCGCTGACCCCGTAGTGCCGGTCGGTCCAGAGCGAGAAGACGTGCTGCGTGTACGGGTGGAAGTACACCTCCGGCCGCGGCTCGAACACCTTGGCGCCGATGTCCTCGCGCTGGCCGCGCGGCAGGAACGGCCCCAGCTGGGACCCCGCCGCCACCGCCGCCGCCGCGAACAGCGCCCCCTCCGTCGCCAGCCGGGCCAACCCCCCTTCGCGCCGGGCCTTCGCCAGCCCGGCCACGGCGAACGCCAGCCCGCCGACCAGGACGTTCTGCGGGGCGTACCAGCACCAGCCGGCCGCCAGCAGCACCGGCAGCAGGGCGAGCCGCCACGGCCGCGGCGCCGGCGGCAAGGCCCGCAGCCACACCGCCGCCAGGACGGCCGTGGCGGCGGCGGCGAGGACGTCGGTGTAGCCGGCAAACCCCAGTGGGCTCCCGTTGTCCAGCACAAGGATGTAAACCAGCGACAGCGCGATGTTGCAGAACAGCACGAAGAACGCCCCGGACGCGCTCCAGCGCGGCGACAGCCCGGCGTGGCGGAACAGGCCGAACAGCAGGCAGGCTAGCGCCGCCAGCGTGAACGGCAGCCACGCCATCAGCGCGGCGAGCGGGGCGCGAAGGCCGAGCATCAGGTGGCACGACGCCAGGATCGATTGGCCGACGTTTTGCGCCAGGTACGGCACGCGGTCGTGGTCGGCGATGAACACGGCGTAGTTGCCGTAGCGCCCCGCGTGGATCGACCCGGAGTGGGACATCAGGGTCGGGTCGAGGTAGTCCGGGTTCACCTTTACCCAGCAGGTGGCGTTGGTGAGCGTGAACGCCGCCACCAGCAGGGCGAACGAGGCCGCGAAGGCCAGCCGCTGCCGCCGCCCGGGGCGGCCTTCGCCCGACAGCAGTTCGGCGGCGGAGGCGGCCACCAAGGCGCCGAGGGCCAGCCCCAGCCCCCACCGGGCGCTGCCGGTGGCGCGCGCGAGGGCGACGAACAGGAGCAGGAAGGACGTCACCCCGACGAAGTAGCCGCCGCCGTTGCGGAAGCTCAGCGGGTAGGTCTGGCCCGCCTCCACCGGGAGGGTCAGGCGCAGTACCGCCCTCCCGGCCAGCAGGAAAAGCACCGACAGCGCGGCCGTGAGGGCGTAGCACCCCGCCAGCGTTTGAACGTCTTGCGGTTCCATCCGTTCCTCCTCCTTCAGGCCGTGCGCGGCCGGGCGGCGACGAGGGCGGCGGTCAAGCCGGAGTTGGGCAGGGAGCGGAGCTGGGAAACGGTTTCCAGTCGAAGCAGACCAGCCGCTTGCCGATCAGGGGTGCCGCGGGCGGCGGACGGGGCGCGGGGGCAGGAATCGCCGGGCCATCGCTTCCACCCTTTCCAGGCGGATAACGGTTCGCGCCCCGCCGGGCCCGTTCTTAACCCAGCCGCTTCCGCCCTGTCAATCCGAAGGGCTTCCTTGACGCCGCCTTCCCCGGGTGGTTAACTCAGCCATAATCCCGCCTCGATCCCCACCCGGAGTTGCCCCCCCATGACCGAGCCTCTCGACCGCCGCCGGTTCCTCGCCACCTCCGCCGCCCTGGTCGCCGCCGGGGCCGCCGCCCGGCCGAACGACAAGGTCGTGCTCGGCGTGCTCGGCCTGCGCGGCCGGGGCAAGGACCTGCTCAAGACGTTCACCCAGTTCGACGAAGTCGAGGTCGCCTACGTCTGCGACCCCGACCTGAAGGTGGTCCCGGCCGCCCTGAAGGCGCTGCCCGAGCGGCACAAGCGCGAGCCGAAGGCCGTGCAGGACCTGCGCGAGGTGCTCGCCGACAAGGCGGTGGACGCCGTCGTCGTCGCCACGCCGGACCACTGGCACGCGCTGGCCACGGTCTGGGCCTGCCAGGCGGGCAAGCACGTCTACGTCGAGAAGCCGGTCTCGCACAACCTGGTCGAGGGCCGCCGCATGGTCGAGGCGGCGCGGAAGTACGACCGCGTGGTGCAGGTCGGCACGCAGCGGCGCTCCGGCGAGTTCCTGAAGGAGGCGGCGGAATACGTCCGCGGCGGCGGGCTGGGCAAGGTGCCGTTCGCCCGCGCCTGGATCGCCGGCCACCGCAAGACGATCGGCAAGAAGGCCGACGCCAAGCCGCCCCAGAAGGTGGACTACAACCTGTGGCTGGGGCCCGCCCCGGATCGGGCGTTCAACCCCAACCGCTTCCACTACAACTGGCACTGGTTCTGGGACTACGGCACCGGCGAGCTGGGCAACAACGGCATCCACGGCCTCGACGTCGTCCGCATGCTGCTGGGGCTGGACGCCCCGAAGCGGGTCACGTCCGGCGGCGGCAAGCTGTTCTACGACGACGACCAGCAGACGCCCGACACGCAGGTGGCGACGTTCGACTTCCCCGGCTGCACGGTGGTGTGGGAGCACCGCATCTGGGCCAAAACGGGGTTGCGGCAAGTCGTTCGGCGTCGAGCTGGTCGGCGACAAGGGAACGCTGGTGTTCGATGACACCGGCTGGCGCGTCGAGGCGGCGAGGACCGCTCCCAGAAGACGACGCCGATCGACGGGCCGCACGTCCGCAACTTCCTCGACTGCCTCAAGAGCGGCCGGCGGCCCAACGCCGACATCGAGCAGGGCCACCTGAGCACGCGGCTGTGCCACCTCGGCAACGTGGCCTACCGCCTGGGCCGGGCACTGACGTTCGACGCCGCCACCGAGACGATCGCCGGCGACAAGGAGGCGACGGCGATGCTGGGGCGGGAGTACCGCAAGGGGTTCGAGCTGCCCAGGGCGTAGGACAAGCTGCCAGCTTGTCCGTTGGGCGACGCCAGGGACAAGCAAGGCTGCTTGTCCTACGGGATGAGGCCGCGAAGGTGTGAAAATCGGCCCGTTGGTCGTCTTTAACGGTTAGGGAAGCGGCGGCGGACGCGCGCTCCCCTTGACCTCGACCGCGCGCGCGCGGTAACGTCTGTACATCCAGTTCATTCCCACCAACCAGCCAGTGTACGGACGCACGTTATCCCCGGCGAGCGGCGGGACCTGTGGCGGCCCGCGAGAGGGATTATGCACGGCGGTGACATTCCGCGAGGAAGGTGAGTCGGCAGGCGGGCCAGCCGCCTCCGAGGCCGCAACGGGAGAGCGTGTCATGGGACCGGACAAGGTCGAGAAGCTTTGCCAGCGGGCCCAGCTGGCCATCGCCGAGCGCGACTGGGACAAGGCCAAGCAGGCCTACCTGATGGCGCTGGGCCTGCGGAGCGACCTGCCCGACGTGCACTACGGCCTGGCGACGGTCTACTTCCAGCAGCGCGAGCTGACCAGCGCCGCCCACCACTTCCGCGAGGTGACCCGGCTCGACCCGCACAAGGCCGGCGCGTTCATCAACCTCGGCGCCGTCCTCAACCTGATGGAGCAGTTCGACGACGCCATCAACGCCCTCCGCAAGGGCATCCAGCTCGACGGCGCCCGGGTCGAGGGGTACTACAACCTCGGCGTGGTGTACAAGCGCAAGGGCCAGGCCGACCTGGCGATCACCGCCTACAAGGAGGCCCTCCGCATCAACCCGCGGATGGCCGACGCCCACCTGAACCTCGCCAACCTGCTGCTGGAGCGCAACAAGCCGCGCGACGCCCTGCACCACTACGAGCAGGCGCAGCAGCTGCGGCCGGGCTGGGAGAAGTCGCTGGACGGCATCGCCGAGGCCAAGGGGGTGATCGCCGCCGAGAAGGCCGGCAAGGAGGCCGCGCCCGGCACGCCGGTCGGCCCCGCCCGGGCGGCGACGCCCGGCGGCGACCTCGACCGGATGATCGACCCGGTCGTCCACGGGGCGTTCCTGTCGAACCTGCACCAGGCGGCGATCGTCAGCGAGGAGACCGGCCGGCTGTTGCAGAAGGTCGTCGGCGAGGAGGTCGAGCCGGTCGTCAAGGAGCTGTCCACGGTGCTGCTGCACAAGCACGGCTCGCGCGGCGAGCTGGACGCCTGCCTGAGCAAGTTCGAGGCGGCCCTGAACCGGATGCGGACGGCCCACCAGGCGCTGAAGACGGCGGTCGGCAAGGTCGAGGAGATCGGGACGCGCTTCCCGACGAGGTGAGCCCCCGCGTCATGGACCTGACCTACGCCGACTACCTCCACCTGGACCAACTGCTGGCGCTGCAGCGGCCGCGCTCCGACCCGCCCGAGCACGACGAGCTGCTGTTCATCGTCACCCACCAGACGTATGAGCTGTGGTTCAAGCTGCTGCTGCACGAGCTGGAGAAGGCCCGCGCCGACCTGTTCGCCCACCGGCCCTACCCCGCCGTCAGCACCCTCAAGCGCTGCCGCACCGTCGTCAAGGTGCTCGTCGAGCAGGTGGACATCCTGGAGACGCTGACGCCGTTGGAGTTCGCCAGCTTCCGCGACCGGCTCGACCGGGCGTCGGGGTTCCAGTCGGCCCAGTTCCGCGAGTTGGAGTTCCTGCTCGGCTACAAGCGCGCCGACATGCTGCTCTATCAGCCCTCTGCCGAGGCGACGGAGCGGCTCAAGCGGCGTCTCGCCGAACCCTCGCTGATGGACGGACTGTACGCGCTCCTGGCCGCCGAGGGTGTGGACGTGCCGGCGTCGCTGCGGCAACCGTCGTCCGCGCCGACGGAGCCGAACGAGGGGGTGCAGGCCGGCATCCTGCGCCTGTACCGGACGCGGCCGGACCTGGAGATCCTTTTCGAGCTGCTGACCGACTTCGACGAGGGGTTCCAGGAGTGGCGCTACCGCCACATCAAGCTGGTCGAGCGGACGATCGGGGCGAAGCGTGGCACCGGCGGCTCGCCCGGGGTGGAGTTCCTCAAGCGGTCGCTGTTCCAGCCGCTGTTCCCCGACCTGTGGGCGATCCGGCACCAGCTGTAACATCGAGAGGGAAGCCCACCGCGTCATTTTTGTCGCAAACGATCCGGGGCGGCGATGGTAGGGTCGTGGCCCGCTCTGAAGGGCGGCCCGACCTCGGCCGAAAGGCCACCACCGTTACGGGGCTCGGCGATGCGACACTTCTTCAACCTCTTCAAAGGGCGCCAGGCGCGCCCGGCGATGCGGCCTGCCCTCGAAGCCCTCGAAGCCCGCCTCACCCCCTCCGCCGTCCGGATCACCGGGTCGAACGGGGCGGCGGGGTACGACGTTTCCGTGTCTGGCGGCGCCTCGCTCGACGTGGATTACCAGGGGGACAACCTGATATTCCGCGGGCAGAACGGAACGATGATCGACCTGCTTGTTCCGACCAGCCAACCCGGCCGGTACTTGACCCTGACCCGGCCGGAATTCGACATCTTCGGCGCCGGGCATTCCCCCATACAATCAGGGCGAGTGGCGACGCCAACACCCTCAGGCTTCTAGGGAACCGTGGCGCGTTGAGCCTTTCCGCCGGCCCCGGGACAGTGTATCCCTCGGGGACGGGAGCCTCGGCAACCTCCTGGGGCCGATCACCCTGACTGCCCCGTCCGGTTCCTCCCCGTCGGTGGTGGTGAACGACCAGGGCGACGCCGTCACGCAATTCGTAACCCTCGGCGGCTCAGGCACGAACGGCACGGTCGAGGGGCTGACCGCCACCCCCATCAACTACCAGATGTCAGGGGAGGGGAGCCTGACGGTCCGCCTCGGCCCGGCCACCGCGGCCGTCCGGGTGTTGAACACCTCGGTCAGCACCAGCCTGATCGGCAGCGGCTCCGTCCGGTTCAACGTCGGGAGCGGCGCCGTTTCGGGTGTGGGTGGCGTACTCAATGTGTCTGGCTCGGCCGGCTCCAGCCTTGTCATTGACGACCACGCCGACGCCTCGCCTCACGCGGTGAACCTGGCCACGAACGACGGCGGCACGGCTTCCGTCGGCGGCCTGTCCCCGGCCCCGATCGTCATCGGTGTGGGCATCGCCTCCGTCGATCTCAACCTCGGAACCAGCGCCGGCAACACCCTCATGCTGAACGGGGCTGGCGACCCCGCCGCCCGCACCGTGAACCTGGATGCCGGCTTCAACTTCCCCCTGTTCTCCCCCTACTATGGCCCCTACGGCATCATCACCGGCCTGACGCCAGCGACGATCAACTACCATGGTGCGCTGGGATACGTGACCGTCCAGACCGGTACGGGCGGCGACACGGTCAACGTGCTCGCCACCGGGAAGCTCGGGATGGCCCTGCCGCCGTTGACCGTGGTCGGGCACTCAGCCACGACGGTCAACGTCGGCCAGGCCGGCAGCGTCCAGAACATCCTGGGCTCGCTGACCGTCACCAACGCGGCTGCCTTGTCCACGGCGCTGAATATCGATGACTCGGCCGATGCCGCGAGCCGGGTCGTCACCCTCGACGTCGCCGCCGCCCCAGGCGTGCCCTGGCTGTACGGAACGGTCAGGGGCCTGGCCCCGGCGAACATTTCCTACAGGGCCAGCGCGGTCTCGCGCCTCACGGTCCACACAGGCACCGGGGCCGAGACGGTCAACGTTCGGGCCACCGCGGGTTTGGTCACGCTGGTCGGGCACTCGGGCAATACGGCGGTGAGTTTCGGCAGCCAGGGCAGCACGGCCCGCATCGCTGCTGACGTCACGGTCGTGGGCGGCACCTCCCTGAAGCTGGACGATTCGGCCGACGCGCTGAGCCGCACCGTCACCGTGGGCCTCACGGCGTACTACGATGCCAGCCGCGTACAGCACCTACGGAACACCATCTCCGGGCTGGCGGCGGGCAACGTCTTCTACGACGCCTCGGCCGGGGCGCTGGAGCTGCACACCGGCACCGGTGCCGAGACAGTCAACATCCAGTCGCTCGCCGTGCCGAGCGTCAGGCTGGTCGCGCACTCCAACGGCTCGACCGTCAACGTGGGGGCCGGGAGTGTCGCGGGTATCCACTCGGCGATCCGCATCGATGGCGGGGCCACGGCCAACGGGGGCCTGGCCACGCCCAGGGTCGTCGTGAATGACTCGTCCGACGCCATTCGGCAGGCCGTCACCGTTAACCCAACGACCCTGCCCAACGCCGGCGCGATCAGTAGCTTGCCGGCCGGCGTTATGCTCCCCTACGAGGTGCTCTTGGGGTTCGCCGGCCTGACCGTCTGGACGCCTGCCTTCCTGTCCGGCGGCTCAGTCACTCTCGAAACCGGCCCAGGTGGGGCGACTGTGGTGGGGGCGGCGATCATCCCGACATCGCTGGTCGGCACCTCTTTGGCGCGAAACACCCTTGTCGCCGGGTCGGGCGCCTGGAACCTCACCGGTCGCGACGCCGGCGGCATCGGGTTGTTTTCCTTCGCCGGCTTCGGGAGTTTGACCGGGGCAAGCGGGACCGACAGTTTCGTCTTCAACAGCGGCGCTTCCCTGTCGGGCACCCTCGACGGTGGCGGTGGGGCCGACACCCTCGACTACTCACGCTACGGCGGCAACGTCATGGTCAACCTTCAAACGGCCAGGGCCACGGCGGTGGCGAACTCCCTCAAGGGGTCGTTCGGCGCGGTGGTAGGGGCGAACGGCGGCGGCCGGCGCGGCGTCTTCAACATCCTGGTCGGTAACGGTGGGGTGCTGAGGGGAGGCGACGGGCGGCGGAACTTGCTGATCGCTGGACCGAAGGGCGCAACGCTGCTCGGCGGGAACGACCAGGATATTCTGATCGCCGGCGGCACGGCCTACGACCTCCAGCCCAACGCCGCCGCGCTCGTCGCCGTTATGAACCAGTGGACGCGGACGGACCTCGGCTATGCAAGCCGGGTCGCCAACCTGGCCCAGGGCATCGGGGCCCCTCGCCTCAGTCGGGCGTCGGTGGCCAGCAACCACGCCAGCAACACGGTGCAGGGAGGTCTGGCGTTGGACTGGATCTTCGCCAACCTTATGAGGGACCGTACCGATCGGGTCGCGCCGGAGGTGCTCACGCCACTGTGACTCTTGATCGGCCGCCCCTCCCATTTTGCCCCGGGCCGGCCGTTCCAGGGCCGCCATGTCGTTTCGTGGGGATGCTCCTGGGCGTGGCCGTCGGCTGGGTGAGCCAGGTCGGCCCCTCGGTTAGGGGGCCGACCGCCGGACCAGCGCCAGCGGGTTGACGCCGGAGCGGAGGCCCTTCAGCGCCACCGACTCGCTGCCGATCCCCATCTCGGCGAGCATCCCGGTCGTCAACGAGTCCACCGCCAGGTGGTGGCGGATGCAGTTGACCGCCCGCTGGTACGCCTTCGCCAGGGCCAACTCCAGGTCCTCCTCGCCCGCCCCCGGGCCGTCCGTCCGGGGCGACGCGGCGGGCGGTTCGCTGATCGCCAGCAGGGTTTCGTTGAAGTGGTCCGCCGCCGCCTTGACCTTCGACGGCAGGACGATCAGCGCCCGGTTGACCGCCGCGGTGAACCGATCGTGCTCCTCCCGCACGGCGGCGCGGAACCGGGCGCGGGCGTCCTCGCCCTTGAGCCAGGGGCTGGTGTGGGCCACGGCGTTCTGGGCGACGGTGTACAGCTTCGCCATCGACCCGGTGATGTCGAAGTAGGCGTCCATCTGCCGGTGGTAGACGGCCTGGCGGAACTGGTTGTGCCGGCCGCGGTAGGTGAAGTAGACCGAAAGGCCCGCCACCAGGGCGCCCATCAGGCCGACCCCGGAAGACATGATCTGGGCGACGGCGGCAAGGTCGGACATCGGGCACCTCGGGTTGCGGGGATCTGGTTCCATTATGGGCCACGATCCCCCGCCCTGCGCGGGCGGGCTCGCCCTCGGTGTTCGGGGGGCTACAACAAGCCGGGGCCGGCCGCGGAGTGCCACCATGATCTATGACATTTCCCCTCCCATCAGCCCCCGACTGGCCGTCTGGCCCGGCGACACCCCGCCGTCGCGCCAGGTGCTGTGCGACATCGAGCGCGGCGACAACATCACGCTTTCGACGCTGCACGGCACGGTCCACCTGGGCTCGCACGCCGACGCGCCGAGCCACTACGGCCGCGGCCCGGCGATCCACGAGCGCGACCTGGACTATTACCTCGGCCCGTGCCAGGTGATGCGGCTGGAGGCGCCACGGGCCACACGGCTGACGCTGTCGATGTTGCCGGAGCCGGTGATGGCGTCGCGGTTGCTGTTGGCGACGGGGACGTACGCCGACCCGGAGCGGTTCACCACCGACTTCGCGGCGCTGTCGGTCGAGCTGATCGACTTTCTGCACACGCAAGGGGTGGTGCTGATCGGCCTCGACACGCCGAGCGTGGACCTATTCGAGTCGAAGGATTTAGAGGCGCATCAGGCGTTCCTGCGCAACGACATGGCGATCCTGGAGGGGCTGGTGCTGGGGCACGTCCCGGCGGGGCTGTACGAGCTGATCGCGCTGCCGCTGCGGCTGGAGGGGTTCGACGCCAGCCCCGTCCGTGCGGTGCTGCGGGCCTCCACGAAGCCGCGTTGACGGGCCGCCCTCTTGTCTACCCGTGGCGTCGTAGGAGCCACGGACGAGCAGGGGCCGGTCGGCTACAATGTCGATTCCGGGCCGGGCCGCCAGCGGGCCCGCCGCCGGGACAGAAGGAACAGGGGATACCGTGATCCAGGTAAAATCGCAACCGCGGCGGCGGACCGCGGCCGCCGCCCGGCCCTGTCTCACGCCGCTGTTGGCCCTCCTGGCGGGGGTGGCCCTGGCCGGGTGCGGCAAGCCGACGGCGCCGGCGGTCGCCCGGTTCGTCCGCGAGGTGCCGTGGGTGGGCCAGGGCACCTGGCTGAAGGCGGACACCCACACCCACACCAAGTTCTCCGACGGCGCCAACACGGTGGAGGAGCTGGCCCACCGGGCCCGGCGGTACGGCTGCGACGTCCTGGCCATCACCGACCACGCCGACCACAACCTCCGGGCGGCCAGCCGGGAATACCACGAGGCCATCGCCGCCGCCCGCCGGCAGTTCCCCGACCTGCTGCTCTTCGCCGGGCTGGAGTGGAACGTCCCGCCGCACCGCGGCGAGGAGCACGCCACGATCCTGATCCACCCCGACCTCGACGAGTGGTCCGTCCTGGCCCGCTTCAAGGCCCAGTTCGACGACTTCGGCCAGCAGGTGCGGGGCGCGGCGGTGGCGGAGGACGCCCTCCGCTGGCTTCGGGAGCACGCCGCCCACGCCAAGGGCGACCCGGTGGTCGTTTACGAGCACCCCAGCCGGAAGCGGAATTCGAGTAAAGACCTCGTGGCGGAGCTGACCCGCTTGCGCGGGGCGAGCGACCTGGTGATCGGCTTCGCGGGCGCCCCCGGGCACCAGGGGAGCAAGGTGATCGGCGCGTTCAAGGGCAAGGAGAAGACGATAGACCGCTGGGACCCGGCCGTCGCCCGGCTGGGGGACGCCTGGGACACCTTGCTGGCTGGCGGGGCGGACTTCTGGGCTGCCCACGCTCCCTCGGACTTCCACAACGCCGACCCCAACGACCTGAACGATTACTGGCCGGGGCAGTTCTCCGCCACCTGGGTCTACGCCCCGGAGCGGAGCCCCGGCGGGGTGCTGCGGGCGCTGCGCGCCGGGACGTTCTTCGCCGCCCACGGGGACATCGCCCACCGGGTCGAGCTGACCGTCGAGGCCGCCGGCCTGCCCCGCCCGGCTCACGTCGGGGAGGTGGTGGAACTGACCGCCGGGTCGTCCTTCGGGGTCAGCCTGCGCTGCTTCGTCCCCCCGGTGGACTGGAAGGGCGGTCGGAACCGGATCGACGCGGTCGAGCTGATCGGGATCACCGCCGCCGAGACCCGTCTCCTGCCGACCCGGGGGATGTCGCCCGAGCAAGGCTACGTGGAGTCTGAGCGGCTGGAAGTCCCGGCCGGGGGGATGGTGATCCGGGCCCGGGGCGTGCGAGAGATGGGGCCCGGGCAGCGCCTGCTGTTCTACACCAACCCGATCCGCATCCAGACGCCCGCCGGCTGAGACGGGCGGCCTGGGGGAGCCGCCCCCTTGTGGAATCACCCCCGCGGTGGTGAAAGGACTTGCCGGGGAGGCAGTGTGAGGGGTGGGCTCGCCGGGCGATTCCGCGGGCCCGTGGTGTAACGGCTCGGCTGCCGGCCCCGAGGCGGGTCAGCCCCCGGCCGGTCTGGATTGCGGCGCGCCTGATGCGGTAGACTCGTGTCTCTCACAACGGAGGCGACCGATGAGATACGTCCTTCCCGCCGCCCTGCTCCTCGTCGCCGGCGTCGCGCTGGCGGGGCCGCCCGACCTGGGGCAGGTCCGCGAGCGGGCCAAGCGGCTGCGCGACGGCGACACCGACGGCTGGCGGCGCATCCCCTGGGAGCGGTCGCTGCTCGACGCCGCCGACGCCGCCCGGCGCGAGGGCCGGCCGATGTTCGTCTTCACCCACGACGGCAACATCGACACCGGCCGCTGCTGAAACGGCGCCCGCGACATGAGGGTGAGTTCACTCTCCGACGAGCGCATCATCCGGCGGCTGTCGCGCTACTTCGTGCCGGCCTGGGTCTCGCGCGACCACTACCAGCTGGCGGCCCCACCGCGCCGCCACGTCGAGCTGCTGGCGCGGATGGACGCCGACCGGGCGGCGAAGCGGCTCGAGGGCGGCACGGTGTGCGCCTTCCTCGCCCACGCCGACGGGACGGTCCTGGCGACGCTGTCGGTGCAAAAGGCCTCCAAGCCGGACGTGCTGACGGCGTTCCTCGACCGGGCCATCGCCCACGAGAAGCTGACGCCGCGGGCCCCGGCGGTCCCTTCGGGACCGTCGGAGAAGGCGGGGCCGGTGACGAAGGACGGCCGGCGGTTCACGGTGCGGACGCGGTTCGACGGCACGGGGGCGAGCCGCGGGACTTCGCGCGACGTGGTCGAGCTGAGCCGCGAGGAGGGGCAGGCGTTCTTGCCGCCGGCCGAGGCCGGCGCCGGCCAGCGGTGGGCGATCCCCGCCGCGACGTCGGAGAAGCTGCTACGCTTCGCCTACCCGCCGCTGCCGCACTGGGAGGCGAAGAAGGCCCGGCTGACCGCCTGCGAGCTGCGGGCCGAGCTGGCCACGGCCGGGGCGCGGTCGATGGTGGCGCTACACGGCCGGGTGGCGATGGTCTACCCCGACCTCGGCAAGCCGACCGACGGGGAGTTGTCGGCGAAGGTGGTCGGCTACGCCACGGCCGAGGCGGGGGCGTTGACGTCCTTCGTGCTGGTCTCGGAGGAGGGGCGTTACGTGTGGCGCTGGGACGGCAAGCCGATCACCAAGCCCATCTCGTTCGCCGTCGAGCTGGAGCCGTGACGGCTACCGCTTCCGCCGCGGCCTGGCCCGGCCCTTGATCTGCTGCCGCAGCCAGGCCGCGTCGGCGTCCGGCAGGGCCGGCGTCAACGGCCGGTCGTAGTCGATCCGCTCCGCGTAGCGGCCGAGGGAGTAGATGCCGTCGATCAGCGGTTGCAGGTCGAGGGTGAGGTCGGGGTCCGGCTCCACCAGCGGGACGGGGATGGCCGGGAGGCGATCGCGGTAGCGGGCCGGCCAGACCCGACAGTAAGGGGCGTCGTCGGACCAGGAAACGAGGAGGGAGTAGGGGGAGTCGGGCCACGGGGTGAGCATGGGGAACTTCTGCCCGCCGCGCAGCAGGTCGATCTCGACCAGGTTCGCCCTCCCCAGGAACATCGCCTGCCGCTTCCGCATGTACTCCTTCCAGCCCTTGGTGCCCGGCTGATTGTTCGACGGCGACAGCACCTCGATGCACGCCACCAGGACGCGCTTCTCGTCCTCCAGGTAGATCTCGATGAACTTCTCCTCGAACTCCTCGGCGACGAAGGCCTGCATCCGCACGGAGGACGCGAGCAGGTCCGGCTCGGCCAGGGCCACCCCGTTCGTCTTCTTGCGCGGCGACTTCGGGCGCCTCGGCTCGTGGACCACCACGTCGGGCTTCGCCAGGGGGTCTTTCTTCCCCTCCGCTTCCACCAGGACGACGTAACTCCTGGTCGCGGTGTCCACGGTGTAGCGGCGGGGCAGCACCGTGGCGATCGCGCGGTAGATCTCTTCGATCAAATGGCCATGGAAGCCTTCCCACAGGCCGCGGGTAGACTCCAGGTACGGGTCCATGCCGGGGAACGGAGAGTTCATACGCCATCCTCCGCCGAGCGCGGGGCGAGTCCGCGCCTCACCCTACCGCGGCCCCGGCGGGGTGGGAAGCCCGATTCGACCCGGCTGACAGCGCGGCGGCAAAAGCCCCCCTGTCATCCCCGCGGGCGCACCCCGACCGGCCGTCGCGATCGGCGCTTTCGCCAAGGTCGGCGCCGCCGCTTCGTCCACCGACCGATCGCTGACTTTCCCGATGGATTCGCTCAGGCAAGCTATTTCGGATGTGGTAATTCTCAGACAGACGCTCCCGCCGTCCGTCGGCGGGTCGGGCCGCGAGCGTCGGGGCACTCACATCGAACGACGGCGGCGCGCCGTCGCGGCCCGCGGGAGCCCGCCGGGGCGAGATGAGGCATGAACACCAGCCTGCCGCGCGATCCGCTCTCTCGTCCGGGAGAGCCGACTGAGGCCGCGCCCGGGACCGCGGCCAAGATCCGGGTGCTGACCGAACGCGCCTCCCGGCGCGAGTCGCTGTTCCACCCGCAGGACAACCTCAAACGCCAGCCGCTGGCGCGCGAGGTGGAGGGCCCGGCCGAGGAGCTGGACCTGGAGCCGGAACTCGAGATCGACCTCGCGAGCTGAACCTTGAGGCGCGGCGGCGGGCCTTTTTTGGCCCGCCGCCGTCATTTGCTATGGCGGGTGTGCTCGGCGCCCCACGTTGTTACTATAGCTGATTGGGACTCGTACTCGACCCGCCCCGCCGGGGGACGCCTGATGAGCCGCGAGCAGAGCGGGGGAGGTCGGCCCCCCTGGCCCGGCCTGGCCCTGCAACTCTTTACCCTCTCCGCCGCGGCGGCGCTCACCGCGGCGCTGGCCACCCGTGGGCATCCGGCCTGGCCGGCGGCGCTCGCCCTGCTGGCCGCCGCGGCCTGGCTGGCCGCCCGCCCCCACCGGCGCGGGGCCCCGCCGGTCCCGGCGGCGCAGCCCGCGGCCGAGAGCGAGCCGGCCCGAGCCCGGCCCGACTTCGACCTGCTCCACCAGGCGGCGGTGGCGGCGCGCGTCGCCGCCTGGGACTGCGACCTGACGACCGGCCAGATGACCTGGTCGGACAACTTCGAGGAGGTGCTCGGCGTCGGGGGCCGGCTGACCCGCTCGCTGGAGGGGTTTCTGACCGCCGTCGCGCCGGAGGACCACGCCCTCGTCCGCGGGGTGATCGACGAGGCGCTGGCCGACCCGGTCCGAGGCGACCTCGACCTGATTGAGTTCCGCGTCGGCCCGGCCCCGCCGTACCGCTGGGTCGAGGGCGGCGGCCGGCTGTTCCGCGACGCCGACGGCCGGCCGTCCCGCATCATGGGGACGGTCACCGATGTCACCCACCGGCGGGCCGCCGGCGACGAGGTCCGCCGCGCCAGCGACGCCAAGTCGCACTTCCTCGCCAGCATGTCGCACGAGATGCGGACGCCCCTGAACGGCGTCATCGGCATGGTCGAGCTGTTGGCCCAGACGCGCGTCACCGAGCAGCAGCGCGGCTACCTCGACACGCTGGGCAAGTCGGCTGAGTCGCTTTTGGCCCTGGTCAACGACGTGCTGGACATCTCGAAGGTCGAGGCCGGCCGGCTCGACCTGGAGGAGATCGCCTTCGACCCGCGGCAGCTGGCCCGCGACGCACTGGGGGTCGTCAGCCAGCAGGCCCGGCGCAAGGGGCTGGCGCTGTCCAGCCGGCTCGACCCCGGCCTGCCCGCGGCGGTCCGCGGCGACCCCGGCCGGCTGCGGCAGATCCTGCTCAACCTGCTGTCCAACGCGGTCAAGTTCACCGACCACGGCGAGGTCGAGCTGGCGGTGGAGCTGGTGGCCGGCCGCCCGGCGCTGCGGTTCAGCGTCCGGGACACCGGGGTGGGAATCGCCCCGGAGCGGCAGCGGGCGATCTTCGAGCCGTTCGCCCAGGGCGACGCCTCGACGGCTCGGACGCACGGCGGCACCGGGCTGGGGCTGACGATCGCGTCGCGGCTGGTCGAGCTGATGGGGGGGCGGCTGTCCGTCTCCAGCGAGCCGGGGCGGGGCAGCACGTTCGCCTTCGCGGTGCCGCTGGAGGCTGCCCAGCTCAGCCCGGCCCCGGGGCTGCCGGCGGCCACCCGGCCCGAGCCCCGCGCCCGCGTCCTGCTCGCCGAGGACAACACGGTCAACCAGCAGGTGCTGACGCTCCTGCTGGAGAAGGCCGGCTACCTCGTCGGGGTGGTCGGCAACGGCCGCGAGGCGGTCGAGCGGCTCCAGCGCGAGCCGTTCGACCTGGTGCTGATGGACGTGCAGATGCCCCAGATGGACGGGCTGCGGGCGGCCCGGCTGATCCGCCAGCGCGAGAAGGCGGTCGGCGGCCACGTGCCGATCGTCGCGGTGACGGCCAACGCGGTGCAGGGCGAGCGGCAGCGCTGCCTGGCGGCGGGGATGGACGACTACCTGTCCAAGCCGGTCCGCGGCTCCGAACTGTTCGCGGTGGTCGGCCGGCTGCTCGGCGACCGGGCCGCCCCCGCCGAGGCCTCCGCGCCGGCGCCGGCGGGCGAGCCGGTCTGGGTGGCCCCGCTGGTCGCGATGGGGTTCGACCGGCCGGCGGTGGCCAAGCTGGCCCGGACGTTCCTCGACACGGTGCCGCCCCGCCTGGAGGCGCTGCGGCAGGCGCTGGCCCAGGGCCAGGCGGAGCAGGTGCGACAGACGGCGCACTCGCTCAAGGGGTCGCTGGCCGTCTTCGCCGCCCGCGAGGCGATCGAGGCGGCGCGGCGGCTGGAGCACGCCGGCGCGGAGCGGAAGCTCGAAGGAGCCGAGGAGCTGGTGGCCCAGCTGGCCGGGCAGGTCGAGCCGCTGTTGGCGTCGATGAAGGCGTACCTCGGGGCGTAGCGTGGCGAGGCCGGCTCAGGCAGATCGCCTCCGAGGCGAAACCTTGCTTGCACGAACGACCGCCAGCGGTTATCTAGCACCCTGACCCACGATTGACAGCCGGGCGACCGAACCATTCCCGGCGGAGAGACGAATGTCCCTCACCGCGCTCCGGTCGCGGCCGTACACGGTCGCGGCGGTGGTGTTTTTCGCCGCGCTGGCCGTGCCGTTCTGCGGCCGCCTCACCGCCGACTGGGACGCCGTCTACGTCCCCGCGGCGCAGCGGCTGGCGGCCGGCGAGGGCGTCTTCGACGAGGTGTTCGTCTACCCGCCGATCAACGCCTGGCTGGCGCTGCCATGGGCGCCGCTGCCGAAGCTGCCCCGCCGGCTGCTCTGGTACGCGGTCAACGTCGCCGCGGTCGTCGTGTTCTTCCGCGGCGCCTGGCGGCTGTCCGGGGGCGGGCGGCTCGAAGGCCAACCGTCACCCCGAGAACACCTGATCGCCTGGCTGGGGCTGCTCGCCGCCGGCGCGTACTCGCTGGACGCGCTGACCAACCACCAGACCGACCTGGTGATCGCCGCCCTGGTCGTCGTCGGTTGCGGTTGGGTCTCCGCCGGCAAGGACGTCCGGGCTGGGGCCGTGCTCGGCCTGGCGGCGGGGATCAAGTGCACGCCGCTACTGTTCGCCGCCTACCTCGGCTGGCGGCGGCGCTGGCTGGCGGCGGCACTGGTGCCGGCCGTCGCGGTCGGCGTGAACTTCCTGCCCGACCTGACGCACCCCCGCCCCGGGGCGCCGCCGCGGCTGGGCGAGTGGGTCGGCCGCTACCTCGAACCGATGGCCCAGAGCGAGCACGACCTCGGCCGGTGGTACACCAAGATCAACTTCAACCACTCCCTGGCCGGCCTGACCAACCGCCTGCTGGTCTGGCGGCCGGACAGCCGGGGAGCAACATGCTGCCCGCGCTCAACCCCGACCGGGCGGGCGGGGCCACGGTCAAGGCCGTCGCGCTGGGCGCGATGCTCTCCTTCGTGCTGCTGACGCTCGGCTGCTCGCTGCGGCGGCGCGACGGCGACGCCCCGTCGGCCGAGGCGTTCGAGTTCGGACTGGTGCTGATCCTGATGCTGCTTTTGTGCCCGCAGTCGAGCAAGCCGCACTTCTGCACGCTGCTGCTGCCGGCGCTGTGCGTGGCGCGGGCGGCCGTCACCTGGCCGAGCCGGTCGCTGTGGGCGGTGGCGGCCCTGGCGGTGGCCTGCGGGCTGGCCGTGAACAAGGACCTGGTCACCGGCCGCGTCTACAACTGGCTGGTGTGGTACGGCGCCATCACGCTCAGCGCGGCACTGCTGCACCTGGGCTGCTGCCTGGGGCTGCTGCGGGCGCGCCAGGGCACGCCGGCCGCCGTCCCCCAGGTCGATCCGATGCGCCAGGCGGCGTGAGTCCAGCCGGTCAGAAGTTCGGGATCACCTCGCCGCCGGCCCGCGACGCCATCGCCGTGTACGCCGTCAGCGAGATCGAGTTGCCGACGAACCGCACGCTGCCGTCGCACATCAGGAAGTTCACGCCGCCCGTGTGGCGGCTCCAGAAGTCCTCGACGTGGGCCGCGGGGTGGTTCGGCGTGTGGTCGCAGCTGCCCAGCACCAGCGCCTGCGACTCGTCGCCGCCCGGCACCGCGCCGACCCAGGTGGCGTAGCTGAGGTTGCTGCTCCGCTCGCCCACCGCGAAGGTGTTGCTCGTCCCGTCGGGGATGTCGCCGAACCGCACCCGGCTGTTGCGGTAGAAGACGCCGTTGCCCGCCCCCGGGTTGTCCTCGATCTCGTTGTTGCCGAACACCCCCGCGTAGTTCGACGAGGCCACCTGCACCGCCGACGTCACCGTCAGGAACGTCTCCGGGGCGTTGTCCGACGGGCAGCGGAAGATCGGCAGCTTCGTCGTGCGCGGCCCGACGTGGGCCGGGGCGGCGATCGCCTGCGCCAGGTTGATCGTCCGAAACAGGTTGTCCTGCTCCAGGTCCGGCAGCAGGTGGACCGCCCAGCCCCAGCCCGGTCCCAGGTCCGACCCGTCCGACGCCACCGCCGAGACGTACCCCGGCGGGAACGCCTCGCGCACCCCGTGGTAATTGTGCATCGCCAGGCCGAACTGCTTGAGGTTGTTCATGCACTTCATCCGTGCGGCGGCTTCTCGCACCTTCTGGACGGCGGGGAGGAGCAGCCCGATGAGGATGGCGATGATCGCTATCACCACCAGCAGCTCGATCAGCGTGAACCCCCGGCGACGATTACGCATGAGATGACTCCGGTTAAACTTCGTCATATGAGATATAACTGAGTATTACCATTACCGCGGTGCCAGCAGACTGTCAAGGCGCCGGCCCGAAATCAGGGACGAGGGACGTCCCAGAGCCGGACGCGGCCGTCACCGCCGGCCGTGGCGGAAGTGAGGCCGTCCGGCGACAGGGCCAGGGCGACGACGGCGGAGCGCTGTTTCCAGCGGGCCGGCGTGCCGGGGGTCGGTGACAACGGCCACGCCGCCAGGGTACCGTCCTCGGCCCCGCTGACGAGCAGGTGGTCGTGCAGGCCAAGGCCGACGACGCGGTCGGCGTGCGCCGCCACCGAGGCCAGCTCGCGTCCGCTGCCGACGTCCCACACCTTGACCATGCCGTCGCGGTCACCCGAGGCGAGGGTCTGGCCGGTGAGGGCCAGGGCGGTGACCCGGGCGCCGTGGCCGGCGAGCAGGCGCGGCGTCTTCGCCGGGGGCTTCCACAGGCGGATCGCCCGGTCGTTGCCGGCTGACACGAGCGTCTGGCCATCGGCGGACAGCGCCAGCGCGAGCACGGTGCCGGTGTGGCCTTTCAGGACATCGCGTTGCTTGCCCGTGGCGACGTCCCACACCCGGACGGCCTTGTCGCCCCCGGCGGAGTAGAGCGTCTGGCCATCAGGCGCGAACGCCAGGGCGTGGACCCCGCTGCGGTGAGCCTGTGCGGCGAAACGTTCCGGGCCGCCCGAGCACTCGACGACGCGCAACTTCCCGTCGCCCCCGCCGACCGCCAGCAGCGCCCCGTCGGGCGAGAACGCCAGCGCCAGGACCGGGCCGCCCTGGCCCTCAACGGCGGCCCGACGTCTCCCGGAGGGCAGCGCCCACACGCGCGCGACCCGATCCTCCCCCCCACCGGCCAGCAGCGAGCCGTCGGCGGAGAACGCCACCGCGCGGGCCGCCCCGCCGCGCCCGCCCAGCACCAGCCGGCATGCCTCGCGCTGGAGCAGCCAGGCACAGGCCGCCCCGGCGACCAGCAGTAACCCGCCGGTTGGTAGCAACCACCGCCATGTGCGCCCTCGGTTCGTCATCCCGATGACCTCTCCGGCCTCCTTTCCGTGTAGTACGTTGTATAACCGGAGGGCGTTCGTGACATTCTCGCCGGCGGGTTTGAGTTCGGCAGTGCGTCCTCATAGGATGGCCGTGCCGTTTTTATCCAGCTAGGGGGAGGCTCGACAGCCCGTGGTCGCGCGCGACCAGGCGGGCGGGAGGTAATCATGAGCGTGTTGAACCCAAGGGTGCCGGCGGTCATCTCGATGGGACTGATCTGCCTGGCGCTGGGGGGGGCGGCGGGGGTGGCGGTGACGCAGCTGTACGGCCCGTTCTTCCTGGAGCCGAAGGAGGTGCCGCCCAGCGACCCCGGAATGATATCCATGGCTCCCCCGCCGGGCGCCATTGCGGCCATGGAAGGGCGGGGCGGGATGATGGGCAAGGGCGGCCGGAACACCATGGCCAAGGGGTTCGGCGGCAAGGGCGGCCCGCCCGCCCGCCCGCCGGCCCGGGCCCAGCTCGCCCAGCTGGTCACGAAGCTCGACCAGCTCACCGAGAAGCCGTTGACGATCAACCTCACCGCCGAGCAGAGGGCAAAGCTGGCCGAGCAGTTGGCCGGTCTGGGGGAGGAGAAGGAGCTGAGCAACGAGGAGGCGGAAAAGAGGATGAAAGAGATCCTGGAGGTCGTGAAAAGCGACAAGGCGACGCTGGAGGCGGCCGGGTTCGCCTGGCCCGGCCCCGCGCCCGCCGCGGGCGGGCCGGGCGCGGCGGGCGGGTTCGGCAACCCCGAGAGCGCCCAGCGCCTGAAGTCGCTCCAGGAGCGGCTCGTCAAGGGCAAGGGCTGAGCACAGCGAGCAACCCGGCGCGGGGGCGCGGCCGCTGGCTCGCGCCCCCGCTCGTCACTGGGAGGCCGTCGGGATGGTTCGGAAAGCGGGCTTGATCTGCGCGGTACTGCTGTCCCTGGGGGCCGCGCCGCCGGCGCCGCGCCGGTGGCCGGCCGACGTCGAGGGGGCGCTCGGCCGGGCCGGTCCCAACCGCGGCGAGCTGGCCGCGGCGCTAACCCGGGCGCCGGCCGATCAACGGGCGGGGGTGGCGTTCCTGATCGCCCACATGCCCCAGGGCGACCTGGGCTCGCTGACCGCCGACTTCCTGCTCGAGAACGTCGCGCTGGCCTACCGGGCGCGGCGGGAGTCGCCCTGGGGTGGCGGCCTTCCCGAGGACGTCTTCCTCAACGACGTGCTTCCCTACGCCAACCTCGACGAGGCCCGTGACCCCTGGCGGAAGCAGTTCCGCCAGCTGTGCCTGCCCCTGGTCAAGGACTGCAAGACCCCCGGCGAGGCCGCCCGGAAGCTCAACGCCACGATCTTCCAGAAGCTCAACGTCCGCTACTCGACGGGCAGGAAGAAGGCCTGCCAGAGCCCGAAGGAGTCGATCGAGCAGGGGCTGGCGTCCTGCACCGGGCTGTCGATCCTGCTCGTGGACGCCTGCCGCAGCGTCGGGGTGCCGGCTCGTGTGGCCGGCACGCCGCTGTGGGCCAACGGGCGCGGCAACCACACCTGGGTGGAGGTGTGGGACGGCCGCTGGCGCTTCACCGGCGCCGCCGAGCCGGACCCGGCCGGGCTGGACCGCGGCTGGTTCGTCCACGACGCGGCGCAGGCGAAGAAGGACTCGCCGGAGCACGCCATCTACGCCGCCAGCTTCCGCCGCACCGGGCTGGCCTTCCCGCTGGTGTGGGACCGCGACCGCCGCGACGTGCCCGCCGAGAACGTCTCCGAGCGCTACGCCGCCCGGGCGCCGGCCGATCCGCGCGTCCGCGTGCTGGTCCGCGTCCGGCGGGACGGGTCGAAGCAGCGTGTCGAACTGCCCGTCACCGTCGAGGAGCGCCTCGGCCATTGTGAGAAGTGCCGCGGCCAGTCGCGCTCGGAGACGGCGGACACCAACGACATCCTGGCCTTCGACCTGACGCCCGGCCGCGACTACGTCGTGCGCGTCGGCCGCCCCGTGCTGGTCGAGAAGCCGTTCCGGGCGATGGCCGCCAAGGAGCAGCTGATCGACGTCGAGGTGCCGGCCGAGAAGACAGGACTATTGCGAGGGCAATTGACGCAGATAGAACAGGAGGCGCGGGCCTTCTTCGAGGCCGCACCGGAGAAGCAGGCCGGCTGGCGTTTCGACGGGCGGCTGGACGCGCTGCTCGTCGAGGACGAGGCCGCGGCGCGGCGGGCGGTCTGGAAGGCGTATCGTGAGTCCTCCGTCCACGCGGCGATGAAAAAGGACTTTGACGCCAACGAGGTGCGCTCCGGCGAGTACCGCAGCCCGTACACGGTCAAGAAGGTGGGCAAGCGCCCCGACGGCGGCTGGCCGGTGTTCCTCGCCATGCACGGCGGCGGCGGCGTGGCGAAGCGGGTCAACGACAGCCAGTGGCAGGTGATGCAGCGCTACTACCGCGACCAGGCCGACGTGACCGGCTACCTCTACGTGGCGCTGCGGGCGCCGAACGACGTCTGGAACGGCTTCTACGCCGACTACGTTACGCCGCTGGTCGTCAACCTGGTGAGGCAATTCTTGCTGTTCGGCGACGCCGACCCGGAGCGGGTGTTCCTGATGGGCTACTCGCACGGCGGCTACGGGGCGTTCTTCCTCGGCCCGAAGGTGCCCGACCGCTTCGCCGCGGTCCACGCCAGCGCCGCCGCCCCGACGGAGGGGACGATCTCACCGAGAACGCTGCGCCACACCCGCTTCACCTTCATGATCGGCGAGAAGGACACCGCCTACGGCCGGCTCGACCGCTGCAAGACGTTCGCCGCGTCGGTGGAGAAGCTCCAGAACGAGAACCCCGGCGACTTCCCGGTGAGGATGGAGCTGATGGCCGGCCACGGCCACGGCGGCCTGCCCGACCGCGACAAGATCAAGGAGATGTACCCGCACCGCCGCGACGCCGCCCCGCGACGCCTCAGCTGGGAGCTGACCGACGGCGTCGTCGATCGCTTCTTCTGGCTGGGCGTGGCGAAGCCCAGGGCGGGTCAGAGCGTCGAGGCGACGATCGCCGACAACGCCGTGACGCTCACCACGAAGAACGTCGAGGAGGTGGAGCTGTCGCTGGACGGCCGGCTGGCGCGGTTCGACCGGCCCCTGCGGGTGACGCGGGACGGGCAGGCGCGGGAGGTGACGATCCGCCCGTCGCTGGCGACGTTGTGCCGGTCGATGGCGGAGCGCGGCGACCCGGACCTGGCCTGCACCTGCCGGGTGAGGGTGCCCGCGGCGAAGCGGTAAGCGGGTGGGGGAAGGAACGAGCGCGAACCCGCAAGCGGCGGCGCTCCGCACGGGGGAGGGACGCCTCGGCGAGGCGACCCCTTTCTGTCTCGTAACGCCCCCGCTTGCGGGTTCGCGCTCGGTGCGACTCCGTGCAAGCTGGCGCGCTTCCGGCGGCCGACAAGCCGGTTAAGATGGGAGGGCGATCGACACGCAGGGCCAACCCCCAGGAGGCCGGCGATGTTCATGCAGTTCAACGACGCGGCCCGCATCGCGCTGCGCTGGCCGAGGGCATGGCGCGGCGGCGGAGCCACGGGTGTGTGGACACCGAGCACCTGGCGTTGGCCCTCTTCCAGCTGGACGGCTGTGTGGCGTGGCGAGTCCTCGCCCGGGGGAACGTCTTTGACGAGTGTGTCCGGCGGGAACTGGCCGCGGTCAGCCGAGCCGAGCCCTGGATGGTGAGTCCTCACCGCCCCCGGAGGACTCCCGAGCTGCGCAAAGCGATCGACCTCGCCCTCGCCGCCGCGGAGCGGTTGGGCCACCCCAGGGTGGGGACGGGCCACCTGTTGCTGGGGCTGTTGGAGGAGGACGGCGTCGTTTGCCGTGCCCTGTGCAAGGCTGGGATCGGCCGGCTGGGCAAGAACCTCTCCGCCGTCGCCGAGCACGTCTGCCGGGAGATGATCGAGCCGCAAGAACGCGGTGAGGTGGCGGACAAGGCGCTGGAGCACTGGCACGATGGGCCGCGTCGCTGCCCTGACGCCTTACCCAAGCCCACGCCTTCCAAGGCAGATCGCCCTGTCCCGGTCACCCCGCCGACCCCGCAAAGCAGGGAAGACGCGGCCATCACCTTCCTCTCGGTGACCCTGATGGTCGTCGCGGCGGTGAACCTTCTTCCTGCGGGAAAGGACGTCTCCGACATGTCACGGTTTATCGACGTGGCGCTCTTCATACTGGGGGCGGCGGGGCTTCAGTTCGGCGGATCGGCCCGGTCGAAGGCGTAGCTCAGTCCGCCCAGATGCGGGCATCCGAGCGGATGTGCCAGTTCATCGCCTTGCCGCCCGGTATCGACTGCTCCAGGCCCGCCTCGAAGGCCGTCGCCGTCGTCTCCAGCTTCACCTTGTCGAACGGCGCGCCCGACAGCCCGAGGTCCGACAGCTTCGCCGCCCAGGCGCCGCGCGCCTTGCGGTAGTCGCGCTGGGCGTAGTACACCCGGTGCAGCGCGTGCCGCACCGCCGCCGCGGGGTCGGGGAAGAACGTACCCGTGTCCGGCGCCGCCGTGGTGAACTGCAACAGCCCCCACCGCTCCGGCCGGTGCATGTCGATGACGCCCTGCGGCGACCAGACCCAGTTGTCCTCCGGACCCTTCAATTTTCGGTACTTCCCCTCGACGACCTCGTGCCGCCACTGCACCCGCGAGAAGTTGATCCGCCAGCGGTCGCCGTCGCGCGGCGGCACCGGGGTGTAACTCAGCTCTTTGAGGGACCTCCACGGCCAGGCGATCTCGACGGCCCAGCCCTTATCCACGTCGCGCGGGTCGTTGAGCGTGCCATCGACGTGGACCGCCGTGCGCAGGCCGGGGATCTCCCAGGCGTCGATCGCCTTGCCGCCGTCCTTGTAGGGCCGCGACAGCAGTAAGTCCCAGGTGGTGTTCAGCGCGTTCAGCTCCAGCTCGGCGTAGAGGTGACTGTCGCCGTCGGGGTCGAGAAACACCTCGAAGTCGTTGTCGTGGAAGATGACCGAGTCGTGCCTCGTCAGTGTGGCCCAGACGTGTGGCTCTTCCAGCCGGGCGGCGATGTACAGGTACTGATCGTCCCACAGCATCTTCATCCGCGTGCGGTGGCGCGGCTTCGGCTTCCTGTCACCCTGGATATCGACGAACTCCTCACTCCACGGGGCGTCGGCCCAGGCCGCGTCGTCCAGCTTGCCGTCGATCGTCACCGGCCCGCGCGCCCGGTAGCAGAGGTACGCGCGCGGCGTGATCTCCGGGTAGTCCTCAAAGGCCACGGCGGGCCGGGCGGGCTGGCCCGGGGCGTGGGGCAGGAGCAGCGCGCAAGCGCAGAGGCCGCCGGCGAGCAGGGCCAGGCCGGCCTGGACGTGGGTGGTCATGCTCCGGTCCTCCAGGAGATGAGGCGCGCCTCAGTTCAGGTTGGCGACCTCGCCGCCCCGCGCGGTGCCCAGAGCCCGCCACACGTTGATGTCAATCAGGTCGGGGACGAATCGCACCGAGGCGTCGCACATGGCCGCGTTGACGCCACCGGGGTGCCGGCTACGGGCGCCCTGCCGACGGCCCAGCGGGCTGGGGGGGGCGGCCGACTCCGTCTGGCAGGGGGCGTTGCGCCGGTCCGCGGTGTTGCACCACGCCCCCGTCATCACGTCCACGTCGGCGCTGTTGGGGCCGAGGAACGTGACGAACCCGCTGGCCCCGCCCCACCAGGCGAACCCGCGCGCGTCCGACCCCTGCCCCTGGTTCACCTCCGAGAGCATCAGCGTGTTGCTCAGCCCGTCGGTGACCTCCGCGAGCGGCACCGGCTTGCCGTACACCCGCGTCCAGGTCGCCGCCTGCGCGGCCCCCACCGGCCCGTCGTCCGACGTCGAGCCGGGGTAGGCCTGGAACGGCGCCCCGCCGAACGGGATCGCCACCCCCGCCACGACGACGTTGGCCTGGAAGAAGTTCGTGTTGCCGTAGTTCACCACGTAGTTGTGGCTGGTGACGCCCCCGCTGGGCGAGGCCGGCGTGTCGCTGGGGCAGGTGTAGGTCGGGACGCGCCGCATCGTCACGTTGGAGTTGTTCGGCGACCCGACGTAGCGGATGCCGGTGGCGTCGTTGCCGTCGTAGTTCTGGTAGAGCTTGCGCAGGTTGTCCTGCTCGACGAACGGCAGCGCCCCCACCAGCCAGGTGCCCCAGCAGCAGCCGAACTTCCCCACCCCGCCGGGCAGCCTGTTCGCCGCGTCGTGGTGGTTGTGCATGCCCAGGGCGATCTGCTTGAGGTTGTTCTGGCACTTCATGCGGCTGGCTGCCTCCCGCACCTTCTGGACGGCCGGCAGCAGCAGGCCCATCAGGACGGCGAGGAGGGCGATGACCACCAGCAGCTCGATCAGCGTGAAGCCGTTCCGGGAGCGAGTCATGGGGCGACCTCAGGGAACCTTGTAGTCGAACCTGTTGGGGCCGCCCCTGGTCACCTCGACCTCCTCCTTGCTGTCGAGGTTGTAGGCCGGCGGGATGCGGTCCTTCGAGGCGAAGTTACCCGAGGGCCCCGGAAGGGCGTCGCCGCCTGCGTCCGGGGACCGGCCGTCGGGGCTGCTGATCGCCACCTTGTACCGGCCCGGCACGAGCCCCTGCGAGCGGGGGATCGAGTACCGGCCGTCGGCGATCGCCGCCCCGGACTGCGTGGGCAGGCCCGGCGTCGCCGGCAGGAACAGGATCGTCCCCCGGCCGAGCGGCTTGCCCTGAAACGTCACGCCCCCCGAGACGGCCTGCCGCCCCCCCAGCGGGTCACCGCAGGCAGAGACCCCGAGCAGGGCGGCGGCCAGGACAGGCCGGATCGCGCGCGCCATCACGACGCCTTCTTCCGGAGGGAGTTACGAATCATCCACGAATACGCACCTTAACGGATGTAGTTTCCTTGACCCCGCGCGCGGGTGTCAAGGAAGATCCGGCAGAGTTTCGCGGGCGGTTTAGAAGTCCGCCCCTTTTGGCGGAGGTTTCGTCAAAGCCGTCAGGTCACGGGTCAGACGCCCGCTGGCCGCCTCGTCGAGGACGAAGACGTCCTTGAACTTCGACGACGGCGACCGGGCGTAGCGCCGCTTCGAGCCGCCCTCGACCCCGCCGACCAGCAGCGTGTGCTTGCCCGACGGCGTCGTCACCTCCAACGTCAACTCCGCCGGGTCGAGGCCGTACAACTTCAGCTCCGCGCCGTCGTCCTTTACATAACGCTCCAGCCTCAGGTCGCGCAGCGCCGACAGGGTGTCGCTGACCGTCGCCTGGTCGAGCTTCGCGTCGGGCCGGCCGACCACCTGCCAGTTCCCGTCGATCTTCTTCAGCTCGAACGGGTCCTTGTTGTAGCCGAACCGGACCGACTCGACCTGGGCCGGATCGACGTTATCCTTCCACACCGCCCGCGGCCGGTACTCCGCCGTCGCCAGGCCGGCCAGCCGGTCGTCGAGCAGGAACACCACGCCCTTGTCGCCCAGCCGGGCGTACCGCCGCTTGCCGTCGGCGGCGCCGACGACGAGGTCCATCTCCAGCTTGTCGCCGCTGAGGACCTTCCAGCGCACCGCCGGCCGGTCGAGGCCGAAGCGCTTCAGCTCGTCGGCAGTCGGCGACTCGGTGACCAGCTCGTCGGCCCGCAGGCGGGCGACCGCGTTGAAGAACCCCTCCAGCGCGTCGTGATCGGCATCGACGCTGACGGGCTTCGCGACCTTCCAGGTCCCCTCGGGGCGCGAGAAGGTGACCCTGCGCCCGCCGGCCTCCAGGGCGATCGTGTCGGCGTCGGCGACGCGGGCGAGGTCGCGCCGTGGAACGCCGCGCCGGGCGCGAGCAGCCGCCTGGCGTCGCGCCGACAGCACCGCCACCAGCGGGGCGTCCTTCACCCGGACGACGGCTCACCGGCGTGCCCTCCTCGCGGCCGACGAGCAGCACCTTGTCCGTCCCGCCGACCTTCACCGTCACCGTCGCCTCCGGCGTGTCCAGGCCGTAGGGCTTGAGGTCCTTCGGCTGGTAGGCGACGACGCGCTCGGCGTGCAGCGACGAGAGCAGCGCACCAGGTCCGGCCCCTGCGCTCGTCGGCGGGCTGCGGCGTTGGCTTCGTCAGCTTCCAGGCGTCGCCGTCTTTTTCTAGTTCCAGCGTCTCGCCGCCGCGCCGGCGGGTCGCTGCCGTTGCGGCGGCATCGTCGAACTTGAGCAGGTCGCGGTCGAGGAAGTCCATGCGCTCTGGTCGACCGCCTTCGCCAGCGTCGGAGACGACGAGGACGCCCTGACCGGTCGTCGCGAAGCGGCCGGGCTTGCCGCCGGTCGCCGCCGCGCCCAGCGAGATCGTGTGCTTCTGGCCGGCCTTCGTTTCCAGCGTCAGCGTGACGGCCGGCTTAGCGAGCCCATACGCCGCCAGGTCACCGGCGGGGTAGGCGCGGTACTCCTCGGCGCGGGGCGACTGGAGGGCGGTGGTCAGCCGATCGACCACTCCGGCCGGGGCCGCGACGGTGAACGGCCCCGTCACCTGCCAGGCGTCGCCCTGGCGCGACAGCTGGTAGGGGGCCTGCCCCGCCTTGGCGACGGAGAAGCGGACGACCTCGTCGCCGGGAGGGACCTGCCACAGCTCGGAGGGCAAATAGCTCAGCGCCGGCTGCGCGAGCCGGTCCCGCAGGTCGGCCGGCAGGGCGAAGGTGTCGGCGCCGGCGAGCCGGGCGAGGTAGCCCGGCTCGCCGTCGCGGGGCTCCCAGGTACAGCGTCCGCGGCGGTTTCGCGGGGTCGGTGAACGTGACCCTCACCTCCGCGCGCCGGCGCGGACGGGCCGGCCTCGCCGAGGTAGGTCAGCGCCTTGGCCTTGCCGAGGGCGTCGAGCAGGTCGTTGACCTTGGCCGCGTCGGCGCGCGTGCTCACCGGCGACCGCAGCGCCCAGCCGGCCCCGTCGCGCCGCAGCACGACGTTGAGTTGGGGCACGGCCCTGACCGCCGGGTCGACCGCCGCGCCGAGGGCGGCCCGGCCGGACGAGCGCACCTCCAACCCGGCGACGTCGGCGGCGGCGAAGTCGAACACCTGCTTGCCGCGGTAGGCCAGCGTCGGCTTGTCGAGCAGCGCCGTGACGGTGTCGTCGAGGCCATCGACGCGCGGCCAGCCGGCCTGCTGGACGAAGATCCGGTTGCCGGCCCACGCCGGCTTGCCCAGGCGCAGGGTGAGGGCGCGCTCGCGGCTGCGGTCGCGGTCGTCGGGGCGGGCCTTCTCGCGGACCAGCACCGTGACCTCGCCGGCCGGCTTCGTCAGGCCGAACATCGACCCGCTTTCTCCTAAGAGAAGCGCCGCCGCCACCGCCGCCAGCGGGCGATCGGCCCGACCGCCGCCGCCGGGCCGGCCCGGCGGGCGGGGTTGAGCAGGTCCTTGTCGGCCCCCTCCAGCGAGGAGAGCTTGCGGAGCAACTCCTGAACCTTGTCGCCGTCAGCGGGGACGTCGCGCGGCGCGACCATCTTCCAGCTGTCCTTCTTCTCCTTGACCAGGACGACGTCCTGGCCGCCGGGCGCGTCGACGCGCTCGGCGTCGTCGGGGTTGAACCGGGCCAGCTGGCTGTCGCGCAGCAGGTCAAACGCGAGGAAGACGTCGCCCAGCCGGCTGTCCTGCACCTCGAAGACGAGGTCGCTGTCGGCAAGTCTGGCGTAGCGGTAGCTGTCCGGCGGCGGGGGCGGGCGCGCCGGGGCGGGCGCGAGGTGTTCTCGCCGGCGAGCGCTCGCCCAGCAGCAGCGTCACGACGCCGCCGTCGTGGCGGGTGACGCGGATCGACTGCCGCGGGCGGTCGAGGCCGGCGGCGGTGCTGGGGGCGGCGAACTGCTCGGCCCACAGGTCGGCGACGGCGGTGAGGAGCTTCGGCCGCCTCGGGGTCGAGGTGGTCGCCGCGTCGGCTGGGCGTGCCCCAGCCGTCGGGGCCGCGAACCAGCCGGACGGTCGGCTGCCCCTCCTGGTGGAGTACCACCTCGCGGGCGTCGAGCCGATGCGCTCCTGGGCGTTGTTGAGCCGGGCGGCCCGCTCGGCGGGGAACAGCCGCCGCTGCCGGTACAGGTCGCCCGGCCGGGTCAGCTCCCCCACGAGGCCCGGCCGCCAGCCGCAACACCTCGTCGCGGCCGTCGAGGCGGAGGTAGGTCGGCCGGACGAAGCGGTAGTCGCCGTCGGCCGCCTCGCCGAGCGAGGCGCCGCAGCCGCCTGGCCTGCGCGTCGCAACCCACGAGGCGGCCGCGGTGAGCGGGTGGTCGGTGAGGACTTCCCCGCCATCGCGGCGGCGGCCAGGGCGACGTCGTCGCGGGTCAGCACGTCTAGCGTGACGGGAAGTTTTTCCTGGGTCGAAGCCTCGGCGACGAAGCGCGAGTGCAGGCCGCCGACGACGTCGAAGACGCGCCGGGCGTCGGCGGAGCTGGCCGGCCAGTTGCCGGTGGTGACGTAGCCGTCGGAGAAGGTGCGTTCGAGCTGGGCGACGTCCCCGCCGTCGCGGCGGACGGCGACGGAGGCGAGGCGGTCGGGCGAGAGGCCGGCCAGCACCTGGCGGGTGTCGGCGACGTCGCGCGGCGGCGGGGCCGGGGCGGCCCAGGGGGAGAACGGCAGCGCGGGGCGCGACAGGTACAGCGCGAGGCCAGCCCCGAGCAGCAGGACGAGCCGCGAGGGTGGTCTTGAACTTCATCGGTGCGTCTCCAGCGGCGTCTGTCCCAGGCCTGACCGTGAGGGAGGGCGTGTATTGTCCCAGGCCCGACCGTGAGGAGGGCGTGGCGTCACCCAGGGCGGAGCGCGCCCCTCCCTCACGGTCGGGCCTGGGTGCGACCATTCCGCAAGCTATATTACGATGCGCGGTCGTCCGCGACCCCTACCCGAGGTGCCCCATGAAGCCGTTCGACGAACGCCGGATCGACCCCACGGCCGAGGAACTGGTGGGGCTACTCGTCGCCGCCACGAGGAAGGCCAACGGGCGTTCCCCGCAGCCCCAGTTGGGAAAGAGCCGCGACCAGTGGGACCGCTTCGTCCGCCGCCAGCGGAAGAAGGCCGAGGGCCGCCAGGCGTTTCGGGGCCGCGGGGAGCCGGCGCCGCGCGTCGAGGCGTCGTGGTGGACCGACCGCCTCGGCCGGCGGCACTGGCGCGTCGTCGGCCGCCGGGCGGACTTCGACGCGTCGCACCGCGAGCGCATCGGCCGGGTGTTCACGTCTTCTCCGCTTTGGCACGTCTACCCCGAGCGCCTTCTGGCCCGGGAGGCGGGCGGCCGGCGCGACCTGCTGGCGGCCTGCGCCTGCGGCGCGGCCGGAACGCCGGCCCAGATCGGCTGGGTCGGCGGGCGTTGCGGCCCCTGCCACGACCGGCGGGAAGAGGGGCTGCCGCCCCTGCCCGACGGCCCGCCCGTGACGCTTCCCGTTTCGGGGCGCGACGTCATCCTGATGGCGTTCGCCTGCGACACGCACCTGCTCACCGCCGAGCACGGCGGCCGGGTGCTGGCCTGGCCCCTCGCCGGCGGCCCCGGCCAGGTGCTTCGCCGGCGCGGCGGCTGCGCCACCGCCCTGGCCGCCTCCTCGACCGGCCTGGTCGCGCTCTCGACCGGCGATGGCCGCGTCGCCCTGACCCGGCTCGGCGAGGAGGGCTGGCGGACGGTCCGCCTGCCGGTGAGGGGCATCGACGAGTTCCAGTTCACCGCCCGCGGCGACCGGATGGCGGTCCGCGGCGACCGGGGCGTCGTCCTGCTCGACCCGCACGCCCCCAGCGCCGCCCCGGTTGGCGTGCTGGCCAGGGAGATCGACACCTGGCTGTTCCTGCCCGACGGGTCAGGGTACGCCTTCGAGGAGGAGGCGCGGGGGGTTGGCCGGGCCGTGTTCGGCGGCGGGCCTGGGGGCGCGGAACAGGTCACCTGGCTCACCGAGGGCTACGGGCCCAACGAGATGGAAATCGATCAGGGCCTGGCCGTCTCGCCCGACGGCCGGTGGCTGGCGATCAACAGCGGCTGGGACGAGGCGCCGGGCGTCCGCGTCTGCGCGGTGGACGGCGGGGGGTGGGCATCTCTTGCCGGCGGGTTCGAGTTCGATGAGCTGGCCAACTTCGAGTTCACGGCCGACTCCAAACTGGCGGTCGCCGCCGACCACGGCACGTTGGGGCTGTGGGACCCGGCGACCGGGTCGCCGCTGGGGAAGCTGGCCCTCGCCGACCTGCACGGGCGGTTCGGCCGTTACCTCTTCTCGGCCACCGGCGAGTGGCTGGCGTTCGCCGACGAGGACGGCCCCGTCACCGCCTGGCCGTGGCGGCGGCTGCTGGGGTGTTAACGCGGTCAGCCCCGCGCCAGTTCCCGCAGCCGCTCCTCGGCCTTGCGGGCCGACTCGACGATCTGGCGCATCGACCTGGCCGCCTCGGGCCGGCGCGCCTCCCACTGCCTGGCCAGGCCCTCGGCACGAGTCCCCGCCTGCTTGAGGCGATCCAGGACCCTCGGCAAGTGGTGAGCCAGGTCTCCCGGGGACATCGCCCGGGCCGCGACGACCAGGTCGCCGACCCGCTTCTCGAAATCCTCGGCCGCCAGGGCGACCTGGCCCGGGTTGTCGCCGCGCTCCTGGGCCACGTCGAGCAGCTGGTTCGCCACCTCCGCCATGACTTCGACGCGGCCGGGGGTCGTCGTCGCGGCGGCGACTTGCCGGTCCATGCCGTCGCGCCACGGGGCCAGGGCCGCCGGCGTCGTCATCGGCGGCCACAGCCACCAGGCCAGGGTGAACATCGCCAGCGTCGCCGCCAGCGCGATCGCCAGCGCCAGCTTCTGCCGGCCGACCTCGCGCACGCTCCGCGTCTTCGCCGACGGCCGCAGCGGCGACCGCACCAGCGGCACCTCGTCCGAACCGGCGATCTGCTCCAGCAGCCCCGCCGGTACCGGGGACGACGGGACGTGCAGCTCGGTGATCCTCCGCTCCAGCCGCACCAGCCGGCGCAGCCAGGCGTGACAGGACGAGCAGCCCGCCAGGTGGCGCGACTCCTCCGGCCCGGGCTTGTCCGGCCGCTCGCTTAGGAGTAAGCGCTGGCGGACGTCGGCGCAGTTCATGACCCCTTCTCCGGTTCGACGCTCTCCATCAGCTTCTGCCGGGCCTTGAACACCCGCCACCGGGCCGTCTCCTCGGTCAGGCCGAGCACGCCGGCGATCTCGCGGAACGACAGCCCCTCCTCGACGCGCAGCAGCAGGGCCGCCTTGAAGTCCTTGGGCAGGTGCTCGACCGCCGTCGCCAGGTCGGTCAGCGCCTCGCGCGAGCAGGCCGCCTCGTCGGGGCCCTGGCCGCGCGCCGGCAGGTCGTCGGGCAGGGGGGCGCGCTGGCGGCTGGCGCGGTGGACGTTGGCCAGGGCGTTGTGGCCGATGCGGAACAGCCAGGCGCGGAAGTTGGTGCCGGCCCGGAAGCGGTGCAGGTTGGCCAGCGCCTTCAGGAGTGTCTCCTGCGACAGGTCCTCGGCCAGGTGCCGGTCGCGCGTCAGGTGGAACAGCCAGCGGAACAGCCGCGGCCAATAGGCCTCGACCAGCCGCGCGAACGCCTGCCGGTCGCCCCCCTGGGCGGCCAGCAGCAGGCGCGTCTCGTCCGCGTCTCCCGCGGCCCGCTGCCGGGTTTGCTCCGACGCCTCCACGCCCATCCGTGCCCCTCCAGGCCACGACGTCCTATCCGGTACAACACGCTCAAGGTGCGGTCGTTGGGGCCTGACCGTCCTCGCATTATATCACAGGAAGCGCGATCCGGTCCCAGGCCCGACCGTGAGGGAGGGCGCTCTCGGGACTGGAACAATGCCCGACTCAGAACGACACGCCGACGCCGAAGTTCAGGCCCTGCGTCCAGAAGTCGGTGGACCGGGTGACCGGGCGCGGGTTGACCGCCGCCACCGTCGGGTCGTAGACCGGGCTGATCGGCAAACCGACCGGGTTGACGTTGCGATCCATCTGCTCGCCGGCCCGGACGACCGAGCTGATGTAGCGAAGTTGTAGCCGACGAACAACCGCGCCCACGCGCCACCTGGTAGCCGAACGACAGATCGACCTCCGGCACGACGGCGAAGTCGCCGCGCGACTCGTCGCGGCTGTTCGAGCCCAGCGCGAGCAGGCCGCCGGGCACCGTCGTCGCCGGGCCGCCGGCGGCAGGAATCAGTGTGGTGCTGCCGCGGACGGTGACCTTCTCGACGTTCACGCCGAAGCCGACCGCCGAGCGGAGGTTGACGTCGAACCGGCCGACGCGGTAGGCCGCCCGCATGCCGACCTGCCCGCCGTAGAAGTCGTTCTGGGTGCGGAAGAAGTCGTTCTTCAGCCGGACGTCGCCGACGTCAACCGGAAGGCCGTTGAAGAAGCCGAGGCCGCCCGGCACCAGCTTGGCGCGGTCGTCGATGCTGAGGTCGTCCTCCAGCGTCAGGTAGCGGAAGCCGACGTAGAGCATCTCGACGGGGCCGAGGTTGACGCGGCGGGTGAGGTTGGCCTCGGCGCCCCACAGCCGGGTAGGCGGCGATGGTGACGCCGCCGGTGACCGTGTTGGGGAAGCTGAGGTAGTTGACCGACTCGGTGTTCGTCGCCGTGTTCCGGAACGGGCGGGCGAGGACCGGGTGGGAGGCGGCGTCGGAGGCGATGCCGAAGTGGGTGCTCTTCTCGTCGAGCAGGAACCCGGCGGCGTCGAAACCCAGGCCGAGGTCGTCGGAGAAGCGCCGCCGCGGAGGCGGAGGCCGGAGTACGGGTTGTGGCCGTTGATGCCCTCGTGGCCGAACAGCACGCGGGTGTCCAGCGCGCCCGGCGGGGCTCCGGCCGGCGACGCGGTCGTCACCAGCGGGAAGGCCACGTTGGCGGTCTTGACGAACCACAGCAGGTACTCGCCGCTGACCCAGAACAGCTCGTCGGTGACCGCAGCGCCGGCGGCCTGGCCCTTGTCGCAGCACGCGCCGCACGCCGGCTGGCAGCAAGAGTCGCAGGCCGGCGTGCCGCAGCAGGGCGCGGCCGGAGGGGGCCGCGGCCGGGGCGGCCCGGACCGACGCCAACGTCACGGCCGTCGCGGTCAGGCACCAGGCGAGGAGGCGAACGCGACGAGGCACCATGAGGTCAAACTCCTTTTCTTGGCTTCGGAAGGCGGGCGGAAAGCACAAGCGGGGCGCGGCGGGTCGTCGTCTTCGGAGCGGCCGACGTGGTCCTGGCGTCCATCATCGTCCGCGCGACCGGAACGGGGCGCACGGACTTCGCGACCGGCCCGGGGGCGGGTCGGGGACGGGCCGCGCCAACCGGCGCCGTCGAATTCGCCGGGAGAACCTGACGGTCGGGTACAGCTTCGACGGCCGAAAATCTTGTTGCATCTCCCCCAGGCTCACACATACACTGTCGCCACGGAACAACACCTAGCCACGGACGCCGCCTGACTCGCCGACGCGCCCGGTACCGCGCCCACCCCGCTCGCGCGCCGAAAGCGACGCCGCGATGGTTGTTCTCGGAGGACCGCTTAAGGGTTCGCGCGGCCTTTCGTCCCCGCGCGCCTCACCCCGCCGCGATCACCCCTGGTTGCCCCGGAGATCATGCTCATGTTCCCGTCCCGCCCCCGCCGCCCCGTTTCGTTGGCGCGGTTGTTACTCGAGGCGCTGGAGGACCGCGCGCTGCCGGCGATCACGCTGACCGGCGTGCCGGACTGGGTCGAGCAAGGGCCGCGCTCGACCGCCCAGGGCGGCTCGGCGGTGCCGCAGAACAACGCCGTCGCCGGGGGCATCCAGAGCGTCGCGGTCGATCCCCACAACAGCGCCCACCTCGTCGTCGGCGCGATCAACGGCGGCGTCTGGCAGACGTTCAACGCCGACCCGGCCAACCCCGCCGCGATCACCTGGGCGCCGCTGACCGACCGGCTGGCCTCGCTGTCCATCGGCGCCGTCGCCTTCGACCCCGCCGACGTCAGCGGCAAGACCTTTTACGCCGGCACCGGCCTGTGGAGCAGCGGGTTCCAGAACGGCGGCGGCGGCGACCCGATCGGCGTCTACCGCACCAGCGACGGCGGCGCCACCTGGTCGCTGCTGGGCGACGACGGCGCCGGGACGAACGTCATCGCCGGCCACCGCGTCAAGGCGATCGTCGTCACCGGGCAGACCATCCTCGTCGGCACGATCGACGGCAACGGCACCACCAGCTCGCGGGACTACGCCGACCTCGGCGGCGCGCTGTTCCGCAGCACCGACGGCGGCGCGACGTTCGCCCCGGACGCCTCCCTGCCGCCCGGCGCGGTCCCTTCGCTGGTCGTCGATCCCAACGACCCCCAACAGGCCTTCGCCGCCATCGCCGGCAAGGGCGCCTTCCGCAGCGACAACGCCGGCCTCACCTGGACGCCGTACAGCACCGGCCTGACCGGCGCCGGCACCTCCGCCGACATCGAGCTGGCCGCCCAGAGCCTCGGCGGCGTCACCACCCTGTACGCCGGCGTCAGCCACGGCGACAAGCTCAGCGACGTCTTCCGCGCCAGCGACTTCACCGGGGGCGGCGACTGGTCGCCGCTGGCGAAGCCGCCCTCGTCGTTCAGCGCCGGCGACGGCTACGCCGACAAGTTCCAGCTCGTCGCCGACCCGGCCACCGCCGGCGTGGTGTACATCGACGGCGAGGGCGGCACCGGCATCTTCCGCTACGACCCGTCGGGCAGCGGCAAGTGGGTGCGCATCGACACCGACGGCGCCTTGGGCTCCTTCCCCCACGTCGATTCGCGCGACCTGGACTTCCTCGACGCCACCACCCTTCGAGTCCGACGACGGCGGCGTCTTCTTCCTGCGAAACCCGCTCACCGCGGCCACCAGCGTCTGGGAGTCGTTCAACGGCGACCTGGGCACGTTCGAGTTCTACTCCGCCGCGCTGGACCCCACCAACCGGATCGCCCTCGGCGGGGCGCAGGACAACGGCCTGCCGTTCCAGGACGCCACCGCCGGGCTGGCCTGGACCGAGTTCGGCGGCGGCGACGGCCAGCAGGTGGCGGTGGACAGCACCTCGCTGCCCGGCGGCGACGTCTTCCGCTACGCGCTGTCGAACAACTGGAGCTTCTTCTCGCGCGGCCGCTTCACCAACGCCAACGCCCTGGTCACCCCGACCGCCACCGCCGGCCTGGTCAGCGACGCCAGCAACGCCACGCCGATCGTCATCACCTCGGCCAACCACGGCCTGCTCACCGGCGACGAGACCTTCATCGGCGGCGTGCTGGGCAACACCGCGGCCGACTTCGGCACCTCCGTCAGCGTCACCGTGATCGACGCCGACCGCTTCTCCCTCGACGGCAGCGCCGGCAACGGCGCCTACCTGGGCGGCGGCGCCTGGCAGCGGATCAGCCTGGTGGACAAGGCCTCCGGCGTCGCGGGGACCCCCGTCGTCATCACCACCACGATCCCCCACCGGCTGAGCACCGGCGACCAGGTCTTCCTCCAGGGGCTGGGCGGCAGCTACGCGGCGCTGAACAACTCCGGCTACTACGTCACCGTCCTCGACGCCACCCGCTTCTCGGTCCACGGCACCGTCGCCGACGGCAGCACGGCCAAGTTCGGCTTCTACAGCCCCGCCAACGGCGTGCTGCTCAAGAGCGCCATCGGCGGGGCCAACCTGAGCGGGCTGAACGCCGCCGACGCCGGCTTCGACGGCTTCCTGTTCCAGCCGTTCGCCCTGAACAGCGTCGATCCGCGGCTGATGCTGGCCGGCTTCACCGGCGTCTACGAGGACGCCGACCCCGACCCGGCCAACGGCTTCGCCGGCGACGTCATCACCAACATCAGCGCCGACGTGCCGAACCTGAACGGCAACATCCCCGCCCAGACCGGCCTCATCTACGCCATGGCCTACGGCGGGTTCCGCGCCGGCGCGGGGTACACCAACGTCGCGGTCATGGGCTCGACTACCGGCCAGCTGTGGGTCCGCGGCGAGACCGGCGCGGCGTTCACCGACGTCTCCGACGGCGACCCCGGCGACCTCGGCGGCGGCACCGGCCAGGTCTGGAGCGTCGCCGTGGACCCGGCCGACTGGCGGCGCGTCTACGTCGTCAAGGGCGACCAGCTCTGGTTCACGCCGGACGTCACCGACCTGGCCGCGGCGGGCCACGAGTTCCGCGTCATCGGCGGCGCGTTCACGGACAACCTCATCACGCTGACGAGCCAGCTGCGGGCGGTGGCCGTGGTCCCCAGCGCGAGCGGCAACGTCCCGGTCGTCGGCGGGCTGGGCGGCGTGTTCCGCCTGCTGCCCCCGTCGGCCGCCGCCTGCCCCGACGCGCCGTGGTCGAAGTACGGCCAGGACCTGCCGCACGCCCTCGTCCGCGGCCTCAGCTACGACGCCGCCACCGACACGCTGCTGGCGGCGACCTACGGCCGCGGCGCGTGGGCCGGGGCCAACGCCAGCGCGACGGTCGGCTCTGCCGCCCGGCTCGACGTGACCGGCGACGGCAACGCCAACACGCTGGAGCTGCGGCCCGACCCGAACAACCCGCTTCGGCTCATCGTCAGCGACGGCCTCGGCGCCCCGCAGAGCTTCGAGACGTCCACCGTCATGCAGGTGAGCTTCCAGGGGTTGGGCGGGGCCGACCTCATCCGCGTCCTCACGCTGGGCACGCCGGGGGCCGACCTCCAGTACGTCAACTTCCGCGTCAGCGTCGATGGCGGCGGCCAGGCGGGCGACCGGCTCGAGATCGACGACTCGACCGACGACATCGGCCGCGGTGCCACCTTCACCGTGGACACCGTCGGCGCGGGGAACACCGACACCCTGTTCGGGCCTTGCGGCAGCGTCGCCTACTCGGGCCTGGACTCGCTGGCCTTGACCTTCGGCTTCGGGGCGGCTGACGCCGCCCTGATCCGGGGCCTCTCGGTGCCGACCCTCGTGGACTTCGGCTTCGGGCTGGACACGCTCGACCTGTCCGGCCTGACCGACCCGCAGGCCGTCACCTTGTCGGCCCCCGGCGCCCTCGGCGGATTCGACGGGGCCACGACGGCCCCGTTGACGTTCCGGAACGTCAACGTCCTGGTGGGCACCCACGGCCTCAGCGACACCCTGTTCGGACTCAACGCCGACGCCCTCTGGCTGTTCGATCTGGCCGGGGGGAGGTACAACGCGGGCCCGGGCACGCTCCTGTTTTTCGACGTCGAGAACGCAGTCGGCGGCGGGCTGGCGGACCGCTTCCTCTTCTGGCCGGGCGCCGGCCTGGCCGGCAACCTCGACGGCGGCGGCGGCGCCGACACGCTGGACTACTCGGCCTTCGACCAGGCGGTCCGGACGGACCTGCAAACCCGGACGTCGGCCGGGTTCTTCGGCACCTTCGCCGGCGTCGAGAGCCTGATCGGCAGCTCCTCCCCCGACGACGCCCTGGTCGGCGAGGACAACCTCAATGTCTGGAACGTCACCGGCACCACCCGGGGAGACGTGGACGGCTTCACCTTTGACGCTGTCGAGAACCTCATCGGCGGCTGGTTGGCCGACCTGTTCCGCTTCCAGCCGGGCGGCGTCGCCGGCAACATAGACGGCGGCCTCGGCGGCGGCAACGACCTCCTCGACTTCTCCGGCCTTTCGCAGCCCCAAGAGGTCTTTCTCTCCGGCGTGACGCAGTTCCGGGGCTTCGACGGCTTCCTGGGCGGGAATAGTCCCATTGGCGGGACGTTCCGCTTCATCGACTCCGTCTTTGGCAGCGCGGCATCAGCCGGCGACAGCTTGACCAACCTGACCGGCCGCACCGCCGACTGGCTCGTCAATGGTCGAAACGCGGGAATCTACCAGGACCTCGCCAGCAGCAATCAGCTTCGCTACCGATCCGTCGAGTTCCTCCGCGGGGGCCCGGTCGCGGAGTCGTTCAGCATCGAAGGCGGCACCGGCGCCCAAATCACCGGGCTGATAGACGGCAATGGCGGCCAGGACACCTTGTTTGGATTCAACGGCCCCTATCGCCTCGTCACTCTAGTTCTCACGCCCGGCGGGTTAAGCGTGGATGGGCTGACGTCGCGGTACGTGGACATCGAACGACTCTTCCTGTTTGGACTCCCGATTCGCTGCACCATCCGCTTCGACCAGGGCAACCCTGTGCCGGTCCTGGGCGTGATCATTCGAGGGTTTTCACGCTTAGGCGTTCTGACGATCATTGGCTCGGCGCAGAAAGATCGATTCACCCTGAAATCGGGCTTGCTGCGCGTCAACGCCTCGTCGCCGATCCTCTATTCCGGCGTGGAGCGGCTAGACCTGTTCGCCGGCGGCGGCGACGACACGTTCGACGCCCGGTCGGTCAGCTACCAGGCGGCGCTGGTGCGCTTCTTCGGCGGCTTGGGCAATGACACCATCACCCTGGCCCCCAGCACCACGACGAGGTTCTTCATCCACGGCGGCCCGCCGGCGCGGCCGACGGTCCCCGGCGACGCCCTGTTCTTCGTCAAGGCCGGCCAGCTGATCCAGCCGCCGGTGATCCTGGGCAACGGCGGCAGCGACGGGCTGTATCGCTTCCGCAACCGCATGTCGGTCCAGTTCGTCAGCATCGAGCGGGGCGTCGGCGGCAACCTCGACCTCCAGCCGTGGAACTTCGCCGCGCCCAACATCTTCTGAGCCGGCCGAACTCCTGCTCCCAGGCCCGGCCGCACCTGTTCGCTGCCGGGCCTGGGAAAGAAGCCCGACACCTCCCGCCAAACCTCACTTGCCTTTCCGGGCGGGTGGCCTATGCTTGCTAAACACCTCCCCTCACCCCCTCCCGTTGACACCCTAACAGTACCCCCGTCCTCTCCCGAGGTGGGTTCGTTCCATGCCGATTATTCGCGATCGTCTCCTTCGTCGTCGCCGCGCGCTGGGCCTGGAGCTACTGGAAGACCGCTGCGTGCCGACGCTTTTGGGCAACCAGCTCTTCCCCAACGACAACCCGTGGAACCAGCGCATCACCAACGCCCCGCTCGCCTCGAACTCGCAGGCGATCATGGACCGCATCGTCAACACCTACGGCAACAACCGCCTGCACCCCGACTTCGGTCAGAACTACCACGACGGCAGCGACCTGTACGGCATCCCGTACAACGTCGTCCACGGCAACACCGTGGGGAAGGTCAACGTGGTCATCGACGCCTACCCCGACGAGAGCGACCTCGTCGCCGCGCCGGTCCCCGCCAGCGTCGTGCTGGAGGGCGACTTCCAGAACGGCCCGCGGGTCGGCGTCGATAACCGCGGCGACTCGCACCTGCTGCTGTACGACGTGGATAACAACGTCGCCTACGAGTTCTACCGCATGTCCCGGCCGAGCGAGAACAGCGACGGCAAGTGGCACGCCGACCAGGAGTCGGTCTGGGACATGAAGACCAACACGTTCCGCACCGTCGGCTGGACGTCGGCCGACGCCGCGGGGCTGTCGATCCTGGCCGGGCTGGTCCGGCCCGACGAGGCGCTGCCGGCCAGCCAGGGCGGCCAGGGCGTCATCAACCACGCCATCCGCTTCACCCTCCAGAACGCCGTCATCCTCGACCAGTTCCTCTACCCCGCCTCGCACACGGCCAACCCCGGCAACACCAACGCCGCGGTCATGCCGCCGATGGGCGCGCGGTTCCGGCTGAAGGCGGGCGTGGACCTCTCGCAGCTCAACCCGCAGTCGCGGGTCATCGCCCAGGCGATGAAGGACTACGGGATGATCGTCGCCGACAACGGCAGCAACTTCTTCTTCTCCGGCGCCAGCTCGTCGGTCAACGCCAGCAACCAGCAGGTGCTGACGTTCGACGACGACGACATCCAGGACACGCTGCACGGCCTGAAGAGCCTGCACTACGGCGACTTCGAGGTGGTCGATCTGACGCCGGCCGTCACCGGGCTGAGCGCGACCAGCGGGGCGGCCGGCTCGACGGTCACGGTGACCGGCCGCAACTTCTCCGGTGCGGCGGGTCGGCTGAAGGTGCTGTTCGGCGGCACGGCGGCCACGTCGGTGACCGTGGTGGACGACGGCCACGTGACGGCGGTCGTGCCGGCCGGCTCGGGCACGGTGGACGTCCGCGTCCAGTCCGGCGTCTCGACGGCCTCCAACCCGGACAACGTCCGCAACAACATCTTCGGCTACGGCATCTCGGCGGTCTCGACCAGCGCCCGGTTCACCTACGGCGCCCCGCCGACGACCCAGGCGCCCGCCATCACCAGCGCGGCCGGCGTCACGTTCACCGAAGGCTCGGCCGGCACCTTCACCGTGACGGCCACGGGCGTGCCGACGCCGTCGCTGTCGGCCGCGGGGGCGCTGCCGGGCGGCGTCACGTTCGTCGATAACGGCAACGGCACCGCCCGGCTGGCGGGCACGCCGGCGCCGAACTCGCGCGGCGTGTACGGCCTCACCATCACGGCCAGCAACGGGGTCGGCCAGCCGGCGACGCAGGCGTTCACCCTGACGATCAACGCGCCGCCCCCGACGACGCAAGCCCCGGCCATCACCAGCCCGGCCGGCGCCACGTTCACGACCGGCACGGCCGGCACGTTTACGGTGACCGCGACGGGGGCGCCGACGCCCTCGCTGGCGCTGGCCGGGCAGCTGCCGCCCGGCGTCGCGTTCGCCGACAACGGCAACGGCACGGCGCGGCTGTCGGGCACGCCGGCGCCGGGGTCGCAGGGCGTGTACGGCCTGACGGTCACGGCGAGCAACGGCGTGGGTCAGCCGGCGACCCAGGCGTTCACCCTGACGGTGAACGCGCCGCCGCCCCCGCCGTCGCAGGCCACGATCACCGCCGTCGGCACCAACTCCGGCGCGCCGGGCGCCGTCGCGGTCTACTCGCCGGCGGGGGCGAGGACCGAGTGGCGGCCGTACGGCGACACGGTCACCGGCGGCGTCCGCGTCGCGGTCGGCGACGTGAACAGGGACGGCGTCAACGACGTGATCGTCGCCCCGGGGCCGGGCACGGCGCCGACGGTCAAGGTCTACTCGGGTGTCGGCTATTCGCTACTGGCGAGCTTCAACGTCTTCACGCCCAGTTACCGCGGCGGCGTGTTCGTGGCGGCGGGCGACGTGCTGGGGCTGGGCGCGGCCCAGGTCGTCGTCGGCGTGGGGGCGGGGTTGACCCCGGTGGTGAAGGTCTACGACCTCCGCTCCGGCATCGTCTTCAAGCGGAGCATCCAGGCGTTCGCCAGCAACCTGACCTACGGCGTGACGGTGGCCGCGGACACCGGCCTGCTGGTGGCCGGGCTGGCCACCCAGGCCAACAACGTCCGGGTGTACGACGGCGCCAACCTGAGCCGGGTGCGGGCGATCCAGCCGTTCGGCAGCAACTACAGGAACGGGGTGACGGTCGCCTCGGCGGGCGGCCACCTGGCCGTGGGCCGGATGGCCGGCGGGTCCGACGTGCGGGTCTACCGCGTCACCGACCTGGTGGTGGAGGCGGTGTTGCAGACGCGCTCGACGGCGCCGGCGACGGGCCAGGCCGGCGGCACGCGCGTGGCGTGGACGAGGTCGGACTCCGGCGGCTGGGAGCTGATGACCGGCACCGGCCCGGGTTGGCCGGGGCTGGTCCAGTTCTGGGTCGTCGGCACCTGGCAGCGCCGGGCCGAGCGGTCGGAGTACGGCGGCTGGATCGGCGGCGTGTGGGTGGCGTGAGATTCGGAGCGTGAGCGCCCCGCGAACGTCTCTCACGGACGCGCACGGGGCGCTCACGCCCTCGCCATCAGGGGATCCGGAGATCCGGAACAACCCGCCCTTTTCTCCTACCTTTCGCACTTTGCCTATTGTAGGATAGCCTCCCAAGAGTGCCGCAACCCCACGCCGGCATCAACCGTTCGGAACCAATCTGGAGCGACATGACCGACGAAATTCGTCGGCATGTCGGCGCATGCCCGTGTCCGGAAAAGTAGAGGTTACTCTCATGACCCGTCCTGTTCGTCACCATGCCTACCAGCGGCCTCGGCGTCCCTACTTCAAGCCTCGGCTTGAGCTTCTTGAGGACCGCCTGGCGTTGGCCGGGACGCCGGTCAACTTCGCCGTCATCGGCGACTACGGCGTGGCCAGCTCGCTGCTGAACCTGCCCAACGTGATCCTCGGCGTCCCCGACCCCGAGGGGGACGTCGCGCGGCTGGTCCACTCGTGGAACAACGACTTCGTCGTGACCCTGGGGGACAACAACTACCTGGTCGGCGAGCAGAACGACGCCAACGTGATCCAGGACATCGAGCTGCTCATGGACGTGAACAAGATCTCCCCCGCCACCGGGCAGTTGCTGCTCGACACCCTCGCCAACATCCCCTTCGTCGCCACGACCGTTGACGGCGGCAACACGACGAACCTGAGCACCACGGTCACCTTCCCGGCCGGCACCGACCTGTCCGCCCTGACGGTGAACATGTTCGTCGTCGGCCCCGGCATCCGGCCGCCCACCGCGGCCCTGCCGTTTTTCACCCAGATTTCCGCCATCGACGACGCCGCGGACACGATCACGCTCAGCATCCCCGCCGACGGGACGTTCACCAACGAGGACTTCCATTTCCTGCCGGCCGACCTGTCCCTGACGACGCTCGACGGCCTGTCGCACATCGACCGGAACATCGGCCGCTATTTCAGCGATTACATCTTCCCCTACAGCACGACCTCGCCGGGCGGGACGGGGCAGTTCGGCAACGGCTCGCCGACGGGGCACAACCAGTTCTTCCCGGTGCCCGGCAACCACGACTGGGCCGACGTCTTCTCGAACAACGTCTTCGCCGACTCCGAGCCGTTCGCCGTCCTGGCCGGGATCACGGGCTTCCAGCTCGACGCCTACCTGAACTTCTTCGGGCCGGCCCTGACGGCGCAGAACTCCCCCGGGTTCAAGATCGGCACCACGCTCAACTCCTCCAACCAGGAGGTGCCCCTCGCCCAGCCGTACTACTACTCGTTCACCGCCGGCCAGACCTCCGCGGGTCGGCCGCTGGTCGAGTTCTTCGCCTTCGACAGCGAGCTGGCCGACCCGCTGCTGACCAACACCTTCACCGGGACCGACTTCAGCCAGTTCACCAACGTCAACACGCTCACCTCGCAGGAGGGGCTTTGGCTCCAGCGGGCCATGGCCTCCTCGACCGCGTTGTGGAAGATCCCGTACTTCCACCACACGCCGTACACCTCCTCGGGCGAGGACGGCGAGGAGGGGTTCAACGGCTCCTGGATGCAGCTCCCCTTCCAGCAGATGGGGGCCTCCGCGGTGCTGTACGGGCACGTCCACAACTACGAGCGGCTGGCCAAGGCGGACCCGGCCATCCCGGCGCTCAACGTCCCGGCGGGGACGAAGGCGATCCCGTACCTCCTCAACGGCTTCGGCGGGGCGTCCCCCTCGCCGTTCTTCGGCCCCAACGACCCGGGGAGCCAACTTCGTTACAACGGCGACTTCGGCGCCCAGAAGGTCTACGCCGACCAGAACCGAATCACCTTCCAGTTCTACAACCGCCACGGCGGCCTGATCGACTCCTACACGATCAGCCAGCCGATGACCGCGGTCGCCGCCGCCGCCGGCTCGGCCCCGCGCGTCAAGCTGATCAACGCCGCCACCGGGGAGACGGTCCTGGCCTGAACTTCCTGGCCTACGAGCCGGGCTTCCGCGGCGGGGTGCGGGTCGCCATGGGCCGACGTCAACGGCGACGGCGCGCCGGACATCGTCACCACCCCGGGGCCGGGCCGGCCCACGCTGGTGAGGGTCTTCGACGGCGTCACCGGCCGGCTGATCTCGCAGTTTTTGCCCTACGGCCCCGCGATCCGGGGCGGGGCGTTCGTCGCCGTCGGCAACATCAACGGGACCGGCCCGGAGGAGATCGTCGTCGGCCCCAACGTCGGGGCGCTTCCGTCCGGGCGTTCACGGGGGCGGGGGCCGCCCTGGCCGGGTTCACCCCCTTCCTCCCGTACGGGGCGTCGTTCGTCAGCGGGGTGCGCGTGGCGGTCGGCGACACCAACGGGGCCGGCCCCGAGGAGATCGTGACCGCCCCGGCGCCGGCGTGGCCAGCGTCAAGGTCTACAACGCCGCCGGCGTGGCCGTAGCCATCGACGCCTACGGGCCGGCCTGGCGGTTCGGCGCCTTCGTCGCGGTGGCCGACCTCGACGGCAACGGCACGGCCGAACTCATCGTCAGCCCCGGCGGGGGCGTGCAGCAGGTCCGGCTGTTCAACGGCCAGACCGGCGTGGCCTTCAACCAGTTCTTCCCGTTCGGCCCCGGCCAGGTGGGGCCGGTCGTGGTGGGCACCGTCGATCTGGACCTGGACGGGAAGCCGGACATCCTGGCCGCCCGCGGCCGGGGGGGCCCCTCCGTCGTCCGGCTGTTCAACGGCCGAACGCTGGGCATCCTCAAGGCCTTCCCGGCCTTCCCCGGGTCGCTGGACGGCGTCTTCCTCGCCGGCGTCTGACCGGCGGAGAGAGCTATGCTCACAGCGACTTGAGGAACTCGACCAGGTCGCGCCGCTCCTCGGCGGTCATCGCCCGGCCGCCGAGCTTCTCCGGCGCGTGAGGCGCTCGCAACAGCTCGTCGAGCGTCTCGGCGCTGCCGTCGTGCAGGTACGGCCCGCGGTCGTAGACGCCGCGCAGCGTCGGCGGGTTCCACTTGTCGAACGGGCTGCCGTCCGGGGGCAGTTTGACGTCGTAGTTCGACTTCGAGCAATAGTCGCCGCCCTGGTGGCAGCGGGCGCACCGCGCCGGGCCGTCGAACAGCGCCTTGCCGCGCCGGGCGGCCGCGCCGGGCTTGCCCTTCACCAGGTGCGGGCTGGGTGGGTGTTCCAGCGTGCCCAGGAAGGCGACGACGGCCCGGACGTCGGCCTTCGACGGCGGCTTGCCCCACAGCGTCTCGGTGATCGACTTCTCCACCGCGTCGCCGAGGTTCGCCTGCCAGCCGTGCCAGGTGTACGGCGCCGTCCGGGCCACGCCGCGGAGCGTCGGCGTCATCTTCGGGTTGCTCTGCGAGTCGTCGTTGAGCGTGTCGAATGACCGACCGCTGGTGTGGCCGTCGGGGTGGCAGGTGTGGCAGCTGAACCACTGGTGGTGCGACCGCTTGGCGTCGTAGAAGATCGCCTCGCCGAGGCGCGCCTCCGACGGCCTCTCTGGGGCGCCCAGCGCGATAGTTTTGGCGACCTTGCCGGCCTTGACGTCGATGACCTGCACCGCGTCGAGCAGGTAGTTGGCGACGACCGCGCGCGCCCCGTCGGGCGTGAACCGCACGGCCAGCGGCCGGCCGCCCAGCGCGACGCGGCGGAGCTTGCCGTCGTCCTGGTCGAGCAGTACATCGAGGAAGTCGCCGGCCTCGCCGGCGCTTACGGGATCGCCTCGCTTTGGACCAGCAGCACCTCCTGCGTGCCGGCCGCGACGACGGCGAGGACGTCGCCGGCCTGCGTGAACGCCACCGCCGTCGGGTCGCCGACCGCCTTGTTGCGGACGTCCAGGGCGATCTGCGTGTACGAGCGGTCGGCGTCGGGCCGGAGGCTCATCCGGGCGACGCGGCTGTTCAGCGCCCAGCCCTGCTCGATGTTGTGCTTGATGATCGGGTGGTGCCGGGTGTGCACCTGCGTCGTCACGACGTCCTGGCCGTCCGGCGTCAGCGCCAGGCCGAGCAGGTTGAACGAGTCGTTGATGGCGCGCTCCCAGACGAGCTTACCCGTGGCGGCGTCCCAGCAGCGCACCTGCGACGAGCGCATCGACGCCGCGATCAGCTGCTTGCCGTCCTTCGTCAGCACCACCTGGCGCGGCTCGCGCGGTGCCGGCAGCCGGCGGGTGACCTCCCGGCTGGCCCAGTCGAGCTGCGCGACCTCGTCGCCGCCGGCGAGGTCGGCGAACAGCGACCGACCGTCCGGGGCGAACGCCAGGCCGCGCGGCTGGTGGCCGACGGGGACCTCGCCCAGGGGGCGCAGCCGGTTGCCGTCGATCTCGAACAGCGACAGCGAGTCGGACCAGAGGTTGCTGACGGCGGCGCGGCGGCCGTCGGCCGACACGGCGACGCCGGCGGGCTTGCGGCCGCAGGGCAGCTCGGCGAGCGCCTTGCCCTCGGCCAGATCGACGAGCGAGGCGGAGTCGGCGGTGTGGTTGGCCGTCAGCGCGAGCCGGCCCCCGGGCAGCAGGGCGACGTCGGCCGGCGAGCGGTGCGGCTGGGCCCTGGCGGGCTTCGCCCCGGAGGGCGGCGGTTGTTGGAGGAGCAACGGGCACGCGGCGAGCAGCAGCCAGCACCACCGGGGGGACATCGGGAACTCCGGTCGAGGTCGGACGTTGGCGGGATGCTGGAGATGATACCTTGCCGGGCCGGCCGCGTGAAGGGCGCGGCGGCCTTGTCGGCCGGCGTGGCGGGGCTATAATGCGTGTTTTGTGCCAAACGGACGCCGACCCGCGACCTGGAGCGAAGCTAGATGCCTCACACGAAGAGCGCCAAGAAGAACCTCCGCAAGAGCGAGAAGCGCCGCCTGTACAACCGGGCGGTCAAGCGGACCCTCCGCACCCACCTGAAGCGGTTCCTCGCCGCCGCCCCCGAGCAGATGCAGGCCGAGTACAACCAGGCGGCGATGAGGCTCGACAAGGCCGCCAGCCGCGGCGTCATTCACAAGAACCTGGCGGCGCGCAAGAAGTCGCAGATGGCGCGGCTGATGCTCAAGAAGAAAGCCGCCAAGCCGGCCGGCTGAGCCGCAAGGCCGGGCGGCCTTCGACGAAGTACCAGGGGGAGGCGCGGCCGGGACGTCCCCGCCGCGCCTCTGCGTACACAGGGGGCAACGCCATGGCCAGGGCCGTCACCGTGACGACCGCGAACGAGCTGTCGGGCTACGAGGTCGAGGAGTACCTCGGCGTGGTGCGCGGCATCGTCGTGCGGGCGCAGACCATCTCCCAGGGCATCCGCGGCGCGTTCTCCAGCGTCTTCGGCGGCAACATCCGGGCCTACGAGGAGGTCTGCGAGCAGGCGCGCTCCGAGGCGTTCGCCCGCATGGTCGAGCACGCCCAGGACAAGGGCGCCGACGCCGTTTTGGCCATGCGCTACGACGCGACCGAGTTCGCCCCCGGCATCACCGAGGTGCTGGCCTACGGCACCGCCGTCAAGCTGCGGCACTGAGATGCGCGTCCGCCTGCTGCCGTGGTCCGTCGCCGGCGGCCCGGTCAACATGGCCGAGGACGAGGCGCTGCTCGACTCGGCCGACGAGGGCGTCGCCTCGCTGCGGTTCTACGGCTGGTCCGAGCCGACGTTGAGCCTGGGTTACTTCCAGCCCTCTGCGCCGGCCCTGGCCTACCCCGGCCTGGCCGGGCTGCCGTGGCTGCGCCGCCACTCCGGCGGCGCGGCGCTGGTGCATCACCACGAGTTGACGTACGCCCTCGCCCTGCCCGCCGGAGCTTCCGGGACTTCGTGGATCGCCCGGCTGCACGGCTACGTCCAGTCGGCACTAGCCCGGCTGGGCGTCGAGTCGTCACTCTGCGAGCGCGAGGAGAAGCTGGGCGAGGTGCTGTGCTTTCGGCACCACACGCCGGGCGATCTGATCGTCGGCGGACACAAGGTCGCCGGCAGCGCCCAGCGCAAGCGGCGCGGGGCGCTCTTGCAGCACGGCGGCATCCTGCTGGCCCGGAGCGTATACACCCCCGAGCTGCCCGGCCTCGCCGAGTTGACCGGGGGCACGGTGACCGCCGCCAAGCTGCAACGGCGGCTGCTCGAAGTCCTCCGCGAGGAGGCGGGTTGGCACGTCGAGCCGGGCGACTGGGCCGCCGCCGAGCGCGAGTCGCTGCCGGGGCGCATCGCGGCCCGGTACGGCTCGCCGCTGTGGAACGCCAGGCGCTAGCCCGGTTGGCGCGCGTGGCGGGGGGGCAGCTGGCGCCTACGCTATGACGCACTGCGAGATGGTGGGGCGGGGACGGAGCCGCGACCGTCAGGGAGTGGGGAAGCCCCACCCGCTCCCTGACGGTCGCGGCTCCGCTACACGATCGCGAACCGCGCTATAGGTCGGCGCCACCGCAAGGGGCAGGAAAGGTAAACAGGCTGCCGCGCCAGGGAGGCGCCGGGGGGCTTCATTCCTCCGCCGGCGCGCCCTCCGCCGTCTCGGTGGAGAACGAACTCGTCGCCATCTCTGCTTCCTGGCTTTCCCCCTCGGCAATAGAAGCGTTGAGCGAGCTGGCAAGGGCGCTCGCGGGGCGGGACTGCTGGCTGTTGCCCCGAGTGAGAGGCGCCGGCTGGTTTATCGACGCCTGTCCACAGGGGGCGACGCCCGTCACGAGGGTGGGAATGCCCAGGGGTGGCGTGAGGGCCGCGCCAGACGCGAGATCGATCCAGGGCACGCCGGGGGCACGGAACGCCTCCCGGGCCAGCGTGGCGAACACCGCGTCGCGGTCAGCCAGGGGCGTGAACGCCGCAGCGATTGGCGCGCCAAAGGAGGCTGTGACGGTGGAGGCGGTGCTCGACGGCTGCATCAAGGCGCGAGAGGGTGTCGATGGCGTGAGGGCCATGTGCGGCGGGGGCGGGTCGGCGATACCCTGCGGGTTGGTGTTGCCGGCGGCCAGCGCGAAGCTGGCGCTGGCGGCCTGGCTGCCCGAGGTGCGGCCGACGGCGTTGTCGTACTGGTAGACGCGGTCGCTGCCGTTGTCCACGACCCACAGGTGGGCGGGGCTCGACGGGTCCAGCGTGATGCCGGTCGGCGCCCCGCCGCTGCCGTTGAGGGTCCAGCTGCCCAGCAAGGTGCCGGAGAGCGTGTACTTGAACACCTTGTCGTTGGCCGCGTCGTTGACCACCCACAGGTACGTGCCGTCGGTGACAATATCCTTGGGATTCTTGTTGTTCGAGTTGAGGCTGAAGCTGCTGGCGGCGTTCTGGGAGTCTGAGAGGCGGCCGGCAGCTCCTGTATACTTGAACACCTTGCCGGAATTGGCGTCCACGATCCAGACATCGGTGCCGTTGGTGGCGATGCCCTCGACCACCGCATTCGTCGCCAGCGTCCCGGCGGACCACAATCCCACAAGCAAGCCGGTATTGTCGTAGACGTAGACGTTGCGATTCTGATCGACGACCCAGACCCTGTTTCCAGCAGCCGTGCTGGCCACCCCGCGCGGCGCCGTGTTACCGGCCGCGAGCGAATAGTCGTCAACCCATGTCCCCGCGGTGCTGTACTCGTAGGTCCGATCACTCGCGGTATCATCGGCCACGTAGAACTTGTTTGGCAACTCCGCCGGGGGCAAACCGTTTGTGGTCCCGGTAAGTTGGACGTCGTCGAGATACCAGTAGTCGGCGGACTGATTCATTTGGGCGTCGAAGCGCACGTAGGTCGTGTTGCCCAGGTTCGGCACATCGATCTCGTAGAAGCGATAGGTGTTGTCATCCTCCCCATCGACGAATTCGCGGAGCGTTGACCAATTCACTCCGTCAGCGCTGACTTTTACCAACGCCTTGTCGCCGCTTTCAAACGAGTCAAACTTAGCCCAGAATCGGAGCTTGAGGTTCGTCAACCCTGTTGTATTCGCGGCCCGAATCAGGTCGCCCGTGCTGTTGCGCAGGAGGGCATGTCGCGTGCCTTGGTGAGGGGCATTGGCCGTGGTGACACTCGCGTCACCCGCCACGGTCCAGGCGCCCGCGGACCACTGCTCCGATCCGCCGGTGAAGTTGCCTGCCTCAAAACCGTCGGTCCCGGCCTTGGCGGAGCCTTCATAGGGGGCACCCAGGTAGGCGTTGGCGAGCCGCTTTCCTTGATCGATTTGACCGTCGGCGTCCTGATGTGTGGGGTCCAGCCGTGACAGGTCATCCACCTGGATCATGGTTGCCAGCGGATCCGCGGTGGCCACGGCCGCTTGCGCATTGCGTACCATCGCCCAGCCGGCGTGATTTACGCTGTTTTGAAGTGTGTCCGTGATCTCGGAGAACACGACGGGCAATTGCGGCACGCCAAACTCTTCCCTAACCCCGTTGATGAAATGCGTGAAATTCACCTCGTAGTTAGCCGCCTCCACGCCGGTTTCATTCTGGGCATCACGATGCCCTTGCGCTACAAATAGCCCCGCGATCTGGTATTCCAGTTGACCTGCCGTTAGAGCCGCCAGCGCCTCGTGGGTCTTGGCGATGAATTCGATCCAAATCTGTCCGGGCCCGGCTCCCCCACCTCGGTCGGGGTTCCAACCGTCCTGCATGGTTGCCGCAGTACCTGCTTGCACGTGTTTGATGAGAGCAAACTGCGATTCGGGCACAGCATCGGCGAGCGCACGTCCCAGCGAAACTTCCGGCCCGAATCGGCTGCCGTTACCACCAGAACCCTTGTTGCTGTCTCCCCCAAAGCCACCTCGTAGTGACGTCCACCCGACGTTCGGGCCGAGGTCATCTTGCCAGATCCAGACGTCTGACTGTGGCGCGTCATAGGGAGGCCGCAAGTCGGAGACGCTTGGCGAACCGTCCATGTTTGACTGACCAACCAGCAACAACACCTGAATCGGCGTCGTCGATAGCAGGTCCCGCGACTCCAGCGGTTCGACAAGGGGGCGCTTGGTGTAACGGGAGGCCGGGAGGGGACGTCGGTTCATTGTTGGCTCCAGTTCACGGTCTGCAATCGAGAAAATAGCTCACTCCCGGCGCGCAGACGGAGCGCCGAGGCGATGGCGGGACGGGTGCTGATTCAAGCGGCCGGGTAGTGCTGCCGGCGCGTCAGGGGCCTGAAGTAGTTGCAGCGGACAGCTTCTTCTGCCACAGGTGGGCTTTGTCCGGCTGGTTGGTCACCTGATAAAAGCGGACGATCCGTTGGCCCACGTCAGCCAGCAGTCGGCGCTCGGGCGCGGGCATGACGGCTTCCCGCTGCTTCATGCCCTCGTAGCCTTGCAGCAGTAGCGGCTCGGCCTCTGCATACTTTCGCTGCCCGAGGAGGACGTCTCCCAGAAGGCTTACCCAGTAGAACCTTCTGGGGCTGTTGGGCTGTTGTTTCTCCCAGATCGACAAGGATTCACGGGCGAGCGGTTCGGCCGTCGTGTACTCCTTTTGCAACACGAGGTTCAGCGCCAGCCAACCGAGAGTGTTGGCCAGGTTGATTCGACTTCCGGGCGAGTTGTCGCGCTTCCGCTGATACTCCAGAGCTTCACGCAGCAGGCGATCGGCCTCCTCGAGCTTCCCGGCCCGCTGGCAGACCCGGGCGAACGTCAGCATGGGCCATTGACTCGATTGGTGTCCTGGACCTTTCGTCGATTTGAGGAGTTTCAGCGTCTTCTCATGTAGAGCCATGGACTCGTCAAGTCGATCCAGATTCCCGTAGGTCCAGGCAAGCTGATGCATCGTCCCGAGAGTGTTGAGGTGCGTCGGCCCGCAGATCCGGCGCTGTTTCTCAAGGAGAGGCTCCAAGAGTTGCTTGCACGTGTTCCACTGCCCGGCCATCGAATACGCTTCAGCGAGGCGGCTCACCTTCGCCAGCGTCTTGGGGTGATCCGGGCCGAGTCGTGATTGCCGGCTCTCCAGGAGTTGTTGGTGCAGGGCAATCGCGTCTGGGAGCCGGCCAGCCCATTCACACGCCACGGCCAGGTTATACATCGCGCCGAGTGTGTCCGCGTGGTCTGTGCCAAGCTGGGCCTTGCGGAGAGAGACGGCTCGCTCCAGATGCGCTACCGCGAGCGGGTTCAGGCCGAGGCTGATGTAGGCATCTCCAATAGTTGTTTGAATCGCCGCTTCAACAAGGGGCTGATCTTGGAAGCGCTGACCAATTCCAGCGGCGGCCCGGTCGAGAGCCTCTTTCACCGTCAGGAAAGGGTCATCCCTCCCCCGGCCGGGGTCGGGGGCGCCAGCAGCCTGCCCGAGGAGATCCCGTTGCAGGAAGGCATTAACCGCGGCGGCGATGGCCGCCTCCCTGGCCGCCCGGCCTTCGGCGGCCTCGGCCTGGCGCTGGGCCGTGTTCGCCCGATCGCGGTCGCCCTCGGCCTGGCGCTGGGCGTCCCGGGCAATCACCGCCTGCCAGATGCTCACCGCCGTGGCGCCAATCAGGACGGTCGCGAACACCCCCGCCGTCACCAGCCCCCGCCGGTGCCGTCGGGCGAACTTCCGCACCCGATACGCAACCGTCGGGGGGCACGCCGCCACCTGCTCGTTGTCCAGGTAGCGCTGCACGTCGGCCGCCAGCGCGCTGGCCGTCTCGTAGCGGCGGTTTCTGTCCTTCTCCAGGCACTTCATCACCACCCAGTCCAACTCGCCATGTACCTCCTGACGCAGCTGCCGCGGCTCGGCGCTGCGCCGCTCGGCCACGGTGGACAGCTCAGCCCTCCCCAGCGTGCTCAGCCGCGTGCTGGGCCGGGGCGGCTCGTCCTCCCGGATCATCCGCCGCATCTCGTCGTGGCCGGCCTTGTGGAACGCCTCCTGGTCGAACGGAGTCGTGCCGGTCAGCAGCTTGTACAGCAGCACGCCCAGCGAGTAGACGTCGCTCCGCGTGTCCACGTCCAGCCCGCTCAGCCCCGCCTGCTCCGGGCTCATGTACAAAGGGGTGCCGACCACCTGGGCGAAGGCGGA
>JAXMAW010000031.1:0-90246 GCA_046350195.1 Gemmataceae bacterium
TGGCCTGTCACCCGCCCACACTATGCGGCTCGCCCCGGCCGCTCACTTCTCCAGCTCCTCCTTGATGCGCTTGTTCAGCAGGCGCGACACCAGCCCTTCGAGGTCTTCTTCCTGCTTCTCGATGCGGGCCAGCTCGGAGATCAGCTCGTTCAGCTTGGTGATCCCCTCCATCGCCGACAGGATGCCGTTCAGCTGCGACACCAGGTCGTTGAGCTGCTTGCGGGCCTCGGCCGCCTTCGGGGCCGCCGCGGCGACGCGGTCGGGGATCGGCGCCGTCGGGTTGTCCAGCGCCCGCCGCAGGGCGACGACCGCGTTCTTGGTGGCGTCGAACTGCCGCTCCGACACCTCCTGCAACGGGTAGAAGATGCCCTTGTACACCTTGTTGAGCATGTCCTCGCGGACGTCGTTGGTGCGCATCTCGTTGACGATCCGGTCGTAGGTCTGGTAGACGCCCTTGACGTCGGCGTGCGACACCGCCAGCACCTCGCTCAGCGTATCGCAGCGGGCGATGAAGCTGTTCAACAGCGCCGCGTCAATCCCCGCCGGGCCGCCGGACAGCGAGAAGTTGATGTCGCGCAACCGGTCGAGGTTCTCCGGCAGCGGCTTGAACGCCTTCTGCATCTCGCGGTACTTCGCCTCCTCCTCCTCGCCGATGCGGGCCAGAAGCTCGTTCTCCGGCGACACCACGAAGGTGAACGTCTCGCCCGACGGGCTGACGTGCGGGACCGGCTGGCCGTCCTTGCCCACCTCGCCGTCGAGGTAGGTGTCCTCGACCAACAGGCGCACCTCGATGAGGAACCGCTTCTGCGGCCGGGTCTCGTCGGGGTCCTTCAGCGGCTTGTCCTTGCCGTCGCGGTCGCGCCAGGTCAGCTTCCACAGCGGCAGGTCGCACACCAGCGGCGCGTTGACCGCGTCGGTCGGCTTCACCCACGGCTCCAGGCGGATCTCGGTGCCGATCCTCGTCACCTCCGGCCGCTTCTCCAGCCAGTTGTCCGGCGACAGCTGGAAGTCGCGCAACAGCTTGCGGTACGGCTCGCGCTGGCGAGCCGCCAGCCGATCGAGCAGCGTGGTTCGCTCCAGGATCTCCAGCTCGCCCTCGCGCGGCCGGTGGGCCGTCAGCGCACCGACGAACGCCGGCACGTCGATGTACTGCTCCGGGCCGACCTCGTCGGAGCGGGTGTCGTTCAGATCCTTGTGCAGCCCCAGCATGTAGCCGGCCGCCAGCATCGGGCCGCCGGAGCCGGGGCCGAACAGCGTGACGCCGCCTACGCCGAACAGCGCCTTCAGCTTCTGCTCGGAGAGGAAGTCGGCCGGCGTGACCCGGCAGGCGAAGCGCACCCGGGCCAGGCCGTGGTCGTCGGCGACGCGGCCCTTGAACGGGATGCGGGCGCCGACGCCGACGATGTACCCCTCGTTGCCGCGGCCGCGGCGGATGACCTCGTCGGGGTTGAACTCGCGGACGCGCGGGTTGGTGTCCTCCTTCGGCTGGACGATCACCTTGCGCTCGCCGACCACCTCGTCGGTGTCCTCGAACACCAGCTTGAACCGCAGCTCGCGGCGGACGTCGGGCAGCACGACCTTGAACCGCTGCTCGTCCACCTTGACCGGCTCCGGCTCCTTGCCGCCGAAATTCTTCTTGTCCTTGGGCTCGACCGGGGCCGCGTAGCTCCGCAGCGGCTTCGACACGGTCACGGTGAGCGTCACGTTGGTGCCGGCCGGCACGTCCATCGTGGTCGTGTCGCCGGAGACGGACAGCCGGATCGGCTCCAGCGGCTGCCGCTTGCCGCGCAGGTCGGCGGCGGCGACGTCGCCGGAGGGGCGGTAGTAGAGGTAGGCCGGCCGCTCCTCCTCGCTTTGCAGCTCCTCGACGCGCGGCCGCTCGACCACGGTGATGGCCCGGGTCGGCGTGACGTAGTCCTCGCCCTTGACGGTGAACGTGACCGACTCCTTCAGCTCGGCGAAGTTGCCGGTGAACTCGTTGCCGGCGATGCGCGTCATCGGGCTGGTGCTGGTGGTGCGCGGCCCGCGGTAGGTGAGCGTCACCACGTCGGGGACGATCAGCTTGCGCATCGTCCGCCGCATGGGCCGCTCGGCGGCGGCGTCGCCGACGCGCTCGACGGCGGCGCCGACGTCGGCCAACTGCGTCAGCCGGTCGATCACCTTGCGGAGTGCGGGGTGAGCGTCGTCGCCCTGGAGCTTCTTCTCGACGTCGCCGACGGTCAGGCTGACGACCTTCGGCCCGGCGAGGACGCGGGCGGCGCCCGGCGAGCGGGTCGCCCTTCATCAGGCGCCCGGCCAACGCCGCGGTCGGGTCCCAGCCCCGGGGCAGGGCCGGCACGTCAAGACCGGCGAGCCGCTCCTTGGTCAGGTCGGCCCAGGCGCTCCTGCCACTCGCCGGAGCCGGCCTTGAGTTCCCAGCGGCCGTCGATCTTGCGGACGGGGAACGCCTCCACCAGCAGCTCGACCTCATCGACGGTCAGGCCGGCCTTCGGGTCGCGGCGTCCAGCCGTCGGGCAGGTCGGACACCGGGCCGTAGCCGGACAGGTTCCGGCCGCGGCAGGTCGGCCCACGTCAAGAGCCGCCACCCCTCGGCGGCGTCGCCGTCGGCGACGACGTACTTCCAGGCCCGCACGCGCAAGGCCGGCGGCACGCTGCCCTGCGGAATCCTCAGCTCGTACGGGTCGCTGGAGCCGTCGTCGGCGACGCGGGCGCGCTCCCAGGGCAGGATTTCGAGGTAGGCCCGCCGCGGCCAGATGGTGTTGCGGAGCAGGACGTTCCGCTCGGTCCAGATGCCGGCGACCTCGGCGAAGTCGGCGAAGCCCTCGGCGGGGTTGTCCTCGTTTTTGAGCTGTCGCGCGGCGCGAACCCGGCGCCGACGAACGCCCCCAGCCCGAGCGTCAACAGCGCGACCAGCCCGCCCTGCCGGACAGAGCCGCCTCCAGTCGAACACCTGGCCGACGGGCACCGAATCGACGCGGTCGGCGGCCTCGTGGATGGTCTCCTTGACCAGCGCGCGGAGTACCCCAACTGCTCAGCCTGGCGCGGGTCGGACATCTCGACGGCGGTGATGAGCCGATCGCCCAGCTGCTGCGGGAACTTGCGTTCGAGCACCAGCGCCATCGCCGCGTCGGAGAACTCACGGAAGAGCCGGAAGACGATCTTGGTCACGACCAGCGCGGCCAGGGCGCTGAGGACAACGCCGAGCACGCCGGCGCGGAAGCCCCAGGGCAGCGTCTGCACCCAGTCGATGAGGGTCAGCTTGAAGAAGCCGTAGTCGAGCAGCAGGCCGATCCAGAACCACAGGGCGACGAACAGCGCGGCGAAGGCGGCGCCTTCGAGGCTGACGTAGCCGTGAATGTACTTGCGCAGCCGGGCCAAGGGGCTGCGGATGCGCGAGCGGTCGGCGTCGAGGTTGCGCGGCGAGGGTGCGATGGCCATGGGGAGGCTTCCTCTGTCGTAGGACAAGCATGCCAGCTTGTCCGTTGTGCGGAGGGACAAGCTGGCAGCTTGTCCTACGAGACGATCACGCCAACCTCAACAGCTTCCGAATCAGCCACTCCGTCGAGAGCAGTCCGACGACCGCCAGCAGCACGTACGACACCTTGATCGGCGGCTTGGCCGGCTTGCCCGGGTCGTCCGGCCTGGGGTACTCGTGGACGACGAAGCCGTCGTCCCACAGGTCGCGGTGCTTGCCGCGGCTGCGCTGCACCTGCACGTCCTGCACCATGCACGTCGGGATCAGACTCGCGTTCTTCAGGTCGAAGAACAGCCGCGGCTTGTCCTCGCGGATCTCGCCGCGGTCCTCCTTGTCCGGGCCGGTCTCCAGTTTCGGCCGGGTCAGCCGCCGCCTCAGCTCGTTGCGGTCGCCCTCGCTCATGCGGAGGAACACCTCGTCCGCCTCGCTGGCCAGCCGGTACATCCGGTCGAAGTCCGGCCGGACGTTGTCCAGCTCCGGGTTGGCCTCCTTCACCGTGAACTTCGCCGTCTCCGGCTGCTCCGCCTCGGAAGCCCCGGTCTTCGGTACCGATACGGTCAGCTCGTACTCGCCCGGCGAGCGCACCAGGAACCGGCCGGAGAACCAGCCGTCGCGCGCCCCAGGCCGCGGCGTCATGACGACGGGCTGCTTCACCTCGGCGTCGGGCACGCCGGGCGGCATCTTGAGCGTGATCTGCGGCTTGGCGTTGCGGTCGAGCGGCTGGCCGTCGGGGCCGTCGATCTTCGCCTCGACCTCCATGTTACGGCCGGACACGACCACCGACGGCATCTCCAGCCGGATCGACTTGACCACCGCGCCCTTGCTCTTGGCGGCGGCGTAGCGGACCAGCTTCGTCCAGAACCGCTCGTGGTACGCCTCGCGGTACTCGCGCAGCCGCCACGTCTCGGCGCTGCCGATCCACATCACCCGCGGCAGCGCGTCGGGGGTGGTAACGAGGTACGGGTGCAGCGTGTTGTCCTTCAGCTTTGCCGCCGGGTCGGTGAACCGGGCGATGACGATGCTGCCGGACTTGGCCCGCTGCACCGGGTAGAAGCTGTAAAAGCCCCGCTGCGGCTTCTCGGTGCGGTCCTTGCCCGCGCCGTAGAAGTAGGCCATCCAGTCCTCCTTGAACTTCGTCTCGTCCAGCTCGTCGTCGAGCTTGAGGAACTCCATCTCCGGGCTGGCCCCCTCGAAGTCCAGGGCGAACGGGTCGTCGGTGACGCGCTCGATGTAGTCGCGGCGGTCGTCCAGCACGACCGGCAGCATGTCGAGGATCGGCTTGAAGCGGTCGGCGTCGTCGCCCTCGCGCGGGCGGATCAGCTCGACCGTGTTGATGTAGCCGCCGATCAGCACCAGCCCGCCGCCCTTGTCGGCCCAGTCCTTGACCAGCTTCAGCTGGTCGGGCTGGATCTGCTTCCAGTCGGGGTCGAAGGCGACGATGACGTCGTAACTCGACAGGTCGTACAGGTCCTTCTTCTTGCGGAACGTGTCGGGGAACGCCGCCAGCATCCGCTCCGGCGGCACGTCCTGGACGACGCCCGGGCGGCGGACGGATTCGCCCGGCGGGATCTGGAGCAGGATCGACAGCTCCATCCGTTTCTTCTCGGTCTCGCGCAGCAGAAGCGAGCGGACGAACTGGTACTCGCGGTTGGCGGCGGCGGCCAGCAAGAGCACGCGGAGCGGCTTCTTGATCACCTTCATGCCGACCTTGGTGCTCTCGTGCTCCTTCTTCCGCAGCCCCTCGCGCTTGTCGGTCGGCACGCGCACCTGGAACCTGAATTCACTATCCTCTTTGGTCTCGCCTATTTCCCACTTCTTGCCCTGGTAGCGCGGGTCGTTGAGGTCGATCTTGTCGGCGGCGGCCAAGGCGGCGGCGTCGATCTGCCACTCCGCCTCGCCGCGCGGCGGGTTACCCTTGTCGAGGGTGAAGCCCCCTGGGGCGGGCAGCGCCAGCCGGTGGCCCAGGGCGATCTTGGTCCGGGCCGACATCGGGTCGTCAGGGTTCTCCGCCTCGACCAGCTCGATCGGCAGCAGCTCCTCGACCTCCTGCTCGACCTCCTTGCCGTCCTTGCCGCGGACCTTCTTCTTGACCGTCTTGACGTGCGTCAGCTCCAGCACCACGTCGAGCTTCTCGCCGCCGAGGCCCTCGCCGGTGACCTCGGTCTTGACGCGGAACTTGTCCTCCGGCTGGATCTGCTGCGGCGCCCGGACGTCCACGATGTCGATCTTCACCTTCACGCGGTCCTCGCCGACGGCGACGACGAAGATCGGCACCCGGGCCGCCTTGGCGCGGGCCTCCAGCTCGCGGAAGGCGTTCGGCGAGCCTTCCGTATTCCGGCCGTCGGTGAAGACGACGATGCCCTGGACGCGGTTTTGCAGCTCGCGGTTGACGACGCCCAGGAGCGAGTCGCCGAGGTTGGTGCCGCGGATCAGGTCGCGGCCCAGCTTGGCGTTGAGGTCGCCGAGCTTCTCGATCCGCTTCTCGTCGGCGCCCTCGGCCTTCGGGGCCGGCAGGTGCGGGAAGAGCCAGCCGCGCCAGTAGTCTTCGGACAGCGGCCGGACCTCCGGCAGGATCACGTTGCCCTCGGAGTCGCGGCTCGGGGTTCTCCTTCTCGGCGCGGGTCCAGACGCGGCCGCCGGCGAAGTGGAGGTACTGCTCGTCGAGCCGGCTGCCGAAGCGGTAGGCGGTGAGGGGGTTCTTCTTCTCCAGCGCCGTCAGGAACTCGCCCTGCCTGTCGCGGAGGAACTCGAGCACCTTGTCCATGCGGGTGGGCAGCTTCTCGGTGGGCGCGCCGGTCGGCAGCAGGTCGGTCTGCTGCATGCTGTTGGAGACGTCGTGGACGAGGAGGACCTTGGACTCGGACCGCGTCTCGACGTAGCTCTGCCGGGCCGGCAGCAGGAAGACGACGGCGAGCAGGGCGTAGACGCCGCAGCGGAGCACGCCCAGCAGCGACGCCCACCACGGGCCGACGGTGCCGCTGTCCTTGACGTACATCCAGACGACGTAGACCAGCGCCAGGGCGAGGACGACGCCGAGCGCGACGAGCCACACCACCGGCGGCAGCTCGTACTGGAAGAGCTTGACCGGGTCTTCGAGGCGCCGCCAGACGAACTCCTCGATGGGGGTCGCGGCGGAGGTGGAGGTATCGTTCATGGGTCGGGTATCCTCGTCTCATCGGCGGCGAGCGGGGGACGCGCAAGTCCCCCGGTTGTGGCGCCTCACCGGGGGACTTACGTCCCCCGCTCGCCGAGAGAAATCACGCGGCCGCCGGCGCCGCCCTCGACGGCGTCGCCTGCGGCGCCTGGTCGGGCGCGGGTGTGGAAGCTCAGGTGTACCTGCCAGCGCCTGCTCGACGACCAAAATCAACAAAAAGAACAGGTACAGCAGCGACGACTCCGAGGCGTCCGGCTGGCGCGCTCCTTGAACGTCTCGTACGACTCACCCGGCACGCGCGCACCAGCTTGCCGCGCTTGGCGTCGCCCGGCGGCATCTCGGGCTCGAGCCGGTCGCGCGAGCGCGCTTCAGGTCGCCCTCGGCCGACGCATCGACGTTGTAGGCGAACGCCCGCACCTCCTGGCGGTCCTCCTCCGGGCCGTCGCCCAGCAGCGTCAGGCTGACGCGGTAGACGCCCGGCCGGCGGACGTTGCTCGCGCCGCGAACGCCATCTGGCCGCCGTCCTTCGTCAGCGGCCCCTTCTCGACCTCCGGCCGGCCGCGGTCGCCGCCGCCCTCCTGCGTCAGGTCGGGCTGCGGCGTGAAGCTCAGGCCGTACTGCGGGGCGTAGCGGGAGGCGTCGAGGGTGAAGCGGACGTCCTCGCCAAGAGCCGCTGCGGCGCCTGGCCCTCGCTGATCAGGTAGCCGTGCAGGTCCACCATGAACTTGGCGTAGCTGGGCGTGACGATCTCCTCGCCGGCGCCCCAGTTGTTCCACGGCACGCCGTCCTCGCCGACGCCGCGCCGGGGCGACGTGCCCGCCGTCGTCAGGTAGGCGACGACGCGGCCCTTGCCCTGCTGCCGGGAGACGCACAACGGGTCGCCGAACATCACCTTCTCGCGGAAGTCGGCGATCTCCAGCGCCAGCTGCTTCATGTCCTGCGCCGCCCACAGCTCGGCCATGCTCGGCTTGTCGGCGTCGTCCTTCACGCCGGGGTTCTTCAACAGCTCCTCGAACGTCTGGCCGAGCTTGTACAGGTCGGCCGCCACCAGGGCGTTGCGGATGGACCGGCTGTACTCCTCGACCGGCTTGACGAACCGCTTGTACTCGGCCTCCTTGTCGGCCAGCTTGATCGTCTGCGACACCGCCTGCTGCGACAGCTCGACGGCGCGCGGGCCTTGTACGTGTCTACCGACGAGGTGTTCGGCAGCACGATCAGCGGCTCGGTCTGCTTGAGATCAGGGTCCCAGCGGCTGCGCGGCTGGGCCTGCCAGTAGACGTTGACGCCGAGGTAGCGGAACGCCGAGCCCCACAGCGACACGCCGCGCACCAGCCGGTGCTCGGGGTTGGGGAAGAGGATCTTCGGCGTCGGCTCGATCTGCCGCAGCCGGACTCGCTCCTTCTTGCGCAGCTCCGGGTCGAGCATGCCGGCGGCGTTGAGCGGGTCGAACGGGCGGTCGCCGATCAACAGCGGGAACAGGCCGTTCTTGAACAGCACGCTGTTGTAGTGGTCCGGCTTGACCTCGTCGCCGAGGAAGTAGCACAGGCTGCCGCCGTTCTCGACGTAGGCCTTGAGCTTCTTGACGACCGCCTCGGGCAGCTCGGCGACGTTGAGCAGGATGATGCTCGGGTACAGGTCGAGGTCGGTCTTCTCCAGCGCCGGCAGCGACCGCTCCTCGACCTCGTAGACCTGGGTGGCGGAGTAGAACGACTGGAGGTGGAACATGTCGCCGCCCTCGCCGCGGTTCTCCGGCTTGTTGCCGTCCACGACGAGCATCGGCACCTTCTTGCGGACCTCGACGACCATGTCGCGGACGTTGTCGCCCAGCAGCCCCTCGGCCTGGAGCGTCTGGCTGATGGTGACGCGGACGTTGAACTGCTCGCGCTCCAGCCGCCGCTTGGCCTCGCGCTGCTCGACGGTGTCCTTCTCGGTGATGTCCGAGCCGGGCCGGGCCTTGCGGTTGAACCGGAGCGTGAACTTGTGCTCGCGCGGCTTGCCCGGCTCCAAATCCGACAGCATGATGTCGCGGGTCAGGTCTTGCTCGCCGTTGATGGACACGGTGACGAACGCCTGGTCTTTCGCCTGGCCAAAGTTCATCAGCGTGGCGGTGAATTCGATCTCGGCGTCCTCGATCGCCACCCGGGTCTCCGCCTTCAGGTCCAACAGGGCGATGTTGTTGTTGTGGTTGACGGCCTTGCTGCGGGCGGTGCGGGCCGGCGAGGCGACGTCGATGAGGCTCAAATTGATGCCGGTGTCGAGCAGGTCGCGCATCTGCTCGTGGAGCTTGTCGGCGTCGGGGCCGGTGGTCCAGTCGCGGTCGCGGAAGTCGCTGACGAAGTGGAGAATGCGCTGCCCCTCGGCCTTCTCCTGCCCGAGCAGTTCGCCGCCCTTGCGCAGTGCCACCAGGGGCGAGACGTGCATCAAGGTCGGCCGGCGGGCCAGCTCGGCGAACTTGGCGTCGATCTTGTTCACCGACTGGTCGCTCAGCCGCTCGTCGAAGATCGGCTTGGACATGTCGGAGAGCAGGTAGATCCGCATCGCCTGCGCCGACGAGGCCTCGGCGGCGTTCTTGGCCAGCTCCTTGATCTGCTCGATGCCGGCCTCGAAGGCGATGCCGCTGCGGGCGCCGTCCTTGTCCCGGTCGTTCATGCTCATCGTGTCATCGACGACGACGACGTGGGCCGCCCCGCGCGACCCACCCGAGCCGTAGACGAACCGCGCCACCAGGAACGCCGCCAGCAGCACCAGCAGGATGCGGAGCAAAAGCAGGATCATCTGCTCGATGATGAGCTTGCGCTGGTTGCGCTTCTGCGACTTGAGCAGGAACTCCATCGCCGCCCAGCGGACGCGCTTGTAGCGCATCCGGTTGATCAGGTGGATGATGATCGGCGAGCTGACCAGCAGGCCGCCGGCGGCCATGTACCAGGGGTGGTAGAAGAATTCCATGCGTCGCTTCTCGTAGGACAAGCTGCCAGCTTGTCCGGGTCGCACCAGGGACAAGCTGGCAGCTTGTCCTACGACGGAATCAGTTCCGCGCCCGCGCGGCGTTCGCCCGGACGTCCATGCGGTGGTGCAGGAACTTCGACAGGATCGCGTCGAGGTAGTCGCCGGTGCGGACCAGCTGGTAGTCCAGGCCCAGCCGGGTGCAGCCGCGCCGCACCTCGACGAGGTACTCCTCCAGCGCCTCCAGGTAGCCGTCGCGCAACGCGCGCGGGTCGCAGAGCAGGTTGGGCAGCTGCTCCATGCCCTCGAAGCGCGTGGTGCCGGAGAACGGGAAGTTCATCTCGTCGTCGTCCAGCACGTGGAAGACGAGGATGTCGTGCTTGCGCTGGCAGAGCATCTCGAGCCCCTTGATGAGCGGCTCGCGATCGACGAGGAAGTCGGAGATCAGCACCACCATGCCGCGGCCGGCGATGCTCTCGGTGACCCGCCGCAGGATGGCGAAGATGTCGGTCTTGTCGCGCGGCTTGCTGACGTGCATGGCGTTGCAGACGGCGTCCATGTGCGTCATCTGGCTGCGCGGCGGCACGATGTGGCGGACGTCCTCGTCGAACGTGATCGTGCCGACGGCGTCCTGCTGCCGCAACAGCAGGTAGGCGACGCTGGCGGCGGCGGTGCAGGCGTACTCGTACTTGTTCAGCGGCCCCCGGCCGTAGTGCATCGACTCGGAGACGTCCACGACCAGGTTGCAGCGGAGGTTGGTCTCGGCCTCGTACTGCTTGACGTAGTAGCGGTCGGTCTTGGACCAGACCTTCCAGTCGAGGTGGCGGATGTCGTCGCCGACGGTGTACTCGCGGTGCTGGACGAACTCGATGGAGTGGCCGAAGACGGGGCTTTTGTGCATGCCGGAGATGAACCCCTCGACGACCTGGCGGGCGCGGAGGTCGAGGTTACTGATCTTGGCGATCGTCGCGGGGTGCAGGAAGCGGCGCGGGTCGTCGGCGGTGGTGGGTTTGGCCACGGTCAGCTCTCAACTATCAGCTCTCAGCTCTCAGCCAGCAACACGGGGACGACGGCAGCCGCCAGCCGTCGGCCCTCTGGCTGAGAGCTGACAGCTGACAGCTGACAGCTCTAGGACGCGAAGATCCTCTTGAACCGCTCGTCGCGGGTCAGCTCGCTCTCCTTGTCCGGCGTCTCCTCCAGCAGCTTCTTGATCACCGTGTCGGGGCTGATCCCCTCCGACGCGGCGGTGAAGTTGGTCAGGATGCGGTGCCGCAGCACCGGGTACGCCAGCGCCTTGACGTCGTCGGTCTGCACGTGGACCCGGCCGTGCAGCAGGGCGCGGGCCTTGGCGCCGAGGATGAGGAACTGCACCGCCCGCGGGCCGGCGCCCCAGGACAGCCAGTCGCGGACGAACTTCGGCACGCCCGGCTCGCCGATCCGCGTCTGCCGCACCAGGGCCAGGGTGTACTTGATGACGTGGTCGGTCACCGGCACCCGGCGGACGAGGTTTTGCAGTTCCAGGATCTGATCGCCGCTGAGGACCGGGCTGACCTCGTCCTGCGCCAGGGCGGTGGTGCGCCGGGCGATCTCGAACTCCTCGTCGAACTTCGGGTACTTGACGAACACCTTGAACATGAAGCGGTCTTGCTGCGCTTCCGGCAGGGGGTAGGTGCCCTCCTGCTCGATCGGGTTCTGCGTCGCCAGCACGAAGAACGGCGCGTCGAGCCGGTGCCGCACCCGGCCGACGGTGACCTGGCGCTCCTGCATGGCCTCGAGTAGGGCGGCCTGGGTCTTGGGCGGGGTGCGGTTGATCTCGTCGGCGAGGATGACGTTGGCGAACAGTGGGCCGGGCAGGAACTTGAACTCGCGCTGGCCGGTCGAGCGGTTCTCCTCGATCACCTCGGTGCCGGTGATGTCACTCGGCATCAGGTCGGGGGTGAACTGGATGCGCGAGAAGGCCAGCGACAAGGAGCGCGACAGGGTGCTGATCATCAGCGTCTTGGCCAGGCCGGGCACGCCTTCGAGGATGCAGTGGCCCTTGCTGAACAGCGAGATCAGCAGTTCCTCGATCACCTCCTCCTGGCCGACGATGATGCGGCTGAGCTGGGTCTTGATGCTGGCAAAGGCGTCCTTGAGCTTGCGGACCGATTCCAGGTCGTCGCCGCGGAGGTCCTCTTTGTGCTGATCGCTCATCGTGGGGTCTCGTGGGAGGTTAGAACCGGGCGAGCCGGGCCGCCGAAGCGCCCGGGGGAGTCATCGTGGCTCAATGGGAAAGGTCCCCGGCGCAGAACAGGCCAGGGAGCGCGGTTTTCCCCCTAATCACTGCTGACGAACCAGGCCGCGGATCCTGACACGGGAGAGAGCGCGGGCGGACACGGCTGGCGAGACGGCCTCCTGGCGCGGCGAATCCTGTTCGGTTCATTCAATCAGCTCAACCGGCGCGAAGCAAGTCTCCGGCGAGGTTTTCGCAACCCGCCGAGTCTCACCAGTCGGCAAAGTCGGCACGGCCGGCGGAGGGGCCCGGCTTCAGGTTCGGAACACCCCCTCGTGCTTGCCGATCTGTCCCGCGAGGTGCAGCCCTTCGAGCAGGAACTCCGCCGCGCTGGCCAGTTCCGCCGGCGATCCCAGCGCCAACGCCCGCGGCTCGATCGGCGTGCCGGCGATCTGCCGCACGACCTCCGCGTCGGGCACGTCGTCGCCGACGGTCACCCGGCCGCCGGCCTGGAACCACTCGCGCACCGGCCGCAGCGTCGCCAGGTCGGCGTGGTCGGCGAACACGGCGCGGATCGACTCGCGCAGCAGCTCCTCGACCAGGCGGTCCTCCTGCCCCTCGTCGGCCAGCAGCAATTCCAGCTTGCCGCGCGCCCCCGCGTGCAACGCCGACAGGTCGCTGACGCGCGGCACGGCGGCCGGCTCGCCCAGCCGCACCGCGCGCCGCTCGGCGTTGGACACGACCAGCTCGCGCCCGGCGATCGCCAGCCGGGCGCTGACGCCGGACTGCTGGTTCACGTCGGGGTGCGACCGCGCCCGCCGGGCCACCTCCTCAATAACCTCTTTCAGGAAGCCCGGCACGGCGACCGGCACGGCGTCGCGGCGGGACCAGGCGCTGGCGTCGGTCACGGCGACGCCCTCGGCGCGCGACCGCGGGTAGTGCGTCCGCACCACGCTGCCGATGCGGTCCTTCAGCGGGGTGACGATCCGGCCGCGGCTGGTGTAGTCCTCCGGGTTGGCGCTGAAGACGAGGCAGACGTCCAGCTCGAACCGCACCGGGTAGCCGCGGATCTGCACGTCGCGCTCCTGGAGCAGGTTGAACAGCCCGACCTGGATCTTCGGGGCCAGGTCGGGCAGCTCGTTGATGCAGAACAGCCCGCGGTTGGCCCGCGGGATCAGCCCGAAGTGCAGCGACCCCTCGTCGGCCAGCGGCCGGCCCTGGACGTGCCTCATCAGGTCGATGTCGCCGAACAGGTCGGCCATGGTCACGTCCGGCGTGGCCAGCTTCTCCAGGTAGCGCTGGCGGCGCGGCAGCCAGTCGATCGGCGTGGCGTCGCCCTCCTCAGCCAGCCGGCGGCGGGCGTAGTCGCTGACCGGCGCCAGTGGGTCGTCACGCAGGTCGCTGCCGGCGACGACCGGCACTTCGTCGTCGAGCAGCTCGACCAGCTGGCGCAAGAGCATCGTCTTGCCCTGGCCGCGGGCGCCCAACAGGAGCAGGTCGTGCCGGGCCAGGAGGGCGTTGGCGACCTGCGGCACGACGGTATCCCCGTAGCCGACCAATCCGGGGAAGAGCGGGGCCCCCGCGCGGAGTCGGGCGAGGAGGTTCTGGCGCAGCTCGTCCTTGACCCGGCGAGGGCGGTAGCCGGACGCCTTCAATTCCCCGGCGTTTCTGGCGGCGGCCATAAGATTTTTCTCCTTCTACCGGGACGACTTGCGGCGGAATCCGCCAGAAGATTTTGCCCAGCTTGACGGGTCCCGTCCCGTTCGCTACGAAGAGATTACTTCGACCCCTTCGGGCCGAGAAACGACCGGATTCCGTTCCGCCGTGGCAGTCTCGGAAGTGTCGAATTTGCATGATGTTCCGTCCACGAGTTCCGCGCCGTCGCCAGGGTGGCCCAGCCCCTGGTCCGAGGCGGGGAATCGCGGGGCGCAGGAGAAGGTCGTGAGCGGCTCGCGCCGATACCACGAGGGCACGCAGGAGGCGCCCTCTCGACGTAGTTTTTTTACGAGGACAACCTGATGTTCGGTGGCACCCGGCTGGCTTGCGTCCGGCTCGAACCCGAGTCGGACCCCTGGCGTCTGATCGAGGAGTCTGACCCGTTCACGATCGTCGCGGCCCGCGACGAGGACGAGGACGACGAGGACGACGACGAGGACGACGACTTCGACGACGACGACGACGACGACGACTTCGACGACGACTTCGACGACGACGACCTGGACGACGACGACTTCGACGACGACCTGGACGACGACTTCGACGACGACGACGACCTGGACGACGACGACGAGGACGACGACGACGACGACGCCGCCGACTAGTCCGTTGCGACAGGGCATGGCCGGCCAGGCGGGGTTTGCGGACCCTGCCTGGCCGGCTGGCGTTTGGGGGGCGCGGCCGGCACGGCGGGGGCTGGTCCGCTTTTCATGGGCGAGGCTGTCAGTTATAATCGCGTCGTGTGGTCCGAAGCCAACTCGCGGAGGGAAGTCGATGGCACAGCCAGGCAAGCACTTCGACGAGGGACCCGGGCCGGCGACCCCGAGCAAGGCCTCCGCCCGGGACTCCGAGCCGAACCAGCTCGACTTCGAGCTGGAGTACTTCAACGGCCTGCTGCGCCACAACCCCGACTACGTGGACGTGCTGCGGATCATGGGCAGCCTGCTGGCGCTGAAGGGGATGTTCGCCGAGGGGCTCAAGATCGACAAGAAGCTGGTGCGGCTGCGGCCGGCCGACTCGCTGGCCCACTACAACCTGGCGTGCAGCTACGCCCTGCTGAACCGCTCCGACGCCTCGATCAAGACGCTGCGGAAGGCGGTCGAGCTGGGCTACCGCGACTTCCGGTACATGCGCGAGGACCCCGACCTCGACACGATCAAGCAGGACCCGCGCTTCCGCGAGCTGCTCAGCGACTACGCCGACGAGTGACCGATTGGCGACGCCTCGGCGAGGGTCGCTAGCCATCGCTGCTGGACTATGGACCCCCTCCCGCAAGGCCAGGGCCGGCTGCTCTCGGACGTGTCGTCCGACCGGGCTCGCGCCTTCTTCGCCACCAAGCCGCGCGGCCACGAGGACAAGCTCACCACCGTGGCCGACGCCGTCGGCCGGCTGGTCCACGACGGCGACTACCTGGCGATCGGCGGCTTCGGCGCCGACCGCATCCCGACGGCGGTGCTGCACGAGGTTTTGAGGCGGGTCCCGCAGCGGCTCCGCTTCAGCGGTCACACCGCGACCCACGACTTCCAGATCCTCTGCGCCGGCAACGGGCTGGGCAACGGCCGGCTGTTGGCGGCGGTGGACATTGCTTACATCGTGGGGCTGGAGGCGCGCGGCCTGTCGCCGCACGCCCGCCGGGTGTGCGAGTCGGGCGAGGTCGAGTTCACCGAGTGGTCGAACTACACGCTGGCGCTGCGGCTGAAGGCCGCGGCGATGGGCGTGCCGTTCCTGCCGGCGCGGTCGCTCCTGGGCACCGACACGTTCGCCCACAAGCGCGGCGAAGGCGATCACCTGCCCGTTCACCGGCGAGACACTGGCGGCGATCCCGGCCCTGTACCCCGACGTGGCGGCGATCCACGTGCACGAGGCGGATCGGTTCGGCAACTGCCGCATCCGGGGACGAGCGTGGCCGACTGGGAGCTGGCGCAGGCGGCGAAGCGGCTGATCATTACCTGCGAGCGGCTGATCCTCGAGGACGAGATCCGCCGCGACCCGACGCGGACGGCGATCCCGTTCTACTGCGTGGACGCGGTCTGCGAGGTGCCGTACGGGAGTTACCCCGGCAACATGCCGTACGAGTACTTCTCCGACGAGGAGCACCTGAAGGCCTGGATGGCGGCGGAGGCGGACGTCGAGACGTACCGGGCGTGGCTGGCGAAGTACATCTATGGCGTGAAGGAGTTCGGCGAGTACCTGGACCTGTGCGGCGGGCTGAAGCGGATGCAGCAGCTGCGGCGGCAGGAGTGGTTGCTGGACCAGGGGGGATAAGATAGCCTGAAGGGGCGACATCGGTGGAACCCAGGAGTTCACCATGCCCCTGATGGACCATTTTCACGACCCGCTCCAGCGCCGGCTGCCCTACGCCACGCTGCATTCCGGGTGGGCCACCTACCTCGCGTCGGACCTCATCGACAACTGGCTGCCGGCCCCCTACCTCGCCGTCGAGCACGCCAACCACGGCTCGGTCGAGATCGACGTGGCGACCTACGAAACCGGCGGCTTCCCTGCTGGGACGACCGGGAACGGCGGGGGGGTGGCGACACAGCCGAAGACCTGGACCGTGCCCCCGAAGCTGTGTACGGTGCCGCTGTCGTTTCCCGACCGCTTCGAGGTGCTGGTTTACGCCGACGCCAGCGGTTGGGAACTGGTCGGCGCGATCGAGATCGTCAGCAAGGGTAACAAGGACCGGCCGGACAAGCGTGAGGCCTTCGTCGATAAGTGCGGCAGCTACCTGCGCTCGGGCGTCAGCCTGGTCGTCGTGGACATCGTGACCAGTTACCACTTCAACTTTCACAACGACCTGTTGGAGGCGTTCGGCGCGACCGAGGGGCAACTGCCGGACGACGTCCACATCTACACCTCGGCCTACCGGCCGGTGGTGCGCGGCGAAAAGGTCGAGATGGACGTCTGGGCGGAGGCTTGCGTCGTCGGCTCGCCGCTGCCAACGATGCCACTGCGGCTCAAGGGCGATCTGGTCGTGCCGGTCGAGTTGGAGGCAGCTTACATGACCGTCTGCCGGAAGAGGCGGCTGGTGTAACCGGTGCGATCAGGGGAGTGCCGGACCCCAAAATAGCAAAGAGCCGTGGGCGTGCCATGTATTGGCTGGAATCGGTTTGCGACGCAGAGTGGTACGCGATAGGATTAGGCCGATTTGGGTCGGGAGAATCACAAGTTCGGCAGCAAAGCCAGAGGCGTAGATGGGGCTGGACATCCACGCGGCGAGCCACCTACGGTATCTCCGCCCGATCCCGCAGGGCGAGGAGTTCGACCGCCTTGAGCAGGAGGCCGATCGCCAGGGCAAGTGCTTGGACGACGTCTACTTTTTGCTCTCCCCAAACCACCCCGACTGGGAAGGGCACCTGGCGGACCTAGAGCCGGGCCTGTATGAGTACACGGCCGCGTCCGAGCAGCACGACTTCCGGGCGGGACCGTACAGCTACTACAACTTGTGGCGGGAGCACCTGAGCCAGTTAGCTCTCGGTGTCGATCCAAGCGTCGTTTGGGAAGACCCGGAGCGGTTCGCCGGACGGCCGTTCGTGGAGTTGATCCACTTCACCGACTGTGATGGCGGGATCGGGACGAGGTTGGCCTCGAAGCTGGCAACCGATTTCCGCGCCCACGAGGCCAAGGTCGCGGAGTTTGCAGCATCACTTGAAGACGACGAGGACTTCATCAACAACTACCGCGACTTCACCAGGGCTTTCGAGTTGGCCCGCAAGGGGAGCTCTCAAGTTCTGTTAGCGGCGTAGCACCGGATCAGGCCCTACGGTAGACCGGCACCGCACGACGGTTCTCCAAATGTCACGGTCCGTCAACTCGTCACCGCCCCTCCGACGCGCTCCGCACGCAGCGGGCGTACTTCGCCAGCACCCCGCGCTCCACCCGCACCGCCGGCTTCGTCCACGCCGCCCGGCGGCGGGCCAGCTCGGCCTCATCCACCTCCAGCGTCAGCCGCTTGCCGTCGCCGTCGATCGTGACCTTGTCGCCGTCGCGGATCAGCCCGATCGGGCCGCCGACCCACGCCTCCGGGGCGACGTGGCCCACCACCAGGCCGTGCGTGCCGCCGGAGAAGCGGCCGTCGGTGATCAGGCCGACCTTCTCGCCGGGCCCTGGCCGACCAGGCAGCCGCCGTCACCGCCAGCATCTCGCGCATGCCCGGGCCGCCGACCGCACTCGCCGCGGATCACCACCACGTCGCCGGGCTTGATCTTCCGCTCCTGGATCGCCGCGGCGCACGCCTCCTCGCCGTCGTACACCTTCGCCGGGCCGGTGATCTTCCGCACCTTCAGCCCCGCCACCTTGCACACCGCCCCCTCCGGCGCCAGGTTGCCGCGCAGGATCACCAGGTGCCCCGTCGGGTGCATCGGCCTGTCCAGCGGCAGTACCACGTCCTGCTTGCGCTTGTACACGCTCTCGACGTCGCGCAGGTTCTCGGCCAGCGTCTTGCCGGTCACCGTGACGCAGTCGCCGTGCAGGAACCCCGCGTCGAGCAGCGCCCGCAGCGTCGCCGGCGTGCCGCCGGCCCGGTGCAGGTCGTTCATGACGTAGCGGCCGCCCGGCTTCAGGTCGGCCAGGTGCGGCACCTTGGCGTTGAGCCGGTCGAAGTCGTCCAGCGTCCACGGCACCTCGGCCTCGCGGGCGATCGCCATCAGGTGCAGCACCGCGTTGGTCGAGCCGCCCAGGGCCAGCACGAACGTGTAGGCGTTCTCCAGCGACTTGCGGGTGATGATGTCGCGCGGCTTGATCTGCTTGTCGATCAGGCTCACCAGCGCCTTGCCGGCCAGGAACGCCTCGCGCTCCTTGGCGGCGGTGACGGCGGGGTAGCTGGCGTCGTAGGGCAGCGACATGCCCATCGCCTCGATGGCGCTGGACATCGTGTTGGCCGTGTACATGCCGCCGCAGGCGCCGGCGCCGGGGCAGGCCTCGCACTCGATGGCGTGGACGCCCTTCTCGTCGAGGGTGCCGGCCTGGTGCCGGCCGACCGCCTCGAAGATCGAGACGATGTCGATGTCCTTGCCGTCGGGGCCGATGCCCGGCAGGATGCTGCCGCCGTAGACGAAGATCGCCGGGACGTTCAGCCGGGCCATCGCCATCAGGCAGCCGGGCATGTTCTTGTCGCAGCCGCCGACGGCGAGCAGGCCGTCGTGGTTCATGCCGCCGGCCACGACCTCGATCGAGTCGGCGATGACCTCGCGCGACACCAGGCTGTAGCGCATCCCCTGGTGGCCCATCATGATGCCGTCGGTCGCGGTGGGAGCGCCGAAGACCTGCGGCACGCCGCCGCCGGCCCGGATGCCCTCGCGGGCGTGGGTGACCAGCCGGTCCAGGTGCGCGTTGCAGGGGGTGATGTCGCTGTGCAGGTTGGCGACGCCGATCATCGGCCGCGAGAAGTCGTCGTCGTGGAAGCCGACGCCCCGCAGCATGGCGCGGTTGGGGGCGCGGCCGGGGCCCTGGGTGGTGACGAGGCTGCTCCGGTTCGACGACATGCCAGACATCTCCAGGACGGAAAACGGGCGCGGCGGGAGATGTCACTTTAGGGGCCGACCCGGGGGTGGGCAATGCCCGCTCAGGGGGCCGCGGCCTGCTGAAGCTGAGCGACGAAAGCGGCGTGCTCGGGGCTGGCCAGGCCCTGTTGCAACACCGCCAGCACCCGGGCGATGTCCTCCTGAACCAGAGCGCCGTGGTCGAGCCAAAGGCCGGGGAAAATCTCGCTTCGCCAGACTCCGTCCGCGCCGGCGGCAAGCCGGGCGAATTGGCCGTCACGCAGGACGAACCAATCGATCTGGCGTTGAAGCACACGCCAGACGACGTACTCGCGCACCCCGTGTTCCTGGTAAACCCGGAGCTTCGCGTTCAGGTCGATGCTGGTGGTGCTGGAGGCGACCTCGAAGACCAGCTCCGGGGCGCCTTCGAGGTAGTCGTCCGCGCTGACCCGGGCTTGCCCTCCGTAGGAGGGGAGGATCACCAGGGCGGCGTCCGGCTGCGGCTCGTTTTCCTCGTCCAGCCGGACGCTACCGTTGTCTCCCGCCTGGGTGCCGGGCGTGGCGACCGAATAGAGGGCAAGCCAGGCGCAGACGCGGGCGTGCGGCGAGGCGTGGCTGTTCCAGCGGACGGCGGAGGGCATGTGGACGACTCCGTCGATCAGCTCGGCCTTCTTCAGCCCCGGCATGGCGTCGTAGCGGCGCTCGAACTCGTCCCGCGTCAAATGGTCCCCCTGCTCCAGGGGAAACGGCCGGGCGGTGGGGAAGGTGGACATCGACGGTCTCCGTACGTGGGCCCAACAGCCCCAGGATACCACCACCCGGGCAGCCTCGACAGGCGAGCCGGGGGCCCGGCTCAGCTGCCGAAGTCCGTCCAGGCGCCGAGCTTGCGAAGCTCCTTCTCCACCTCCTTCGCCTTGCCCTTGTCCTGCGCCCGCTGGCAGTACGAGTGCAGCTTCCAGAGCAGCCCGACCTGGCCCGGCCGCTTCGCCGCCACCTTCTCGTAAAGCACGAACGCCTCGTCCGCCACCCGGAACGCCTGGTAGGTCGCCGCCGCGATCAGCCAGTCCTCGGGGTCGGGGCTGTTCCGGAACGGCTCGACCGCCTTCAGCCGTTCGCGCTTCTTGCCCTCCAGCAAGGCCACGCTGTAGTCGTCCACCACGGTCAGCTGCTTCCCGGACTTGAGGGTGGCGACGACGCGCCACAGGTAGTTCTTCCCCTCGGCCAGCCCCTGTTTGGCGGTCGGCGTGTAGGAGTTCGTGGCCGCCTTCGCGGTCCACTCCGGCTTGTCCCCCGACCAATCGGTTAAGCGAACCTCGTAGCCCGTCGCCTCCTTCACGGCGGGCCAGCGGAACGTCGGCCGGGCGGACAGGACCTGGCTGTTGGCCAGGGGGGAGATCCGGCCGGTCTGCACCTCGGACTGGGGGGGGAAGAACGTTTCCACCACCCCGGCGATGGTCTCGCTGTGGATGAGCCCGGGCACCTTGTCGAGGCCGGGGGCGCCCTTCCGGCGGGGCACCGCCTTGACCGCCGTCGCCGGGGTGAACTCCCTCGGCCCCAGGGTGACCGTCCTCGCCGGCAAGACCTCGACGTTACTCGACCCGAGCAACATCAGCACCCTCACGCCGGCCTTCCCGGTGATCACCTGGTCCTTCTCGAACAGCAGGTCGCTGTCGGACAGCCGTTCCGGCTTCGGGTTCTCCGGCCGCCGCACCTGGCAGTCGGCCGGGCAGCTGAGCACCATCGCCACGGGTTTTTTCGGGGCGGATACCTGAAGCAGCGCCCAAACCAGCAGAGCGCTCATACCGTTCTCCTCGGGTGACAACAAGTCGTCACCACCCCCTTACACGACAACGGCGTGGACTTCAACCACCTTCCGCTTGCCTTTCGGCGTGAACCGGTGCGGCGACGGCTCGCACCCCAGTTCGGCCGCCAGCGGCCCCAGGGCGGCCCGGGTCGCGGCGCTGATCAGCACCTCCGTCCCGAGGGCCTTGTTCTCCGCCTCGATCCGCGCCGCCGTGTTGGGCGTGTCGCCGACCACGGTGAAGTGAAGCCGCCCGGAGCTGCCGACCGCGCCGACGGCGGTGGGGCCGGTGTGGACGCCGACGCCGATCCGCATCGGGTCAAAGCCCATGGCCTTCCACCGCGCCGCCCGGTCGCGCACCTCGCGCACCATCGCCGCGGCGGCGCGGACGGCGTGCTCGGCGTGGGCGGGGTCGTCCGCGGCGGCGTTGAAGAGGGCGAGCACGCCGTCCCCCATGAAGGTGTTGACGACGCCGCCGTGCCCCTCAATGATCGGCACCACCACGTCGAAGTAGCCCTGAAGCAGCCGGGACACCTGCTCCGGCGGGGTGGCCTCGCTGAACCGGGTGAAGTCGCGGATGTCCGCGAAGAGCACGGTGACCACTCGCTCCTCGACCCGCCGGTCGGCCGGCTGCTGCTCGACGCGGTCGGCGATCGGCCCGGACAGGAACACCCGGAGCAGGCGACGGCCCCGCTTCCAGCGCAACCCCAGCGCGACCGTGTACAGCAGGCCGCTCAGCACCAGCACCCCCACAACGGGCAGCCGCGCTCCGGCCAGCGCGAACGCCAGGACGGCCAACGCCTTCCAACCGACGAAGTGCCCCAGCCACAACAGCAACCCGCCGCCGAGCCTCAGACCCGAGTAGGCCCAGCCCAGGGCCAGGCCGGTCACCAGCAGCACCGGGAGCGGGGCCAACCAGCGGGGCGTGTGGACGAAGGCGCGATCGGTGAGGGTGGCGATCACGTTGGCGTGGTACTCCAGCCCGGACATCCGCCCCGGTGGAGGCCCGGGTAGCCAGCGGGCGCGGGTGTTGGAGTACGGCGTCGAGTGGTAATCCTGCCGCCCCCGGGCCGTGACCCCGACCAGCACGACGGCGCCGGCCCAGTCCGCCGACCGCTCCCCGGAGTCGATCCGCCGCAGCGCCTCGTGCAACGGCACGGCCGGAAACGTGCCCGGCGGGCCGACGTAGTTGACCAGCATGCACCCTCGCTCGTCCAGCGGCACCGGGTCGCCCCCGGCCAACGGCACCCCGTCCTGGTGGCGCACGCCTTCCCCACGCGACACGCAGTAGAGGGCGTAGCCGAACTGGACGCGCAGCTCCCCGCCCTCGCTGGCCAGCAACTGCTGCCGCCTCACGAACCGGTCGCCGTCCTCGTTGAGGTGGACAAAGGCCAGGTCGGTGTCGGCGCGGGTCTCCTCGTTCAACGCCTTGAGCGCCACTGGGGCAGAGGAAGCTGCCAGGGGCCGCTCTCCCCGCCCCGCCGGCCTGCTCCGCGTCGTACCAGCAAGGGAGCACGACGTTCCCCGCCTCGCGGACCGCCTTGCCCAGCGGGGCGGCGTACCCGATCCCCCTGGCCGCATGATCTCGGGGTTGAACTGCTGGCGCTCGTGGATCAGCACGTCGATGCCGATGGCCGAGGCCCCCTGGGCGTTGGCGTAGCGCACCACCCGGGCCAGCTCGGGGCTGACGTAGGACAGGTTCTTCCCCAGCCGCCGGATCGACTCCTCGTCGATCCCGACCAGGACGACGCGGGCGGCCGTCGCCCGCCGGCCGCGCCAGACGAACGCCTCGTCCAGGGCCCAGTCCTCCAGCCCGTCGAAGAGCCCCGCCCGGCCCGCGAGCCAGACCAGCATGGCCACCACGACGCCGGCGACGAGGCCCCGGAAGCCTGGGTTGGCGAAGCTGGGCCTGGGGAGCATTGGCCCCTCCTGCGGCGAACCGGCGGCCGCTCAGGACGTTGGGAAGGCCGTCCACGCATCGACGCGCATGGCGGCGTCGTGGGGGCAGGCGTGGACGCAGGCCGGCTGGCGGCCGGGCAGCTCGCTGCACTGGTCGCACACCACCGCCCTCGAGGGGATGACCGCCCCGGACGGCCTTACCTCGTCCAGGGCCGCCTGCCAGAGCACCGCACGCTGGCCGGCGACCGGCGTCACCTGGGCCGCCACCACGTTCCGGCCGGGGCGCAACAGCTTGCGGTCGTCGCCGACCAGCTCGAAGACGTACTGGTCGCTCTGCGGCTTCCACTTCCCGTCCGGCACCCGCACGCCGTTGAGCCACACCGGGGCGAACGCCGTCACCTTCGCGGAGCGCCCCGTCCCTCGACGACGACCTCCCGCGCGGCCGAGTCGATCACCAGCTTGTAGCCGCCGTCCTCGTCCGGCAGCGCGTCGAGCCGGAAGTCCCGGCGGAGACACAGCGTTTTCGGGTCATCGAACTCCCTGAAGTCCCTGTCCCACCAGACGGGGGTGCGCGCCGGCGTCCACGACCGGTCGGAGAAGCCCGGCCGCGCCCAGTCGTCGCCGTGGACCTGGTCGCGCCACTGCCACCGCCAGCCGTGCGCCTCCTCGTGGATCAGCCCCAGGTCGTGCATCTGGATCGAGCCGTAGGGGCAGCTCCTGGCGCACAGCTGGCAGCCGATGCACCAGTCCTCGATGACAATTTGCAGGTTGTCGCCGCGGCGGATCGACCCGACCGGGCAGCCGATCAGGCACACCGGGTCGCGGCAGGAGCGGCAGGTCGTCGGCACCAGGTACTTGCCGAACCGCGGGCCGTCGAGGAACAGCCGCGACCGGCCGTCGTCGTGCTGGGCGACGCAGGCCTCGACGCACTCGTCACAGCGGGTGCAGCGGTCGAGGTCGATCAGCATCAGCTTCTGGCCCTGGATCAGGCCCAGCTGCTGGAACCGGTCGGACTGCTGCGCCGGCGTGCCCTGCCCCCAGGCGCGGCCGGCCGACCGCTCCTCGCTGCGGCGCCGCCGGGCGGCGATCTCGGCGTCCACCTTCCTCTTGACCGGGGGGTGGTTCGCACAGAGCTGGTGCAGCAGGGCGGCGGGGACCTCGACCAGCTCGACGCGCTCCTCCTCGCGACGCCATTTATCGCCCTGAGCGTCGGCCCCGTCACCCTCAGGGCGCGGGTGTACGTAGGCGACACAGGTGGCGCTGCGCGGCTGGTTCTCGATCACGCCGATCTCGCCGAAGAAGTCCCCCTGGGTGAGGTAGGTCAGGATGTTCTCCGACCCGGTGACCCGGCCGTGGTCCAGCAGCACCTTCACCACGCCGCGGCGGACGATGTAGAAGGCGTCGGAGGGGTCGCCCTTGGCGAAGATCACCTCGCCCTCCTTGAACCGCCTCAGCCGCACGCCGGCCCGCACCTCGGCGATCTGGTCCGGCGTCAGCTCGCGGAAGATCGGCAGCCCGGCGAGGTGGTTTTGCAGGACGCTCTCGACGTACTCCCGGTCGGTGTCCTCCTGGAACTGCTTGTCGCGGAGGACCTGCTCCAGCACGTTGCGCAGCATCTCCAGCACGAAGACCGGCCGCTCGGCGACGACCGTGGCCGACCGCGGCGTGCCGTAGATGCAGCTCCACTGGCCGAACAGGCTCCCTCGGCCAGCGACGCCTTCTTGGTGCCGTAGTCCAGCGTCGTCGGGGCGTCGATGGGGATGAACGCCGGCCGGCTCGCCTCCCGCCTCGGCCGAACAGCCGCGCCAGCCAGCCCTGCGGTTTTGCCACTCCGGCGCGGGACGAGTCGAGCAGCACGGTGACCGCCCCGCCCTCCCCCGGTGGCGCCACCGGCATGCCGACACCCTTCAGCCGGTCGAGCAGCTCGACGTCCTTCTCGGCGGCCTCCTTGCCCCTGGCGATCTTGTCGGGCAGCGCGGCCAGGAGCCGCTCGCGCTCCTTGTGCATGGCGGCGACGTCGTCGGCGCCGAGGATCGAGTATGCCGACCAGCCGGGATCCCCCTGCCAGCAGATCACCTCGCCGGCGTCGTAGCGCCGCAGCCGCAGCGTGCCCGGGAACTTGTCGGTGCTCGGCTTCACCTTGAGCCGGGCGAACACCCGGCAGGCCAGGTACAGCGCCGGCGGCAGGTCGAGGTCGCCGGGGCGCGGCTCCAGCTCGGCGGGGGGCTTGACCGGCGCGTCCCGCTTGCGCGCCTTCATGATCTCCTTCATGGGCGGCCCCCGTCGGATGGCGAGCCGCGCACGATGATAAGTGGAGTTTCCCGACCGCTTACTTCGTGCGCGGCTCGCTCGGTCACTTCAACCGCAGCTTCTCCGCCTTCTCGACCTCGCCCTTGACCGCCTGGAACAGGAAGTCCAGCAGTTCCTCGCGTTCCAGGTTCGCGTACCGCTCCGGCGGGATCGGCGCGCCGATCGAGCAGGCGATGCCGGCGCCGCTGGGCGGCCAGAACAGCGGGGCGAACCGCGGCAGCTTGGCCGCCCGCGGGTACGCCTGGTAGGCCCCGGCCACGCCGACGGGCAGGATCGTCACCGGGGCCTTGCGCAGCACCAGGGCGATGCCCGGCTTGAACGCCTGCATCACGCCGTCCCAGGCCCGCTCGCCCTCGGGGAAGATCAACAGCGCCTTGCCCGCCTGGAGCAGGTCGATGCTCGCCCTCAGCCCCTCCTTGGCGACACCGGCCTGGTCCACCGGCACGGAGCCGACGCTCCGCAGGTACTCGCCGAACAGCGGGTGCGTGAACAGCGTCTTGCGGGCCAGGTAGTTGATCCGCCGCCGCACCGCCAGGCCGATCGCCACCGGGTCGAGGAAGCTCTCGTGGTTGGCCAGGATCAGCACCGGGCCGGAGGGCGGGACGTGGTGCTGCCCGCTCGACTTGAAGCTCCAGCCGAACGTGTACACGAGGTACGTCAGGCAGAAGTTGAACTGGTACCAAAGCTCTGAACCCCACCTGCTCATCGAGACCTGTCCTTTGCCATCCGGCGCCGCGTTTCCTGCTCCATCCGCCCCACCACCTGCTCCAGCGTCAGCGCCGTGCTGTCCAGCAAGACCGCGTCGTCGGCCGGCCGCATCGGCGCCAGCTGCCGCCCGGCGTCGCGCCGGTCGCGCTCGGCCTGGTCGCGGCGCAGGGCGTCGAGATCGACCGCCGCCCCCCGCGCCTCCAGCTCGCGCGCCCGCCGCCTGAGCCGCTCCTCGGGGTCGGCGACGAGGAAGAACTTGCACCCCGCGTCGGGAAAGACCACCGTGCCCTGGTCACGGCCCTCGCAGACCACGTCGCGGCCCTCGGCGAGGCGCCGCTGCAACGCCGCCAGCCGCGGCCGCACCGCCGCGCTGGCGGCGACGACCGACGACCCGGCCGAGACCTCCGGCGTGCGGATCAGCCCGCTGACGTCCTCGCCGTCGAGCACGACGCGACCGGCCGGCATCTCCAGCCGGACGCGGACCAGCAGCGCCTCCAGCGCGGCGTGGTCGTCCAGGGCGACGCCGGCCCGCGTCGCCGCCAGCGCCACGGCCCGGTACATCGCCCCGGTGTCGAGGAACTCGAAGCCGAGCCGGCCGGCCAGCGCCTTGGCCGCGCTGGACTTGCCCGCCCCGGCGGGGCCGTCGATGGTAACGATCATTCCGCCACTCAATAGATCGTCAACGTCCAGGTCTCGTTCGGCCCCAACCGCCGCTGGCGCGCCGCCGAGGCGCCGAACCCGTCGGCGGTCAGGTCGTAGACGAACGGCCCGGCTGGTTGGTTGCGCAGCACGCGGACGCTGAGCGGCGCCACCGTGTAGGCCGTGCCGTCGATGCTCACGCGGGCCTCGACGCCGAGCCGGTTGTCCAGCCGGATCGTGCCGGTGCGGAGGGGGGCGGGGTCGATCGACCGCGCGGTCCGCGTGCCGTTGCCCAGCATCCCGGTGATGCGGTCGAGCTTGGCGTCGATGTCGGCCAACTTGTCCCGGGTCACCTGGCGGTCGAGTTCGACGCGCTTGCGCAGCGTGTCGAGTTCCTCCCGTAGCATCTTCAATTGCGTGGGGACGTCGTCCTCGTTCTCCGGCGGACGAGCATCGACCAGGTTGCCGACGGTCAGCGCGGCCAGCACGGCGATCACGGCGGCGGTCGGTCCTTTGTGCCTCATGGCCGTCTCCTCTGGGAACAGGTTAATCTACGGGCCTCGCGCCGGGCCCGGAGGTAAGAGTAAAGGCAAGGCCGCCCCGCAGCAAGGGCGCCGGAGTGACCTGCCGACGCCGCCGGCGACGCGGTAACATGCACCGGGCGGGAGGCGGGCTCGTTGGAGGAAAGGGTAACCGTGGCGCAGGGCGAGCAACTCCAGTGGCATCGGTGGTTCGGCCTGGGTTGGACCGACCTGTTCGTCGGCCAGCCAGTCCGTGTGGACCTGGAGAAGGACCTCTCGCTCAAGCACCAGTACCTCGACGTCGTCCTGGTCCGGCGGGACACGGCCCAGCCGTTGAGCGTCGAGCTGCCCGACGGGTTCGACCCGCTAGCGGCGCACAACCTGATCAGCTTCAAGTCGTTCCAGGAGGAGTACGACCTGTTCGCGCTGTGCGAGCTGATCGGCCACTTCGCCAACTACTGCAAGCAGGCCAGCCCCGCCATGGACGACCTGTTGCCCCTCGGCGACTTCCGCCTGTTCGCCGTGAGCGTGCGTAGACCGCGGAAGCTGACCGGTGAGGTCAACCTGGTTCCCGTTAGCGCCGGGGTTTACGATATACCTCTGTCGAAGACCCTGCGGCCGCGCCTGGTCGTCGTCCATGAGCTGCCGCAGTTGCCACGTAACGCCATGCTGCACCTGTTCAGCTTCAAGGAGGAGCTGTGCCGCTACGGCGGGGCGAACTACCACCCGCGATCCAAGGAGACCAGCTCGTTCCTCCACCAACTCATCCGAAGGTACCAGCAGGAGGGCATCGAGATGCCGTTCACCGTCGAAGAATTTAACCGCCAATTGGTCGAAGAGATTATCCGCGAGCTGCCGGAGGAGAAACGCTTGCAGCTAGTCCGAGAACTCCCCGCGGACAAACTGCTGGAAGGGGTGTCGGTCGAGAAGCGCCTGGAGAGCGTCCCGGTCGAGAAGCGCCTGGAGAGCGTCCCGGTCGAGAAGCGCCTGGAGAGCGTCCCGGTCGAGAAGCGCCTGGAGAGCGTCCCGGTCGAGAAGCGCCTTGAAGGGGTGTCGCCAGACGAGTTGCTTCGGGCCCTGTCGCCCGAGGCGATAGAGGAGCTACGCCGCCGCCTTCAGGTGAAGGACTCCTCGTCCGGGTCGGCCTGACACCCCCTGGGGAGCCCGTTCGTGCCCGACGCCACGCCGCCGACGATCGCCGACGACCGCCCGGGGGCCCAACCGCCGCCGTGCGAGCGGGTCGGCGACTACCTGCTCCTGGGGGAGGTCGGCCGGGGCGGCATGGGCGTCGTCTACAAGGCGCTGGAGGTCGGCCTGGACCGCGTCGTCGCGGTGAAGATGGTGCTGGCCGGCAACCTCCCCCAGGAGGAGGAGTTGGCCCGCTTCCACACCGAGGCCAGCGCCGCGGCCCGCCTGCAACACCCGAACATCGTCAAGGTCCACCGCGTCGGCGCCCAGGGCGACCGGCACTACTACGCCATGGACTTCATCGACGGCCGCAGCCTGGCCCAGTGCCTGGCCGACGGCCCGCTCCCCGCCAAGGCGGCCGCCCGGTGCCTCACCACCGTCGCCCGCGCCATCCAGCACGCCCACGAGCACGGCATCCTGCACCGCGACCTGAAGCCGGGCAACATCCTCCTCGACGCCCACGGCCAGCCGCACGTCACCGACTTCGGCCTGGCCAAGCAGCTGTCGCGCGACGGCGGCCAGACGCGCACCGGGGCGCTGCTGGGCACCCCGTCGTACATGGCCCCCGAGCAGGCCAGCGGCAGCAAGGAGCTGACGCCGGCCACCGACGTCTACGGGCTGGGCGCCCTGCTGTACGAGCTGCTCACCGCCCGCCCGCCGTTCCGCGGCGAGACCGCCCTGGACACCGTCATGCAGGTGTTGCAGAACGACCCCGCCCCGCCGCGCCTGCTCAACCCGCGCATCGACCGAGACCTGGAGACGGTCTGCCTGAAGTGCCTGGCGAAGGCCCCGCGCGACCGCTACGGCTCGGCGGAGGAGCTGGCCCGGGACCTCGACCGCTACCTCGCCGGCGAGTCGATCCTCGCCCGCAGCCTGAACATGCTCGACTACCTCACCCGGGCGCTGGAGCGCAGCCAACTCGACGTCGAGTTCCGCCGCTACGGCGACGCCGTGCTGTGGTTCGCCGCCATCGTCGGCCCGTTGCACGCGGTCAAGCACTTCGCCATCGCCCGCCACCTGCCGACGAGCCTGATCGCGGGGCTGCACCTGCTCCAGTTCGCCCTGATGCTTTTGGTGCTCTGGCGCTACCGCGCCAAGGGGCTGATGCCGACGACGCCCGCCGAGCGCCAACTGTGGGCGGTGTGGGTCGGCTACGTGCTGACCTGCCTGGTGGTGTCCGGGCAGATGTGGGTGATGTTCGGGGAGGATCAAGTTTACCGGCAGGTCCTTTATCCGGTCTACTGCGCCATCACCGGCCTGGCGTTCTTCGCCCTCGGGGCGTCCTACTGGGGGATGCTCTACGTCATCTCGGCGTGCTTCTTCGCGCTGTCGGCGCTGCTGCTGCTGGATTTGCGCTGGGGCGTGCTGGCTTACGGCGGCATGTGGACGGTGGCCCTGGTGACGGTCGGCCTGCGGCTGCGGAAGCTGGGCCGGGAGCGGGGCGAGGAAGGCTGAGGGGCAAGGGAGCGCGAATGCACAAGTACATCATCATGGGCCCGCAAGGCAGCGGCAAGGGGACGCAGGCCCGACGGCTGGCGGCCGACCTGAACCTGACGCACATCAGCGTCGGCGACATCTTCCGCTGGAACATCCAGTCGCACACCAAGCTCGGGGCGCGGATCAAGCGGCTGGTCACCGCCGGGCAGCTGGTGCCCGACGAGGTCGTCGAGGAGGTGGTCAACGAGCGGCTGGTGCGGCACGACTGGAACTACGGGTTCCTCCTCGACGGGTTCCCTCGCAACCGCGTCCAGGCCGAGTTCTACCTCGAGAGCTACGACGTGGACGCCGTCATCCTGATCGACGTCCCCGACGAGGTCGTGCGGGAGCGGATCCTGTCGCGGCGGCTGTGCTCGGGCTGCGGGCTGGACTACAACCTGATCCACCACCGCCCCGCCGTCGCCGACCGCTGCGACGTCTGCGGCGGGGCCCTGACCGCCAGGCCGGACGACACCCCCGAGGCGGTCAACGACCGCCTGCACGACTACCATACCAAGACGAGGCCGACGCTGGAGCTGTTCCGCAACAAGGGCCTGATCGTCCGCGTCGATGGCACCCGGCCGGCCGAACAGGTGTATGACGAGCTGCGCGCGGAACTCCACCTGCCGGCCGGGGCCTGAGCTTCGCGGAGGATACGTCCCATGTTCGACCTCGCCAAGGTCCAGTCCGCCCTCCGCGACGAGGGCCTCGACGGCTGGCTGCTGTACGACTTTCGCGGCCTCAACGTGCTGGCCCGCCGCGTGCTCGGCGTCTCGCCGGACGCCCACATGACCCGCCGCTGGTTCTACTTCGTCCCGGCCGGGGGCGAGGCGAAGAAGCTCGTCCACCGCATCGAGCCAGGGGCGCTCGACCCCTACCCCGGCGCGAAATCCGTTTACCTGCGCTGGCAGGAGCTGGAGGCCGGGGTCGCGTCCCTGGTGAAGGGTTGCAAGCGCATCGCCATGGAGTACGTGCCGCGCAACGCCAACCCGTATGTGTCGCGCGTCGATGCCGGCACCGTCGAGCTGGTGCGGTCGTACGGCGTGGAGATCATTCCTTCGGGCGACCTGATCCAGCTGTTCGAGGCGTGCTGGGACGACGAGCAGTGGGCGATGCACCTCGAAGCCGCGAAGCACACCGAGTCGGCGTACCACGTCGCCTGGAAGTTCATCGCCGACCGGGTGCGCGCCGGCTCGCCGCCGCGCGAGACGCAGGTGCAGCAGGTCATCATGGACCACTTCGCCAGGAACGGCCTGGTGACTGACCACCCGCCGATCGTCGGCGTCGGCCCGCACTCCGGCGACCCGCACTACGCCCCCGGTCCCGGCTCCGACAGCGAGATGAAGGAGGGCGACTTCGTCCTCATCGACCTGTGGGCCAAGCTCGACCGGCCGCGCTCCGTCTACAGCGACCTGACCTGGACGGGGTACATCGGGACCGCCGTGCCGGAGAAGTACGAAAAGGTCTTCCAGATCGTGGCGAAGGCGCGCGACGCGGCCATCGACCGGGTGCGGCAGGCCTATGCGAAGAAGGAGCCGCTCCAGGGCTGGCAGGTGGACCAGGCGTGCCGCGACGTCATCGACGCGGCAGGCTACGGCGAGGCGTTCTGCCACCGCACCGGCCACTCGATCGGCCAGGAGACGCACGGCAACGGCGCGAACATGGACAACCTCGAAACGCACGAGACGCGGCGGGTGCTGCCGCGGACGTGCTTCAGCGTCGAGCCGGGCATCTACCTGCCGGAGTTCGGCGTCCGCAGCGAGGTGAACGTGTTCGTCGATGGCGCGGGGAAGGTCCACGTCACCGGCGGCGCGCCGCAGACGGCGGTGGTGCCCGTGATGAAGGCGTACTGACGGTCACCTCTTCCACGTCTCGCGGAAGAAGCGCACCCAGTTGCCGTACAGGATCGCCCGGACGTCGTCGTCCTTGTAGCCGCGCTTCCGCAGCAGCTCGGGGAACTTCTGCAAGTCCGCGATCGTGTCGAGGTCGAGCGGCGACTGCTCCTTGCCGAAGCCGCCGTCGAGGTCGGTGCCCAGCGCCGCGTGCTTGCAGTTGCCGGCCAGCTGGCAGACGCGGTCGATGTGATCGACGACGTGGTTCAGACACACGCCGGTCTCCTGCGGCGTCGTCTGGCCGCGCACCCAGTTCGGCACCAGCATCCAGGCGTCCAGCGCCGCGCCGATGACCGCCCCGCGGGCAATGAGCTTCTTGATGTGCTCGTCGGCCAGCTGCCGCTGGTCCGGCACCAGCGCCCGGCAGTTGTGGTGGCTCGCCAGCACCGGGCCGCCGTAGAGGTCCAGCGCCTCGTCGAAGCACTGGTCGGACAGGTGCGTGACGTCGAGGATCATGCCGACGCGCTCCATCTCGCGCAGCAGCGCCGGGCCGCGCTCGAACAGGCCGCCCTCGGTGCCGGTGCCGTGCGCTGAAGGGCTGACGCCGTAGTGCGCCGGGCCGATGATCCGCAGGCCCATGTCCCACCACTGCCGCACCTGCTCGGGGTACAGCACCGGGTCGGCCCCCTCCATGCTCAGGATGAAGCCGAGCGGCTCCTCGTCGGCGGTCCCCTCCGTCCAGGCGCGGACGTGGGCGTCGAGGCCGGCGGCGTTCGGTGATCCAGCGCAGGTAACCCTGCTCGACCAGGGCGCGGTAGTAGTACAGCTGACCCACAGTGGCGGCGTAGGCGGCGTCCATGGTGTCGTAGCGCGAGAACGCCGGCATCATGCCGGGCCGGTGCAGCCGCGCCAGCAGGGTGGCGATGAACAGGCCGACCCGGCCGCGGCGCAGGTCGGGGAACGACACGGTGCCCTCGCCGCGGCCCTTGCCCGGAATCTCCTGCTCGACCTCCTGGCGGCGGATCTCCGCGACGGTCTTTTTCAGGTCGCGGTTCCAGTCGATGGCGCACCAGGCCAAATCCAGGTGGGCGTCGAAGATCAGCGGGAAGGGCCTGTCGGCCATGGCAACACCTGCTCGGCGTGGGAGGCGATCCGGGGCGGGTGATCGCGTTGTAACGCGCCAGCGGCGGGGCGACAATCACTATTCCGGCTTGCCGCGCGGCCGCCGAGCCTTAACCCGCATTATGCATGCTCTCGGCCAGAAGTCGATCGTGAATGAACGTAAGAATTTGTGGTCGATAAACTTACGTAGATCTTGGTCAAACACGAGGCCGAAACAGGCTGTTCTGCGTCAGAGAGCAGCTGGTACCGCTACGGTGGCATCGTCTGCTAACTCTTGGCACGAACTCTGAAATCGGACGGCTTGATCCCTCGCCGTCGGCATAGAGCGCTGGCTCCACGTCGATGTCCTTCTTCGACCCGATGCCGCCTCCCTTCATCGCACGCGTCAACGGCGTGTGTTCCAGTCCCGATGCACCGGCGTCGCGTCCCAGACCTTCACCGTCCCGTCCGCGCTCGCGGTCAGCACCCGCGACCCGTCCGGGCTGAACGAGGCCGAATACACGTGGCCGCTGTGCCCCATGAGGGTGAGCACCTCGGCCCCGCTCTTCGCGTCCCACACCTTCGCCGTCGAGTCCCAGCTGCCCGTGACGATGCGCGACCCGTCCGGGCTGAACGCCGCCGACGCGACCACATCGGTGTGGCCGCTCAAGGTGAAAATCTCGGCCCCGCTCTTCGCGTCCCACACCTTCGCCGTCTGGTCGTGACTCCCCGTGACGATGCGCGACCCGTCCGGGCTGAACGCCGCCGAGGCAACCTCGCCCTTGTGCCCCTTGAGGGTGAACACCTCGGCCCCGCTTTCGGCGTCCCAGACCTTCGCGATCCCCTTATCGAATCCAGCCAACACCCGCGACCCGTCCGGGCTGAACGACGCGGAATGGATGCTCTCACCGCCCTTCTTCAGGACGCGGACTACCGCCCCGGTTTCCGCGTCCCACACCGCGACCATTCCGCCTATACCCCCGGTGACCACCCGCGACCCGTTCGGGCTGAAACAGGCCGACACCTTGCACGCGAATCGTCCCTTGAGGGAAAAGAGTTCCGCCCCGGTTTTCGCATCCCATACCTTCGCCGTCCCGTCCATGCTTGCGCTGATCACTCGCGAGCCGTCCGGGCTGAACGCCGCCGTACTGACCATGAGATCGGTATGCCCCTTGAAGGCGACGAGTTCGGCACACGTCCGGGCGTCCCACACCCTCGCCGTCCTGTCGTAGGCTGCGGTGACGACCCGCGCGCCGTCCGTGCTGAACGCCGCCGTGTACACCACACCGCCGTGCCCCGCACTGATCGTGAGCACGCTGGCGTCCGGCTTGACATCCCAGACCTTCGCCGTCGCGTCCGCGCTCGCCGTGACCACCCGCTTGCCGTCGGGGCTGAAGCAAGCCGACTCGACGGCCCGGCCGTGCCCCTTGAAGCTGAAGAGTTCGGCACCCGTCTTGGCGTCCCACACCCGCGCCGTTCGGTCATCTGCGGCCACGATCCGCGAGCCGTCCGGGCTGAACGACGCCGCCGTCACACCGGCGGTTTGCCCCTGGAGGGTGAGGACCACATCCCCCGTCTTGACGTCCCAGACTTTCGCCGTCCCTCCTCCGCTCCCGGCCGCCACCCGCGACCCGTCCGGGCTGAAGGACGTTGCCAGGCCGTTGACCTGCCCCTTGAGCGTAACCATCTCTTTCCCACGTCGTGCGTCCCAGACCTTGGCCGTCGTCCCATCTTGATTGCGGGTGACGACGAGCGTGCCGTCCGGACTGAAGGACACGTCACGCTGTTTCTTGAAGGTGAAGAGCTCGGCCCCCGTCCGCGCATCCCAGATGGTGACGTCCCAACCTGCGGTCGCGATGCGCGTCCCGTCCCGATTGAACGTTGCCGACCCCATGCCCCCGCTGCGATCCTTGAGCGTGAGCAGCTTGGCACCCGTCGTCGCGTCCCAGACCTTCGCCGTCCCGTCGTCCCCCTTCGTGACGAGCTGCGTCCCGCCGGGACCGAAGGTCGCCGAGAATACCCTCCCGGCGTCGGCCTGGAGGCTCAGGAGTACGGCCCCTGTCCTCGCGTCCCACACCTTGGCAGTCCCGTCGGCACTACCGGTCACCAGGCGCGACCCGTCCGGGCTGAACGAGGCCGAATAGACAGGGCCCGTGTGCCCCTGGAAGGTGTGGATGTCGGCGTGGCACAGGCGATGCACGAACCGCCACTCCCAGCCGCGGAACCTGGCCCCCGTGCGTTCGAGCAGGGCACGGGCGGAAGCGAAATTGTTCTCCCTGCAATCGTGGTAGGCCAACTCGATCGTCCGGCCGTACTCCAAGGCGGCGAATTGCTCCCGGGCCTCCTCCGCCTCCCTCCGGGCCTTCGCCTCGCTGTCCCGCGCCGACTCGGCTTCGCCCCGCGCAAGCCGGGCCGCGTCCCGTTCCTGCTCCGCCTGCTGCCAGAGGACGGCGACCTGCTGGCGTTTCTCCGACTGGATCAGCCCGAACGCTGAACCGATCAGGGCGAACACCAACAATCCCGCCGCCAGCACCGGCCCCTTGTTGCGGCGCAGGAACTTGCCCAGCCGGTACCCCGCCGACGGCGGCCGCGCCTCCACCGGCTCGTCGGCCAGGTAGCGCTGCACGTCCCGCGCCAGCCCGCTGGCGGTCTCGTAGCGGCGGTCGCGCTGCTTCTCCAGGCACTTCATCACCACCCAGTCCAACTCGCCCCGCAGCAGCTTTGCCAGGCGTCCCGGCTCCGTCTGCCGCAAGGCCGCCAGCGACGGCGACCCCTTGTCGCCGGACAGCCGCTTCGAGGGCTTCGACGGCTCCTCCTCGCGGATCATCCGGATCAACTCGTCGAACGCCGCCCGCCGCAGCCGGGTGTTGTCGAACGGCCGCAGCCCGGTCAGCAACTCGTACAGGATCACCCCTAGCGAGTAGACGTCGGCCCGCGTGTCCACGTCGGCCCCGGAGTAGCCGGCCTGCTCCGGGGCCATGTACTCCAGCGTGCCGACGACCGCGCCGAACAGCGTCGAGAGCGGGGCGTCGGTCAGCTTGCCGCTGAGCGCCTTGGCCACGCCGAAGTCGATGATCCGCGGGACGGGCTTTCCGTCGATCAGCGTCACCAGGATGTTGGACGGCTTGAGGTCGCGGTGGACGACGCCCTTGCTGTGGGCGTGCTGCACCGCCTGGCAGATGGGGACGAACAACTCCAGCCGCGCGCGGATGCCCAGCTTCGCCTCGTCGCAGAACCGGGTGAGCGGCAGGCCGTTGACCAGCTCCATGACGAAGTAGGGCCGGTGGTCCTCCGTCAGGCCCCCGTCGAGGACGCGGGCGATGTTGGGGTGGTCCATCAGCGCCAACGCCTGCCGCTCCTGCTCGAACCGCTGGACCATCGCGCGCGAGTCCATGCCCGGCTTGACGAGCTTCAGCGCCACCTTGCGCTTGACCGGCTCGGTCTGCTTGGCCACCCACACCTCTCCCATGCCGCCCTCACCGATCGGCTCGACGAGGGTGTACCGGCCGACGATGAGCGCCCCGGCGGCCGCCTCCCGCAGCACGTAATGATCGGTCGTCCTCTCATGGAGGTCCGGATGCGCGCCGTTGATCTCGGGGCGCGCCGCGGCCGACCTGTCGAGCGGATGGCCCGAAGCTTCATGCGCCGCCAGCAGGGCCTCGACGGCGGCGCGCAACTGCGGCTTACCGGCGCAGGCGGCGTCCAGGAAGGCGGCGCGTTCGTGAGGAGTCGCCTGGGCCAGCGCCTCGTGGAACAGCGATTCCTCGGTCATTGCGCATCTCTCCGCTATCGGTTTAGCGAGCCTTTCTACTCCATGCGACGAAAGGGTGTTTTCAGCACCAGGGATCTCTTACTTTTCTTCCGCGGCACCTCCGGCCTCCATTTCCCGCCGCAGCCAGGCGCGGGCGAAGACCCAGTGTCGGTCGGCCGTGCTTGGCGAAATCCCTAACATCTCGGCGGCCTGATCCCCCGTCAGCCCCGCGAAGTAGCGCAGCTCGACCAGGCGGGCCTTGAGCGGGTCGCATGCGGCGAGCTTGCCCAGGGCGGCGTCCAGCGCCAGCAGCTCCTCGCCCTCCTCAACGGCGGCGGCGAGGCCCGCGTGCAACTCCTGCCGCCGCCGGCCGCCGCCGTGCTTGACCCGCGCCTTCCGCCGGGCCGACTCGACGAGGATCCGCCGCATCGCCTCGGCGGCGGCCGCGAAGAAGTGGCGGCCGTTGGCGAACCCCGGGTCGCCCACCAGCCGTAGGTACGCCTCGTGAACCAGGGCCGTCGCGTCGAGCGTCTGCCCCGGCCTCTCGCGGGCGATCTGGGCCGCGGCGAGCCGCCGCAACTCGCCGTACACCAGCGGCAGCAGCTGCTCAGCGGCGTGGGCGTTTCCCTGCGCGAGGTCGGACAGGATGCGGGTGACTTCGTTCATCAACACGGCCCCGAATACTCAAGCCGGGTGTGGAACGGCCCAGTCGAGATCCCCTGCGGGATTCGGAAAGTTATCGCACCGTTTGGCGTCGAAACCTTTGAATGGCCAGTCCGTCTTTCGCACGGGGGATGCCCATGAGTATAGGATCCGCATGGCCGCAGGGCCTCGACTTCTTCGGGATCCCGCTCGTCATCGAACCGTCGCCGAGCCAGCTGTCCGGCGACACCGGGCTGCTGCCCGTCCGCCAATTCGACGAACGCATCGGACTGACGCGGGCCTTCGCCGACGCCCTCGACGACGACCTGGCCAGCCAGCCGACCCCGTCCCGCTTCGAGAACGCCGTCTCCATCCCGTCCCTCAAGCGGCTGCGTGACATCTTCCTCGACCAGTTCATCGCCTCCTTCGACACGCCGCCGCGCCGCCTGACGTTCGACCTGGACGCCGTCGATGACCCGGCCCACGGCCGGCAGCAGCGAACCTTCTGGCACGGCTTAAGTCTGACCACACACGCAGGCGGCGACACACGCCGTCGTGCGCCGCCGCCCCGTGGGGGGATGCACGCGGGGTCAGAACGACCCATCGCCCTTGCCCAGGTACAGGTGGATGTTGTTGTCTGAGTAGCTGGCCACGGCGAGGTCGAGAAGGCGGTCGCCGTTGAAGTCGCCCACGACCACCTGGTACGCCCCCCGGCCGGCGGCCAGCGTCTGCCGCAGTCGGAACGTGCCGTTGCCGTTCCCCAGGAGCACGGTGACGGAATTGCTGTCGTGGTTGGACACCGCGAGGTCGAGGATGCCGTCGCGGTTGAAGTCGGCCACGGCGACGTCCCCCGGGGCCTGCCCGACGCCGGCGGTCATCTGCGCGCGGAAGGTCCCGTCGTCGTTGCCCGGGAGGACGCTGACGCTCTTGCCGGCCCAGTTCGTCACGACGAGGTCCGGGCGGCCGTCCCCGTTCAGGTCGGCGATCCGGACGTTGACCGGCGCGCGGCCGGTGGCGAAGGTCCGCGCCGCCCGGAAGGTGCCGTTGCCGTTGCCGAGCATCACGCTGACGTTGTCGGAGCCGTAATTCGGCACGACCAGGTCCGGCCGGCCGTCCCGGTTGACGTCGCCGGCGGCGAGGAAGTAGGGGGCCGTGCCGACACTGATCGTCGGCTGGGCGCGGAAGGTGCCGTTGCCGTTGCCCAACAGCACGCTGACGCTGTTGCCGCTGAGGTTCGCCGTGGCGACGTCCAGCCGCCCGTCGCGGTTGAAGTCGGCGACCGTCAGGCCGTAGGGGTGGGAGCCGACGCCCGTGACCCGCTGCGGTCGGAAGGTGCCGTTGCCGTTGCCCAGCAGCAGCCCGACCGTGTTGTCGTTGGTGTTGTTGACGGCGAGGTCGAGGCGGCCGTCGCCGTTGAAGTCCGCAGTCTTTAGGCCCATGGGCCCCTTCCCAGCCGCGAGGCGAAGCGGGGCGCGGAAGGAGCCGGTGCCCAGGCCCAGGCTCACGTTGATGGTGTTGTCGTTGGCGTTGGCCACCGCCAGGTCTTGCCGGCCGTCGCCGTTGAAGTCCCCGCGGGTCAGGCCGAGCGGGGCGTGGCCGGTCGGAATCAGCGGGGCGGCGGTGAGCAGGGCGCGGGCTTCGAGACCTTCGAGCGACGGCCGGCGGCTCGTCGAAGTCCTGGAGGCGGAGGTCTTGGCCAGGCCGAGGGCGTTGCGGAGCAGGTTCGTCAGGGACATCGCACACCTCGTTTGTCCGGGGTTTGATTCGTTTTCCCGTCGCGTTCTGACCATCCGTTGCCGGCTCGTCCCCGAACCTTGCGCGGCGAAAAGAAAAATGGTGGGGCCGGCCCGCCGCCGACGGCTGGCCCGGGAAACATCCCCCGCCAACGCCCGCCCTGCTCGACAGGGCGGGCGGCACGGGTGTCAGGGAGTCAGGAGCGGTCCGAACAGCAGGTCGCTGATCCTCTGGTGCGTCCCGCCCACGACCTGGTCGTCCACGACGACGGCGGTCGCGGCGCCCACTGGCGCGAACCAGGCCAGGTGACGGCCGTCCGCGCTGAATCGGAGGGTGTTGCCGAGCAAGGCGTTGACGCCCGGGATCGCGCCCGGCGGGACCAGCGGGTGGGTCCCCTCCACGTTCACCCCGTCCCGGACGACGTGGACCGCCCTGAACCCGGGGTCGGCCGCGAACCAGGCGAGGTGGTTCCCGTCCGGGCTGAACACGAGCGGCGCCGCGTTCGGCGAGGCCGGCGCGCCATTCCCCACCGCCACCCCGTTCCCCGCCACGACGGAGTAGGTGCCGCCCAGCACCGCCCCGTCCTTGACGACGCGCACCTGGGTCGTGGTCCCCTGCGTGTCGGTCGTGACGAACGCCAGGTGCGACGTCGAGCTGAACTGGGCCCCGGTGACGGTCTTGTGCAGCCCGCCCACCACCGCCCCGTCCATGACGACGGCCTGCTGGTTGGTGGCGGATTTGGTGGCGGCGAAGGCGAGGTGCTGGCTGTCGGGGCTGAACCGGAAGAACTTCCCGGGGTCCGAAGGCGCGATGCCCACCAGATTGGGGCCGCTCCCAATCGACCGGAACACAACGACCCCATCCTTGACGACGCCACTGCCCAACCCGTTGGTGTCGAACGCCACGAAGGCCAGGTGCCGGCTGTCCGGGCTGTACTGCAGCCCGACGACGCTGGAGTGGGCTCCGCCCACGGCCTGGCCGTCCTCGAGGACGGAAAAGCCGGCCGGGTCCTGTGTCACGAAGGCCAGGTGCTTGCCGTCCGGGCTGTACTGGAGTGCCGAGATGCCGACGTGAATCGCCGGCCCGCCGACGGCGACGCCGTCCTGGAGGACGCCGAACCGGCCGTTGTCCTCGACGACGGTGACGAGGTGGCGGCTGTCCGGGCTGAAGCCGAAGAAGCCGATCGCCTGATGGTTCCCCGTGCGGTTGGTAAACAGGGGGGTCCCCGGATCGAGGAGGACCGTCATACGGTTGGCACCGTCGTTGACGAACACGGCCAGGTGCTGGCTGTCCGGGCTGAACGCGAACCCGCCGAAGGTGTGCCGGCTGGTCACGACCTTGCCGTCCACCACGAGCGTGTCCGCGCCCGGCGCGTCGAAGGTCGCGTAGGCCAGGTGCCGGCCGTCGGGGCTGAACGTCGGCCCAACCAGGCCGGAGTAGACGGACACGTGCGGGACGCCGACGACCAGGCCGTCCTCGATGACCATGGCGCGGGCGGCAACGCCGGGCCCGTCGATGGCGATGAACGCCAGGTGGTTCCCCACGGGCGAGAACTTCAGGTCGGTGACCATGTCGTGATACCCGCCGACGAACTTGCCGTCCTCGATCACCGCGGTCCGGTTGTTGTCGGTGACCTGGATGGCGAGGTGCCGGCCGTCGGGGCTGAACAGAAAGCCCCGGATTTGCTGATGGTCGCCGCCGATCTTCACGCCGTCCTCGAAGACGGCGACCTTGCCGGGGCCATCGTTGGCGATGAAGGCCATATGCCCATTGACGAAGGTCACCGGCGGGGCGAGGGTCGCGGGCACGTCCCGGAGTTCCAGCCGTTCCAGGCCCGGGCGGGGGCGCCGCGCCCGGCGGGCGGGGCGGGTCAGGCCGAGCAGGTCGTTCAGCAGGGTTTTGATCAACATCGAATTCCACCATGGTTGGGGGGTGACACTTCTTCCTTCCGCCGCGTTCTGACCATCCGTTGCCGGCCGGTCGGCCGACCTTGCGCGCGAACCGCCGAAATCCTCGGAAATTGGTCGTTGGAAGGGGCGAGCCGTTGGTTGCGTGGTCGAGGGGTTTCTGGCAGAATTGCGCCAGACCCACGAGCCGCGAGGTGCCCATGAGCGAACCGTCGGAACTGCGGACGCAGGCGAGCTTGTTGGTGCGCATCCGCGACGCCCGCGACGTCCCGGCGTGGACGGCGTTTGTCGAGCTTTACGGCCCGGTGGTGTATCGCTACAGCCGCCGCCGTGGGGTCCAGGACGCCGACGCCGCCGACTTGCTCCAGGAGGTGCTGGCCGAGGTGGCCCGCTGCATCCAGGAGTTTCAATACCAGCCGGAGCGCGGCCGCTTCCGCGACTGGCTCTTCACGGTGACGCGCCGCCGGCTCAACCGCTTCTTCGAGCGGAAGAAACGCCCCGGGGCGGCGGGGGAGCCGGCGCCCCTGGACCTGGTGGCCGCCCAGCCCGCCGACGCGGAGTGGACCAGTGAGTTCAACGGCCAGGTCCTTCGGGCCGCCCTCGAACGAGCGCGCCCGCAGTTCGAGCCGGAGACCTGGCGGGCCTTCGAGCGCGCCTGGCTGGAGCACCAGCCGGCCGTCGCCGTCGCCGCGGAGTTGGGCATCCCGGTTGACAAGGTCTACGTCGCCAAGTCGCGCGTCCTGAAGCGCCTGGAGCAAGAGGTAAGGCTGCTGGCCGAGGACCTCCCCCGGCTATAAGGGGAGACCTGACGGTGACGCCGCTGGCGAATTCCTCGTCAGGTCAAGCGGCAACCCCCCTCCGGCATCCTCTTTCTGTTCCGCCGCGATCTCCTATACTTCCCCCATCGATCAACGCTCACTGATGACCAGCGACGGCTGACAGCAAGGGACTTCCTCGATGCGACAGATCAAGATCGGCAACGACGTCGAAACCGTGGTGGAGCGGGCGGACTACCCGCCGGAGAAGGTCAAGTCGATCCTCAAGGATGAGGTCGTCGCCGTCCTCGGCTACGGCGTCCAGGGGCCGGGCCAGGCCCTCAACATGAAGGACAACGGCGTCAACGTCATCGTCGGCCAGCGCGAGGGGACCGCCTCGTGGAAGAAGGCCGTCGAGGACGGTTGGTTGCCCGGCAAGACGCTGTTCTCGCTCGACGAGGCGGCGAAGCGCGGCACCATCCTCCAGTACCTGCTGTCCGACGCCGGCCAGAAGGACTACTGGCCGACGCTCATGCCGCTCCTGACCAAGGGCAAGGCGCTGTACTTCTCGCACGGCTTCGCCGTCGTCTACCACGAGCAGACCGGCGTCATCCCCCCCAAGGACATCGACGTCATCCTCGTCGCCCCCAAGGGCTCCGGCACGACGGTGCGGCGGCTGTTCTTGCAAGGCAAGGGCATCAACTCCAGCTTCGCGATTCACCAGGACGCCACCGGCCGCGCCCGCGAGCGGTGCTGCGCGCTGGGCATCGCCATCGGCTCGGGCTACCTGTTCGAGACGACGTTCAAGAAAGAGGTCTTCAGCGACCTGACCGGCGAGCGCGGCGTGCTGATGGGCGCGATCTACGGCCTGTGGCTGGCCCAGTACGAGGTGTTGCGGGCCAACGGGCACTCCCCCTCCGAGGCGTTCAACGAGACGGTCGAGGAGGCGACGCAGAGTCTGTACCCGCTCATCGCCGAGAACGGCATGGACTGGATGTACGCCAACTGCTCGACGACGGCCCAGCGCGGCGCGCTTGACTGGTTCAAGAAGTTCCGTGACGCCTCCAAGCCGGTCTTCGAGGAGTTGTACAAGCGCGTCGCCGAGGGCGACGAGACGCGCCGCGTGCTGGAGGCGAACAGCCGGTCGGACTACCGGCAGCAGCTGGAGAAGGAGCTGAAGGAGGTCGCCGACAGCGAGATGTGGAAGGCCGGCAGCGTCGTCCGCTCGCTGCGGCCGGAGCGGCAGGCGAAGTCGCAGGGATGACACGTAGGCCCGACCGTGAGGGAGGGGCGCCGCGGCATCTTTGGTGAAGCGCGCCCTCCTCACGGTCGGGCCTGGGATTACTTCGACAGGATCATCAGGATCGCGGCGCTAGCGGCCTTGCGGACGTCGCTGTCGGGGTCGGTCGTCAGCTGGCGCAGCGGCTCGATGTAGTCCTTGGCCAGCGCCCCGAAGCGGCCGATCACCGTCGCCGCCTCGGTGCGGACGCGCGGGTCGGTGTCGCGCAGGGCCCGCGCCAGGTTCGGCAGCGCCGGTTGGCTGTCCGTGCCGATGCCGTCCAGGGCCTTCATCACGGCGATGCGGAACTCGGCGTCGCCCTTGAGCAGGCGGGCCGACAGCGCCGGAACCGCCTGCGCCGCGTCGGCCCCGTACTGCCCCAGCGCCCGCGCCGCCGCGATCCGCGGGTCGAGGTCCACGTCGTCCAGCACGCACACCAGGCCGGGCACGACCAGCGCCGCCTCGCGCGGGGCCTGCTTGCCCAGCGCCCGCGCCGCGATCCAGCGGACGAACAAGTCGTCGTCCTTGAGCCGCTCCACCAGCTGCGGGATGAACTGGGCGCCGCCCGGCCCCATCGCCTCCATCGCCTCCAGCGCCGCCCGCCGCGACGGCGCGGTGGGGTCACGGAACCCGCCCCGCACCAGCCCCTCGCCGACCTGCCTCAGCAGCGTGCCGACCGGGTCGTCGTCCCCGTCATCCACCGCGTCCTCCTTCCCGCCCTTGTCGTCCTTTTGCAGGAAGGCGACCTGGGCCACGGCGGGCGGGGCGGTCACGGGGTCGCGTCGCATGACCCCCTTGTCCCCGCCCCTCATCGGCACGGCCCCGCGCAGCTTGATCAGCAGGTCGCGGGTCTGGGCCAGCGCGTCGAGCGTCCGGCGGGCGCCCAACCGCACCGCCGGGTCGGCGTCCATCGACGCGCGGAGCAGCTCCGCGCCCTGGTCGCGGAAGGCCCGCAGCGACGGCAGGACGACCTTGGTGTCCTCGGTGATCGCCTTCCGCTGGTCCTCGACACGCTCCCTCTCGTCCTTGGACCACTCCCGCTCGGCCGGCGGCAGGGCCACCTCGGACGACGAGACCGGCAACAGCACCTTGACCTCGAACGTCAGCGACTCCGCCGCCTGGCGCAGGGCGTTGACCAGTTGCCGCCGTACCGCCGTATCCGGGTCGCCGAGGCCGGTGCCGGCCGCCTTGGCCACCTCCTGGACCAGGGCCGCCACCTCCGGCAGGGTGAAGATCCGGCCGGGGCGCCGCGTCTCGCGCACCGACACGCCCGGCTCCGAGCCGCGGATCGGCTGGCTCGACGACACCGTCTGGGCCAGCGTCAGCAGGCCGTCCGCCGCCGCCTTGCGCGTCGATTCGGGGTTGTCGCGGCCCAGCAGCTTCTTCAGCGCCTCCGCCGCCACCCGCGGGCTGTTGGGGAACTGCCCCAGCGCCCGCGCCGCCGCCTCCCGCACCGCCGGGCTCCTCGCCGTCACCAGCGTGGCCAGGTCCTCCGCCAGCGGCTTCAGGTCGGTGTACAGCAGCAGGTCCTGGTCCTGCAGGTCGCCCGCGCCGGCGACCGTCTCGCCGACCAGGTTGGCCGTCGCGATCTTCCGCGCGTAGTCGTCGGCGGAGGCGGCGGGGGTCCGGATCGTCGCCTGCACCTCCTTGACGAACCGACCGGCGATGTCCTCGCGCACCTTCCGCTCGATGTCGCGGGCGCCGCGGTCGTACTTCGTCTCGGCGTCGCGCTCGCTGCGGTTGCGCGGCGGCCGGGGCCAATCGATCAGCAAGAGCGCCCGGCTGAGGTCGCTGGTCGTTTTCAGCGCCTGGGCCGTCTTCTCCAGGTTCCGCCGGCGGAAGTCCAGCGCCAGCTCCAGGGCCTTCTCATCGACGTCCATCCGGCCCTTGTAGGTGATGCTCTTGTTGTTCTCCAGCAGCAGCGCCTGGCGGAACTGCTCGACGGGGTCCTTCGGGAACGGCCCGGCGGGCAGGGACGACTTCGCGGCGGCCGTCAGGGCCAGGGCCAGCAGCAGGGTGCGGACCGAGGCAGCGGGGGGACTCATGGCGGGTAACACTCCTTCCGGCCTGCCGCCGCGGGGCGCGGCGTGCAGGGTCGAGTCGATCGGGACTCCTCCATGATCCATTCTTCCCCGCGATCCCGCCGGCGCCTAGTGGCCGGCCGCGCCCGCACGGCGCACACGCCCGGCGCGACCGGCAGGCGCGGCACGGCCGGCCGGACCGCTCCGAAGCCGTTGTGGCAAGATGGAGCAGCCTGTGTGAAAACGCCGCAATTGCCACCCGGAGGGGGTTCCCCAGACCGAACCGGTAATCCTTGCCGTCGATGGGGTTTAGGCACGGAAGGCGTCGTGGGAGGGCGACGGCCGCCGCCGGTTGGCACCGAAACTGCATGAGACAGTCCCGCGAGAGAACCGCCTTGGGGTGACGACGCCCCGGCAGAACCAGTCCCGGCAGGGTGAGAACCTCATGGCACTGGCCACCCCGAACGTCTCCCAACTCCGCGAGCCGACCCGGCGTCGGCAGACCTGCAAAACCTCCCGCCCGGCCCTGATCGACCTCCGCTTCAAGGGGGACGCCTGGGTCGTGGCCCAGGGCCCCCTGGCCGTGGTCTGCCTGGGCGACTTCGCCCTGAGCCTCGTCCCCGCCGGGCCGTTCGACCTCCAGACGCTCAACCACCTCTTCGCCCAGGTGCGAACCGGCCAGGCCCGGCGCAACTACATGCGAAAGGTGCAGCGGCTGGAGCTTCACTGACGAGCCAGGCCGCACGCCGGCGAGCTTCAGCGGATCGAGCGCGGCGCCTTTTGCCCTTTGGGGATCCGCGTCGTGTACTTCCGCCCCTTCAGCCTCGTTTCGAGGTCGCGCTTCGCTTCCTTCAACACCGCCTCGTCCTGCAACAGGTCCAGCGCCGACGTCGCCAGCACCTTGGCCGCGACGACCAGCCCCTTGTGACCGATCGGCGAACCGACCGCCGCCACGTTCTGCCAGCTGTGCCCCGGGCTGCCCGCCGCGAAGCAGGCCGCCGTCAGGCCGCTCGTCGGTACGTGCCAGCTGACGTCGCCGACGTCGGTCGAGCCGCCGTCGGCCCGGTACGGTTCCTTCGGCAACGGCTCGACGTCCTCCCGGAGAGGTTTCTCCTCCTTCAGCCCGAAGTCGGCGCGCAACGGCTCTTGTAGCTGGATCGCCAGCTTGCGGTCGGTGTCGTCGAAGACCGGCCCGCCGACCTTCTTGAAGTTCCGCTCGACGACTTTCGACAGCGGCAGGTTCGGGATGACCTCGTGACAGTCGGTGTCGATCTGCACCTTGACCTTGGTGCGGCTCATCTTGGCGGCGCCGTCGGCGATGTCGAGCAGCCAGTCGAACTGCTTTTCGCAGTCCTCGTGCTGGTCGGCCCGGACGTAGTACCACACCTGCGCCGTCGCCGGCACCACGTTCGGCTGCTGGCCCCCGTTGGTAATGACGTAGTGGATCCGGTTTGTCTGCTTTACATGCTCGCGCATGTAGTTCGCGCCGACGTTCATCAGCTCGACGCCGTCCAGGGCACTGCGGCCGCGGTCGGGGCTGCCGGAGGCGTGCGCCGGCAGGCCGGAGAAGTTGAACTTGACCGAGATGGCCGCCTTGGTCGTGCCGTACTCGACGCGGTTGCGCGCGCCGGGGTGCCAGTGCAGGCAGGCGTCCAGGTCGTTGAACTGGCCGTCGAGCGTCATGTAGACCTTGCCGATGACCGTCTCCTCCGCCGGCGTGCCGTACAGGCGGATGGTGCCGGGGATCTTGTGCTTCGCCATCGCCTCCTTGACGGCCAGCGCCGCGCCGACGGCGGCGGTGCCCAGCGCGCAGTGGCCGCAGCCGTGGCCCGCGGTGCGGCCGGCGACCGGGCGGCGCGCCCCGGTGATCTCCTGCGACAGTTCCGGCAGCGCGTCGTACTCGGCGAGGATTCCTATGACCGGCCGGCCCGAGCCGTAGCTGGCCACGAACGCCGTCGGCATGCCGCTGACGCCTTCCTTCACGTCGAACCCGGCCGCCTTCAGCGGCTTGATCAGCCGCGCCGCCGAGCGGTGCTCCTCCAGGCCCAACTCGGCGAACGTCCAGATGTCCTGGTTCATCGCCACGAGGTCCTTGCGGATGGCCTCGACGTGGCGGACGGCGGCGTCGTGCCCGGCCGGGGCCTTGTCGGCGGCGGGCCGCGAGTGCGTGGCGACGCCGCCGCAGAGGAGGCCGCAAGCGGTGACGACGAGGAAGGTGACCAGACGCATGGTGGCTACGCTCCCTGGTGAGGGCGAGTTGGAGTATCCGTAGTGTCCCAGAATCAGGAGGGGCTGGTTCGCCCGACGGGTTCGTTCTACGATGGACCGCACCGATTCCCACACCCGGAGCGCCCCCATGTCCGCCGACCGCAACCTGCTGTTCGGGATGCTGGCTTTGCACAACGGCCTGGTGAGCCGCGACCAGCTCCTCGAGGCGATGACCGCCTGGATGGCGCAGAAGGAGACGCCACTGGGCGACATCCTCCGCGAGCGAGGCGGCCTGACCGAGGACGACCACCGCCTGCTTGACGGCCTGGTAGCGCGGCAGATCCAGCGGCACGGCGACGCGGTGAAGGGCCTCGCTTCGCTGCGGATCGATTCGTCGGTGCAGCACGAGCTGAGCCAACTCGGCGACGCCGAGGTACAGGCGAGCGTCGCCTTGGTGTCGCCGTCACTGCCCGGCCCAGGGCCGACCGGCCCTCCCGTGGGGATCGGCCAGCCGGCGATCCGCTACCGCCGGCTGCGACCGCACGCCAGGGGCGGATTGGGAGAGGTGTCCGTCGCGCTGGACGAGGAGCTACGCCGCGAGGTGGCCCTGAAGGAGATCCAGGAGCGCTTCGCCGACTTCCCCGAGAGCCGGGCGCGGTTCGTCCGCGAGGCGGAGATCACCGGGCACCTGGAACACCCCAGCGTGGTGCCGCTGTACGGGTTGGGCACCTACCCCAACGGCCGGCCGTACTACGCCATGCGCTTCGTCCGCGGCGAGTCGATGCAGGACGCCATCGCCAAGTTCCACAAGGCGGACGGAGATCCCCAGCGCGGCCGCGGCGAGCGGTCGCTGGCGCTGCGGGAACTGCTCGATCGCTTGCTCGCCTTGTGCCAGGCGGTGTCCTACGCCCACGCCCGCGGCGTGGTCCACCGGGACATCAAGCCGGCCAACGTGATGCTCGGCGAGTTCGGCGAGACGCTGCTGGTGGACTGGGGCCTGGCCCGCGTTCAAGGGCCGCTGGAAGGCAGCAGTTCGGTGAGCGTACCGCCGATCCCGGACGGCTTGGGCCACGGCTCGGACCCGACGCGGATGGGGCGGGTGGTCGGCACGCCGGCGTTCATGCCGCCGGAGCAGGCCAACGGCCAGTTGGATCGGCTCGGCCCGGCCAGCGACGTGTTCTCGCTGGGGGCGACGCTGTACTGCCTGCTGACCGGCCAGCCGCCCTACTCCGGCGACGACGCCCTGGGGCAGGCTCGGCGGGCGGAGGTGTTCCCGGCGCGGTGGCGGAAGGCGTCGGTGCCGGCGTCGCTGGAGGCGGTTTGTCAGAAGGCGATGTCGGCGGAGCCGGCCGGGCGCTACGCCACCGCCAAGGCGCTGGCCGACGACGTGCGGCACTGGCTGGCCGACGAGCCGGTGTCGGCCTACCGCGAGCCGCTGGCGGTCAGAGCAGCCCGTTGGGCGCGCCGGCACCGGACGTTCGTGGCAACGGCGGTGACGGGGCTGGCGGTGTTTTCCGTCGCGTCGGCGGTGGGCCTGACCGTGGTCGGCGGGCTGAACCAGAAGCTGGAGGCGGCCAACGAGAGCCTGACGGCCTCGCTGGCGGAGACCAAGAAGGAGCGCGAGATCGCAACGGCGGTGAACGACTTCCTCCTGAGTGACCTGCTGGGCCAGGCGGACATCCGCAAGCAAATGCTGGGCGATCCGAAGAAGGAACGGAACCCGAACATCACCGTGGCGGAGTTGTTGGACAAGGCCGCGAAGAACATCGAGGGGAAGTTCACGGGCCAGGAGGAAACCGAGGCGACGATCCGGCGGGTGATCGGTGACACCTACCGCGCCCTGGGCAAGTACGACCTGGCGCTGCCCCACCTCGAGCGCTCGGCCGCTCTGTTCGGGCGAAGGTCGCTGGCCGATCACCCCGGAACGCTGCGAAGCAAGCACACCCTGGCGCTGCTGTACCGCGACCAGGGCAGGTACGATCAGGCCGAGCCGCTCCTCCTTGAGGTTGTCCAGCATCAAGAGAAGAGGCTGGGGGCCGACCATCCCGAGACGCTGACCGGCAAGAACAACCTGGCCCTGCTGTACCGCGATCAGGGGAGGTACGACAAGGCTGAACCGCTCCTCCTCGAGGTACTTCAGCGGCTAGAGAAGAAGTTGGGGGCCGACCACCCCGACACGCTGACCGGCAAGAACAACCTGGCCCTGCTGTACCACGACCAGGCGAGGTACGACAAGGCCGAGCCGCTCTATTGGGAGGTGATCCGGCAGCGGGAGAAGAAGCTGGGGGCCGACCACCCCCACACGGTGAACAGTAAGAACAACCTGGCGGTGCTGTACCGTCACCAAGGGAGGCACGACAAGGCCGAGCCGCTCTACCTGGAGGTACTCCAGCAGAGGGAGAGGAAGCTGGGGGCCGACCACCCCGACACGCTGACCGGCAAGAACAACCTGGCCCTGCTGTACCAAGACCAGGAAAGGTACGACAAGGCCGAGCCGCTCCTGCTGTCAGCCGTGGACGGAGCGACCACCAAGCTCGGCCCCGGCCACCCGAACACGCAATCGTTCATCGACCACCTCGCGAGCGTCTATGAGTTATGGGACAAACCCGAGAAGGCCGAGCCGCTCCTCCGCCAACTCCTCGACCTCGCCCAGCGGAAGGCCGGGGCCGATTCCCCCCTCTTGGCTGCCCGTAAGGCGTTACTCGGCTCGAACCTTCTGGCGAGCAAGAAGCCCGCCGAAGCTGAGCCGCTGCTGCGCGACAGCCTGCTCATTCGCCAGAAGGCCCAGCCCGACCATTGGACCACGTTCAACACCCAGTCCGCGCTCGGCGAGGCCCTATCGGGCCAGAAGAAGTACGCCGACGCCGAGCCGCTCCTTGTCCAGGGCTACGCTGGCCTGAAGCAGCGCCAGGGCAAGATCCCGCCGCAGTACCGCGCTGTCCGCCTGAGGGAGGCGCTGGAACGCCTGATCGGGCTGTACGACGCCACCGGAAAGAAGGATGAGGCCGCCAAGTATCGTCAGGAGATCGCCGCGCTCACGAAGGCCGCCAAGGGGCCGGCGAAATAACGCTCTCGTCCCGGGTCGGGCCGGCGATCACGCTTCCGGGTCGAGGCCCAGCGCCCGCAGCTTTTCCGCCAGCCGATCGGCGCGTTTCTTCTCGTCGTCGGCCTGCCGTTTCAGGGCGCGGCGTTCGGCGTAGTCCTCCAGGTTGGTGAGGAACCGCCCGCCGTCGGGATGATAGATCACCAGCTCCCCATCGGTCAGGTCGAAGCGGATGCCCAGCCGCGGACTGACGAACTCCTGGCCGAATCGTATCTTCCGCAGCGCCGCCCGGCCACGCTGGTAGACCGTTAGCTTTTCCTTCTGCGGGTCGTAAAGGTAATACTCCTCGACGCCGTGCTCGTCGTAGAAGCGGAACTTCTCGTCCATCTCCATCTTGGTGTTGCCCGGCGACAGGATCTCGAACACCACGGTCAACGGGAGGCCGCCCTCGTTCCACTGCTGGTACGAGCCGCGGTGCCCCTTCGGCCGGCCGAACACCACGTACACGTCCGGCGCTTGCCTCACCTCGGGTTCGCCCTCCACCGGGTACCACAGGTTGTCGCCGGCGACGAACACGTCGTCGCGGTCGGCGTACAGCCGCTCGAGGTTGCTCTCGATCGTGTGCATCCACTGCCACTGGAGGGTGTTGTCTGCCATCGGCTTGCCGTCACTGTCGGGATAGACGACCTCCGCCGTTCGTCGCGCTACCATGCTCGGTCTCCTCGGGGCCACACCGGATGCTACCCCGCCCGTCCCCAGACGAGCAAGCCCGCCTGGCCGGCGAAGAAATAACCTCGCCGTGGTGCCCGCCGGTTCGCGGGGCGAGCCTACCCCCACCCGGCGGCCGTGCCTAGGATGTAGAGAGTGAGGGCATGAGCGCTCGAACCTCCCTCGCCCCCGGGAAGCATTCGACATGGCGGACGTGATCGACACCCAACTCGTGGTCCTCGGCGGCGGCCCCGGCGGCTACGCGGCGGCGTTCCTCGCCGCCGACCACGGCTTCAAGGTCACCCTGATCGAGGCGCGCGAGCGGCCCGGCGGTAGCTGCCTGCACGTCGGCTGCATCCCGTCCAAGGCGCTGCTGCACGCCGCCAAGCTCATCACCGACGCCAAGGAGGCCGGCCACGTCGGCGTCACCTTCGCCACGCCGAAGATCGACATCAACGGCATCCGCGGCCACTGGCAGAAGGTCGTCGATACGCTGTCGAAGAACCTCGTCGGCCTGTCCAAGGCGCGCAAGGTCAACCTCGTCCACGGCGTCGGCCGATTCGTCGATGCCAACACGATCGAGGTCGAGGGCGGCAGCCGCTACCGCTTCGAGCACTGCGTCATCGCCACGGGGTCGATCCCTGCCAAGCCGCAGATGTTCAACCTGCCGACGCCGCGCGTCATGGATTCGACAGGCGCGCTCAAGCTCGAAGACCTGCCAGCCCGGCTGCTCGTCGTCGGCGGCGGCTACATCGGGTTGGAGATGGGCTACGTCTACGCCGCACTCGGCAGCAAGGTCACCGTCGTCGAGATGACCGAGGGACTACTGCCCGGCGTCGATCGTGACCTGGTCAAGCCCTTACAGGATCGTCTAACTCGCACAAAGCTGTTCGACTCGATCCTGCTCAAGACGAAGGTGGCGAAGGTCGAGGAGGTCAAGGACGGCGTCCGCGCCACGCTGGAGTCGCCCGACGGCAAGCAGACGCAGGAGGTGTTCGACCGCGTGCTGGTGTCGGTCGGCCGCTGGCCCAACAGCAAGAACGTCGGCCTGGACAAGGCCGGCGTCGCCGTCAACGAGAAGGGCTTCGTCGTCGTCGATGAGCAAAGGCGGACCAGCGTGCCGCACATCTTCGCCATCGGCGACGTCGCCGGCGAACCCATGCTGGCCCACAAGGCGACCTACGAGGGCAAGATCGCCGTCGAGGTGCTGTCCGGCGAGCCGGCGGTCTACGACGCCCGCGCCGTGCCGGCGGTCGTGTTCACCGACCCGGAGATCGCCTGGTGCGGCCTGACGGAGACCGAGGCCGCGAAGCAGGGCAAGCCGGTCAAGGTGCTGAAGTTCCCCTGGAGCTGGTCGGGCCGGGCGCTGACGCTGGGCCGTACCGAGGGGCTGACGAAGATCCTGGTCGATCCGGAGACGGAGCGCGTGCTGGGCGTCGGCATCGTCGGCGTCGAGGCCGGCGAGATGCTCGGCGAGGCGATGCTGGCGATCGAGATGTCGGCGTCGGCGCGCGACATCGCCATGACGATGCACGCCCACCCGACGCTGCTGGAGACGATCGGCGAGGCGGCGGAGGGCTACTACGGCATGTCGGTGCACCAGCTCCCGCCGAAGAAGGAGCCGGCGAAGGTGTCGTGACGACGAGCCGCGCACGAAGTAAGCGGTTTCCCCAGACCGCTTACTTCGTGCGCGGCTCGCCAGGGAGTCGCCCCATGCTGCTCGGACTGCTCGCCGACATCCACGAGGCCGTCGAGCCGCTGCGCGAGGCCAGCGCGCTTCCGCGAGTTGGGCGTCGAGGGGGTCGTCCACCTCGGCGACGTCTGCTGCATGCACAGGCACCTCGACGAGACGTGCCGCGTCCTGGCCGACGCCGGCGTCGAGGGCGTCTGGGGCAACCATGACCTCGGCCTGTGCCGGGCCGCCGATGAGGAGGTGCGGCGCAAGTTCACGCCCGGCGTCCTCGACTACATGGGCCGACTTCAGCCCCACCTGGTCCGCGACGATTGCCTACTCAGCCACGTCGAGCCGTGGCTCGACGCCAACGACATCTTCCAGCTGTGGTACTTCGACGGCCTGCCCGACACGCCCCAGAAGCTGGCGCGGTGCTTCGACGCGGTGCCCCAGCGCGTGCTGTTCAGCGGGCACAACCACCGCTGGTTCCTCGCCACGCCGGACGGGCCGTGCGAGTGGCGAGGCGAGTGCGCCATCCGGCTGGCGCCTCCGGGGCGCTACCTGCTCATCCTCCACGCCGTCGTCCTGCGGCACTGCGCCACCTACGACACGGCGACGCACCTGTTCACGCCGATCCGCCTGGCGAGCGCCGACACGTCGGATCCTTGATATCCACAACACCGACGACACGCAGGGTTTCGGCGCCCGGCACGAGCGACCATTCCCACGTCTCGCCCTCGTAGGGCAGCTCGACGCCGAACAGCGTGCCCTTCTCGGCGGGCCGGACGGCGGTCCGCACCGCGACGTCGGTCACCAGGGCCACCACGCCAGGCAGCGACTCCAGGTAAGCCAGGTGAGCCCGGATCACGTCACGGCCCCAGGCCAGGATCTCGCCGCTGGTGTGCGACCGGCAGCGCAGCAGGTAGCTCTCCGCCATGCAGGGAAGCTGCGAGAGCAGGTTGAGCGAGACGGCCAGGTCGGCGGGCGGCGTGTCGAGCCGCCGGGCTTGCCCCGGCGGTCCGGACGGCGGGGACGAGCCCCGCCGCTCGAAGCCAGCGCGCCACACCTCCCCCAGCACCCCGGTGACGTCGTCGGCGACGAGCCGCACGTTTCGATACTTGCGGGCGCGCCAGCGCACGGCCAACGGATGAAAGAGATCCACCAGGATGACTTCCTCAAACATCGCCGCCAGCTCGTCCAGTGGCACGTCGTGCAGCCAGCCGGAGCCGAACACGACCGCCCGCCGCCGCCGCCCGCACCGGCCCGCCGCGTCGAGGACCAGCCGGCGCGAGCGGGAACAGTGCGGCTCCCAGGCGCGGCGGAACCAGCGGTGGCGGCGGCGGAGGCCGAGCATCTCGCGGAGGCAGCCCATGTCGCGCAGGTGCGGCGGGCAGGTCGTCCACAGCCGTTCGAGCCACTCGCCGAGCATCGATCGTCCCCCGGGGTCGGCAGGGGTATACTTTAGGTAGGAAGCCGCCCGACGAGGAACCGTCCCGATGTCCACCCGACCGGTCAAGCTCGCCCTGGTGCAGATGCGCTGCGACGGCACCCCCGCCGACAACCTGGCCCGCGCCCTGGCCAGGGTCGCCGAGGCCGCCCGCGCCGGCGCCCGGCTCGTCGCGCTGCCGGAGCTGTTCCTCGGCCCCTACTTCTGCCAGCGCAAGGACGACGCGACCGCCTTCGCCCGCGCCGAGCCCGTCCCCGGCCCGACGACGCAGGCGCTGGCCAAAGCCGCCAAGGAGCACGGCGTCGTCCTCGTCGGCGGGTCGGTGTTCGAGAGGGCGCCCGACGGCCGGTATTTCAACACCGCCTGCGTCTTCGAGGCCGACGGCGCGCTGGCCGGCACCTACCGCAAGACGCACATCCCCGAGGACGTCCTCTACCACGAGCAGCACTACTTCGCGCCCGGCGACACCGGCGTGCGCATCTTCGACACCTCCGTCGGCAAGGTCGCACCCTTGATCTGCTACGACCAGTGGTACCCCGAGGCGGCCCGGATGGCGACATTGCAGGGGGCCGAACTCCTAATCTACCCCACCGCCATCGGCACCATCGACGAGGCGGTCGAGGAGAACATCACCGGCGACTGGGAGCAGATGTGGCGCGCCGCCCAGGTCGGGCACGCGGCGGCGAACAACGTCTTCGTCGCCGCGGTCAACCGAGTCGGCCGCGAGGGCGCGATCACCTTCTGGGGCGGCTCGTTCGTCGCCGGGCCGGCCGGCGACGTGATAGCGAAGGCCGGCGCGACCGAGGGGATCGTCCTCGCCGAGTGCGACCTCGGCCGGGTCAAGCCGCTCCAGGCGGCGTGGCGGTTCCTGGCCAACCGCCGGCCGGAGGCCTACGGGCCGCTGGTGCGAAGCTGATCCTTCGGGGCAATCTGGCGAACGGATAGCAGTTACGCCGAGGCCCCCCGGAAGGCCGCCGTTCCGGTCGGAAGAATCTGTTTCTCTGGCGTGAAGGAACTTAGTAGACTCCCACGTGGAGGGCGACATATCTCTTGCCGCTCCGATCTCCGACCACTCGCAGGAGAGACGTCATGCAGTTCGACATCCGACGTCAAGGCATCGAACTCGACGACGAGGCGAAGGCCCGGCTGGAACGGCGGCTGGACTTCGCGCTGGGCCGGCTCGGCCGACACATCATGCGCGTCTGGGTCCACCTCGCCGACGAGAACGGGCCGAAAGGCGGCATCGGCAAGCGCTGCCGCATCCTCGTCCGCCTGCAACACCTCCCCGATATTCTTGTCGAGGACCGCGACGCAAACGTGAACGTGCTGATCGACCGGACGGTGAACCGCACCGGGCTGTCGGTGCGCCGCGAGCTGAGCCGCCGCCTCCAGCGGCTGCGCTGAATGCCCCTCCTCCGGGGCCGGTCCACAGCCCGGCCCCGGTTCGCTCACCGCGGGACCACCCGGTGAATCGTGCTGTGGACGGCACCCTTCAAGTGACCCCCACCCGTAGTCTCGACGTCGTAGCCAACGCGCAGCTGCATCACCGGGGCCAGCCCCTTGATCTTCAGCAGCACACTCTTGCCGTCCTCCGAGAGGACGACATCGTCGATCGCTAACGTGTCCTGACCGACGCGGTCGGGATGCCGTACCGACCAGCGCTTGGAGCCGTAGTCGGCCGACCAGCGGTAGTTCCACTGCTCGGCGAGGTAGCGCCGCTTCTCGGCCGCGGCGGGCGTCAGCTTCTGGGCGAAGTCGAGCCGGACGCCGTCGGTGCTCACGCTGAGCCCGATCGGGGTCTGGATCGGCTGGCCGGTGTAGCGCACGCGCTGCAAGCAGCCGTCGCGCACCGCCGCCGTCTGCCAGCCGCGCAGGCCGCAGACGTAGAGGTGGCCGTTGGCCGGGTGGAAGCGCATCCGCATCGCCCCGGAGAGGAACTTCACACCCAGGCTGACCGCGCCGGCCTGCTCGACGTCGCCGACCTTCTGCGTCAACAGCGCGTGCAGCGTGCAGCGGCCGTAGGAGAGGTGGAGCATCTGCCCCTTGGGGAAGCCGAACCGGTCGTGCGGCACCCACGCCTGGCCGCCGGCGGAGTTGTCCACGTCCTTGGGCAGCCACACCAGCGGGCCGTCGTAGAGCGTCGGCGGCGTCGCCCGGTGGTGCGCCCGCATGTCGCCGTAAAAGCCACCTTTCTTGTAGACGTCCACCCGGGTGACCGGCATCCAGTTGCCCTCCTGGTCGGCGCCGGTGACGGCGCCTTCGGGCGACACCCCCAGGCCGACCGGGTGGCGGAAGCCGGTGGCGAACACCTCGACCGACTTGCCGTCGGGGCTCACCTTCAAAAGGCACCCGCCGTGGGGTAGGTCCGTGTCGCCGGTCTTGAAGAAGTAGAAGTTGCCCGCCGCGTCGGTCTCCAGGCAGCTGTCGTAGGAGTGCTCGCCGGCGCCGGTGTGCCAGTCATGGCAGACGTTCTCGTAGTAGTCCGCCTCGCCGTCGCCGTTGGTGTCGTGCAGCCGCGTCAGCTGGCCGCGCTCCAGGACGACGACCTTCCCATCGACGACCTTCAGCCCCAGTGGGTGGTACAGGCCGGTGGCGAAGCGCTGCCAGGACACCTTCTCCAGCCTGTCATCGGCGGTGACGAGCCAGACGTCACCGTGGGCGGTGCAGACGGCGATGCGGCCGTCGGGCAGGAAGTCGAGGCCGCTGGTGAACATCAGGGCGTGGTAGGGGTTCTCATACGGCACCGTGAGCGTGTCCACGACGTAAGGGGCGGTGTCCCTGGCGACCTCGCCCCTGGTGACGAGCGGCTTCCCCCACCGCGCCGGGCCGGGCTTCGTCCACCGCGCGAACGGGGCCGGCCCGGGTGACTCCTTTTCGTTGGCGAACAGGGTGTTGCCTTCGCGCTCCGCGCCCGGCCAGTGGTACACCGTGAAGCGGCGCTTGTGATCCGCGGCAGGCAGCCGGACCACATGGCCCCCGCCGGGGGCGTTCTCCATCAACACGCGTGAGCCGGGGTGGGCAAAGGCGCGGACGACCGCGTCGTTCAGCGGCAGCGCCAGGGCCTTTTTCGACGGCCCCACCTCGAAGCTGCGGGTCAGGACTTCCTTGCCGCCGATCGTCTCCAGCCACGGCGATTCGAGGACCCAGGCGTCACCGACCTTGTACTCGAGCACGACGCGCTTGCCGTGCAGGTACATCCCCTCGAACCGCCCCCACTCGTGGGGGAGCGGCAGCGTCGCCGGCGGCTTCGTCCGCCACGTCCCGTCCGGCCCCGCCCAGCCGGCCTGGCTCGGCGTGGTCATCAGCATCCGCGAGCCTTCGACCGGCGTCGGGGTGTTGAGCAGGCCGAAGCGACGGTCGCTGTGCTGGAGGTATCCACCCGTCCACGCCGCCGCCAGCCGCAGCTGGTTGCGGTCGAAGATCACGCCGCCCTGGCCCTTGTCGCCGATGCGGATGGCCGTCGCCTTGTACACCGTCACCCGGCCCTTGCCGTGCGGGTAGGTCAGCGTGCCGTTGAACGTCGGGCCGGTGTCCATCTTCCGCAGCCGGGCGTCCACCCAGTCGGGGTCGGTCTCGCGCTCCCACGGCTCGCCGACGGCCACCGGCGGCGGCGTCCAGGCCGGGTCGGCCAGGATGGTGTCGGCGCCGTCGAACCGCCACAGCGCCACCGTATCGGCGTCCACCGGCAGGGGCCCGGCGGGGACGCCGTTGACCTCGCGCGCCACCCGGGACAGCCGCACGTCGTCGATCAGCCCGTCGCAGCCGATCCGGTTGCCGCCGTCGATCGCCTGGCCGACCGACAGCGGCCCGGGCTCCGGCCTCGGCCCCGGCCGCGGCTTCACCAGCTGCTCGTGGACCTTCTTGCCATCGACGAACAGCCGCACCAGCGCGCCGTCGAACGTCATGGCGAGGTGGTGCCATTCGCGATCCGTGATGTTCTTTTTCGAGACGACCTCGGAAGGCGCGTAGCCGGGCAGGTAGGCGGCGAACCGGCCGCTGCCGGCGTAGGAGTAGATCTCCCAGTGCCGGGACGACGACTTGGGGTCGCTGGAGACGAGCACGTTGAAGTCGCGTTTGCTCTGGAGCTTGGCCCAGCACTCGACGGTCAACGGCGGCGTGCGGTAGCGCTCGTCGCCGGCGAACGCCAGCGGCGTGACGGCGGCGTCGAGGGCCTTGCCGAACTTGCCCTCGACGAGTCGGGAGGTGGGGGTGTCCGCGGCGGGGGTCAGGGAGGCGAGCAGCAAGCAAGCGGGGAACATCAGGGTGGCTCTCCGGAGGGTGGTTCGAGCCACGCTACCTGGCGAGGCGAAGCGTGTCAACCGCGCCCCAGGCCCGACCGTGAGGGAGGGCGTGACGCCGGCCCATTGGGAAGCGGCGCCCTCCCTCACGGTCGGGCCTGGGTACCGGCGGGATCACCCGCCGGACTTCGACTTGTCCACGATCGCGGGCTTCGGCGACGCCAGTAGCTCGCGCAGCACGTCGGTCAGCTGCCGCTGGTCGAGCTTGCCCTTCTTCCCCTTATCCGTCTGGTCGAACAGCGTCGCGGCGGCGCTGGCCAGCCCGTCGGCGGTCAGCTTGCCGTCCTTCGCCGCCCGCGTGAAGACGCCGCGCGACAGCGGGCCGGCCGGCGACGGCGGGCCGAAGAAGAAGCCCCCCGGCCGCGGCACCACCTTCTCCATCCCCGCCGTCCACGCCTTCTGGTCCAGCTCGCCCTTGGCCTCCTTGTCGCACGCCTTGAACAGCTCGCGCGCCGCGGCGGCGACCTCGTCGCGCGACAGCACGCCGTCCTTGTCCTTGTCGGCCGCCAGCATCACCGGCTGCACCAGCTGCCGCTCCGGGCCGGGCGGGCGGCGCCCGCGCAGGACGGTGCCGTCGCTCTTGCCGGCCATCTGCGCCTCCAGCGAGGCGATCCGCTTCTCGGCGAACAGCTCGACCGACGGCGGCGGGTTGAACGCCCCCAGCAGCGTCCAGGTGCTCCACGCCTCGCCGCGCTGCCAGACCGCCTTCTTCTCCCGCTCGCGGGCCGGCCCGACCGTCCTGGCGATCATCGCCGCGTTCGACTTCACCCAGTCCAGGGTGAACGTGGTCTTCAGCAGCCGGGCGACGTGCCCCTTGTACTGGGCCAGGTGCTTCTCGTCGCTCAAGAGCCGTTCGACCAGCCGGTTGTTGCCCATCGACGGCTGGCGGAGGCTCAGGTTGAACAGGTCCATCTGCGAGCCGACCATCAGAAGGGCGCCGAACGAGTGATCGACGTCCCAGGGCAGGATCGTGAAGCGGTCGCTTTTGGGGTCGTGGTAGAGGTAGTAGTTGTGCCCCAGCCCGACGAAGCTGTCCATGCTCGACAGCACCACCGTCGCCGCGACGTAGCGCAGGAACCGGTCGATGTCGAGGTAGGAAGCGATCTTGGCGTGGAACTCCGACTCGCCGGCCTGGTGGACCAGCTTGGTGAAGTCGATCAGCCGCCGCTTGGCCGCCTCCGTGGGCATCGATTTGGGGCGGTAGGCCGACTCGTAGCTGGCCCACTTCTCGCCGAGGTGGCCGAGGGCGCCGGCGCGCTCCGGCTTGCACAACAGCCCCTTGGTGGAGGGGAAATGATCCTTGAGAAACGTCTTGTCCACCGTCTCGATGAGCGTGTACAGGCCGACGACGGCCCTGTCATATTTGCCCGGCACGGTGAGGGTCAGCTCCAGGAAGGCGGTGCGCGGCGCCGGCACGCCGGCGCCGCGGTAGACCAGGAACGCCAGCGGCTCGCGCGTCGCGGTCGGGTCCATGACGTTGTTGTTGAACGTCAGCTTCTTCAGGCCGCCCCACGACTGATCCTCGTGGTGTCGGTCCAGATCGACCTTGAACGGCCGCTTGAGAAAGCTCGACGTGAGCATGTAGGTGGAGTTGCCCTTGAAGCGGATGCCGACGTCCTTCAGCACCTTGCCGTCGATCTCGAGGTCGCCCTTGACGTACTCGAAGTCGTAGCCGAACCCGCCGCGGATCTTGCGGTCGTCGGAGAACGCCGGGGCGTCCTTGGCGGCCCGCTTGAACCCGCCCCGGGCGGGCTGCATCGTCTCCCAGTCCTTGGCCTGGATGGTCAGGTGCATCGGCCAGACCCGGGTCAGCCCGAACACCTGGTCGGGCTTGGTCGGATCGGGCCCGGCCCCAGGCGCGGGGAGGGTGAGGAGGGCCAGGGAGAACAGGGACGGCCAGGCTGGCGGACGCATCGGGCAGGTCTCGGTGTGGTCGGGCTAGATCGAGATACCTCCCATGCTAGACGGCGGTTTCGCCGGGGGTCAAGGAAGAAGCGGCCGCGCCCAGGCCCTTGAGCCGCGCCAACCCCGGGGGTATGCTGAGTGGGACGATTGTCGCCCGCCCTTCCTCCTTGCACGAAGGCCCCGACCATGAGCAGCGACGTTTCCCCCGCCGACCGGCAGCGGAAGGTCAACGAGTTCTTGCAGATCCTGCCGCTGACACTGGCGATCGCCGGGCTGCCGGCCGTCGAGCCGCAGAAGCACCTCAACGAGGGGCAGATGGAGATCCGCGCCACCGCCATCCGCAACGCCTACAAGCTGGCCCGCGGGCTGCTGCTGGACCTGTCCAACGAGCTTCGTAGGGTAGGCTGCCAGCCTGCCCATTTCAGAGGGCAGGCTGGCAGCCTACCCTACGACAGAAGGCAGACTCGCCCCGGGCGGCGGGCGCTATTCCTTCGTCGAGGCGAACCACCGCCGGCCCAGCACCTCCCGGTAGCGCCGGCGCCTCGTCGCGTGTCGGGGCCGCCAGTAGCTCCGACCGGCCGTGCCGCCGGTCGATCGTCGCCTTCATCCGGGCGGCGGCGGCGGCCAGTTCGGCGTAGCGCTCCCCCTCGACGACGACGATCACCCGGCAGCCGTCCGCCTCGACCAGGATCGTGCGGTCGTGAACGCCGTGCACCGTGAGCCGGTCGCGCACCTCCTCCAACGTGCCCGGCACGACCAACGTGACGAGGACGTCACGGCCGCCCGGCTCCGGGCGGAACGCCAGGACCGCCTTCTGGTCGCCGATCAGCCCGAACCAGGCGGCGGCGCGGCGGAGCGTCCCGGCGTCGGGGCTGCGCGGCAGCACGACCAGCAGGCTGTTCTCGACGCCGTCCTGCCAGTCGCCGATGGCGTCGTGGACCAGCGCCGGCCCCGCCGACAGCTCGCGCAGCACCCGCTCGGCCCGCGCCCGGCAGCGCTCGTGCGCCGGCGCGCCGAGCCGGTCCACCGCCTGGCGCAACGACAGCCCGTCCTCGGTGTTGGAGCTGAAGAACAAAAGCGCCGGGCCGTGCGGGGCCGCGGCCGTCCCGTGCGCGCCGACGACCAGCCGGGCCGCGAGCAGCAGCCCGGCCAGCAGGGCCAGCGCGGGGTGGGTGCGGGTGAGCCGGGGCATGAGGTGCCGCCCTCGGAGGAGATGGGTGACCGTCTCCAGTCTTCTTCCGCCGTCCAGCGGAAGTGTGACACCGAAGGGGGAGAAATTCAAGCCCGACGCGCCGTCTCCTCGATCTCGACGCGGTGGACGCCGCGCCCCCGCTCATCGACCAGGCCGGGGAAGAAGTCGCCGAAGGCGTTCACCTCCAGCAGGTAGTGCCGGGCGTAGCCGTCCTCGAACCGAAGGTCGATGCCCACCATCGCCGCGTCGTACAGCCGGGCCGCCTCGACGCAGTGGTCCAGGGCGTCCAGCCAGCACCGGGTGGGGATGGCGGCCCGGCACGCCATCGGGTCGCCGCGACTGCCGCCGAGGTGCAGGTTCGTCATCGGGTTGGGAGAGAGGCGGAAGATGGTGAACGCCGGCCGCCCATGGATCATCACCACCCGCACGTCGAAGTTCTGCCCGTCGATCCGGGCCATGGGGATGCCCTGCTGCACGCAGACGCCCTCGCGGATCAGGAACGCCAGCACCGCCTCCAGGTCGCCGCCGCGGTGCCGCTGGAGCCGCCGCGTGCTCCAGAACTCGCCGCGCATCCGGACGACCGTACTGACCGCCGACGGCGGCTCCTGCAAGGCGCTGACGACCGCGATGGCCGACGCCGACGAGCCGGTGTTCAGCTTCACGTAGGTCGTCAGCCAGCGGTGGCCGCGGATCTGATCGAGCAGTTCGCCCGGCGTCGAGGCGGCGAGAAGCGTCGGCGGCACGGGGAGGTCGGCGCGGCGGAGCCTTTCGCAGGTCAGGTTCTTGTCGAACATCTCCGCGAGGTCGAGTGGGCAGGCGGCTGGGCGCAGGTGCGGCCGGGCGTCGAAGGAGCGCTTCAGCCCTTCGAGGACGCGGCAGAAGCCGTCGTGGAACAGGCTGGGCCGCAGGAGAAGCCCCTTCTGATATTCGAGAGCCGACCAGTCGGTGTCCTCGCTGGCGGCGCGGCTCCCGGCCGCGAGGAGCAGCTTCGTAACCTCCCAGTCACGGCCAGGCGACTCCAGCCGCACGACGGCCGGCCGGTCGAACGCCGGCAGGCCGTCTAAACAGCCGTCGCGCGGCACGACGTCGCGCCACGGGACGAGGGTGACGTCCGGCTCGACGCCGCGCTCGCGCCAGTAGGCGAGCAGCTCCGGCTGGTACGCCCTCCAGCGCAGGCTGTCGGGGTTGGCGATCACGACGTAGCGCGGCGGCACGGCTCACTCCAGGTCGCCGGCGTAGAGGTATTGATTGTCTTCGTATTCATCCCCGGTCGGCGCCCACTGCCGCTCCGCCGCGACCTTCACGCCGGCGGCGGTGAGGGCGGCGACCCCCTCGGCGGTGAGGCAGTTGCACGTCAGATCCAGCAGGGTGAGGTTCTTGGCGTCGGGGCAGCCGGCGAACAGCTTCGCCCCGGCGTCGCTCACCCGGCCGTGCCGCAGATCCAGCACCTTGAGCCGCTTGAGGGTGCCGGACTTGACGATCTCCTTGACGCCCTCGTCGCCCATGTCGGAGAGCCTCAGTTGCAGGTGCGTCAGCGACTTCAGGTGCTTCGAGTTGACCAGCTCCTTGACGGCCGGCGTGCGGATGTACGGCTCCTCCTCCAGGTTGTGGGGGTGGATCAGCAAGTGCGTCAGATTACCCAGCGACGGGTTTTTCGCCAGCCGGGTGATCGGGTAACGGTCGCGCTCGTGGTACAGCGCCAGCACGCGCAGCTTGTTCAACGTCTTCAGCGAGAAGAGCTGGTCCGGGTCGGTGGATTGGGCGTAGAGGTACAATTCCTCCAGCTTCGGCATCGCTTTGACGATCCCGACGACGCCTTCCGCCCAGGTATTGCAGCTAAAGCCCTCGTCCGGGCCGCAGGCGTCCTCCTCCCGCTGCGACGGCCTCTCGCCGACGGTGAGCGACCTCACGTTGGTGAGGAACGGCGACCGCACGAGCGGGTACAGATGCGGGTGCTCCGCCTCCTCGGGGACGTGGTCTTCGGGCAGCGTCTCCCCTTCGTGGTAGTCGTTGTGATACAGCACCAGCTCCCGCAGCAGGCGGACCTGAGGCGCCTTCGCCAGGGCGCGGGTGAAGGCGAGGCTGTAGTGGCCGACGCTCAGCCGGCTGAGCCAGCCGCGTGAATAGACGTACTCGTACTTCGGCTCGCCCCACTCCTTCGTCCGCTTGGCGAGCAGGAACAAGGCGAGGTCGCCGAGCCACTCCGTTTCGTGCTTTTTCAGCAGCCCTTCTTCCTGCTTCTTGAGCTTGTCGCGCTCGGCCTTGGGCTTGGACTCGTCCTCCAGGGCCAGCTGCACGCGGATGAAGTCTCCCCGCGGGTCGTTCTGGTCGGTGAGGTAGTCGGCGTAGGCCATGTGCGATGCCAGGTCGTCCGGGTCCTCCACCAGCGCCGCCTCCAGCGACTCGCGCAGCGACGACGCGGCCGGCTTCGCCGTGGGCGTCGTCTCCTTGTAGCCTTTTTTGAGCTTCTCGGCGACCAGCTTGTCGTGCTCCTTGAGCGCGGCCGCCTCCGTGGGAAACGACTTCTCCTGCGTCTGGCCGGCGGTGCCCTGCCGGCCGAACCGCACGGTGAGGCGCGTCCCTTGCAGGTCGATCTCCCAGAACTTGTGCGACTTCTCGTCGCTGTACGTGAACGTGCGCATGGCGTGGTTAGGCGGTTCCACAGAAATAACTATCCCAGGGAGGATGGCGCGGGGAAGGTGACGAACCACTTCTCCAGGCCAGGCAGCCGCTCGATCTGCTTCTCCAGCCGCGCCATCTCCTCCGGCGTCAGCTTGACCCCCTTGCAGTACGACTTGCCGACCAACTCGACCAGCGGGTGCTTCCCCTTCCACGTCATCGTCCGCGCGAACCGCAGCGCCGTCGGGATGCTGTCCAGCAGCGACCCGTTCCAGTGCTGTTCCAAAGCCCCCCAGCAGCGCTCGACCGGGTTGTACTTGCTGTGGTAGGGCGGGTAGCACGCCAGCCTCACCGTTATCTCGTGCCCCCTGGCGAAGCCCAGCAGCCGGTTGACGTACTGCGTGCGCCGGCTCGAGTTCTCCGGCCCGTTGTCCTGGTTGATCAGCAGCGTCCGCACCTTGGGGAAGCGGCCCTTGGCCCCCTGCCACCACATCTCCACCACGTCCACGATGAAGTCGCTCGTCAGCGCCGACTCGGCGAAGTACAGGAACAGTTCCCCCTGGCGCGGCAGCAGGATGCCCAGAGGCGTCAGCGTGGCGTCCGCCTTGAAGTCGTGGTCGAGGGCCTCCACCTTGGCCCACGCGCGCCCGCCCCGCGAGAACAGGCCGATCTTGACGCTGGCCTTGGCGTCCACCGACAGCCGCAGCGTGTCCTCCGAGGCGTCGGCGGCGCCGTTCTCCTGCCTCAGCCGCTCGAAGATGGCGTCGGTCTGCGGCAGCTTTTTTTGGGCCGGCACTTGGCGACGGCGCGAAGCGAGTAGCCGGCCTGGTGCATCTTGCGGCGGATGGTCTCCTCGCTGGGCAGGGCCAGGTCGTCGTAGCCCTTCTGGAGGATCAGCTGGCGGCGGACCTCGGCGGCGCTGAGGCGGGTGTAGAGCCGCTGGCTGTGGAGTGTGGGGTCCGCCTGGCTCTGGGCATCGACCAGCGAGCGGATGTCGTCCAGCAGCGTGGGGAGGTCCTCCTCGGCGCGGTTGCGCCCCCGCAAGGAGAAGGCCTCGACGCAGCGCAGGCCGCTGTCCAGTTCACGCGTGCCGTGGCGGATGGTCACTCGGGACCAGCCCAGTTCGCGTTCGGCCTTGCGCTGCCCGCCGGGGCCGAGCAGGCGGACGCTCCGCGCCAGGAACAGGCGGCGATCGAAGCCGCGCAAGGACGCGGCGGTCTGCTGAAGGTAGCCCTTGACCACGTCTGTAAGTTCCACGAGGATGCCCTTCGTGACGAGCGCAAAGGGCATCCTATGGGATAGTTATTTCTGTGGAACCGCCTTACTCGAAGTCTCCGGCGTAGAGGTATTCCTCGTCGTCTTCCTCGTCGCCGGTCGGCTGCCACTGGTTCTTCGCCACCACCTTCACCCCGGCGCGCTTCAGCATCTCGACGCCGGCCTCGGTGAGGTAGTTGTTGGTCAGGTCGAGCCGGGTGAGGTTCTTCGCGTCCGGGCACGCTGCCAGCAGCCGCGCCCCCTCGTCGCTGACGCGGCCGTGCCGCAGGTCCAGCACCTGGAGCCGCTTCAAGATGCCGGAGGCGACGATCGTCTTGACCCCCTTGTCGCCCATGTCGGACAGGCGCAGCTGGAGGTGGGTCAGCGACCTCAGGTGCGGCGACGTCACCACCGCCTTGACGCCCGGCTCGCGGATGTACGGATCGTCGTCGATCGCGTGCGGGTGTAGCAGGAGGTGAGTCAGGTTGCCCAGCGACGGGTTCTTCGCCAGCCGGGCTAGCGGGTAGCTCTCGGCGTGGTAGAGCATCAGCACGCGGAGACGGTCGAGCGTCCGCAGCGAGAAGAGCTGTTCGACGTCGATGTTGTGGGCCAGCAGGTAAAGCTCCTCCAGCTTCGCCATCCTTTTGACGATCTCGACGGCGCCGTCGCCCTGGGTGTAGCAACTGATCCCGCCGTCCTCGAAGTCGTCCTCCTCCTTGTCCGACATCACCTCGCCGACGATGAACATCCGGACGTTGCTCAGATACGGCGAGCGGGCGAGCGGGTAGAGCGCCGGGTTGTCGCAGCCCGACGACGGGACGCCGTCCTCAGGCAGCACCTCGCCGTGCTCGAAGTCGTTGTTGTACAGCACCAGGGTGCGCAGCAGCCGCAGCTGGGGCGCCTTCGCCAGCAGGCGGACGAACTCCAGGGTGTAGCGGCCGACCGTCAGCGTGTCGAGCCAGCCGCGCCGGAAGGTACACTTCACGGCCAGGTCGCCCCACTGCTTCGACTTCTTCCACGTCTGCACCAGCGGCGCCAGGTCGCCGAGCCACGCCTCGGCGTTGGCCCGCAGCAGGGCCGCCTCCTGCTTCTTGAGCTTGTCGCGCTCGGCCTTCGGTTTCGACTCGTCCTCCAGCGCCAGCTGCACGCGGACGAACTCGCCGAGCGGGTCGCCCTGGTCGGTGAGGTAGTCGGCGTAGGCCATGTGCGTGGCCAGGTCGTCGGGGTTGTCGACCAAAGCCGCCTCCAGCGACAGCCGCAGCGGCGACGGCGGCGGCGGGGGAGGCGTCGGGGGCTTCGTCGCCTCCTTGTAGCCTTTAATGAGCTTCTCGGTGACGAGCCTTTCGTAGGCCTTCTGAGCGGCCCTCTCGTTGACAAACGTCTTCACCTGCTTCTGGCCATCGGTGCCGATGCGGCCGAAGTGGACGGTGAAGCGGTTGCCCTTCAGGTCGATGTGCCAGAACTTGTCGGAGGTGCCTTTCTTGTACTTGAACGTGCGCATGCGAGGGTCACTCCATGTCGCCGGAGTAGAGGTAGTCCTCGTCGCCTTCCTCGTGCTGGTTGTCGCAGCGGACCACCGGGAGGTCGAGGTCGCGCAGCAGCGCCACGCCCTCGTCGCTGAGCTGGTTGTCGTCCAGCGACAGGTACTCCAGGTGGTGAACGTGCGGCGAGTCGAGCAGCGTGTTGACGCCGGCGTCGGTGACCCGGCCGAAGCGCAGGTCGAGCGTTTCGAGGCGCTCCAGCAGGCCGGACTCGACCAGCTCCTCGATCCCCTCGTCGCCCATGCTGCTGGCGTGCAGGTGCAGGTGCTTGAGGTGGCCCAGGTGCGGCGAGTGGAACAGAGTGGCGACTTCTTCGAGCGGCAGGTAGCCGTCGCGGTCGCCGCTGAAGCCGGGGTGCAGCCGCAGCCTTTCGAGGGAGGAGAACGCGGGGTTCTCGGCCAGCAGGTCGAGCGGGTAGACGTCGGATCGCTCGTGGTAGACGACCAGCGTCTTCAGGTGGTTGAGCGTCGGCAGGCCGAAGAGGCCTTTCAGGTCCAGCCCCTGGGTGAGCAGGTACAGCTCTTCGAGCCGCGGCATGAGCGCGACTAGCGGCACGGCGAGGCCGTGGGCGTAGGTGGGCGAGCCGTAGTAGTCGGCCTCGAAATCGACCTCCTCGCCGAAGCGGAAGTAGCGGAGGTGCCCCAGGAACGGGGCGTCCCGGAGCGGCGCCAGGTCGCCCTCGTCAACGCCCAGCCGGCGGAGGAGGCGCGCCGCCGGGGCCTGCGCCAGGGCCATCGCGGCCCACTCCGTCAGGCTTGCGAAGTAAACCTCGTCGAGCCAGCCGCGCGACCAGCCCCAGGAGTCGCGGGGTGTCTGGTCGTTGGGGGAATAACCGACCAGGTGTTTGGCCAGCTCGCCGAGCCACTCGCGCTCGTGGGCCAGTAGCATCAACTGACGGTACTGCAACTCCTGCTTCCGCTGGCCCTGGCACGACGGGGCTTCGAGGGCGAGCTGGACCTGGACGAACTCGCCGCGCGGGTCACCCTGCTCGACCAGCAGGTCGGCGTAGGCCATGTGCGTCGCCAGGTCGTCGGGGTTGGCGGCGAGCGCCTCTTCCAGCGCCGCGCGGAGGGTGGACAAGGGTTGGGTTCTCGTCTCTGGCGGGGCGACGGGTCGGATGTTACCCACGTCTGTGTAAGGGTACAAGGAACGTAGGACAAGCAGCCTTGCTTGTCCTGCGAGCCAGGGACAAGCAAGGCTGCTTGTCCTACGACCGCTCGCGGCTCCATCAGCGCCAGATACCTCGACCGGACGGCGGCGCGGTGTTCCTCCAGCCGGCGCAGGAACTTCGCCCCGCAGTCGAACCCCAGCCGGCGGGCCAGCTTCTCCACCTCGTCGGGCGCCTCCGGCACCGCGTCGAGGGTGCGGTTGTGGACGATGCGCAGCCGGCTCTGCACCCGCATCAAAAAGTCGTAGCCCGCGCGCAGGTCCGAGTGCTCGTCGGGGCCGATCAGGCCCGCCTCGGCCAGCGCCTGAAGCGCCTGCCAGGCGTTTGTCGTCCGCAGGCCGGGCACCTCCCGGCCGTGTTTCAGCTGGAACATCTGCGCCAAAAACTCGACGTCGGCCAGCCCGCCGGGGCCGCGCTTCAGGTCGCGCCGGGACCGGCTCGCCTCCAGGCGGTCGCGCATGGCGGCGATCTCGTCGATGGCCGACGGCGACCACGGCAGCCCGTAGGCGCTGTCGGTGACCGCCTGCATCACCTCGGCGGCGAAGGCCGGGTCGCCGAACGCCACCCGCGCCCGCGTTAGCGCCTGCCGCTCCCACAGTTGGGCCCCGCCCTCGGGGTGCGACGGCGCCTCCCCCGCCGACGCGGCGAAGTAGCGGCGGAACTCGCACAACGGCAGCACCAGGCTGCCCGACTTGCCCGTCGGCCGCAGCCGCATGTCCACCGCGTAGAGCCGGCCCATCGGGCCGTGGTGGCTGACCGCCTTGATGATCCGCTGGCCCAGCTCGGTGAAGTAGTGGAAGTTGTCGGTCTGCTCGAACCGCTCGTGCCGCGACGCGCCGGCCGGCGGGGCGGTGCGGCCGTCGGCCTCGTAGATCATCATCAGGTCGAGGTCGCTGTGGTAGTTCATCTCCCGCGCGCCCAGCTTGCCCAGCGCCAGGATGACGAAGCGGCACGGCCCGGGGTGCGTTTCGACCGTCGGCACACCGTAGCGGCGGACCAGCGGGACCTCCTGCGGGGCGGCGACCTGGGCCAGGATCGTCTCGGCCAGGTCGGACAGCGCTGCGGTCGTCTCCTGGGTCGTGTCCTTGTTCAGGATGTCGCGCACGCCGATCCGCAGCAGCTCCTTGGCCTGGAAGCTGTGCAGGATCGGCTCCAGGTCGGTGGCGCCCTTGCACAGCTCGATCAGCTCCGACGCCAGCTCCACCCGCGAGCGCGGCTGGTTGAGCACGAGGCTGTCGAGCAGCTCGTCAACCATGCCGGGGTTGTTGATGAGGATCTCGGAGAGGAACTCGCTCCAGGCGCACAGGTCGACGTAGAGCTTCAGGCTCGGCGGGTTGAAGCTGAACAGCTCCCACAGCACCGTCTTGCCGCCCAGCGAGCTGGTGACCTTCTCCAGGTTGAGAAGCGCCATGTCCGGGTCGGGGGCCTCGGCGAGGGCGCGGAGCAGGGCCGGCGCGATGCTGGCGAGGAAGTGACGGCAGCGGCGGGTGGACAGGAACGGCACCTCCTGGCCGAGCTGGACGAGGTTATTGAAGGCGGCCGGCACGTCGCGGAACGGGTAGCGGCCGAGCACCGCCCGGATCGTTTCCGGGTCGGGTTGCGGGTCGAGCAGCAGGTCGGACTCCGGCTCGGCGGTCTCGCCGGGGGCGTCGAACGTCTGGTGCAACAGGTGGTCGAGGATGCGGCGGGTCGGCTCGGTCTTGTCGCGGTAGTCGCGCTGGAACGCCTCCCGCGGATCGACCGGCGGGGCGTTGGCGGCGGCGCTGACCTCGTCCGGCCGCGGCGCCTGCGGCCGGCCGCGCCGCCGGCCCGAGCGGGCCACGGCGGCGCGGCGCTGCTCGGCCGGCGGGGCGTAGCCCATGCGCAGGGCCAGCTTCTCCAGCTCGCGCGCGCCGTCGGGCAGGCGGTGGGTTTGCAGGTCGAATAATAGCTGGAGCCGATGCTCGGTCTTGCGGAGGAAGCGGTAGGCGTCGTCGAGGACGCGGTACTCCTGGTCGGTCAGGCAGCCGGCCTGCTCCAGCGCGGCCAGGGCGACGAGGGTGTTTCGCTGCCGCAGCTCGGGCAGGTCGCCGCCGTTTAACAGCTGCAAAAATTGGATGGTGAACTCGATGTCGCGGATGCCGCCGTGGCCGGTCTTGACCTCCTGGCCGGAGTCGCCGGCCCGCGACGTCTTCTGCTCGATCCGCCGCTTCATCGCCTTGATCTCGTTGATCTCGGCGAACGAGAGGTACTTGCGGTAGACGAACGGCTCGATGCTTTCGAGGAAGCGGGCGCCGAGTTCGAGGTCGCCGGCGACCGGCCGGACCTTGATGAGCGCCTGCCGCTCCCAGGTGCGGCCGGTGGTGTCGTAGTAAGCCAGGGTGCTGGCCAGCGACCGGGCCAGCGGGCCGCGCTGGCCCTCGGGCCGCAGCCGCAGATCGACGCGGTAGGCCTGGCCGCGGTCGGTGTGGGCCGCCAGCAGGCGGACCAGCTCGCTGACGACGCGGCCGTAGAACTCGTCGGCGGGGACGGAGTTGACCCGCTTGCCGCGCGTCTGGCCCTCCTCGGAGTAGACGACCATCAGGTCGATGTCGCTGGAGTAGTTCAGCTCCTCGCCGCCGAGCTTGCCGAACGCCAGCACGACGGCGGTGACCGGCCGGCCGTCGGCGGTGGCCGGCTCGCCGAACCGCTGGCGGGCCAGGCGGGTGGCCGTGGCCAGTGCGACGTCGAGGGCGGCGTCGGCGACGCGGCTGATGTCGCGGGTGACCTCGTCGAGGGGGCGGTCGCGGATGATGTCGTTGGCGCCGATGCGGAGCAGCTGGCGGTGGCGGAAGCGGCGGAAGGCGCGGAGGACGGCGGCGTCGGACGGGTCGGCGTCCACCTCGGCCTGAAGCCCGTCGCGCAGCTCGGCGAAGCTGGGCGAGCGACGCAGCGGCACGCGGAGCATGTCGAGCGAGTCGGGGTGCTGGGCGAGCAGGTCGGAGAACGTCTGGCTGGTGGCGAACAGGCCCAGGAGGATCTCCAGCGTGCGCGAGCGGTTCTCCAGCAGCTGGGCCACCAGCGGCGGGGCGGCGGGGTGGGCGAAGAACCGCTCGAGGTTGTTCAGCGCCATGTCGGGGTCGGCGGTGCGCGGCAGGAAGCGGGTGAGCGGCACGCCGAGCTGGTCGAGGCCGGCCGGGCCGAGGTGGCCGGCCAGCGAGGCGAGGTTGCGGCGGCCGCGGTCGAGGTCGGCGACGCCCCAGGCGTCGAGCAGGGGTCGGACGGCGTCGGCGGAGTCGAGGTCGATGCGCATGGCGGCGGCTTGGATTCGGGATGAGGCGGTCAGGGCTTTACGGCCGTCATGTCGAGCAACTCCTGCCACGATGATGTCGCCAGGATGCGCGGCCCGAGGGCTTCGAGAGTGGGGAGGTCCGTGATAGCGTCGAGCGCGGACCGGGCGGCATCGTCGGGCTCGCCGAACTTGGCGGCACCGACGGCCAGCACGAGCCGCCGCGCCTCGTCGATGCGCCCCTTCCGCATGATCCATTGGTAGGTGCTGGACTCTTCCATCTTCGTTACTCCCTCGTAGAGGTGGCGGGTTACCTCCTCCGGGTACCGCAGCCCAAGAAGGACCGCGGTCGCGGTGGATAGTTTCCCCGCCAAGCCCGGCGCCGCTTCGGCTTGGAAACGGCCCTCGACCTGCTGAATCACCCCTTCGAGCTGGGGCGCGGCCTCGTCGGTCAGCGGCGCGAGAGGCAGCGTGAACAGGGCGCCACTCAGCAGGGAAGAGAGCGGTAGCGACCAGGCCGGGATGACTCCGTAGCGATACACATCATATGGCGCCTTGGCCCCGGGATGGAAGCGTAGCCGCTCTCCGGTGAGCCCCGTGGCGTTCGCCTCGGGACGGAGCAGCAACACGACGCCCATAACGGGCAGCCTGTGCCGCTGCTCCAGGACCGTGCCGTACAGGTGCAGCCGGTCAGGGATGTCGCCCGCCCAGGACGACTCGACCTCGAGGTTGAGCAGCCAGGGGCCGTCTTCGGTTCCAAGGCGAAAAACCTTGTCCGCGGCGGCAGTGACCGTGGAGACGTCGGCATCGGTCAGCGAGGCGGAAACGAGCTTGCGGCCGGTGGCGAACTCAGCCCAGGCGAGTGGGTCGGCTTCGATCAGGTCTTTCAGGGTGGCATCGAAGGGTTTGCCGGCCACGGATTCCTCACACCAGCGGCAACCCCACCCGCCTCGGCGCCGGAGCCGCTTCCGATGCCTCGCAACACGTCGCCTCCATATCGCCGACCTGCTCGCCGGTCCGCACCTCGCCGAACAGCGTGAACGGCGTCGCCTCGCGCACCTCCACCGGAAGCGTCTGGCCGACCAGCCGCGGGTTGCCGTCGAAGACGACGATGTGGTCCGTCATCGTCCGGCCGGTCAGCTGCGCCAGCCCGCGCTTGGCGGCCGTCTTGCTCGGGCCTTCGACGAGCACCTCGACCGTCCGGCCGACCCAGCGGCGGTGGTCCTCCAGGCTCCGCTCGGACTGGATCGCCAACAGGTCGTTGTTGCGGCGCTTCTTCACCTCCTCCGGGACGTCGTCGGCGTACAGGTCGTCCGCCTTCGTGCCGGGCCGCGGGCTGTACTTGAAGATGAAGCTGTTCTTGAAGCTGGCCTCGCGCACCAGGTCGCACGACTTCTGGAACGACGCCTCCGTCTCACCGCAGAAGCCGACGATAAAGTCCGAGCTGACCGCCACACCCGGCACCTTCTCCCGGCAGCGGGAGAGCATGTCGCGGTAGAACTCGACGGTATAGAGCCGCTTCATCCGCCTCAGCATCTCGTTGCAGCCCGACTGCGCCGGGACGTGCAGGTACTTGCACACCTTCGGCAGGTCGCGCACCGCGTCGAGCAGGTCGTCGCCCATGTCGCGCGGGAAGTTGGTGATGAACTTGATCCGCTCGATCCCGGATGAATCGTGAATACGACTTAGCAGATCCGATAAGCGAACTACCCGGCCGTCGCCGTAGGTGTATCGGTAGCTGTTGACGGTCTGGCCGAGGAGCGTGATTTCCTTGCAGCCCTCGTCGGCGAGCTGGCGCACCTCGGCGGCGATGTGCTCGGGGTGCCGGCCCTGCTCCGGGCCGCGCGTGGACGGCACGACGCAGTAGGTGCAGAACTTGTCGCAGCCGATCTGCACCCGGACGAACGCCTGGAACGGCGTAGGTCTCATGGACGGGTCGCGCATCGGGTCGAAGCTCTCGAAGCTCGCCGTCACCTCGTCGCGCGACGCCTCGTTGCGCGCCAGCGACAGGGCCAGCTGCGGCTCCTGAGTCGCCTTCGCCTGCTCGATGAGCTGCGGCAGCTGCGCCAGCTGGCCGGTGCCGCAGACGATGTCCACGAACGGGGCGCGGCGGAGGATCTTGTCCTGGTCCTTCTGGGCCATGCAGCCGAGCACGCCGAGCACCTTGTCGGGGTGCCGGGCCATGTGGCCGCGCAGCCGGCCCAGGGCGCTGTAGATCTTCTCCTCGGCGTGTTCGCGGACGGAGCAGGTGTTGAAGAAGATGACGTCGGCGTCCCTGGCGTCGTGAGTGACCTCGTAGCCGGCGCGGCGCAGCGTGCCGACGACCAGCTCGCTGTCGAGCACGTTCATCTGGCAGCCGACGGTTTCGATGTAGAGCTTCTTCTTGGTCATGACGCCTTCCCACCGACGTAGGACAAGCTGCCAGCTTGTCCTGATGCGGAGGGACAAGCTGGCAGCTTGTCCTACGAAGCCTTCCGCAGCCGTGCCCAGTACCCGCCGTCGGCGGGGCAGCCCGGCGACGACTCCTGCTCCGCCTCCAGCCGCAGCCCGCCGTGAGCACTCAGTATACCGCGGACCAGCCCCGCGTTCTCCTCCGGCTCGATGCTGCACGTCGAGTAGACCACCACGCCGCCCGGCTTCACGCGCTCGACCGCCGTCTTCAAGAGCCGCCTCTGCACGACGACGAGGTGCTTGATGTCCTCCATCCGCAGCCGCGACCGCACCTCCGGCCGCTTGCCCAGCACCCCCGTGTTGCCGCACGGCACGTCGATCAGCGCCGCGTCGAAGCCGTCCTCCGTTACCTCCGTTTGTTGACGGTCGGCCTCGACGCTCTTCAGCCGCAGCCGGGTCGCAAGCTCGCTCACCGTCTTCAACCGCCCCGGGTCGATGTCGCAGGCGACGATGCGCCCCTCGTCGCGCATCAGCTCCGCGAGGTGAGTGGCCTTGCCACCCGGCGCGGCGCACAGGTCGAGGACGCGCCAGCCCGGCTGGGGATCGACGGCGCTGGCCACGCGCATCGCCGACTCGTCCTGCACGCAGAACCACCCTTCCTGATAGCCGGGAAGCTCGCGGACCGCGGCGTGCTCACGCAGCCGAACCGCCTGCGGGTGAACCCCCGGCTCGGCGTGCCAGCCGGCGGCGGTGAGCGCCGCCAGGAACGCCTCGCGCGTCGTCCGCAGCGGGTTGACCCGCAGCGTCAGCGACGCCGGGCCGGCGAACCAGGAGCCGAGCCGAAACGCCTCGTCGCGGCCGAACCGCTCCAGCCAGCGAGACGCCAGCCAGCCCGGCAGGCCGAAGCCGCACGCCAGGTATTCTACCGGCGACGTCTCCGGGTCGGGGAGTACAGGTTGCGCCAGCTTGCGGTAGGCGCCGCCTTCCAGCGGCAGCGCGTCGGCGGCGGGGCCGTCGGCCCGGTCCGGGGTGACCAGCGCCGAGAACGACCGCAGCACAGCGTTGAGGAACCCCTTGGCCCGCGGCCGGCCGAACCGCGCGGCCAACTCCACCGTCTCGTGGATCGCCGCGTGCGCCGGCACCTGCGTTAATAGTGCCAACTGGTACGCCCCCAGCTGGAGCGCGTCCCACAGCCAGGGCTCGACGTTGTCCGGCGAGCGGCTGACCAGCGGCGTCAGCAGCGCCCGCAGCGTGCCGCGCCTCCGCAGCACGCCGTAGGACAGCTGCGTCGCCAGCCGGCGATCGGCCGGCGACAGGCCGCGGGCCGTTTCCGCCGTCAGGTGACGGTCGAGCAACTCCTGGACGAAGCCGTCGTGTCGCCCACTGTCCAGTAATACTTGCAACGCGAGGCTGCGCGCGTCGTGCGCGCGGCCGTGGAACCGGATCGCTTCGGTCATCCCTTCTCACTTCCCAGATGGTCGCCCCGCTGCGGCTTTCGCCCGCGCAGGAACTCGGCGGCCGACATCCGTCGCTTGCCCGCCGGTTGCAGTTCGTGGATCTCGACGAGTGTATTGTTCGCCGCGCCGACGCACAATGCGTCCAGCCGGTCCGGGACGACCTCGCCGGGGGAGACCGGCGCCTCACTGGTTTTCGCGGTCACCCGGTGGACGATGAGGCGCAGCGGCGGCTGGCCGGGGCGGTGCCAGAACGTGTAGGCGGTCGGCCAGGGGTGCATGGCGCGGACCTGGCAGCAGACCTGCGCCGCGGTGCGCGACCAGTCGAGCAGGCCGTCTTCCTTCTTCAGCTTCGGCGCCTTCGTGGCGAGCGAGGCGTCCTGCGGGATGGGCTTCGCCGTGCCGGCGGCGATCTCGTCGAGGACGCGGCATAGCAGCCGCGCGCCGAGCGGGGCGAGCCGGGCCTCGACATCGCCGGCGGTCTCGTCGGGGCCGATGTCGATGGCTCCCTGGGCCAGCATCTCGCCGGTATCGACGCCTTTGCCGATCCGAAAAATCGTCACCCCGGTGCGCGTCTCGCCGTGGTAGATCGCCCAGTTGATCGGGGCGGCGCCGCGGTACTTCGGCAGCAGCGAGGCGTGGACGTTGAGGCAGCCGTGCGGGGCGGCGGTGAACACGTCGGGCTTGAGGATCTGGCCGTAGGCGGCGACGGCGATGACGTCCGGCGCCAGCGAGCGCAGGGCGGCGACGCCCTCGGGGGTGTTGATGCTCTCGGGCTGGAAGACGGGGACGCCGTGCGCCTCGGCGATGGCCTTCATGCCCCGGCCGGTCTGGCGCGTGCTGCCGCGCTCGGCCCCGGCGTCGCGGTCGGGCTGCGTGAACAGGCCGACGACGCCGCCGCGGGCCAAGAGCGCCTCGAACGTCGGCTCGGCGAACAGGCCGGTACCTAGCATGACGATGCGCATCTTGGGGACCATTGCTCACGCCATCCCTTCCAGCTCCGTCAGCCGCCTCTCGATCTCGGCGTCCGGCGGGATCTCGCCGCGCTTCTGCGCCCGCTCGTACAGGTACTCGAACTCGCGCAGCGCCCCCCGGGCGGCCAGCCGGCCGATCGGCCCCAGCTTGTCGATGAACAGGACGCCGTGCAGGTGGTCGGTCTCGTGCTGCCAGATGCGCGCCGGCAGGTCACTCCGAGTCAGCTCCAGCGGCTGCCCCTCCAGCGAGTACGCCTGCACGCGCACCGTCTTCGCCCGGCGGACTTTTTGGAAGAGCTGGGGGAAGCTCAGGCAGCCCTCCTCGCCCTCCATCGTGCCTTCCTTGTCGAGGATGACCGGGTTGATGTAGACGCCCTCGGCCTCCTTGTTGGCGGGGTCGCCGGTGTAGTTGCAGACGAACATCTGGTACGGCAGCGCCACCTGCGGCGCCGCCAGGCCCAGGCCGTGCGACTCGTACATCAGGTCGAGCATCATCCGCGCCGCCGTGCGGACGTTCTCGTCGATGGCGGTCAGCGGGACCGCCTTGTGGCGCAGCGACGGGTGGGGGTAATGGACGATCTTCAACGGCGTCGGCAGGATGTTCATGTCGGCTCCGGCGGTCCTTTCTCCTCCTGGGATTATACCGCCGCCGTGGTATACTGTCGCTGGCCGCGCGGCGCGGCCAGGGCGGACAAACCGGAGCCTCCGGGGAGGTGATCCATGGACGAAAGTTCCGGCGGGCCACGCCCGCCGAGGATCCTGGAGCAGATCTCGACGCGCTGGCCGCTCATCAACGACCCCGGCAAGTTCGTCCTCCGCTACGCCGCCGCCATCCAGCGCTACCTCGGCGCCATCCTCCGCGACTCGCACGCCGTCGAGGAGGTGACCCAGGAGCTGCTGACCAAGCTGCTGGAGAAGCAGATCGCCCCCGAGCAGATCCAGCGCGGCCGGTTCCGCGACTACCTCAAGGCGGTCGTCCGCAACGCCGCGCTGTCGTACCTCCGCCGCGAGCAGGCGCGGCCGGCGGCGTCGAGCGAGCCGTTGGAGTACCTGGCCGGCCGGGACGACGACCCGATGACGCGGGCCGAGCGCGCCTGGAACGAGCAGTGGCGCGAGGGGGTGCTGGCCCGGGTCTGGGAGGACCTTCAGCAGCACGAGCGGGCCAACCCGGCCGGCCGCGCCTACAGCGTGCTGCGGCTGACGGTCGAGCACGGCGAGGACGACTCGGCCGACCTGGCCGCCCGGCTCAGCGCCCAGGTCGGCGAGACGGTGCGGGCCGACGCCTTCCGCAAGCAGCTCAGCCGGGCCCGCCGGCTGTTCGCCCGCTTCGTCGTCCGCGAGGTGGCGCGGACGCTGGAGAGCCCGACGCCCGACGACATCGAGGACGAGCTGAGCGACCTCGGCCTGCACGACGTCGTCGAGCTGCTGCCGGACGACTGGCGCGAGACGCGCGCCTGGAACGACGTCTGACCCCGGAGATCCCCGTGCGCATCCGCATCGTGCTGCTCGCCACCCTGGCCGCCTGCGGCCCCCTCTCCGCCGCCGCCCCGCCGCCGGTGAGGTACACCTACCGCAGGGTTCACGACCCCGACGGCATCGGCAAGTTCTACATGGGCCGCGAGATCGCCTGGGTCATGGGCTACCAGGGAGCGGAGTGGCTGGACCGCCCGGAGCGCGTCAAGGAGGAGGGCACCGACAAGCTGCTGAAGGCGCTGCCGCTCAGGCCCGGGATGGTCGTCGCCGACCTCGGGGCCGGGAGCGGGTACTACACCTTCCCGATCGCCGAGAGAGTCGGCCCCAAGGGCAAGGTCTACGCCGTGGACATCCAGAAGGAGATGCTCGACCTGATCCAGCGGCGGATGAAGGCGCGCGGGGTGGGCAACGTCGAGCCGGTGCGGGGCACGATCACCGACCCGAAGCTGCCCGAGGGGCAGGTCGATCTGATCCTGATGGTCGATGTCTACCACGAGTTCTCACACCCCTACGAGATGACCGTGGCGATGGTCAAGGCGCTGAGGCCGGGCGGCCTGCTGGTGTTCGTCGAGTTCCGCATGGAGGACCCGTCGGTGCCGATCAAGCTGGTCCACAAGATGAGCCAGAGGCAGGTGATCCGGGAGATGCGGCCGCACCCGGTCAAGCACGTCAAGACGCTGGACCTGCTGCCGTGGCAGCACGTCATGCTGTTCCGGAAGGAGTGAGCGACTCAACGGGCCAGGGAGCCGGCGGGTTCATCCCGCCGGTCAGGGGGCGCCCCGTACCGGCGGGATGAGCCCGCCGGCTCAGGTGGCGAGGGGGAGGGAAGCGCCATGCCGCGCGTCGTCGTCGTCGGGTCGATCAACGTGGACCTGACGTTCCGCGTCCAGCGCCTGCCGCAGCCCGGCGAGACGCTGGCCGGCCGGGCCTTCGACGTCGGCCACGGCGGCAAGGGGGCCAACCAGGCCGTGATGGCCGCCCGGCTCGGCGCCGAGGTCGCCCTGCTCGGCGCCGTCGGCGACGACGCCTTCGGGGCGCAGGCGCTGGAGAATTTGCGCCACCAGGGAGTCGATACGTCGCAGGTGCGCGTCCGGCCGGGGCCGACGGGGGCCGCCGTGATCCTCGTCGATGACGGCGCGGAGAACGCCATCGTCGTCGTCGCCGGGGCCAACGGCACGCTGTCGGCCGGCGACGTCCGGGCGGCGCGCGACGTGATCGCCAAGGCCGACGTCGTCGTCGCCCAGTTGGAAACCCCGGTGGGGGCGACGCGCGAGGCATTCACGTTGGCCCGCGCCGCGGGGGTGAAGACGGCCCTCAACCCCGCGCCGGTGGTGCCCGGGGTCGCCGACCTGTTGCCCCTGTGCGACCTGTGCGTGCCGAACGAGACCGAACTGGCCGCGCTGACGGCGCTGCCGGTCTACCCCAGCGGAAACATCGGCCCGGTGCTCGACGCGCTACTGGCGCTGGGGCCGGCCGCCGTGCTCGTCACGCTCGGGTCGCGCGGCAGCCAGTACCAGGACCGGAACGGGAGCCGCCGCGTCGAGGCATTGACGGTCACCGCGGTCGATCCGACCGCCGCCGGCGACGCGTACATCGGTAGCCTCGCCGTCGATCTGGCGGGGGGCCTGCCGATCGCCGAGGCGATGCGGCGCGCCGGCGCCGCCGCGGCGCTGACGGTCACCCGGCCGGGGGCGCAACGGTCGTTCCCGTCGAAAGAGGAGTTGGAGGCGTTCCTCGCCCCGCGATGAGTTCCGTGCCGGCCACGGCCAGGCCCAGGCCGGCGACCCAGCCGGCGACGACGTCCAGGGGGTAATGCACCCCCACGTAGGGCCGGGTCAGGCCGATCGCCACCCCGAGCAGCACGCCGACCCAGCCGAGCCAGCGGCGGCCGCCGGCCACCTCGCCGAACAGGGCCAGCGCCGTGGCGTAGATCGCCAACGAGCAAAGGGCGTGCCCGCTGGGGAAGCTGGCGTAGCTCGGCATGTCGATCAGCCGCCAGGCGACGTCCGGCCGGGGCCGGGCCACCAGCAGCTTGGTGCCGAAGTTGACCGCCCCCGAGGCCAGCGCCACCGCCGCGAACCCGGCGGCGTAGCGGTAGCGCCGGCCCAGCGCGAGGGCCAGCACGACCGCGGCCGAGAAGCCGACGAGCACCCAGGGGTTGCCGAGCTTGGTCAGGCCGACCATGACCGGGTCGAGCCAGGGGCGGTGCCAGGAGCCGAACCAGTACAGCACGCCGAGGTCGTGGGCGGCGAGCCAGTCCATCAACGGCCTCCGGGTAGTGAACATCCGGCCTTGCCGGCGGCCGCGGGTGGCCCCTAGAATTGGCTTATTGATTCCCCCCAAGCGGAGAAGGCGATGAAGGAAGGCATTCACCCCAAATACGAAGAGGCCACGGTGACCTGCGGCTGCGGCAACAAGTTCACCACGCGCAGCACCAAGAAGGCGATCACCGTCGAGATCTGCTCGGCCTGCCACCCGTTCTTCACGGGCAAGATGAAGTACATCGACACGACCGGCCGGATGGAGAAGTTCCAGAAGAAGTACAACTGGGACAAGCGGAAGAAGGCCGGGGAGTAGCAACGTGGCCCCCGCCCGCGGTTCGCCGCGCGCGGGGGCGCTTCATGCGCCGGCGAGCCGCGCACGCAGTAAGCGGTCTGGCCGTCGCCTGCCACCCCGCTCGGCCCTCCGACTGAGGGGCGCCTCCGCATCCCGCTTACTCCGTGCGCGGCTCGTCAAGGCACACGCTTATGATCTCCTTTTTCGAGCAGGCGCTGACGCGCTTCCACGAGCTGGAGCAGCAGCTCGCCGACCCGGCGGTGGCCGGCGACCGCGCCCGCTTCACGCGCCTGGCCAAGGAGCACGGCTCGCTGGCCCGCAAGGTGCGGCCGTACCAGGACTACCGCAAGCTGCTCGACGACATTGCCGCCACCGAGGGGCTGCTCACCGCCGAGGGCGACGCGGAGCTGCGGGCCGTCGCCGAGGAGGAGTTGCGCGACCTGGCCGGCCGCCGCGACGCGCTGCGGACGAAGCTGGAGGACTTCCTGCTGGCCGGCGACGAGGACTACGACAGCCTGATCGTCGAGATCCGGGCGGGCACCGGCGGCGACGAGGCGGCGCTGTTCGCCGGCGACCTGTTCGACATGTACGGGCACTACGCCCGGGACCACGGCTGGCAGGTCGAGGCGATCGCCGCCAGCCCCGGCGAGGCCGGCGGGTTCAAGGAGGTCATCTTCAGCGTCTCAGGCGACGACGCCTTCCAGCACCTGCGCTACGAGTCGGGCGGCCACCGCGTCCAGCGCGTGCCGGCGACCGAGACGCAGGGCCGCATCCACACCTCCGCCGCCACCGTGGCCGTGCTGCCCGAGCCGGACGAGACGCAGGTCGAGATCAAGGACGCCGACGTCGAGTGGGAGCGGATGCGTGCCGGCGGCGCCGGCGGGCAGCACGTCAACAAGACCGAGAGCGCCGTGCGGCTGTGGTACAAGAAGGGCACGCCGGACGAGTTAGAAGTCAAGTGCCAGGACGAGCGGAGCCAGCACAAGAACTACGAGCGGGCCATGCGCATCCTCCGCAGCCGGCTGTACGAGCGGCAGCAGCAGCGGGCGCACGCCCAGCGGGCCCAGCAGCGGCGGACGCTGATCGGCTCGGGCGACCGCGGCGACCGCATCCGGACGTACAACTTCCCGCAGAACCGGCTGACCGACCACCGCATCAACCTGACGCTGTACAAGCTCGACGCGATCGTCGCCGGCAACCTGAGCGAGCTGATCCGGGCGCTGCGCGAGCACGACCGCAAGCAGCGCCTGGAGCAGGCCGCGGCGGGGACCGCCTGAGCGAGAAAGGACGCCACGCCGTGAGCACGGAACAGCCCTGGACGATCGGCCGGCTGCTCACCTGGACGACCGACTTCCTCAAGAGCAAGGGGGCGGCGGAGGCGCGGCTGGACGCGCTGCTGCTGGCCCACGTGCTGGGCTGCGACAAGATCGCCCTGTACACGCGGCTTCAGCGAGGAGCCGACCGAACAGCAGCGCGGCCGGCTGCGGCAGTCCAGAGGCGGGCCAAGGGCTGCCCGGTTGCCTACCTGCTGGGCGAGCGCGAGTTCTTCTCGCTGACGTTCGAGGTGACGCCGGACGTGCTGATCCCGCGCGGCGACACCGGCGTCCTCGTCAACGAGTGCCTCGACGCGATCAAGCCGCTGCCCCAGCCGCGCGTGCTCGACGTCGGCACGGGGTCCGGCTGCGTCGCCGTCGCCGTGGCGAAGCAGGACAAGCGGGCGAGGGTCACCGCGACCGACGTCAGCCCCAAGGCGCTGGCCGTCGCCCGCCGCAACGCCGACCGGCACAAGGTCGAGGTCCGCTTCCTCGAAGGCGACCTGTTCGCCGCGGTGCCGCCCGGCGAGCGGTTCGACGTGATCGTCAGCAACCCGCCGTACATCCGCCGTGACGTCCTGTCCACGCTGGCGGCCGAGGTGCGCGACCACGAGCCGCGCCTGGCGCTGGACGGCGGCGACGACGGCTTCGCGGTGATCGACCGGCTGGTCGCGGGGACGGGCTCGCACCTGGCCCCGAATGGGTGGCTGATTTTTGAGATCGGCCATGACCAGGAAGCCGAGGCGCTCGCCCGGCTGGGGCGCGCCGGCTGGGCGGCGAGGGCGACGCACGACGCCGCCGGCCACCCGCGGGTGATGCGGGCGCGGCGGGCTTGAGGCGCGGGGGCTCCCCGTGGACACCGAACGGACGCTGCTGGAAGCGCTCCACGCCGACCCCGGAGACGAGACGGCCCGGCTGGCGCTGGCCGACCGGCTGGAGGAGCAGGGGCGGGGCGGGCAGGCGGAGCTGGTGCGGCTGCACCAGGCGCTGCGGCTGCGCGGGCGGAGGGGCCGCCGGGTTCGGAGTTCGCCCGGGTGTGCGGGCTACGCTCGACGCCGGGGTGCGGCCGGTGGTGCCGGAGCGGGTCAACTCGGTGGGGATGCGGTTCGCCCTGATCCCGGCGGGGGAGTTCTGGATGGGCTCGCCGCCGGACGGAAAGGCCGGTTCGCCGACGAAGGCCCGGTGCACCGCGTGGAGCTGACCTGGCCGTTCTACCTCGGCGTGTTCCCGGTGACCCAGGCCGAGTACCGCGTCGTGACGGGGACGGCGCCGAGCCACTTCTGCCCCGGCGGTGGGGGGCGCGAGCAGGTCGAGGGGCTGGACACCGACCGCTTCCCGGTCGAGATGGTCAACTGGGACCTGGGGCACCTGTTCTGCCTGCGCCTGTCGGAGCTGCCCCAGGAGCGGCGGGCGGGGCGGCGGTACCGGCTGCCGACGGAGGCGGAGTGGGAGTACGCCTGCCGGGCGGGCCTCTCGTTCGCCGGGCCGTTCCACCAGGGCGCCACGCTGTCGAGCCGGCAGGCGAACTTCAACGGGCGGGAAGAGCCGTACGGCGGCGCGGCGGAGGGCCCGTGGCTGGAGCGGACCTGCCCGGTGGACGCGTACCCGCCCAACGCCTTCGGGCTGTACGACCTGCACGGCAACGTCAGCGAGTGGTGCGCCGACTGGTTCGCCGCGCACTACTACGAGGAGTCCCCCGAGGCCGACCCCCCGGGGCCGGCGACCGGCGACCGGCGGGTGCTGCGCGGCGGGTCGTGGAACGACTACGGCCGGCACTGCCGGGCGGCCCTGCGCTACGACCGGCCGCCGGAGGAGGAGCGGACCGACTTCGGCTTCCGCGTGGTGATGGAGCCTGGGGCGGTGACCGGCCGGAGTCCCTTGCGACGCCTGGCCGGAGTTGCCATGATGACCGCGACGGCTTGACGAGGAGAACGCCATGTCCCCGACGCTCGGCGGCTGGACCTGAAGTTGCCCCCCGACGCGCGGCCGCGCCTCGCCCCGCTGGAGGCGTGGCGGCGGTCGCTGGACAGCGCCGGGCGGGCCTACGCCAAAGAGGTGCAAGAAGCGGTGGGCGGCATCCTGGGGGCGGCTACGGAGTTCGACCGGGGCCTTCGGCTGATCGGTGAGGAGGTTCTCAAGGGGCAAACGGCGGCGGCTCACGCCCTGCGCGAGCGCTTCCTCGCCGCGTTCGAGGACCGACTTCGCCTGCTCCGGGAAGCCCGAGAGCTGGTCCGCTCCGCCGTGCGGTTTCAGGAGGGGGGGCTACCCGAGGTGGGACAGCTGGAGGCGGAGGCCGAAGCCCTTGAGCGCAGGCTGAAGAACGTTGCCGCGAGGTGGCTCCCGGGTGACCCGGAGAGCCTGGAATACTTCGTCGCGGAGGAACTAACGCCGCCGGCGGAAAAGCTGAAAGCTCTCGCGGCGTCCCACCCGCCCCCGCAGTCCTGGTACGACGAGGAGTGAGCGATGGCGTCGCTCACCCAGGGCCGGCCGGCTCGACGCCGCCCCGAACGATCAGCAGGTCGAGTTGCCCTGGCACGCGCAAGGGAACACCTCGACGAAGCTGACCAAGCCTTCCGTCGCCATCTGTTCGTGGCTGTTGACCGTTCCGGTGAGCAGCCTCGCGCTGAGAACTTCGGTGGCATGGTCCCAGGAGCGAAGGTCATCCAAATCGTCCAGACCGTGAACGCTCTGGCGACCCGCCGGACGGATCCACCCAGGAGGAGGTGAAGAACGACCCGCCACCGGCCGGTTAGCGCCGCCGCTTCTTCACGCCGTCGGCCAGACGCACGTCCCTCAACCCGTCAGCGACGCCCGCCAGGCTCGGGCAGGCGGCTGAGCTTGGCCGCCGCCGTCGCCTCGCCGGCCTTCTCCTGGCCCGGGGGGCGGCCCCACACCAGCCGGCACTTCGCCGCGTCGAGGGTCACCTCGCCCTCGCTCACCGCCACCCGGCAGCCGGCCAGCCCCAGGGCGTCCAGCCGCGGCCGCAGTAGCCCCACCACCTGCGAGGCCGCCTGCACCCGGACGTCGCCCCAGGGCTGGCCCGGCCGGGCCGCCGGCGCCGACACCTTCGTCGCCAGCAGCGGCAGCCCCTTCGTCCTCGCCCCCCGCGGCAGCAGCACGCCGGCGCCGTCCACGGCCCGGGGCGGCGCCTCGACGGCGAGGGTCGGCTCGCGGTAGACCAGCTCGGCCTGCACGCGGCCCGGGGAGGTGAGCTTCACCTGCTTGACCTTGGCCACCCACGGGTGCAGCGCCAGGGCCTTGGCGATGCGCGACGGCGTCTCGCCCTGGAGCACCTCCAGCCGGTCGGGCAGCTCGGCGAGGTACTGCGCCTCGGCGAGGAACTCCTGGCGGCTGAGGCCCTCGGGCGGGTCGCACTCGACGTCGGCAAAGGCGACGCCCAACGCCCCCTGGTCGCGCAGGCGGTCGCCGAAGAACCGCCCCGAGTAGAGCACGCCGGTGAACAGGCCCAGCCCCGCCAGCAGCGGCAGGCCCAGCTGCAACAGCCAGCGGGCCGTCGTCCTCGCCTTCCTGGCGCGTCGCATGGGTCGGCTCACCAGACCGCGATTTCCTGCTCCAGCCGCACGTTGAACCGCTCCTGGACGCGGGCCCGCACCAGGTCGATCAGCCGCAGCACGTCCCGGCTGGTCGCGCCGGGGTGGACGACGATGTAGTTGGCGTCGCGGTCGCTGACCTCGGCCCCGCCGACGCGGGTCTTCTCCAGCCCGGCCTGGCCGATCAGCGCGCTGGCGCTGAGGCCGCGGGGGTTCTTGAAGATGCGCCCGGCCGCCTGGAACGCCGCCGGCTGCGATTGCTTCCGCAAGATCCACGCCTTGAGCATCCGCTTGACGATGGCGTCGGGGGCGTCCTTCTGGAGCGCGAACTCGACGGTCAAGAGGACCGGGTCGTCGAGGTTGCTGGCGTGCTCGCCGAACTGCAGCTCGCCGCGGTCGCGGACCTGCACCTTGCCCTGGCTGTCGAGCACCTCGACGGAGCGGACGAACTGGCCGATGTCGCCGGCGCGGTCGCCGGCGTTGGTCCGCAGGGCCCCGCCGACGGTGCCGGGGATGCCGACCAGCGACTCCAGCCCGGCGAGGTCGTGCCGGGCCGACGCCGAGATGAGGGCCTGGACCGAGGCGCCGGTGCCGGCGCGGACCTTGTCGCCCTGGACGTCGATGCGGGTGAACGCCGGCTCGCTCAGCCGCAGCACCAGCCCGGAGACGCCCTCGTCGCGGACCAGCATGTTGCAGCCGCAGCCGAGCACGCGGAGCGGGACGCGGTCCTGGAAGCAGGCGCGGACCAGCCGCGACAGCTCGTCCAGCGAGCGCGGCTGGGCGAGCAGCTCGGCGGGGCCGCCGAGCTTGAGGTGGGTGAACGGCGCCAGCGGGGCGTGGCGCTGGAGGATCTCCGGGAACTCGTCGAGCGCGGCCATGGTGGCGGGGTCCTCGCCTGGGGTGCGTAGCGGGTATGATAGACCCGCGCCGCCGTGCGGGTCAACGCGGGCCTTGCTGGACGGGCCGCAGCCGCGTAGAGTGCCCTCGCCCGGAACATCGTTGGAGGCCGGCATGCCGTTGCCCCACCCCCCGACCGTCATCCGCACCCTCCCCCTGGCCGCGGCCTGGCTACTGGCCGCGGCGTGGTGGGCCGCCGGCCAGGGCGCGAAGCCCGGGGCCGTCGAGAAGGACATCGCCTACTCCGACGGCGGCGACGAGCGGAAGCTCGACCTGTTCTTGCCGACCGGCAAGGGGTTCACCACCGTCGTGTTCACCTACGGCGGCGGCTGGCACCGCGGCAGCCGCAAGTCGGTCACGCCGATCGGAGAGAAACTGCAAGGCCTCGGCTTCGGCTGCGCGTTGCCGAGCCACCGGCTGGGGCCGAAGGACAAGTTCCCCGCGCAGGCGGAAGACCTGGCCGCCGCCTTCGCCTGGGTCAAGAAAAACATCGCCGCCAAGGGGGGCGACCCGGCCAAGGTCGTCCTGGCCGGCCACAGCTCCGGGGCGCACCTGTCGCTGCTGCTGGCATCGGACCCGAAGTACCTCGCCAGGCACAAGCTGAAGCCGGCCGACGTCGCCGGGGTCGTCGGGCTGAGCCCGCCGCTGGACCTGGAGCCGCGGCCGGGCGGCAAGGGGTTCGGGGACGCGCTGATGGCCGGCCGTGGCGCCGACGTGTTCTCGCGCGACCCGGCCGTGATGAAGGACGCCAGCCCGATCCGGCACGTCTCGAAGGACCTCCCGCCGGTCCTGCTCATCGTCGGCGAGCGCGACTTCCCGATGCTGGAAGGGGACGCCAAGGCGTTCGTCGAGAGGGCGAAGAAGGAGAAGGCGTCGGCCGACATGATGGTCACCAAGGGCCGCGATCACATGGGCGTCGTCCGGGCGCTGCTGGAAGACAAGAGCGACGTCCTGGAGGCGGTCCGGACGTTCCTGGGCAAGCCGCAGGGGTGAGCCGCTTGTCCGCGTCCCGGTCCCACCAGGCCCGACCGTGAGGGAGGGCGTTCTTCACAGGCCCGACCGTGAGGAGGCCCGTCACCCAAGGCGGAGCGGCGCTCCCTCACGGTCGGGCCTGGGACGGTCGGGCCTGGGACGGCTATGGGCGCGCTTGGCCGCGTCCGGCAGGCGGTAGCCGTCGTCGGCCGCGGGCCGGCCGGGCACCCGCGGATCGACCGCCCCGCCGTCGTCCAGTCCGTTCTCGCCGACCACGTAGGCGACGACCCCGTCGGCGAGGCGGCTGTAGCGGACCGGCTTGCCGTCGTGCGGGTCCGAGTCCCCCTCGAGGGCGTCCGGCCACGCTCCGTGCCGCCGCCGGTGCCGTTCGGCTTGCAGCAGGGCCAGCATCGCCCGCACCTGGCCGAGCTTGCGGCGGGTCCCCCTGTTGACGACGGCGACCCTCGGCAGCAGCATCTTGACCCAGCGGTGGCGGTCGAGGACCGGCTTGCTGTCGCGGCCGTACTCCGCCTCGCGGGCGGCCTGCTCGTGCGGCGGCAGCCGGGGGACGTCGGCGAACGAGGCGAGCAGCTCCAGGGCCACCGCGTGCTGGAGGCGCAGGTCGGCGACAGAGACGCCGAAGACGCCGTCGCGCCACTCCTCGTAGCCCTCGGAGGTCTTGAACAGCGCGTCGAACCCGCGCGACCGGGGTGGGTTGCCCTCCAGCCACACGAACGTGGCGTGCACCTCGGCGCAGGCGGCGCGGAAGGCGGCCCGGCCGGTGGGGTGCGCCTCCTCGCGCCGCAGCAGGGCGGCCACCTCGGCGAGGTCGTCGTCGTCCGGCGTCGTCAGCGACAGCACGCGCCCCAGCGCCGCCAGCGCCTCGGCGACCCCGGAGCAGCGCGTGATGTGCGCCCCGGTCACTGGCTCGTCGCCCAGCGACCGGACGGCGTTCAGCGCGGCGCGCCAGGAGGTCAGGGCGCCTTTCGGGTCGTTGCGGTGCGCCAGGCGGACCGCGTCGCGCAGGCACAGGGTGCTCACGGCGCGGACGTGGTCGGGAAGGTAAACCGCCACAGCGGCGGCGGCAGGGTGCGGTCGAAGTCATTGCCGCCCCTCGGGCATCGCCGCCAGCCGCCACCTCGGCCAGCGAGGAGGCGACCTTCGCCAGGCTCGGCGTCGAGGCGGGCGAGGCCGGCCGGCGTCTCGTCGAGTTCGGGGGCGGTGTAGCCCTGTCGGCGACCGGAAGGCGCGCTCGACGACAAAGGCGCGTTCTCGGAGGCGGGCGGGGCGGGGTGGGCCGCCTCCCAGTCCTCCGGCCGCCAGCCCGGCTCGGCCTCGTCCAGCGCGTCGAGCGCGGCCTGGAGACGCCCTGGCGTTGCGCGACGCCTGGCCGAGGTACGCGACCACCGCAAGGCGGCCAGCAGGGCCGCCAGGGCTACCCGCTCACGCGCAGGCGGCGCCCAGAGCGAGGGCCGGCGCGGCTCAACCTCGGTGGACATCCCCAGGTCCCCTACTGGCCCGGCCCAGGCGGCCCCTCGTCGGCCTTCGGCTTCGGCAGGGGCGGCTGGCGCCGCTTGTTCACGTCCCACAGCTGGTAACCCCAGTCCTTCTGCTGGCGCCCGCTGACCCGGCCAACGTCGCCGCCGTCGTCCCGGAGGTCCTCGCCGACGCAGTAGGCGACGACGCCGTCGGCCGTCCGCCGGTAGCGCACGGGGTGACCGTCGTAGGGGTCCAGCGGCAACGGCGGCGGGAGTAGCTCCCTGGGGATGTCGTGGAGCTTCTCGGGCCACCGGCCGATCTTCAGCCGGTAGCGCTCGGCGGCGAGCAGGGCGTCCAGGGCGCGCAGCTGGGCGGCCTTGCGGCGGAACGCCTGGTTCATCTTCAGCACCGCCGGCAGCAACAGCTTCACGAACATCTCACCTCGGGGCAGGGCTTCGATCTTGGCCTCGACGGCCTTCTCGGCGGGGAGCTGGTGGTCCGCGGGTAACTTCGTCGCCTCCGCCAGCTCGGTGAGCATCTCCAGCGTCCGCAGGTGCTGGCGCGGCAGGTTGAGCCCCGGCATGCCGAACCAGTTCAACCACCAGGCCGCCACCGGCGTCACGCCCGGCCCGCCGAACGCCTCGGCGTGGCTGAGCTTCCCCGTGGCGATCCCGTCGTAGGTGGCGTGCTGCGACGCCCGCTCGCCGCGCATCACCACCAGCGTCGTCGAGTGCTGCCCCTCCAGGCGGAGCAGCTTCTGCACCTCGGCGAGGTCGGCGTCGGACGCCTCGCCCAGGGCCAGGGTGCGCTCGATGCTGCCCAGCCCGACCGCGACGCAGGCCGCCCGGATCAGCTGCGAGATGCCGATCGGCTCGTCGCCGAGCGACCGCCCGGCGTTGATGGCGGCCCGGCCGTCGAGCAGGGCGCCGGCCACGTCGCCGCGCTGGGCCCGGTCCCAGGCGTCGTAGCTCAATAGCGCCGCCGACCGCCGCGTGTCCTGCTGGTCGCGCAGCAGCACGTTCCAGGGGTTGGGGCCGAAGTCGAGCTTGTGCCGGCCGTACGGCATCGCCGCCAGGCGGCGGGCCTCGGCCAGCGCCGGCGCCAGCCGCCTCATCTCGTCGGCGAGCATCTTCGCCCGCTCGGGGTCGAGCAGGTTCGGGGTGGGGAGGCCGTCGAACCTCCGGCTCTCGTAGGCCGGATCGGCGTCCCAGTACGGCCAGTTGCCCGGCACCAGCTTCGCCACGGCCAGGGCGACGTCGGCGCTGTTCTGGCCGGCGGGCGGCTCGGGGCGGGCGGCCACCAGCTCGTCGAGCTTCCAGCCCGGGTCGGTCTCGTCGAGCCGGGCGATGAGGGCTTGCAGCCGGTTGCTGGTCTGGCCGCGCTGGTAGGCCCAGCTCGCCACCGCGAAGGCGATGACGATCACCAGCAGGGTGCCGACCGCCAGGGAGATCCGGCGACGCACGCTGATCGGGGGGCGCTCGGCGGCTTCGGGTTCGGTGGACATGACGGCTCGAAAATGTCAGGATTGAGAGAGGGCCTCGGCCCGCCGCGGTCGCGCGTCGAGCAGGGCGTCGTAGGCGGCGGCGCGGCCGGGCTGGCCGGCGTGGACCTCGTCCAGCCACGGCCGGACGTGGTGCTGCCAGACGACCCGCAGCCGCGCCTCGTCGAGGTTCGGCTGCATGAAGAAGCTGTGGCCGACCCGGGCGTGCGGCCCGGCCTCGGCGGCGAGCTTGCCGTTGAGCCGCTCGAACAGCCCCACCACGCGGGAGGCGAAGGAGGCTCCGCCGGCCGGCGGGTGGGCGCGCAGCCAGGCGGCGAGGACGGCGGCGTCGGGTTCCATCTGGAGGAACGAGAACCGCCGGCGCAGCGCCTGATCGACCAGGGCCAGGGATCGGTCCGCCACGTTCATGGTCGCGATCAGGTAGAGGTTGGGCGGCAGGCGGAAGTCGCGCCGGGAGTACGGTAACTCGACGGCACAGCCGCGGTACTCTAACAGGTAGAGCAGCTCGCCGAAGACGCGCGGCAGGTTGCCGCGGTTGATCTCATCGACGATCAGGACGTGCGTTTCTGACGGCCTGGCGGCGGCGCGGGCGGCGAAGGCGCAGAGCAGGCCGTCCTCGACGGGGTAGGTGACGTCGTGGCGGCCCTCGACGCTCACCGAGCGGACGCGGATGCCCTCGACGAACTCCTCGTAGCTGTAGGCGGGGTGGAACTGCACCAGCCGCACCGCCTCGTCGTGGCCGCCGGTCAGGAGCCGCGCCAGGCAGCGGGCGACGTGCGTCTTGCCGGTGCCGGGCACGCCCTGGAGGATCAGCTGCTTCTTGAGCGATAAGAGGTCGC
>JAXMAW010000032.1:0-89701 GCA_046350195.1 Gemmataceae bacterium
CGTGGGAGACGAGATCGACCTCGTCGCCGTCGGCGGGGTCGCCCTCGACGGAGGCGACGGCGCCGGCGAAGACCCACGGGTGTCGGCCGTAGAACGGGCGGGCTCGTTTGGGGTGCAGGAGGACGCGCATGGGGGTTCCGGTCAACCGGGGCGAGAGGTGGAGGCTGCCTCGTCCGAGGCGTGCCGGAGGGCGGTCCAGTCCACCTCGGCGACCCAGCAGCGCTCCTCCGCGTTGTAACGAACCGTCCCGTCGGCGAGCAACTCGTCGGGCCGTCCCTTGTCGTCGGCGTCGTCCATGTAGAGGGTAAGGACCAGGCCCTCACGAAGCTGAAGGTTTTGCCGGGACAGGTCGTCGAGCGTGCCGGCGCAGGTCAGCCGGAGCCGGTTGTAATTGTCCAGGTTCTGGAAGTCGGCGTAAATGCGAGGCTTCATTTCCCGGCTACTCCTTTTTGATTCGCCGAGGGTTGGCGACCGTTGGCCGAAACAGCTCTCCGGCTTGTTCGGCAGTGATCCCACCCATGGTAGCATGATTGGCATTTGTTCGTGTGGGTGAGGGTACGACATCCCCTCCGGCGGCCCGGATGGCGCCCGCCGTCGTAACTCCAACTTGGTTGTTACGGATGCCTGGATAGCCCGTAGTTTGATCGCCGACTGTAAGCTCAGCCACGGATAATCCAGGCGCGGCATTCACCGAGACGCCACCGAGCTTGCCGTCAGGCCCGATCTGAACCCCCGACCCTTTTGCGAAGCTTTCCGGGGTACACAAACCACCCCGAACCACCAACGCGTCATCGGGTAGCGGTTGTGACATGGCGGCCTCCCTTTTATGGGTAGAACTACCGCCCCATCAGCCGCCCTTCTTCTCCATCTCCTCGATGTACGCCAGCGTCCGGTCGAGGTCGCCCTGGTGCTGCTTGACCCGCAAGAGCGACCGCACCCGGTGCAAGAGAGCCGCCTTGGCGATCGGCTTGGACAGGAAGTCGTCCGTCCCCGCCTCGACCGCCTTCTCGACGTCGGCCGGCTTGTCCAAAGCCGTCACCATCAGGATGGCGATGTGCTTCGTCTTCGGGTCGGCCTTCAGCCGCTTGCACACCTCGAAGCCGCTGATCTTCGGCATCATGATGTCCAGCAGCATCAGGTCCGGCTGCCACTCCTCGACCTGCTTCAGCGCCTGCTCGCCGTCGGCGGCGACGCGCAGGTCGTAGTCCTCGTCCGCCAGGTACGCCTCCAGCAGCTCGGCGTTGCGCGGCGTGTCGTCCACGATCAGGACCCGCGGCGCCCTTGCAGTCTCCATAACGTCTCCCTCCCTTGCCCCTGACGAGTAACCCCGATTATACGCCCCTCTTGCCGCCAAGGCCCCTCCGGCACGCCAGCCATCCTAGCTTCTCCACTTTCCCCTTGACACTTCAGACACGCCGTCTTAAATTCACACACAACCCCCCCGACCATCCTCGCTTAGGGCCGAGGACCGATGCCGCCAGAGCCGCCATACCTGGACGTGACCGACGCCGAACTGGCGGTGCTCCAGACGTTGTGGGACCACGGCCCTTCAACGATCCGGCAGCTGGCGGACATACTATATCCGGGCGGCAAGGCGGCGCAGTACGGCACCGTGCAGAAGCTGCTTGAGCGGCTCGAAGCCAAGGGGTGCGTCTCGCGCAACCGCGAGCCCTGGCCGCACGTCTTCGCCAGCGCCATCGGCCGCGACGAGCTGATCGGCTGGCAGCTGCGGCAGACGGCCGAGAAGCTGTGCAACGGGTCGATGACGCCCCTACTACTTCACCTGCTGCACACGGAGCGGTTCAGCGCCAGCGAGCGCCAGGAGTTGCGATCCTTCCTGGAGCGGCTCCGCCAGGACGGCAGCGCGAAGAAGGGCTAACGGGCCTCCCGAAAGGAGCCGACCGTGGGCAGTCTCCTCGAACTCGGCCTGGCCAACGCCGTCGTCGCCGGGGCGCTCGCCCTGGTGGCGCTGGCCGCCGGCCGGCTCAGCCGCCGACCCGCCCTGGTCCACGTGCTCTGGCTGCTGGTCCTGGTGAAGTTGGTCACGCCGCCTTTGTTCCGGCTGCCGCTGCCGTTGCCGCAGGAAACGGATAAGCAGGCCGCGCGCGTCGCCAGGGAGCCGGAGCCGGTCGAGCTGCCCGAGGGCGACGTGGCGCAGGTGGTGCCCGCCGGGCCGCCCCCGGCCCCGCAGCCGGTGCCGATGGTGCCGGCGCTGACGCGGATCGAGGACATGATGGCGGAAAAGCTAGGCGTGCCGGCCCCCGCCGCGCTGGCCCCGGCCGCGCCGATGATGCCCGCCATGATGCCACCCATGCCCCCGCCGCAGCCGCGCCCCGAGCCGGCCGCCGAGCCGATGGAGAAGGCGGTCGAGGTGGCCGCGGCCCCGGCCCCCGCCGGACTGAACTGGCAGGGCTTGGCTGAGCTGGCCATCGTGGTCTGGGCCGGTGGGGCGGCCGTCTGGCTGTTAATCGCGGTGGGGCGGGTCGTCAGATTCCAGCGCATGCTGCGATACGCGAAGCCGGCGCCGGCGTCTTTACAAGAAGAAGCCGACGCCGTTGCCGGGACGCTCGGGCTGGGCCGTTGCCCCCGGGTGTGGATGGTCCCCGGCCCAGTGCCACCCTTGTTGTGGGCGGTCGGCGGGCGGGCGAGGCTGTTCTTCCCCGAGACGCTGCTGCCGCGTTTGCAGCAGGCCGAGCGGGCCACGCTGCTGGCGCACGAGCTGGCCCACCTGGGCCGGCGCGACCACTGGGTGCGCTACCTGGAGGTGTTCGTGGCGGCGGCCTACTGGTGGTACCCGGTCGCCTGGCTGGCCTGCCGCAAGCTGCAAGCGGCCGAGGAGGAGTGCTGCGACGCCTGGGTCGTGGACGCGCTGCCGGGGTTCGGGTCGGCCTACGCGGGGGCGCTGCTGGAGACGGTCGATTTCCTGGCGGAGCACCCCGCGCCGCTGCCGCCGGGCGCCTCCGGGTTCGGCCGGATGCATCATCTCAAGCGGAGGTTGACGATGATCGTTCGCGGCTCCCCGCCACGCGGCCTGTCCTGGGTCGGCAAGCTCCTGGTGCTCGGGCTGGTCGTCGCGCTGCCGCTGACGCCGTCGGTCGCCCGCCCCGCCGCCGAGCCGGACGAACCAGAGCAGGCGCAGGCGAAGGACACCCCGCCGGCCGACAAGCCCGCCGCCAAGGCGCCGGCCGCCGTCGTCCAGAAGGTGTCGGCCCGCATCGAGGAGCCTGACCGCTACAGCAACGCCCCGCGCCCGATCGGCGGCAGCAGCGGCGGCGGCCAGGTGTGGGCCAGCGCCCTCTCCCCCGACGGCAAGACGCTCGCCGTCGCCATGGGCGGTACCGGCAACAACGAAGGCGCGCTGACGCTGTACGCGCTGCCCTCCGGGAAGGAGCGGGTGACGCTCGCCTCGCCGAAGCCGATCCGCAGCGTCGCATTTTCCCGCGACGGCAAGCTGCTGGCCACCGGCGACTTCGACAACAAGGCCCAGCTCCGCGACCCGGCCACCGGCGAGGTCAAGCGCACGCTCGAAGGCCACACCGCCTCGGTCAACTCCGTCGCGTTCACGCCGGACGGCAAGACGCTCGTCACCGGCAGCCTCGACAAGACGGTCAAGCAGTGGGACGTCGCCAGCGGCAAGGCCGTCAAGACGCTCACCGGCCACACCGACTGGGTGCTGCACGTCGCCGTCTCGGCGGACGGCAAGACGCTGCTGTCCGCGAGCAAGGACACGACCGCCCGCGTCTGGGACCTGGCCGACGGGAAGCCCCGGCACGTGCTGAAGGCCCACCCGGGCTGGTGGGTCGAGGGATGCGCCATCTCGCCCGACGGCAAGACGCTGGTCACCACCGGGCACGACAGCCGCGTCAAGCTGTGGGACGCCGCCACCGGCAACCCGCTGCACGAACTGTCCAGCCACACCGGCATCGTCAACGCCGCCGCGTTCTTCCCCGACGGCAAGACGCTGGCGACGTGCAGCAACGACATGACGGTGCGGCTGTGGGACCCCGCCACGGGGGAACTCAGGCACACGATCGAGACCGAGCACACCGAGGCCGTCTACGCCCTGGCCGTCTCCGCCGACGGCAAGACGCTCGTCTCCGGGAGCTGGGACCGCACCGTCAAGGTGTGGGACGCCGCCGGTTACGACCTGAAACAGACGCTCAGGGCGAAACGCTACAGAGAGGATGGTAATTATCCGATTTTGTCGGTTGCCGCGTCACCCGACGGCAAGTGGCTGGCCGTCTCGGGCGAGGAGCGCACCGTCAAGGTGCTCGACGCCGCCACCGGGTCGCTGGTGCAACTGCTCGAAGGCCACGAGGACATGGTGGCGAAGGTGGCGTTCTCGCCCGACGGCAAGACGCTGGCCTCGGCGGGGTTCGACGGCACCGTGAAGCTGTGGGACCCCGCGACGGGCCAGCTCAAGCACACCCTGAAGGGCCACGTCAACTGGGTGTTCGGCGTGGCGTTCTCGCCGGACGGCAAGGCGATCGCCTCGGCGGGCTACGACAAGACGGTTCGGCTGTGGGACGCCGCCACGGGCAACCCGATCGTCACGCTCGACAAGCACCGCGGCGGCGTCCGGGCGGTGGCGTTCTCGCCCGACGGCAAGAGGCTCGTCTCCGGAGGCTCGGACAAGGCGATCCGCGTCTGGGACCTGACCAGCCGCGAGACGGTGCTGACGATCAAGGGCCATGAGGACGCCGTGCGCGACGTGGCGTTCTCGCCCGACGGCCGGCGGATCGCGTCGTGCAGCGAGGACCAGACGGTCCGGCTGTGGAGCGCGACCGAGGACAAGCAAGTTCGCCTCGTTCAAGGCCAACTTGAGATCCCCCGCGGCCTCGCCTTCTCGCCGGGCGGCTCGCACCTCGCCGTGGTCGATCGGGCCCGCATCTTCAACCTGCTCGACGGCGCCAGCCTCCAGGCGAAGATGCCGAACGTCAACACCGGCTTCAACGACTCGGCCACCTGCGTCTGCTTCAGCGCCGACGCCCGGCAGATCTACGCCGGCAGCCTCGACCGCACCCTGCGGGTCTGGACGGGCCAGATGGCGCCACGGCAGGCGCTGGTGTCGTACCCGGTCGGCGACAAGCAGCTGTGGTTCGCCAGCTACTCGCCCGACGGCAAGCGGCTGCTCTACGGCGGCCAGGACGCGGTCCTCCGGGTGCGCGACACGCGCTTCGGCAAGCTCCAGGCGGCGCTGGCCGACACGCCCGCCGCCGTGTTCGGCATGGCCGTCTCGCCCGACGGCAACACGCTGGCGTGCTCCTGCCTCGACAAGTGCGTGCGCCTGTTCGACCTGCGGACGAACAAGCTCGCCGGCACGATCGGCGGGCTGAAGGACCGCGTCTGGACGGTGGCGTTCTCCCCCGACGGCCGGCGGCTGGTGGCCGCGTCGGGGACCTACGAAGGGGAGAACCCGGGCAACGTTCAGGTGTTCGACCTGGCGACGAAGAAGGAAGTGTTCGACCTGGTTGGCATCGAGGCGCCGGCCTACGCCGTGGCCTGGTCGGGCGACGGCAAGTGGATCGCGACCGGCACCCGCGACGGCAAGGCGAAGCTCTTTGACGCCGCCACCGGCCGGGAGAAGTTCGACCTGGCCGGCCACAAGGGCGGCGTCCGGTTCGCGGCCTTCTCGCCGGACGGCAAGTACCTGGCGACCGCCGGCATGGAGGACGCCACGGTGCGTGTGTGGGCCGTCCAGGCGGGGACGTCCGTGGCGACGCTCCAGGGCCACAAGTCGGGCGTCAACTGCGTTCAGTGGTCCCCCGACGGCAAGGTCCTCGCCGGGTCGTCCCGGCCGCGCGGCACCGACCCCGGCGAGGTGTGGCTGTGGAACGTCGAGGGGAAGGACGGCCAGGTGAAGTTCGCCGAGCGGGCCAAGCTGAAGGGCCACACCCGGGACTGCCTGGCGTGCGCCTTCTCGCCCGACGGCAAGCTGCTGGCCTCGTGCGGCGGCACCTACCAGACGCCGGGCGAAACCGTCGTCTGGGACGTGGCGACCGGCCGGCGGCTGGCGATGCTGCACGGCCACCGCTACTGGTGCGAGGGGGTGACCTTCAGCAAGGACAGCAAGACGGTCCTCACCGCCGGCGGCCGGGCCGACACGCCGGGTGAGGTGCGGCTGTGGAACGTCGCCGACCGCGGCGGCTGGGAGGTGCCCGGCGCGCACAAGGGCCAGGTCTGCTGTGCGCAGTGGTCGCCCGACGGCAAGACGATCGCCACCGGCAGCTACGACAAGTCGATCAAGCTCTGGGACGCGGACAGCGGCAAGCTGCTGGAAACGTTCCCGAACGCCCACAAGAAGAACCTCCGGGCGCTGGCGTTCCGGCCGGACGGCAAGATGCTGGCCAGCTCCTCGGACGACGAGACGGTCAAGCTGTGGGACCTGGAGGCGAAGAAGGAGATAGCGGAGCTGGCCCGCCACCCGCTCCAGGTGCCGGCGCTGGCCTTCTCGCCGGACGGCAAGTTCCTGGCGACCGGCAGCGGCCACACCACCAAGGGCGACCCCGCCGGCACCCTGCGCATCTTCGAGGTCGAGACGGGCAAGGAACGCACCGAGGCCGAGTGGGTCGGCAAGCCGGCCACGAGCGTCGCCTTCTCGCCGGACAGCAAGCTTTTGGTTACGACGGCGCTGGGGGCGAACACGCTGCGGGTCTACGACTTCGCCAGCGGCAAGCTGGTCAAGCAGGTGCAGAACGCCAACTCGATCCGGCTGGCGGCGTTCTCTCCGGACGGGAAATTGCTGGCGACGGCCCACGGCCCGGGCAGCGCTTACGGCGACGGGAGCATACAGGTATGGGACACCGCGACGTGGGCCGAGCGCGGCGGGCTGACCGGCCACGCGAAGCTGGTGCTCGGGATGGGCTTCGCCCCCGACGGCCGCCACCTGGCGACGGCGAGCAACGACGGCACGGTCAAGGTGTGGGACTTGCAGGCGACGCCGGCCAACCCGATGGGGCTGATGGCGAGCCGGCCGTAGGACAAGCTGCCAGCTTGTCCTGGTGCGACCCGGACAAGCAAGGATGCTTGTCCTACGAGCAGAATCAACCACCCTGCTGGAGGGACTACGGATGAGGACGAAGCTGCTGCTCGCGGCGCTGGCGCTGGCGGGGCCGCTGCACGCGGCCGCCCCGGCGGCGCGCGACACCACGCCGGCCGACGAGGCCCGCCGCGTCGCGGCGAAGATCGACGAGATCGTCGCCGCCGGCTGGGCCCGCGCCGGCGCCCGGCCGGCCGCCCCGGCGACCGACGCGGCGTTCCTCCGCCGCGCCTCGCTGGACATCGCCGGCAAGGTCCCGCCGGTCAACGACGTCCGCAAGTTCCTCGGCGACCCCTCGCCGGAGAAGCGCCTCCAGGCGATCGAGCGGCTGCTCGACAGCCCCGGCTACGTCAACCACCAGACCACCCTCTGGCTGGACCTGCTGCTGCCCGAGGCCAACGCCGACTTCCAGAAGCGCTTCCTGATGATGGGCATGCACCAGTGGCTGCGCAAGCAGTTCGCGGCCAACACGCCCTACGACAAGATGGTGCGCGAGCTGCTCACGCTGCCCATGACGGGGGGCAACAACCGCAACCAGTTCTTTGAGTACTACCAGGGCGGCGGCGAGGCGTCGCCGATGGGCTTCTACCTCGCCAAGCTGGGCAAGCCGGAGGAACTGGCCGCCAGTGTCGGCCGGCTGTTCCTGGGGGTGCGGTTGGAGTGTGCCCAGTGCCACGACCACCCGTTCGGCAAGTGGAAGCGCGAGGAGTTCTGGAGCCAGGCGGCGTTCTTCGCCGGCATGAAGGGGCCGCGCGGCGACAACTTCTTCGGCCAGCCGATCACCGAGGTGTCCGACCGGCGCGAGTTGACCATCCCCAACACCGACCGGGTGGCGCAGGCCCGCTTCCTCGACGGCAAGCAGCCGCGGTGGAAGTTCAAGGTCAGCGCCCGCACCTCGCTGGCCGACTGGATGACGGCGAAGGAGAACCCGTTCTTCGCCAAGGCGATCGTCAACCGGATGTGGGCGCACTTCTTCGGCGTCGGCCTGGTCGAGCCGGTGGACGACCTGGTGGACGACAACCCCGCCAGCCACCCCGAGTTGCTCAACCTGCTGGCGAAGGAGTTCGTCGAGCACGACTTCGACCTGAAGTTCCTGGTCCGCGCCATCTGCGCCAGCAAGGCGTACCAGCTGTCCAGCGCCCAGTCCGGCCCGCCGGCCGAGCCGCGGCTGTTCTCGCGGATGGCGGTCAAGGGGCTGACGTCGGAGCAGCTGTTCGAGAGCCTGTGCGTGGCGACCGGCCACCGCGACAACGTCCCCCTCCAGCAGCGGCTGTTCTCGTTCGGCAACAACTCGCCGCGGACCCAGTTCGCCGACCTGTTCGGCGAGCAGGAGAAGAAGATCGAGTACCACACGTCGATCCCGCAGGCGTTGACGATGATGAACAACAAGCTGGTCGTGGACGCGACGCACCCCGACCGCGGCGAGGTGCTCGGCGCCGTCTGCTCGTCGGGCTTCATGAGCCCCGCCGGCAAGATCGAGGCGCTGTTCCTGGCCGCGCTGTCGCGCAAGCCGCGGCCGGAGGAGGCGGCGCGGTTCCTGAAGTACGTCGAGAACGGCGGCGTCAACGACAACCCCAAGAAGGCGCTCGCCGACGTGTTCTGGGCGCTTTTGAACAGCACCGAGTTCCGGTTCAACCATTGACAACGAGCTGTCAGCTATCAGCTGTCAGCCGTCAGCCAGAATCCGAGGCGATCCTTGTCTGGCTGAGAGCTGATGGCTGAGAGCTGACAGCTGGAGAATCCCATGACCACCCCCCGACTCTCACGCCGCGACTGGCTCAAGCTCGCCGCCGCCGGCGTCGTCAGCTGCCCGATGGCCCCGTGGTTCGCCCGCCTCGCCGAGGCGGCCGCGCCGAACCCGAAACGCAAGCGCGCCTGCATCCTGCTGTACATGAACGGCGGGGCGTCGCAGATGGACACGTTCGACTGCAAGCCCGGCACCAAGAACGGCGGGCCGACCCAGGAAATCGCCACCAGCGTGCCGGGGCTGAAGGTCAGCGAGAACCTGCCCAAGGTCGCCCAGCAGATGCACCACCTGGCCGTCATCCGCTCGATGGCCACCAAGGAGGGCGACCACACCCGCGCCGCCTACAACCTCCGCACCGGCTACCTGCCGACCGGCTCCATCCAGTACCCGACGCTCGGCTCGCTGGTCTCCAAGGAGCTGGGCCAGAGCGACGCGGCGCTGCCCAACTTCGTCAGCGTCGCCCCGGCGACGTTCCTCAGCCCGGCGGCGTACAGCTCTGGCTTCCTCGGCCCCGAGTACGCTCCGTTGATGATCGGCAACGCCGGCTACGGCTTCGGCCCCGCCCAGAACTACTCCAGCATCCTCAAGGTGCAGGACCTGCTCCCGCCCAGGGAGGTCGAGGAGCAGCAGGTCACCTCGCGGCTCGAACTCGTCAAGCAGATGCAGGGCGAGTTCGCCCAGGAGCGGGCCGGCGTCATCGCCTCCAGCCACCAGGCGGCGTACGAGCGCGCCGTGCGGCTGATGCGCACCGCCGCCAGCAAGGCGTTCGAGCTGGACGAGGAGAAGGACAAGCTGCGCGACGCCTACGGCCGGAACCTGTTCGGCCAGGGCTGCCTGCTGGCACGGCGGCTGATCGAGCGCGGCGTGCCGTTCGTCGAGGTGACGCTGTCCAACGCCCCGGGGGCGCAGGCCGGCTGGGACACGCACCAGGACAACTTCAACCAGGTCAAGGCGCTGTGCAACGTCCTCGACCCGGCCTGGGCGACACTCATCACCGACCTGAAGGAGCGCGGGCTGCTCGACACGACCACGATCGTCTGGATGGGCGAGTTCGGCCGCACGCCGCAGATCAACGGCCAGCGCGGCCGGGACCACTTCCCCAACGCCTGGACGACGGTCATCGGCGGGGGCGGCGTCCGTGGCGGGCAGGCCTACGGCAAGACGAGCAAGGACGGCACGACCGTCGAGGAGAAGTCGGTCACCGTGCCGAACTTCGTCGCCACGGTCGTCAAGGCGCTGGGCATCGACCCGACCAAGCAGAACATGTCGAACGTCGGCCGGCCGATCCGCATCGCCGACGCCGGCAGCAAGCCGATCACGGAGGTGCTGGCATGAGGGCCACCCTCAAGGTTCTCGGCGCGGCGCTGCTGCTGGCGCTGGCCGCCAGCGCGGCGGCGCCGCCGACGCGGCAGCCGGCCCCGACGCGCGAGGCCGACCAGCTCGACTACGTCTTCCTCGGCAGCGACCAGCCGGTGCGCATCCGCCTGCACGTGCGCTGCGGCGAGCGGCCTTACGACGCGGTCTGGGCGGACTGGATGGACAAGGTCTTCGCCTGGTTTGACCGCAACGGCGACGGCGTGCTCGGCCCCGACGAGGCCCGCCGCCTGCCACAGGGCAACGCGCTGTCCAGCCAGCTCCAGGGCGCCATCGGCGGCGGGGGCGGGGCGAGCGTGTCGCTGAACCAGCTCGACACGAACAAGGACGGCCTCGTCTCGAAGGCCGAGTTCAAGGCGTTCTACCGCAACAACGGCGTGCGGCCGCTCCAGTTCGTCTACAACAACCAGCCGGCGACGCAGGCCAAGCAGGTCAACGATGCCATCTACAAGCGGCTCGACCGGGACGGCGACGGCAAGCTGACCGAGGAGGAGGTGGCCCGATTGCCGCACCTGCTCGGCCCGCTCGACGAGAACGAGGACGAGCTACTGACCGCCAACGAGCTGAACACGACCTCCAACCCGGGGATGTACGGCTTCGCCGTGCGCCTCCGGGGGGGGCGGGGCCAGGGGACCATGCCCGAGCAGTCCCTGATCGAGGTGCCCGACGCCCCCGGCGCCGGCAAGCAGCTCGCCGGGCAGGTCGCCCGCAAGTACGACGCCGACAAGAACGGCAAGCTGACGCAGAAGGAGGTCGGCCTCGGCGACGAGGCGTTCGGCCGGCTCGACAGGAACAAGGACGGCGTGCTCGACGCCGCCGAGCTGGAGGCGTGGTTCGCCGGCGAGCCGGACCTGGTCTTGCGGCTGCGGGTCGGCCAGGTCGGCGCGTTCGTGCGGGCGCTGCGGTCGGTCGGCCTGGGCGAGATGGGCAAGTCGGTTCGGGTCGATCGCGCCGAGGTGTTCAACCCGAAGAATCGCCCCATGCCGCTGGCGGCGAGGGTGAAGAAGGTCAACAACGACAACCTGACGTTCACCCTGGGCGACACGCGGTTCCAGGTTCAGGGAACCCAGGGGCAGGTGAACTCGTTCAACAACGGCGTGAAGGACTTCTACCTCCAGCAGTTCAGCGCGCTGGCGGACAAGAAGGGCTACGTCGCCAGGGCCCAGGAGAAGGAGAGCCGGCAGAACCCGTTCGTCTTCCAGATCTTCACCCAGGCCGACAAGAACGCCGACGACAAGCTGACCCGGGAGGAGCTGGTCGGCTGGCTGGACCTGATGGGTGAGGGCCAGAACGCTTACGTGACCATGAACGTGGAGGACATGGGCCGCGGCCTGTTCGAGGTGCTCGACGCCGACGGCAGCACGCAGCTGTCGATCCGCGAGATGCGCACCGCCTGGCAGAGACTTCAGCCGCTGGCCAGGGACGGCAAGGGTCTGGCGGTGAGCGACCTGCCGCGGACGCTCCGCATCGTCGCCGGGCAGGGCAACACCGGCTTCCAGCCGCAGGTCATCGTCTTCGGCGGCGGGCCGCAGCCGCAGAAGGCCGCCCCGGCGGGCGACGCCCCGCTGTGGTTCCGCAAGATGGACCGCAACCACGACGGCGACGTCTCGCCGAAGGAGTGGCTGGGCACCGAGGACGAGTTCCGGGCAGTCGACGCCGACAGCGACGGCCTCATCGGCGGCAGGGCGAAGTTCGAGGCCAGAGGAGGCGGCAGGCGAAGAGTAGTAACCTTGCGAGCCGCGCGCAAGTGGCCGGTCTTCCCAACCGCTTACTTCGTGCGCGGCTCGTCTCGACCACGATGCCGCATGCGCTGCTCGGTTTATCTCTTGTTGCTGCTGCTGCTCACGCCGGCCGTCTGGCTGCACCGGCGGAGGCGCGGCCGCGGCGTGGCGCGCACCCGTCGCTGGACCTTTTCGACGGCCTGCCGACCGGCCGGGCGCTTGCTGGCCGGAGTACGGCGGGCTGGGGCTGCGCGTCGCCTCGCTGTTGCTCATCGTCCTGGCGCTGGCCCAGCCGCGCTGGCCGGACCTGCGCACCTCGACACCGAGGCGTGGCGGTCATGCTGGTCGTGGACGTCTCCGGCAGCATGGGCGAGCGCGAACTTCAGCCGGCGGCGAGGTGGTCAGCCGGCTCGACGCCGCCAAGCAGATCTTCCGCGGCTTCGTCGAGGAGCGGCCCGAGGACCTGGTCGGGCTGGTCACGTTCGCCACCCGGCCGGAGGCGACCTGCCCGCTGACGCTCAACCACGCCACGCTCCTGCGCATGCTCGACGCCGAGGAGGCGCGCGGCGTGCCCGGCGAGTCGGAGACGAACCTGTCCGACGCGGTCGCGGCTGGGGCTGGCCCGGCTGCGCCGCCAGGCCGCGGCGGAAGGTGCTGGTGCTGCTGACCGATGGCGAGCACAACCAGTCCCAGACGCGCTCCGGCTGGACGCCGCGCCAGGCCGCCCAGGTGGCCGCCAGCCTCGGCGTGCCGGTCTACGCCATCGACACGGGGGCGGAGGCCGACCCCAGCGACGACGCCGCGCGAGTCGCTCGCGGCGTGGCCATCGCCACGCTCCAGGACATCGGCAAGGTCGCGCCCGGCCGCTACTTCGCCGCCCGCGACGCCCGGGCGTTGGCGGCGGCGTGCCGGGCGATCGACCGGCTGGAGCGGACAAGATCGCCAGCTATCAGTACCGGCGGTATCATGAAGCGTACCCGTGGCTGGCGCTGGCCGCGTTCGTCGGGTTCGCGGCGGCGGCTGGCGGCTGGAGCAGATCTGGCGGCGACTGCCGTGACCCCGTAGGACAAGCAGCCTTGCTTGTCTCTTCACGCACCAGCCAAGCTGGCAGCTTGTCCTACGGGAAGAAGCCGTGACGACGCAGCAACTGTTCACGCACACCCCGGCCTGCTGTTCGCCTTTCTGGCGATGCCGTATTAGCGTCCTGACGTGGGTCGCGTCGAGGCGGCGGCGCAGCGCGACCTGGTCGTGGTCGCCGGGCTAGTCGGCGGTGGTGCTGTCGCGGCGGCGGCCGTTGCGGCTGGTTGGACTGTGCGTCTCGCTCGGCCTGACGAGTTTGGCGCTGAGCATGGCCGGGCCGCGGTGGGGTAGGGTGGGGGCTGTCAGCGGCGCCCGGGCCGCGAACTGGTCGTCGTGCTCGACCTGTCGCGGAGCATGTTCGCCGAGGCGGCCTCAAGGGTCGGGCCTGCGACGGCTTGCTGGATCTGGCGGCATGTCCACTACTGGCGGCGGCGCGGCGGGCAGCGGGTGGCGCTGGTCGTCTTCGCCGGCAAGCCGCGGCTGGCCTGCCCGCTGACGCACGGCCTCGACCACTTCCGCGAGGGCGTCGAGGCGATCGACCGCGAGGTGCCCGACGCGGCCCTGGGCGGCGGCACGCGGATCGGCGCGGCGGCGGCGGCGGCAGCGGCGGCGTTCGACGGCCGAACCGCCGCAGCCCGCGACGTCCTGCTCTTGTCCGACGGCGACGACCCGGCGCGCGACGGCGAGTGGCGGCAGGAGGCCGAGCAGGCGCACGCCGAGGGCGTCGCCGTCCACTGCGTCGGCGTCGGCGACCCCAGCAGGGCGCGATCCCCGCCGGCGACGGCCGGCTGGTGTACGAGGGCCGCGAGGTCCGCACCAACTGGAGGAGGCGCGCTTGCAGGAAGGCCATCGCCCGGCGCTGGGCGGACGGCTGCTGCTCGCCGGCGAGCGGCCGCTGGCTCTGGGCGAGCACTACCTCGCCGGCCAGCGGCGACGAGGACAGCCCCGACGCCATCGCCGTGCTGAAGCAGCGCCCAGGCGTGGTTTTTGCTGCGGCGTTCGGCCTGCTGACGCTGGCGGCGCCATCCTGCCGCCGGGGAGGCGTGATGAACCCCGCCGCTGGCGGTGCTGGCTGCTGCGTTGCCCGTGCTGCTGGCGGCGCGGGTCGAGGAGGACGACGACCTCGTCCAGAGGGAGCAACACCGCCTTCCACGCCGGGGACTACGCGGCGGCGGCGACCTGGTACGAAGGCGAGCGCGGTCGAAGGCGCCCGAGCCTGGTCGCGTTCAACCTGGCGACGGCCACGATTACAACCGGGCGCGCCGGCGACCCGCTGCTCTGGAGTCGCGTGGTCAACTCTACCGCTCGTGCCTGGAGCCGGGCGACCCGCGCCCGGGCCAGCGACGAGTACCTGGGCAACTGCCTGCTGCGCGGCGGGGGCGGGCGGGCCGACGAGTTGGCCCTGCGGGCGGCGATCGACCGGTTTACGGAGTGCCTACGCGACCGGGCTGCGGGCTGGCGGCCGCCGACGCCCGCACGCCGGCGACCTGCGCGCCGCTGTTGCTCCAGGCGCCGCCGGCCGCCGCCCCCACGCGCCGGAGCAGGACGACGGCGACGGCGGAAAGAACGGCCAACGATCGACCCGGCGGCTTGGCGAGCCGGCGGCGCGGTCGCTGGAGTTCGGGCCGGACCGGCGAGCCGGGCGGGGCGGAAGGGAAGAGGCCGGGCGACCAGCGGCGAGCGAAGCCGTCGGCAGGGCGCGACGGCATCCCGCCGGTGGAGCGGGCCGACGCCCCGCCGCTGTCGGGCGCCGACGCGGCGGCGGCCGAGGCCCGGCAGCGCGCATCGACGACCTGAGGCTTTTCGCCGCGGCGGCGCGGCCGGCCGGCGCGAGGGCGGGACTGGTGAGCGGGCCTCAGGCGAGCGGGGGGCGTAAGCCTCCTGTTGAGGGGCGTACAACAGAAGCCGCCCCCGCTCGCGCTGTGGAAAGCTTCAGCGCGATCGCCCTTCTGGGCCTCGCCGCCGTCGCGTCCGCGGACGAGGACGTCCCCTGGTAGGCCGGCCTGCCGACCTGCCCGTTCCAGCGGGCGCCGCCCCGCCCGGCTTCGACGCCGCCCCGAACGGGGCAGGTTACCGCTGCCCTTCGAAGTGGACGCCGCCGTGACCTCGTCTGACGTCGAGGAGCACCAGCCGGTCATGCTGACGCTCACGGGTTGCGCCGAGCTCCGTGCATGCCACCGTCTCGGCTCGACCTCCAGCAGGTACCCGCGCTCAAGCGGCGGTTCCACATCGAAGACGTCACCGACGGCCAGACGGAGGCCGTCTCCCCGACCGCCTGGCGTTGGGTCTACCGGCTGCGGCCGAAGGGGGCGGGCGTCGAGGTGCCCGGCGTGCCGTTCGTCTTCTACAACCCCGACCTGCGGCCGGCTGAGAAGGCGTTCCAGGTGATCTGGTCCGACCCGGTCCCGTTGCGCGTCCGGGCCAACGAGCGCGACGCCCCGCCAGTCCCCGCGCGAGCGACGCCGTCCTGGCCCTGGCGACCGGCCCGGGCGTGTTGCGCGGCAGCGGGTGGCCCGCCGCCGGATTGTCGTCCTCGCGGGGTTGGCCCCTCCGCGTTGGCAAGCCTGGTATCTGCGATGGCGGCGTCGCCGCCCCGACGAGGCGGCAGGCCATCACCGGCACAGCCACGCGGCCCGGGCGGCGCTGCGGCGGCGGAGGCGGCGGGCCGCATTCCGGCCGCCCGCCGCCGAGCATCCGCCGAGGCCGTCGGGCCCTGGCCTGGCGCTTCGAGCTGCTGGCGGCGGGCCGAGCCGACGCCGCCGGAGGTCGTCGGCGCTACCTGCGGGGATCGGCTTGCCCGAGGCAACTGGCCAACGCGCCGGGCAGCTGCTCGAACGGGCCGGCGTGCAGTTCCGGGCCTGAGGAGGCGGCGCTCGCCGAGGAGGCGGGACTGGTCCGCGCCTGGAGGAGGAGCCGGCGCCGCCCTTCTGACGATGACCCTGCTCGCCGCCGGGCCGGAGGCGGCGCCAGGAAGGCCGGCGCTCCTTCGCGGAGGCCTGGCGGGCAGGGCGAGCGCGGCCATGCGCGGAGTTCCGCCGGGCCGCCGCCGCCTTCGAGCAGCTGCGCGAGCAGCATGGCCAACGCGTCTCTGCTGGGCAACCTCGGCAACGCCTACGCCCTGGCGGGCAGCGTGCCGCACGCCGTCCTGGCGTACCGGCTGGCGTTGCGGCTGTCGCCTGCCGACCGTGGACGCGCGAACGCCTGGCCTTCGCGCAGCGCGAATCGCGGCGCGGCCGATGGCGTCGGTCGGCCGCCGGATGACCCCTGGCCGCGATCGACCCCGGGCGGTGTTCGGCCTGCTCGCGGGGTACGGCACGGCTGGGCAGCCTGACGTTCGGCTGGGTCAAGGACAGCGCGCTGGTGGCTGCTCGCCGGTCTGGTGATTGTCCTTGACGGTCGGCGCGACCTCTGCCTTGGCCGAGGTCGGGGCAGCCGCTGGTCGTGGTCGCCCGCGACGGCGTGCCGCTCCACCAGGGCAACGGCGAGGCGTTCCCGCCGTGGTTCGACGCTGAACCGCGGCGTCGAGGCGTCGCTGCTGTACCGGCGGCGACTGGCTACGCAAATCGAGCGTAGCGGCGGGGTCGGCTGGGTCCGCGCGCGACGTGGTCACGGACTGAGCGTGCAATCGGCGGCTCGGCGTGGCGCGGTGGAACTGGGAAGAACGCTTCTGCGGTAATCGCCGGCGAGATGCCGATGCGCTGCTCCTTCTGGGATGGTACTCGCCGGCGCGGCGTCCGGCGAAGGGCGTGGTCGGCGGCGGGTTGGCGGCCGTGGCGGTCTCGCCCGACGGCAAGCGCCTCGCCGTCGGCGGGCAGAACCGCGTCGTCTACCTGCTCGACGCGGAGAAAACGGAAGTTCAAGTCGCATCTGGCTCGGCGTCCGCGTCGCCGACACGGCGTTCAGCAGGACGGCTGCGGTTGGTCGTCGCCGGCAAGGTCGATCGGCTGCACCTGCTCGACGTCGCCACCGGCAAGGTGCTCGCCCAGGTGGTGCTGCCCGGAGGCTTCGCGGCGGCACCGCCAGCCAACCTCGTGTCGTCCGGGACCTGGCGGCGGCTGGACAGGCCGCGCTGCGCTTCCTGGTGTTGGACGCACTGGCCGACGCCGGCAGAGGCGAGCGCCCGACCGGCCGATGGCGTGGCAGATCGAGGCGCCCGGGTAGCGGCACCGCTCGTGCTGAGCGGTGGCAAGCGCGGCGACGAGATCGCCATCCCGGCGTCGGAGGTGCCGCCGCGACCTGCGCGGCCTGGCCCTGTGGACGTTCCCGCCAGAAGAACGACGGTCAGGAGGCAGTTCTGTACGAAGTGCGATTGCCGTCGAGACGGTGGTCGCCCAGGCGAAGACGTGGTACACCTCCGACTTCGACGGCACCACCACAATACGCGTCGGCGGGCTGACCTACGTCTTCAACCGCGTCAACCAGTGCGCCAAGATCGGCCCCAAGGGCGAGACGACGATGTTCGAGACCAGCCAGGTGGTGAATCACGCCCTGGCGACGTCGGCCGACGGCAAAGGTGCTCTACACCGGCGGCCTCGGCAGCGGCTAGGTCGGCCCGCTCGAAGGTGCCCGCACGGCGTTCAAGCTCGACGAACTGCCCGGCCAGTCGGAGTTCGTCAACCGCTTCGCGCCGCTGGACGACGGCGGCGCCTGGGCGGTCACGTCGGCATACCGCCTGGTGAAGGTCAGCCGGGCGGCAAAGGTCGAGAAGGTCGTGCCGGTCTACTGAGCCGGCGCACGGCGAGGCTCCGGGCGAGTAGCGGCAACACGCCGATCAGCGCCAGCGAGCCGACGAACGTGGACGAAGGGCGTCGGCCAGCGCACCAGCCCGGCCAGCGCCGTGCCGGCGTTGACGATGACGAACGTGGCCGGCAGCATGCAGGCAATGACCCGGGGGCGAACGTGCCCAGCCGCATCGGCGTCAGGCCGAGGCCGAGGTTGATGAGGAAGAACAGGACGTGCAGCGCCCATGCGCGGCATCAGCAGGTACCAGGCGCCCGTCACGCTCGATGCCGCGGTCGATGGGCCGAGTCGGTGGCCGAAACGGCGGCGGACCCAGTCGCGGAACAGGTAGCGGCACAGGAAGGCGGGCAGGCGCGGAAGGCGAGCAAGGCCTGGCGACGGCGACGCCGACAGCGGCCGAACAGGGCGCCGCCGACGAGCGACAGCGCCCGGCGCACCGGCAGGAACAGCGCGTCGCGGTCAGGTAGACGGCGAAGAAGGCGGCCAGGGAGGCGGCGAGGAGGTGTTCGTCGGCGAGCCTTGGCCTGGTGGGCGCGGATTTCCTCCCAGCGGAGCCGCTCGTGCAGGCCGGTGAGGTAGAACGCGACCACCGCCGCGGCGGCGACGACGAGCAGCAGCCGGAGCGGTCGCGGGTCATGCCGGCTCCCCGGTTATGCGGACGGGAGTCGATACAACAACGGAGTTCGCGGCGAGCCGCGCACGAAGTAAGCGGGTGGGCCATCGCCAGCGACCTCGCTTGGCGCTACCGCCGGGGAGGTGCCTCCGCACCCCGCTTACTTCGTGCGCGGCTCGCCGGTACGGAGAAGCCATGCCATGCTCGACCCAGTCCGGCAGGAAGTCATCACCCTGGCCCACACCGTCGTCGTCAAGGTCGGCACCAGCGTGCTGGCCCGGCCTGACGGCACCCTTGACCCGGCCCGGTTCCAGGCGCTGGCCGACCAGATCCACGTCCTCCGCGCCGCCGGCCGCAAGGTCTGCCTGGTCAGCTCCGGAGCCATCGGTGCCGGCGTCGGAAGGCTCGCCCTGGGGAAACGCCCTACCGACCTTCGCCACCTCCAGGCGTGCGCCGCCGTCGGGCAGGCGTTCCTGATGCGCGCCTGGGAGGACTGCCTGGCGGAGCACGGCATCCCGACGGCGCAGCTGCTGTTGACCGCGTCGGACTTCGACAGCCGCACGCGCTACCTCAACATCCGCAACACCATCGTCACCCTGTTCGAGTGGGGCGTGCTGCCGGTCATCAACGAGAACGACACCGTCAGCGTCGCCGAGATCAAGTTCGGCGACAACGACCACCTCGCGGCGATGGTCACCAACCTGCTGCAAGCGCCGTTGCTGGTGCTGCTCAGCGTCGTGGACGGCCTGTACACCGCCGACCCGACGCAGGACCCCAGCGCCCGGCCGATCCCGACCGTCGAGAGCATCGACGGCGACGTCCTGGGCAAGGCGCAGGCGAGCCAGAGCGCGCTGGGCTCCGGCGGCATGCGCAGCAAGCTGCGGGCGGCCCGGCTGGCGACGGTCGCCGGCGAGTCGGTCGTCCTGGCCAGCGGCCACCGGCCGGACGTGCTGGGGGCGATCTTCCGCGCCGAGCCGGTCGGCACGCTGTTCCTGCCGCACGCCAGCACGCTGCCGGCCTGGAAGCGCTGGCTGGGGTACACGGCGCGGCCCAAGGGGGCGGTCGTCGTCGATGCCGGGGCGCGGAACGCGGTGCAGCACCAGGGGCGCAGCCTGTTGGCCATCGGCGTGGTGCAGGTGTCGGGGGCGTTCGGCAAGGGCGACGTGGTGTCGATCCGCGACCCCGACGGCGTGGAGTTCGCCCGCGGGCTGACCAACTACCCGTCGGCGGCGGTGGACAAGCTGCGCGGCGTCCGCACCGAGCAGATCCGCGACGTGCTCGGCTCGTGCCCCTACGAGGAGGTCGTCCACCGCGACAACCTCGTCGTCATCGGGTAGGCGGCGCGTGCTACAATCCAGCAGGCGACTCCCCACCTACGAGCCGACCCATGACCCCAGACTCCGCCCCGCTACACCTGCGCTTCCCCGGCCTGCCCGACTGGGTCGAGCCGACGACCGACTACCTCGTCTCCCACGCCCGCCAGGCCGGCTCCGTGCCGTCGGAGCGCGTCCGCCGGCTGATGACGGCTTTGCACGAGGCGCTGACCAACGCGGTCATCCACGGCAACCTCGGCATCTCGTCGGAGCTGAAGGAGCGCGGCGACGACTCGTTCCTGCAAACGATGGCGGCGCGCTGCGCCGACCCGGCCTTCGCTGGCCGGGTCGTGGACGTCCAGGTCAGCCACGACGACGAGTTCGCCCGCTGGACGATCACCGACGAGGGCGAGGGGTTCGACGCCGACGCGGTGATGCGGCGGCTCGACCGGCAGGGGGCCGACGCGACGCTGTGCTCGGGACGCGGACTGATGCTGATCCGGGCGTTCACGGATGAGATGCGCTACGAGGACCACGGCCGGCGGCTGGTGCTCGGCATCCGCCGGCCGGCGGCGGCGGAGAAGCGCACCCAGACCAGGCAGAACGTCTCGCGCGGCGTGCAGGTGGCCCCGGTGACCGCGGGCGGCAAAGTCGATCGGCCGTCGGCGCACGGGGCGGTGATGCGCAACGTGTCGGCGGACGGCGTCGCCCTGTTGCAGGCGGAGCCGGCGCCGACCGGCCGGGTGCTGATCATCATCCCGACGGCGGGCGAGCCGATGGAGGTGATGGCCGAGGTGCGCCACTGGCACGAGCTGGGCGACAACCTGATCGAGGTCGGCTGCCAGTTCGAGAGGCCGGTACCGCTGGACGAGCTGGGCGTCGAGTGCCTGGACGACGCCGGCGGGGCGGCGGTGGCCACGCTGGTGCAGCGGCTGGCGCGGCAGCAGCGGCCGACCAGCGAGCGGCGGTCGGCGTCGCGGGTGTCGTACACCGAGGCGATCCGGGTGGAGCTGGAGGGCCAGCCGGCGGTGCGGGGGTTCGGCCGAGACCTGTCGCGCGGCGGGTTGTCGTTCTTCACGACGGGCACACTGCCGCCGGAGGTGGTCACGCTGAGCCTGCCGACGGGGAAGGAGTCGTGCCTGCGGGTGCGGGCGAAGGTGGTGCGCTGCACGCGGATGATCGACGGGCTGTACGAGGTGGCGGTGCGGTTCGTGCCGTCGTGACTTGCCCTTGATGTCGCGCGTTGATCGCTTATAATCCCTTTGACCCGGGGCCGTAGCTCAATTGGGAGAGCGCCGCGTTCGCAATGCGGAGGTTGAGGGTTCGATCCCCTTCGGCTCCACTCCTCTCACCCTTCCGAGGTTTTCGGAGGGGTTTTTCGTTTCCCGACCGGGGCGCCGGACGATGCCGAGGCAGAACCGCGTCACCCCACTGGGCGACATCATCGCGACGCCGGAACGCGGCACGTTCTTCGGCAACCGCGGCGTGCTGCACGACGATCAGGGCCACATCCGCCGGGCGTGGCAGCTGAGGCGGTGGCTGATCTGCCTGCTGGAGTTCAAGGGGCGGTGGCGGGCCATCTTGACGCCGGGTCGGTACACGGAGCTGTTCTTCCTCGACGAGGCGACCGGGCTGGCCGCGGGGCACCGCCCCTGCGCCGAGTGCCGCCGGGAGCGCTACAACGCCTTCCGCGAGGCGTGGCGTGTCGGCAACGGCGGCGAGTTGCTTCCCGCCGACGAGATCGACCAGCGGTTGCACGCGGAGCGGGTGACGGCTGAGGGAGCGAAACGCTTCTGCCTGGCGAACCTGGACGAGCTTCCCGGTGGGGTGTTCGTGCGGCAGACCGGCTGGGGAGAGACGCCGTATCTGGTGTGGGGCGATGAACTGCTCGTCTGGACGCCTGGAGGGTATGCGGGCCGGATCGATCGGCCGGCCGACGTCGCCGTTGAGGTGTTGACGCCGGCATCGACCGTCCGGACGATCCGCGCCGGATATGTGCCGGGCGTTCATCCGACGGCGCGCTAGCTGAGGATCTCGCGCAACACATGCCCGTGGACGTCGGTCAGCCGGCGCTCGATGCCGTTGTGGTAGACGGTCAGCCGCTCGTGAGCCAGCCCCAACAGGTGCAGGATCGTGGCGTGGAAGTCGTAGATCGTCGCCACCTTCTCGACGGCCTTGTAGCCGAACTCGTCGGTCGCGCCGTAGCTGAACGGTGCCTTCACCCCCGCCCCCGCCAGCCAGGCGGTGAACCCGGCCGGGTTGTGGTCGCGCCCCTGCGCGCCCTGCTGGAACGTCGGCATCCGGCCGAACTCGGTACACCACACCACCAGCGTGTCGTCAAGCATCCCGCGCTGCTTCAGGTCCTTCAACAGGGCCGCGACGGGCCGGTCCAGGATCGGGCCGTGGCGGTCGTAGTCCTTCTTCAGCTGCCGGTGCCCATCCCAGTTGCCGACGCCCTCGCCCATGGCGTAGGCGCCGTTGAACAGCTGGACGAACCGCACGCCCCGCTCCAGCAGCCGCCGGGCCAGCAGGCAGTTGCGGGCGAAGCCGGCCAGCAGAGGGTTGACGTCGTCCACCCCGTAGAGGTCACGGACTGCTTTCGTCTCCTTTGACAAGTCGCTGACCGCCGGGGCGGACAGCTGCATCTTCGCGGCCAGCTCGTACGCGGCGACGCGGGCGGCCAGGGCGCTGTCGCCGGGGTGGCGTTCGAGGTGCCGGTCGTTGAGCAGGCTCAAAAAGCCACGCAGGTCGCGCTCGGCGTTGGGGCCGTACCTGGCCGGCGGCTGGAGGTTGGCGATCGGTTTGGAGGCGCTGAACGGGGTGCCCTGGAAGACGGCGGGCAGGAAGCCGGCCGACCAGTTGGCCGGGCCGATCTGCGGCACCCCGCGCGGGTCAAGCAGGGCGACGAACGCCGGCAGGTCGTCGGCCTCGCTGCCCAGGGCGTAGCTGACCCAGGCGCCGACGCTGGGGAACCCCTCCAGCGTGTAGCCGGTGTTCATCTGCGACTCGGCCGGGCCGTGCGTGTTCGACTTCGCCGTCAGCGAGTGGACGAAGCACAACTCATCGACCAGCGCGCCGATGTGCGGCAGCAGGTCGGAGGTGTACTTCGCGCACCGGCCGCGCGGCCGGAAGGCGTAGGGGCTCCTCGCCAGGTTGCCGTTGGCGCCCTGGAACGTGACGAGGCCCTTCGCGCCCGGCATCGGCTGGCCGTCGCGGCGGACCAACTCCGGCTTGTAGTCGAACGTGTCGAGGTGGCTACACGCCCCGGAGCAGAAGACCTGCACGACGCGCTTGGCCTTCGCCTTGTGGTGCGGCGGCCGCGGCGCCAGCGGCGACTCGGGGCGGATCGCCGGCCGGATCGGCACGTGGTCGTCGGCGAGCAACCGCGTGAGCGCGATCGCCGGCAACCCGGTGCCGAGGTGGGCCAGGAAGCGGCGGCGGTCGAGCAAATCTAACCCCGCAAGCGAGAGCATGTCACCCCACCCTCAGTGGACGAACACGAACTCGTTGGCGTTGAGCAGCGCCCGGCACAACAGCGGCAGGCCGTGGCACTCGACCAACCGCACCCCGGCTTCGCGCTCGCCGTCCGACGGGTCGCGGCCGAAGGCGAGCCGGATGGCGTGGCGAACCTGGGCGGCCGGGTCGTCGCCGGCCTCGCACCTTACCCGCCCGGCGAGGCCGTCGGCCCGGGCGAGCACGAACGGGTCGTTGAGCAGGTTCAGCGCCTGCAGCGCCGTCGTCGAGGCGTTGCGCCGGGGCTGCGCCGCCGTGGCGTCGGGGCAGTCGAAGGCGCCGAACGTACCGTCCTGCTGCAAGCGCGGCTTGAACTGGTAGACCATCCGCCGGAACTCCGCCGACCCGAGGGCCTTCTTCGGCGTGAAAGCAATCACGTAGCCGGAATACTCCCACAGGTGATACCCCGGGCCTCCCATCCGCGTATTCAGCTCGCCGGACGCCTGGAGCATGCCGTCGCGGATCGCCTCCGCCTCCAGGCGCCGCGGGGCCATCCGCCACAGCAGGCGGTTGTCGGCGTCGATCGCGGCGGCGCGGGCGTCACGCCGGCCGGACTGCCGGTAGGCGCTCGACAGAACGATCAGGCGGTGCAGGCGCTTCGGCGCCCCGCCGCCGTCGCGGAACTCCGCGGCCAGCCAGTCGAGTAGCTCGGGGTGCGACGGCCGCGCCCCGTTCCGGCCGAAGTCGCTCGGCGTCGCCACGAGGCCGGTGCCGAAGTGCCACTGCCAGACGCGGTTGACCCACACCCTTGCCGTCAACGGGTTGTCGTCGTGGCCAAGCCAGTCGGCCACGGTCAGGCGAGCCTCGCCCTCCCTGGGTATACCCGGCGGTACCGCCTGGAGGACGCCGGGCGCGACCGCTTCCAGCTTCTGCGTCACGTCGCCGCGCTTCAGGCGGTGAACGCCGTCGGGCGTGCGGAATGTCCCGGCGTAGGCCTTGACAGGCTCGCGCAGGCGGGCGATCTCGGCGAGCAGGCGGTCAGCCTCCTGGCGGAGCACCTTGCCCTCGGGGGCCGGCGTCCCCTCGGTGCGCGAGCGGTCGTCGGAACCGGCGACGGCCTGCCAGCTTACCCCGTCGCGCGACACCTCCACCCGGTAGCCCGACGCCAACCGGTCGCGGAACCGCTCCTCGCGGTCGCGGCCCCAGACGACGCGGTCGATCGTCACCTCGGCGGGCAACTCAAGCCGCACCCAGCCCTGGCCGCGCTCGGCGGAGATCCAACTGCGGCTGTTGCCCACGACGCCGTCGTTGAGGTGCTCCAGCTTGTGGATGGCGGCGTTGGGGTAAACCGACGAAGCGGAGAGCTTGACTCCTCGATGTGCCAGGGCGAGGTTGCCGGCGTCGCCGGGGCCGTACACCTCCAGCTCATCGAGGCACGGCTCGGTGCCGTCGTTGGTCGCGGCGATGACGAAGCGGACGAACCGGGCCGCGACGGGCCGGAACCGCTCGACGTTGCGCCGCGGGTTGACCGGCGGCCGGGACGAGGCGCCTACGAGCGGCTCCAGCTCGTCCAGCTGCCTTTCGACCTCCGCCAGGCGCCGCCGTGCCTGGGCCAGCAACGGCGACTTCTCGTCGGCGGGGCGGAAGGGGCGGTCGGCGTGCTCCAGCCCCGCGAACACCGCCTGGAGGGCGTAGTAATCGCGCTGGGAGATCGGGTCGAACTTGTGGTCGTGGCAGCGGGCGCAGCCTACCGTCAGGCCGAGGAACGTCGCGCCGACGGTCGAGACCACGTCGTGCAGGTCGTCGGCGCGCTGCTGGAGCTTGCCCTCCGGCGTGGCGTTGCCGACGAGGTCGTGTGGGCCGCCGACGAGAAAGCCGGTCGCCGCCCCGGTGAGGAAGTCGTCCCGGCCGAGCCGGTCGCCGGCGAGCTGCTCGCGAACGAACTGGCGGTACGGGACGTCGTGGTTGAAGGCGCGGATGACGTAGTCGCGGTACGGCCAGGCGTTCGGCCGGAGCGTGTTCATCTCGTAGCCGTGGCTCTCGGCGAAGCGGGCGACGTCGAGCCAGTGCCGGCCCCAGCGCTCGCCGTGGTGCGGCGAGGCCAGTAGCCGATCGACCAGCCGCTCGTAGGCGTCCGGCCGGGGGTCGTTGGCGAACGCCTCGACCTCGTCGAACGTCGGCGCCAGGCCGAGCAGGTCGAACGTCAGCCGGCGGATCAGCGTGCGGCGGTCGGCCTCCGGGGCGAACGACAGGCCCTTCTCTTCCAGCTTCGCCAGCAGGAAGGCGTCGAGCGGCGTGCGGACGCGGGAGCCGTCCTTGACGCCTGGCATAGGCGAACGGCGGACAGGGCGCAGGGACCACCAATCCTCCACCGCCCGACTGACCGGGGTAGCGTCCGGGCGCAATTCCGGCACGTCCCAGGTCGCCCCCGCCTCGATCCAGCGGCGCAGCAGCTCGACCTCGTCGGCGGGCAACGGCTGTTTCGGCGGCATCTTGCCGTCGCGGACGTGGGTGAACAACAGGCTTTCGTCGGCCTTGCCCGGCTTGACCGCCGCCAGCATCGCCACCCGCGTTGTCAGCTTCAGGTCGCCCCGCGCCTTGTCCTCCGAATGACACTTCAGGCAGCGCGAGCGCAACAGCGGCGCCACCGATTTCGAGAACGGCGGCGTCTCGGCGGCGGCAGGGACCGGCAGGAGCAGCAACAATGTCAGGCAGGCACGGGGAATCGGCATGAGGGCCACCAGGCCAGGCGGGAACGTACAGGCCCGAGCGATGGTCCTAGCCTATCCTCCGACGCGCCTTGACGCAAGGAGCGCGGCCCGCTGCGTCAGGCCGACAGGCCCAGCGCCTTGCGCTTCTCGGCGATGAACGGCAGGTGGTGCGGGATGTGGTTGGTGACGGTTTGAATCAGTCGCTCCAGCGTCAGCTCGCCGCGCTCGCTGTGGACGCCGACGCGCCGCATCGCCTCCGGCGGCAGCGAGTTGAGGATGCGGCCCATCTGCGACCGCGTCGTCTCGATGATGCGCAGCTCCTCCTCCAGGTCGCGCTCGTGGTAGGCCAGGTTGGCGGCGAACAGGTTCTCGTCGGCGACGAGCAGTGGCGGGCGGTCGAGCGCCATGACCCGCTTCATGCGGTCGGCAAAGATCGGCTCGAAGTCGGCGAGGTGGCAGACGACCTCCAGCGTGCTCCACTTGCCGGGCACGGGCCGGGCGAGGACCTGGTCGCGGGTCATGCCCGCGACGGCCTCCCGAAGGGCGCGCGGGCCGAGGAGGTAGTCTCCGATCAGCGGGTTCATGGCGTCTCTCTCGATGGGGCCGGAGGCGACGCCGTCATCATACGGTCACGACGCCCGACGCTCCAGGCGCGAGCGCAGCAGCGACAGCTGGTTGAGCCGGTCGCCCTCCGGGGCGTAGGGGTCGAACGGCACGCCCGGCCAGATTCGCTGGAGCACCTCGTAGGCCCGCCGCCGCATCTCCATGTCGCGCCAGGCCAGGGCGTCCACGAGCGCCGGGATGGCGGCGTGGCTCTGGGCGATCAACTCCGCCGCCGCCGCCTGGTAGTCGGAGGTGCGCAGGCGGTCCAGCAGCGTCTGCATCCGGTCCTGCTCGACGATGCTGCGCAACGGCTGCCGCGCCGGCCGCGCCGCCGGCGTCGCCCCGGCGCCGTCGTGGAACGTCAGCCCGTCGGCGGTGTGGCCGAGGTAGGTGCGGATCGCCTCCTCGTTGCCGGCCACCTCGCCGGGGGTGCCCTGGAGGAACACCTTGCCCTGGTGGATCAGGTAAACCCGGTCGGTGACGGTGAGGATCTCGCGGGCCTGGTGGTCGGTGATCAGGATGCCGATGTTCTGCTCGCGCAGCGAGCGGATGATCGTCTTGATGTCGGCGATCGTCGGCGGGTCGATGCCGGTGAACGGCTCGTCGAGCAGGATCAGCAGCGGGTCGCACACGAGACACCGCGCGATCTCCAGGCGCCGCTTCTCGCCGCCGGACAGCCGGGCGGCGTTGTTCTTGCGGACGTGGTTGAGGCCGAACTGGGTGAGCACCTTGTCGGTCATGTCGAGGCGCTCTTTCCGCGTCAGCTTGCGGCCGATGGTCCGGTGCCGCGGCATCGCCTCCAGGACGGCGAGGATGTTCAGCTCGACGGTCAGCTTGCGGAAGACGCTGGTCTCCTGGGCGAGGTAGCCCATGCCGAGGCGGGCGCGGCGGTACATCGGCAGCAGGGTGACGTCCTGGCCGTTGAAGATCACCTGGCCCTCGTTGGGCGTGATCTGCCCGGTGGCCATGCGGAAGCTGGTGGTCTTGCCGGCCCCGTTGCCGCCGAGGAGGCTGACGATCTCGCCGAGGCCGACCTCGAAGCTGACCCGATCGACGACCTTGCGGCTCTTGTAATACTTGACCAGCCCGTGGACTTCGAGGATCGCCATCCCTGCCCCTCCAGCGCGCGGTACCGCTCCGGCCTACCGGGTATACCCGCTGGGCCCGTCCGGGGCAAGGCGAGGATCGCGGCGACGGCCCCGTCCCAGGCCCGACCGTGAGGGAGGGCATCCTGCAACCACGCCCTCCTCACGGTCGGGCCTGGGAATCGGTGCCCCCTTGAGCCACGGTCCCCGCCGGCCTACGTTAGCGGTGGCGGAACGAGAACCTGACCACGTCACTGAGCCCGTCTGAGCCGGGGAGACCGCACCGTGAGAAACCGCAAGCTGGGCGTCGTCGTGCTACTGGTGGGCGTGCTGGGCGTCGGCGTCCTCGCGGCCCGGCCGCGCGGGACAACCCCCGACGTCCGGGGCCAGCTCGAAGAGCGACCGAAGGCCGCCGGCCGCCTCACGCCGGAGGCCGTTCGGGCCGAGGAGAGGGCCATCCGCGCCGCCGCCGCCGCGTTCAGCGAGGCGTTCAACAAGGGCGACGTCGAGGCGATGCTCGCCCTGTGGTCGTCCGAGGGCGAGTACGTCAGCGAGGCGGGCAAGACCTACCAGGGTCGGGCCCAGCTCCGCGCCGCGCTCAAGAAGGCCGTCGCCGCCACCCGCGGGCAGAAGCATACAATCCGGATCGACAAAATCCGCTTTCTCAGGCCCGACGTCGCCCACGAGGAGGGCGTGCTGACCATCGCCAGCCCCGACGGCGAGCAGGAGAAGGGGCAGTACGTCGCCTTGTGGCTGAAGGTCGAGGGCAAGTGGCTTCTCGGCAGCGTCCGCGACGTGGCGGAGGCGCAGGAGGACGGCAAGCCGGCCGCGTACGCGCAGCTGCGGCCCCTGTCGTGGCTGGTCGGCGACTGGCAGGAGAAGAACGGCGACGCCACCCTAAGCGTCCGCTGGGCGCCGGGGAATGCCTTCCTGCTCATGGACTGGCACGTCAAGCGCGGCGACGAGGCGCTGCACGTCCACCAGCGGGTCGGCTGGGACGCGGCCAACCAGCGCCTCCGGGCGTGGATCTACGACTCGACGGGCGGGTATGGTGATGCCGCCTGGCAGCGCGAGGGCAACAAGTGGACCGTCCTCAACGAGGGCCAGTACCCCGACGGCAAGCCGGCCAAGTCGGTCAACACCTGGAAGTTCGTCAACAAGGACACCATCCAGTGGTCGGCCACCGACCGCGAGGTGGACGACATGCCGCTGCCCGACGCCGAGGCGACCTACACCCGCAAGGCCGCCCCCAAGGCGGAGGGTCGCTGAGCCATGCGACCGCGCACCTTCCTGGCGCTGGCGCTGCTCGCCGGGCCGACCGGCGCAGCGCTGGCGCACATCGGCGGCGGCTTCCGCGGCGGCGGCTTCCATTACGGCGGCGGGGGCATCCACTACGGCGGCTTCTCCGGCGGCGGGTTCCACTACGGCGGCTACGCCGCCCGGAACTACTCGCTGCCGCACTACTCGATGCCCAACTACACGACGTCATTCCGCCCCAGCTACGCGCCGCGCTACTCCTACTCCGGTTGGTCGCACCCGGGCTACCTGCCCAACCGCTCGTTCAACAACACCTACAACCGCTTCAACACCTGGAACGTCGGCAACCGCAACGTCAACAGCTTCCGCCTCGGCGAGAGCCGCGGCACGACGATCAACGCCACCCGCATCGGCGGCTGGAGCCCGACCGTCGTCAACCGCGGCTGGGCCAGGCCGAGCATCGGCATCGCCGGCAACCGCATCACGAACGTCAACGTGATCGCCCGGCCGGTGATCCGCCCTCCGGTCGTCGGGCCCGGCCCGGTGCGGATCGGCGGCGGCAACGTCATTAACAACCGCTTCACGAACATCAACGCCTACTCGGCCCGCAACCTCGTCAACACGGCGCGGTTCTACAACCGGCCGTGGGGTCGCTACTACCCGTGGTACCACGGCGGCTGGCACGGCTGGCGCTACTGGCCGAGCTTCTGGGGCGGCTGGGCCTGGGGGTGGGGGTTGGGCTTCGCACTGGGCTCGGCGGCCGACGTCGCCTACGCCGGGCCGACGATCGTCTACGACAACCCTTACTACGTTCCGGTCCCGGTGCCGGCGGCGACGGCGTCGCCGCCGGTGGTGATCCAGGAGTCGAACACCTACGTCGTTCCGCAGCCCCTGGACTACTCGCGGCCGATCCAGGTGCCGACGGAACAGCAGGCCTCCCAGGCCGACGACGAGTTGGCGAAGGAGTCGCGGCGGAAGATGGACCAGGCGGTCGCCGCCTTCAAGGCCGGAGACTACCCCCAGGCGATGCGCGAGTGCGACGAGGCGGTCAAGCTGCTGCCCGGAGACACCAACCTGCACGAGTTCCGGGCCCTGGTCCAGTTCGCCCAGAAGAAGTACAAAGACGCGGCCGGCACCCTCTACGCCGTCCTCGCCGCGGGGCCGGGGTGGGACTGGAATACGCTCAGTTCGTTCTATCACAGTGAGGACGCCTACACCCGGCAGCTCCGCGCCCTGGAGGGGTTCGCCCGTGACCACCCCGCGGACGCGGCGGGGCACTTCGTGTTGGCCTACCACTACCTCGTCCTTGACCAGCGCGCCGCCGCGCGGGATCAGCTGGCCGAGGTGGTGAAGCTCCAGCCCAAGGACAAGGTGTCGGCGGGTCTGCTCGACGCGCTCGACAAGGGTTTGGCGGGCGACAAGGACACGTCGGAGTGAGCGGCGGGGGTTGGCCCCCGCTGTCTTTTGTCTTCCCGGGCCGCCGGAATGACCCCGGCGGCTCACCCGCTACCCCTCCCCGGAGTACGGGGGTGGGGGAACAAGGGTGACTCTGGGCACACCTTCTGTAGAGGTACGCACCATGAACCGTCTCTGGGCGTTGCTGGTCGGTGCCGGCGTTCTCACCGGCGGGCTACTGCTGCACTCGTCGTACCAGGCCGGGGCCGCGCCGCGCCCGCAGGACGAGACCAGGCCCAAGGCCTCGCCAAGGCGCTCCATCGCCGCCGCGCGCGAGGACGAGGAGGCGATCCGCAAGAACGTCGCCGCGTTCAGCAAGGCGTTCAACGCCGGCGACCTCAACGGCGTCATGGCCGCCTGGGCCGAGGACGCCGAGTTCATCCACGAGTCCGGCAAGGTCTACCGGGGCAAGCCGGCCATCCGGGCGATGCTCCAGAAGGCCCTGGAGGGTTACAAGGGCCACAAGCAGTCGGTCAAGATCGACACCATCCGCTTCGTCCGCCCCGACGTCGCCCTGGAGGAGGGCACCGTCACGATGACGTCGCCGGAGAACGTCCCGGACAGCGGCAAGTACAGCTCGGTGTGGGTCAAGACCGACGGCAAGTGGCTGATGGAGCGGGTCCGCGACCTGCCCGACGCGGCCGACGACGACAAGCCGGCGGCCCAGGACAAGCTCAAGGGGTTGAGCTGGATGCTCGGCGAGTGGGGCGACAAGGACGGCAAGGGCACGGTCAAGCTGACGTGCAAGTGGAGCGAGGGCCAGGCGTTCTTCTTGCAGGACTTCGTGATCAAGCAGGCCGACGGCAAGGACTTCTTCGTCACCCAGCGGGTCGGCTGGGACCCGGCCATGCAGCAGGTGCGCTCGTGGCAGTTCGACTCGGCGGGGGGCTTCTCCATCGGCTGGTGGACGCGCGAGGGCAACTCGTGGACGATCCAGACCGAGGGGGTCTACCCCGACGGCCGGCAGTTCACCTCGACCGACTCGCTGAAGTTCGTCGATGACAACAACGCCGTGTGGGCGTCGAAGGACCGGCAGGTGGACGAGCAGCCGCTGGCCGACCTCGAGCTGGCGTTCACGCGGAAGAACAAGGACCGCTGAGCCCCGAGGAGACCGGTCATGAAAAGGCTTCTCGTTTGCGCCGCGGTCCTGGCGCTGCCGCTGCCGCTGTCGGCGATCGTGCCGCGCGGCGGCGGCGGCGGCCGGCCGGGCGCGCTCGGCCCCGCCGGCTCGCGGCCCCGGCATGGGCCACGCGCCCCGCGCGGCCGGCCCCGCGGCCCGCGCCGCGCCCGGCCCCACAGGGCCGTCCCAGCATGGCCCCCCGGCCCCAACCTCGACCGCAGCCCCCGGTGGCCCGGCCAGGGCCGCAACCCGGCCCGCGTCCAGGGGGCCCCGGTGGCCGGCCAAACATCGGACCCGGCCCGGGGCGGCCGCCAGGCCCAATCGTCCGGCCCGGCGGGGGCGAGGGGGACGGCCGCCCGGCCCGGTCGTTCGGCCCGGACCGTTGCCGGGACCCCGTCCGGGTGGCGGTGGCATGTTGCCCGGCGGTGGAGGGGCGTCCGCCCGCCCGGCCCGATCGTGCGGCCGGGACCGGGCCCGATCGGGCCGGGCGGCGGCGGTGGTGGCCGGCCGCCAGGTCCGGGTGGCGGTGGGATGTTTCCCGGCGGGGGGGGCGTTCGCCCGCCCGGCCCGATCGTGCGGCCGGGGCCAGGCCCCGGGCCATTACCGGGGCCACGGCCGATCGGCCCGCCTGATCGCCTACCGGGAGGTGGGGGCGTCCGGCCGCCCGGCCCGATCGTGCGGCCGGGACCGCGACCCGGGGACAGGCCGATCATCAACCGCCCGGGTGGCGATAACGTGATCAACCGGCCGATCCACGTTGGGGACAACGTGGTTAACCGGCCGATCCGAGGCAACGACAGGTTCCCCCGGCCGGGCACCGGCATCAACATCAACCGGCCGGGCAACAGCGGTCTGATCAACACCGGTCAGATCGGCAACAACATTGGGATTCGCAACAACACGGTCAACAACATCAACCGTGTGACGAACGTCGTCAACCGGCCCGGGCTGCGCCCGGGGATGCCCTACTATGGCGGGGCGGTCGCGGCGGGCGCTGCTTACGCCGGGGCCTACGCGGGGGCCGTGAGCGCCTACCCCCCGGCGGTGTACCCGGGGGCCTATGGCTCCGGCTACGTCGAGCCAGCTTACCCGGCCCCCTACGAGCCGATGGCGGGGTACACCGGCGGCTACTATGACCAGGGCTACTCCTCGCCGTTCGCCGACTACGACGACGGCTGGCGGCGGAACTTCTGGGGCGGCATCGGCGGTGTGGCCAACACCGTGCTCAGCGGCCTGGCGGCGGTGGCCGCGTCGCAGCCGCAGGCGGTGGTGTACCAGAACCCCTACCAGGAGGCCCCCGCCCTGGTCGCGCCGGCCGCCGCGGCGCCGGCTGCACCGCCGCGTGAGCTGGACTACTCCAAGCCGATCGAGGTGCCGACCGCCAAGGAGGCGGCCAGCCTCGACGAGGAGATCGTCCAGCTCGGCATGAAGACGTTCGAGCAGGCCCGCACGGAGTTCACCAAGGGCGAGTACGCGCTGGCCCAGGGCGACGCGGAGAAGGCCATCCGCCTGGTGCCCGGCGACACGACGATCCACGAGGTTCGGGCGCTGGCCCAGTTCGCCCAGAAGAAGTACCAGGACGCGGCCGGCACGATCTACGCCGTGCTCAGCACCGCGCCGGGCTCGTCGTGGGAGACCCTGGGGGCACTGTACTCTGACCCGGCGGTCTACCAGAAGCAGCTGAAGGCGCTGGAGGACTCGATCCGTGAGGGCAGCAGCGAGCCGTGGCGACACTTCCTGCTGGCGTACCACTACATGGTGCTGAACGAGCGCGAGGCGGCGCTGGAGGAGTTCCGCGAGGCTGCCAAGCGCAACGACAAGGACCAGGTGTCGCCGCGCATGGTCGCCCTGCTGGAGAAGTCTTTGGGGAAGGACCCGACCAAGGGGGGGGCGAAGGAGGCCCCCAAGGGGGAGAAGTAACGCTGGCAAGGACCCGGCGAGCGGGGGACCCAAGTCCCCCGCTCCGCCATTTATGGCTCTTTGAAGTGGGCGACGATGCGCTCCAGGGCGTCGGCCAGGTGCAGCGCCGCGGTGTAGTGGCCGGCGTCGTACCACCAGATGGCCTGCTTGCCCGACGCCTCCCACAGCATCCGGGCCATCGCCGGCGGGACGATCTCGTCCTTGCTGGCGGCGAGGATGAGCAGCTTGCGCCGCTTCAGGTTCTCGGCGTACGTCAGCGGGTCGATCGGGGCGATGACCTTCTTCATCGTCGTCTTGCTGGCGCCGAACGTCGTGAACAGGTTGAACCACGGCTTCGCCAGGGGGTGGTCGGCGTAGCCGTCCACGAACCCGCCGCCGCCGAGCAGGACGCAGACGCGGCCGAGGCGCGGCTCCATCGACCCGGTCAGGGCGCTGAGGAAGCTGCCCAGGCTGGTGCCGGTGATGCCGAGGCGCTTGGGGTCGAGTTCCGGCCGCGACTCCATCCAGGCGGTGGCGACGCGCAGGTCGAGCACGGTCTGGGTGACGGCGGCGACGGTGTGCGGCAGGTTGGTGGACATCAGCCTCAGCTTGCTACCCGGCGGCCGGCGCGGGCCGTAGTAAGCCATCTGGACGAACAGTCCGGCCACGCCCTGGCTGGCCAGGTAGGCCGAGATGTGCCGTGACAGCGCCTGGTTGCCGCCGGTGATGTCCAGCACGATGACGCCGGGGAACGGACCATCGCCGGCGGGGCGGTAATACTCGGCGTGAACGGTGTTGTTCTCCGGCGTGGTGCTGGTGACCGGCGACGGGAACCGGACGCGGAAGACGCTGACGCCGACGGCCGGCAAGTCGTTCTTCCTCTCCATCTCGTAGGCGAAATCCCGCGGCTCCAGCCGGTAGCGCGACGGCACGCCTTTCTGGTCGTCGAGGGGCTGGAAGCGGAAGCCGCCCTTCTCGACGATGGAGGCGGCGGGGGTGGGGAGGGCGAGGCAAAGCGTGAGGGTAAGGCCGGCGAGCGGACGCATGACACGGGACCTCGTGAACCTCGGGCCGCGATGTGAATGCAGCCCCGAGATCAGTATGCCTCAGGCGTCAAGGGGCCGCAACGGGGTGGTTCGGGCGTGGGTGGGTTGTCCTTTGGGGGGGCGCCGCGCAACCGGGCTCGCGCCAGGGGGGAAGTTGCGTGCTCATAAGCGCTCCGCTGGCTTTCGGTTCGGGTGGAATCCGTCCTTGTCCCGGCGCGGCACCTTGCTTGCGGCAGCGACCCCGGTGGCTCCGTTCGCCGAACGAAATTAGGGGTGAGGAGAAGCGAGATGAGCCGTGGCAAAGCGACGGTCGTGGTCGGCGCCTTCGAGACGAAAACGGCGGCGCAGGAGTGCGTGGATGAGCTGGTCGAGGCCGGGTTCAAGCGCGAGAGCATCGGCGTCATCACCCGCGACGAGGAGAAGGGCCAGGCCGGCGGCATCGGCAGCAAGTGGGAAGAGGGCGCCGCCGTTGGGGTGGCGACGGGCGCCGGGGCGGGGGCGTTGTGGGCCCTGGGGATCGCCGCGGGCGTCCTGCCGGCCATCGGGCCGGTGATCGCCGGTGGGCTGCTCGCCTCGGTGCTGGCCAGTGCCGCCGGCGGGGCGGCCATCGCCGGCCTGGTCGGGGCGCTCGTGGGGCTGGGCCTCTCCGAGGAGGACGCGAGGTATTACGACGAGCGGTTCCGTGAGGGCAAGGCCATCGTGACGGTCCGCCCCGGCAACCGCAGGGCTGACGCGGCCCGGATCATCGTGCGCAACGCCGGCCGCGACCGAGCCCGGGCCGAGGGCCACGCCGAAGGGGCGCCGGGCCGCCCGATCGAGGTCAGGCGGGAACCGAGGCGGAGGCGCGGCGGCCGGCGCGGACCGGCGCGGTAGTTGCACTGGGAAAGGAAGTTGACAACGCTGCTCGTCCTGCTGCTGATCGGCGCCGTCCCATGGGGCCTTGGGCCCGGCCCCACCCCGCCGGTCGTGCAGTGCCCTGGACGGGCAACTTGCTCGCCGCACGAGCCCCCGACCCCACGGGGGCCTCTCTTTTGCCCGGCCTCAGCGGGGCCTAGTCCTTGGCCTGGTCGGGGCCCGGCCAGTTCACCAGCAGGTTGAGCAGCGACTCCGGATGGGGCGGCTTGGGGATGTGCGTGTCGAATCCCGCCTCCAGGCTCCGGCCGACGTCCTCCGGGGTCGCGTAGCCGCTGATCGCGATCAGTAGCAGGCCGCTTCCCATTTCGGCCCGCAACCGCCGGGCCACCTCCCAACCGTCGATCCCGGGAAGCCCCAGGTCGCACAGCACCACGTCGGGGCGCCACTCCAGCGCCTCCCGCAGCCCCGACGGGCCGTCCGGGGCGGTTCGCACCTCGAAGCCACTCAGCGACAGGACCAGCGCCAGCGTTCGTCGGGCGTCGCCAATGTCTTCCACCAGGAGGACTCGCTTGCGGCTGGTTGGGGTGGTCATGGCTCAAACCGTTTCAAAGTAGGATCGACCTGTCATCTGCCCTTGCTTCCCGCTCATGGGGGGCAAGGAAAGGTGAAGCAAGAGCCTGCCCGTTGGCGGAGTTCGACGCGGGGAGGCCTGCCACGATCCCGTCCGGGCGCGGGATCTGCACACCCACGCCTTGTCGCCCGGCGCCTGAAAGCGAAGGAGAAGTGATGATCGACCAGCAGACCATTCGGGAACACATGGAGGTGGTCGGCTCGTGCGGCAGCGCGCGTGGGCGGGTGGACCGCGTGGAGGGCAGGTCCATCAAGCTGACCCGGGACAGCCGCGGAAGCCCGGGGGAGCACCGCTATATCCCGCTGGAATGGGTGGAGCGGGTGGACGTGAGCACGTCCACCTGAACAAGCCCTGCCCCGACGTCCAGGAGGAGTGGCAAGCCCACCCCGTCCAGGAAGGCGAGTACCTGCCCACCGCGCGCAGTGACCCGCGCGGGCCGAGTCGCCCCTCGGCCCGCTTCGCCCCGCTCCCACGCCCTCGATCCGGATCAGCCGTCGAGGCCACGCCGTCCACCGTAGGATCGGTTTCTTCCGGCCCCTGGCCCGACCCGTCTTCGTCGGCCCCGGCGACGAGACGGCCCTGTCCGTCGCCTTGCTGGGCGGCCGGCGCCGGGGCGTCGGAGCCGCTGCCGACGAGGAACGGGAACGGCTGCTCCATCGGCCCCGGGATGGTCGGCGAGCGGTCCTGCATGCCGGTGTTGGGGAAGACCAACCGCCCGCGGAACCCCGCCCCGTACAGCCCCGCCGGGGGCAGGGCCGTGGCCTGGAGCCGGTCCACCGCCCGGCCTGGCGCCGCCGACAGGACCGGCTGACCGTCCGCGGCGGCGTTGAACCCCGCGAACGGCGAGAGTCGAGTGCCCCGGCACCTCCCCGGCGAGGCCGCCTGCCCGGCCGGCACCGTCGCCGCCACCGCGATCGTGTCGGGCGCGGCGACCTGAGGCTGGGGCGGAAGGACCGGGCCGGGCGAATTCGGGCCCACCGCCGGCGTCAGGGCCGCGGGCACCGACCGGTCTTCTAGCTGCTCCAGGAGAGGTGGCGGCCTGTCCCTTCCGCGCGGCGTCGCCGACGGAATGAGGTCGCAAACGCAGCGCCTGGCCGCTGCTCGCACTCCGGCGGACGGGGTGCCCCGGTAAAGTAAAGGTCATAACGCCAGGGCGAAGAAGGCATCCCAGGGCGCGGACTCAGGGCGCGGAGAGTGCTGCCGCCGCCCCTACTCCAGCCGCGCATGCCGCCTTCAGCCGCCCGACGATTTGCAGCCGGCCTCCGTCGGCCCGCTGCCCTGTCAGCCATGGCTTCGGCCGTCGGGTAATCCGTCCGGTGCTCGTTGTTCTTGAAGTACCGATCAGCTTCCGCCACTCCTCGGCCACCGCGGCTCCGCCGATCGGCTGGCGTCCAGGTGAGCCAGCAGCCGCCGTGCCGCCCTTGTCGTACAGCACCGGCCTCGGCGGCCCAGCAAGCCTGGGCCTTGCGGGTGCAGCGCCTTGGCGTAGTCGAACAGGTGCTGCCCGGGCGATACCAGTCCAGGATGGCAGGCGTCGTCGAAGTGCCGGTGATCGCCTCCTCCAGCCCGTTGCCATCACAGATCGCGACCAGCTGATTCGCCTTCCCAGCCCAGCGCCTTGGCCGCCCTCGCGCACGGGCGGGCCCTGGTCCAGGTCGAAATCGACCAGGTAGGCGTCTGGGTCTTGTCGGGGGTGTACAGCGTGGCGTAGAGCATGCGGTCGGCCTCTGCGCCGGCTGATCGGCACCGCGAAGGCGTCAGCCGAGGAACGCCGCGTGGCGGGGTCAGGTGAAGTCCCACTTCACCGGCTTGGCGGGCGACGATTTGGCCCTTGCCGGTGGAGTACCGCCGGCCTGCTCGGTGGCCAGCGGAGCACGCCGGCAGAGACGTGTAGGCGCGAACGCCCAGCAGGTCGTCGGAGCCGTCGCCGGAACGACCCGAGGGTGCCGGCCAGGTAGACCAACGGCCGCAGCCGCCGCTGAGGTGATCGCCGCGCAGGCCGAGTTCCTGGTCAAGCGGCAGTGGCCCTGGTGGCAGTGCTTGCAGGTATGCGGCGACGTCACCTCCTGGGTGGCAGCCAGGCTCCGCGGGCGACGAACTGCGCTCGGCCCGGCAGTGCGGCAGACGACGCTGGAGCCGCGGTAGCCTTTTTGCCGGCCTCGATGCCGGCTTGTAGGCCTGGCCGCCAGGTCGTGGCTGAGGTCGCGCAGGGTGTGCTCGATCGAGCCGAACACCTTGCCATGGGCAGGTCCACGCTCGTCGGCGAGACGCTCCAGCAACGGGTCATCCTTGAGGCCTGAGGATCCGCGGGCGCCCCTCACGCTCTTCCGAGGTCGGAGTGCGAGAAGTCGGAGAAGGAGTCGGCTGCAACATGGGAACCTTCCTGGCGTTAGACAAGAGGGTGGTGGGCAGCGCGAGCATTTCCCTGGGCCATTCACCTCGCATTCGCCCCGTTTCCCACCACTCAGGGCATCCGGCGGAACGGCCTTTCCGGGATTTTCCTTGCACCCCCTGACCCCGCGGCTAGAATCGACCTCAAGTGCCGCGTCTGTAATCACCTTCTGGCCGAATCTGGTTGCCACGGCACCGCGCTACAACGGGCATCGCTGAGTTCCTCCCCCCGCGTCCGCGGGTAGCCTTCCCTCTCCCGGAGGCACGACATGGCCCACCGACCGCGCTCCCGTCCGGCCCCTTGCGAGGCGAGGACCACAGCCGCCTCGAGGACTTCTGGGACGAGCCGGCCCCGCACGAGCGGCCGAACTGCCCCGACACGCAGGCCCTCCAGGGCGCCTGGGGCTGCGTCGCCGGCCGGCGCCCGGCCGTGCTCCTCGTCGCCGGCGACCGCTACACGGTCCACTTCGCCGACGGCGACATCTACATGGGCACGTTCACGCTCGGCGGCGACGGCTGGCCGTGCGCCATCGACCTGCACATCGAGCAAGGCCCGTCCCGGCACAAGGGGCTGGCCACGCTGGGGGTCTACGAGTTCGACGGGGACACCCTGCGCTGGTGCATCGCCGCGCCGGGCCAGCCGGAGCGGCCCACCGCCTTCATTGAGCTTGACCCACGCCACCTCTGCCTGGTGTTCCGCCGCGAACACCCCACGGGCATGAAGTGATGGCGGCGATGAGCCGAAGACCGGAACGGCTTCGATTTCATCCTTCATCCTTCATCCTTCATCCTTTCGTCGATAGAGGCTTGTCATTATGAGCACCGTAGTGGCCGAAAGGCCCGTCCGCACCCCCGAGCCTGTCGAAGACGCGGCTCCCGAACGGTACGAGTACCCCGGCATCCCGACAACTTGCGACGGCGCGGAGGCAGTCGTCCACGTCGAGGTCCACATCTGCCAGGCCGCCGGCGCCTACCCCATCACCAGCTACTGGACCACCATGGGAGGGGGTTCAACGCCGCCGTCATGAACGGCGGGAAGAACCTCTGGGGCGACTCGCTGTTGTTCTTCGAGCCTGAGAGTGAGCACTCCGCCGCGTCGGTCTGCGAGGGCTTCGCCGTCGCCGGCGGCCGGGTGACCAACTTCACGTCCGGGCAGGGCCTGGTGCTTATGAAGGAGGTGCTCTACACGATCGCCGGCAAGCGGCTGCCGGTGGTGCTGAACATCGAAGCGGCAAGGGCCGCTGACCAGCCAGGGGCTGAACGTCCACGCCGGCCACGACGACGTCATGCTGGTCGCCGACTGCGGCTGGGGGATGCTGCTGGCCCGCAACGCGCAGGAGGCCGGCGACTTCTGCCTGATCGCCCGCCGCGCCGCCGAGGCGTCCCACACCCCGTTCTTCGCCGTGCAGGACGGCTTCCTGACGACGCACACCGTCGAGACGGTGCGGCTGGCCGAGCCGAAGTTCATGAAGGAGTTCGTCGGCGATCCGAAGGAGAAGCTGGTCAACCTGATGGACCCGGCCAACCCGGTGATGTCCGGGGTGGTGCAGAACCAGGACAGCTACATGAAGGGCAAGCTGGCCCAGCGCTGGTACTACAGCAAGGTCGGCGCCGCCCTGCTGGACGCCTTCGACGAGTTCGCCCGCAAGACCGGCCGCCGCTACGGCCCCGTCGAGGCCTACCGCTGCGACGACGCCGAGTTGATCCTCGTCGGCATGGGCTGCTACATGGAGACGGCCAAGGCCACCGTCGATCACCTGCGCAAGAAGGGGGTGGCGGCCGGCTGCCTGACGGTGTTCCAGTTCCGGCCGTTCCCCGCGGTCGAGATCGTCGAGGCGCTGCACTACTGTCGGGCGTTCACGGTGTTCGAGCGGATGGACGACCCGCTCTCGACGACGGGCAACCACCTGACCCGCGAGATCAAGGCCGCCTTCTGCGACGCGATCAACGGCCAGGGGGGCCACAAGCAGGTCCTCCGAGTCCCGCGCGTCTACCACGCCGCCGCCGGCTTGGGCAGCCGGGACGTGCGCCCCGCCGACATCATCGCCGCTTTCGACAACATGGCGGACGACGGCCGCGAGTTCTTCTGCGTCGGCATCGACCACCCGCTGGCGCTGAAGCGGACCGACGACCCCGACCTGCGGCCGCGCGGCGGCTTCTCGATGCGCGGGCACTCCGTCGGCGGGTTCGGCTCGGTGACGACGAACAAGGTCATCGCCACCATCGCCGGCAACGTCTTCGGCAAGGACGTGCAGGCCTACCCCAAGTACGGCTCGGAGAAAAAGGGTCTCCCAACGACCTACTACCTCACGATCGCCGACACGCACATCAACATGCACTGCGAGCTGGAGCACGTTGACCTGTTGTGCATCAACGACCCGACGGCAATCCTGAGCCCGCTGACGCTGCACGGGCTGATGCCCAGCGGGGCGATCTTCATGCAGTCGCCGTACCCCGACCCGGCCGAGGTGTGGGCGCGCGTCCCGTCGGCGAACAAGCGGATGATCCGCGAGAAGAAGATCCGCGTGTTCTTCTGCGACATGGTGACCATCGCGCGCGAGGTCGCCAGCGAGCCGGACTTGCAGATGCGCATGCAGGGCATCGTACTGCTGGGGGCGTTCCTGCGGCTGACGCCGTACGCCCGGGAGGCGGAGATGTCCGACGACGCGGTCTACGCCGGCGTCGAGAAGGCGCTGCGCAAGTACTTCGGCAAGCGCGGCGACCAGGTGGTGCAGGACAACCTCACCTGCGTCCGCCGCGGCTACAGCGAGATGAAAGAGATACCGCAAGAATTAATTCAGAGTTGAACCACAGAGACACAGAGACACAGAGAAGACAAGAAGAAAGGTAAAAAACTGGACCTGAGACTCTCGCTTACTTGCATGCGTCCTGTTCACGGCGCATCAATCGGGAGTACACCTGCCATGACCGCCACCGCCACCGCCCTGCTCGATGAACGCGGCGAGCGAGAAGGACCCTCAACAACAACTCCTACGGCACCCTGCTGTATTCCTGCCCTACAAGCTGGTTGCGCGAGGCGCTCGGAGGTCGAGGACTTCAACGAGCGGGTCATCCGCGGCCGAGGAGGGCTGGGCGAGCGACCTTCCGGCCGAATTGCCTGCGCGGTCGCCCGTCCCAGCCGGCACCGCCTGCATGCGCGACTTCAGCTACATCGCGCCGGAACTGCCCGAGGACATCCTCGAGAACTGCACCGGCTGCATGGACTGCGTGACCGAGTGCCCCGACACCGCCATCCTCGGCAAGGTGCTGTCCGAGGCCGAGTGGGAGCAGAAGCTGGCCGTTGCCCGAGGCCGACCGGGCGATGTACCAGTGCAGTGGTCGAAGACGAAGAAGTACTACGACGCCGGCAAGAAGAAGCACGGCCAGGGCGGGATGTTCCAGATCATCATCGACCTGTCCAAGTGGCAAGGGCTGCGCCGAGTGCGCGACGGTGGCGACGACCTGCCGCTGAAGATGGTCAACAAGACCGACGACGATGGTCAGGGCCCGCAAGAGCCACCGCTTCTTCAAGGAGGTCGGCCCCAGCGACAAGAAGTACATCAGCGACAACCTGCTCGTGGACATGATGCGCTGCACGAGCAGACGATGCTCTACACCGGCGCGCCGGCATGCGCGCCGGCTGCGGCGAGGCACGGCGCGTTGCGGATGCTTTATGCCGCGACTGGGCAGCGCCACGGCGACCAATGGGGCCTGCCGCCGCGACGGGGTGCAACACCGTCTACACCTCGACGTGCCCTACAACCCGTACCTGCGCCGGACCAACTCCTGTTCGTGAACGCCCCGACCTACGCCATCGGCGTGCGGATGCTGCTGGGACCAGATGGGCTGGAAGGGCTGCCCGCTGTGGGTCATCGGCGGCGACGGGGCGATGTACGACATCGGCTTCCAGTGCTGTCGCGGCTGTTCGCCAGCGGCATGAACATCAAGGTGTTCGTCCTGGACACGCAGGTCTACTCCAACACCGGCGGGCATAGGCGTCCACGGTCAGCTACACCGGCCAGAACACCAAGATGAGCGTCCACGGCAACGTCTTCGGCGGCAAGCAGGAGCGGAGAAAGGAGATCGCTCAAATCGCCATGATGCACCCGCGGACCTACGTCGCGCAGATGACCCGCGCCCACATCAACCACTTCTACAAGGCGGTGCTGGGGCGATGGAGTTCGACGGCCGGCGATCGTTGCCACGACGACCTGCCAGCCGGAGCACGGCGTCGCCGACAACATGGCCGGCGAGCAGCGCGGCTGGCGGTCGATAGCCGGGCGTTCGACGACCCTGCGGCAGCTGCGTCAGCGCGCGTCTGGCGCGACTGGGTGCAGGTGTTCGATGTCAACGGCGACTACTTCGAGTGCGCGGCGTCGGCTACCCGGACGAGGCCGTCGAGCTGCCTGCGTGCCGTGAACGCGGCGTTCGACCTCGGCGACGATCCACCAGCCGCCGCCCGGAGATTACCGCGAACTCGGCACCGGCCGGCGGCACGCCTGGGCGGAGGACCGCGTGATGTGACTCGGATCGGAAACGCGCACCGCCCCCCGCGGCTCACGGCCGCGGGGGGCGGTTCTATGTCGAAACGAGCCGCCCAGCTGGGACGCGGCGCGTGCGGGGTGCGGGCGTGTCGCCCTCCACGCCCGGCGAACGCGGATTGGCCATTGACTTGCGCCGCCGCCGCGTAACAATGCGTCAGGCGGTTTTTCACAGGGGGACCGCATGAGATGACCAACGCTCCCGCCGACACCTCTCCTCTTTGCCGGCTCGCACTCCTCGCCGGCCTCACCTTACTCCACCCGTACAACCCGGCCTGTGCCCAACCCGCGCCGAAGGCGCTGCGCTGGGGCGGCGACGCCGCCGGCGGGGCGCCGTTCATCTACGGCCCCGAGAACGCCCGCGTCGGCTTCGAGGTCGAGCTGGCCGACTACCTCGGCAAGCGGATCGGCCGCAAGCCGGTGTTCGTCCAGGCCGACTGGGACGCGCTGCCCGACACGCTCAGCCGCGGCAACATCGACGTCGCGCTCAACGGCATGGAGTACCTGCCCGAGCGCGAGAAGGACTTCGCCTCGACCGTCCCCTACTTCGTCTACACCCTCCGGCTGATCGCCCGCAAGGCCGACGACAGCGTCAAGGGCTGGGACGACCTGAAGCCCAACGGCAAGGCGAAGAAGCGCGTCGGCGTGCTGCGCGGCTCCGTCGCGGAGCGGTACGTGCGGGACAGGTACGGCGACGACGTCGAGGTGGTGCCGACGCGCGAGGTGGACGAGACGTTCCAGCTCGTCGAGGGCGGCGAGCGGCTGGACGTGACCGTGCAGGACTCGCCGGCGGCGGCCTACTACGTCGAGGGCGGCAAGCTGCCGAAGCTCAAGGTCGTCGGCGAGCCGGCCGCGCCGGGCTATTACGTCGTGCTGACGCGCAAGGACGACGCCGAGCTGCGCGAGGGGCTCAACGCAGCCATCCGCGAGGGGCTGCGCTCCGGCGAGTTGGAGCGGATCTACCGCAAGTACAACCTCTGGTCGAAGGAGCAGGAGAAGCTGCGCTCCGTCGCCGAGGGCCCCTGGCCGCCGCCCGCCGAAGAGACGCCCGAATCGCCGGGGACGGCCATCTCCCTGTCCCGCATGAAGGGGGCCATTGCCCACGCGGCCTGGGTCACGCTGTCGCTGTCGCTGTGCGCGATGCCGCTGGCGATCCTGCTCGGCATCGGCATCGCCGTCGGCCGGCTGTACGGGCCGTGGCTGGTGCGCGCCCCCTTGGCGCTGTACGTCGAGGTGCTGCGCGGCACGCCGCTGCTGCTTCAGATGTACGTCCTGTTCTACCTGTTGCCGGTGGCGGCACGCTGGATCGGCTGGCAGCCGCTGGTGACTCTGACGACGCTGCCGCCGTTCGTCGTCGGCGTCTTGGGGCTGGCGATCAACTACTCGGCCTACGAGTCGGAGATCTACCGGGCCGGGCTGCTGGCGATCCCGCGCGGGCAGCTGGAGGCGGCGCTGTCGCTGGGCATGACGCGGGCCACGGCGATCCGCCGCGTTGTGCTGCCGCAGGCGGTGCGGCTGGTGGTGCCGCCGGTGACCAACGACTTCATCGCGCTGTTCAAGGACACGTCGATCTGCTCGGTGATCCTCATCACCGACCTGACGAAGCGGTACTACCAGTACAAGTGGAACCGGGAGGTGGCGCTGGGCTGGCGCTGGTCGTCGGGCTGCTCTATTTCGCCATGAGTTACCCGCTTTCCTCTTGGCCCGCAAGCTGGAGAGCCGGCAGCAGGGCGTGGAGGGCTGAGCCGATGATCGACGTGGCGAACCTGAAGAAGCGGCACGGCGACCTGCACGTGCTCCGCGGCGTGGACCTGACGGTCAAGCCGGGCGAGGTGGCCGCGGTGATCGGCCCGTCCGGCGGCGGCAAGAGCACGCCTGCGCTGCCTCAACGGGCTGGAGACGTTCCAGGCCGGCGAGGCGCGTCGGTGGGCTGACGATGCAGCCGGGCAAGACGTCACCGTGGCTGTTGCGCGCCATCCGCACGCGGGTCGGCATGGTGTTCCAGCAGTTCCACCTGTTCCCGCACCTGAGCGTGCTGGACAACGTGTTGGCTGGCCCGCTGTGGGCGCAGAAGCGCCCGCGCGCCGAGGCCGAGCCGGAGCGCCGGGCGCTGCTCGACCGCGTCGGGATGCGGCACAAGGCCGATGCCAGGCCCGAGCAGCTGTCCGGCGGGCAGCAGCAGCGCGTCGCCATCGCGAGGGCGCTGGCGGTCAAGCCGGAGGCGATCCTGTTCGACGAGCCGACCAGCGCCCTGGACCCGCGCATGGCCGGCGAGGTGCTCGGCGTGATGGCCGACCTGGCGAGGGCCGGCCAGACCATGGTGGTGGTGACCCACGCCATGAGCTTCGCCAGGAAGGTGGCGCACACCGTCCACGTCATGCACGAGGGCACTGTCGCCGAGTCCGGGCCGCCGGCGCAGATCTTCGACGCCCCGCGGACGGAGGTCACGCGCCAGTTCGTCCGGGAGGCGGAGCCGCGGCTGAGCCCCTTCTCGGCCCGGCCGCGCCGCCTATGATCCCAGGGTAGCCTTCGGCCGCCCTTTGGTCACCAAGGAAAGCCCCCCCGCCCAGTCCCGGCGGCCGGGCCGCCGCGGCGCTTCTGTTCCTGCTCGGCTCGGCGCTGTTCGCGGCGGCCTACGGCCAGGCGCCGCTGTACTACTCCAACCAGAACCAGTACTTCCTGCACGGCCTGGCGCGGGCCGGCGTCGGGTCGCTGGACGAGGACTGGCTGGCCAACACCGCCGACCCGACACCGGTGTTCAGCACCCTCGTTGCGGTCACGGCCCGACACCTGCCGGCCTGGACGTTTCATGTCTACTACGCCCTGCTCCTGGGCGCCTACGCGGCGGCGATGCTCGGCCTGTTCGTCTACCTGGCCGACCCCGAGCTGGCCCGGCGGCGCTGGCCGGTGTTCTGCCTTCTCTTCCTGGCCGCGCACGCGGCGCTGCCACGGTGGCTGTCGTACGAGGTCGTCCACTTCGACTACCCCTGGTTCCTGCAAGCCGGCGTCGCCGGGCAGTACCTGCTCGGCGCCATGCTCCAGCCGTCGTCGTTCGGCGTGCTGCTGGTTATCGCGGTGGCGGCGTTCGCCTGGGAGCGTCCGTACCTGGCCGCCGTCCTCACCGGCGCGGGCGGCGTGCTGCACTCCACCTACCTTCTGCCCGGGGCGCTGCTGACGCTCGGCTTCCTCGCGGCGCTGGTCGTCGAGCGGCGGTGGCGGACGGCGGTCGCCTCCGGATCGTTGGCCCTGGCCGTCGTCGCGCCGGCCGTCGCCTACCTCCTGCTCCGCTTCGGGCCGACCACGCCGGAGGCGTTCGCCGAGGCGCAGGACATCCTCGTCAACGTCCGCATCCCGCACCACTCCCGGGTGGACCTCTGGCTAGACTGGGTCGCCGGCCTGCAAATCGCCTGGGTCGTCGGGGCGCTCCCCCTGGCGTGGCGGACGCGGCTTTTCCTCGTCCTGGCGGTGCCGTTCACCCTGTCCGCCGCGTTGACCGCCTGGCAGGCGGCCACCGGTAGCCAGGCGCTGGCGTTGCTCTTCCCCTGGCGCGTGTCGGCCGTGCTGGTGCCGCTCGCCACGACGGTGATCCTGTCGCGCCTGGTCGCCCTGCCCTGGCCCGGGTTCGACGGACTAGCCGCCCGTACGACGGCGTTCGCGGGTGCCGCGGCCTTGGTGCTCGCCGGCGTGTGGATCATGGCAACCCGGCTCGGCTTCCACAGCGACCCGGACGAGGTGCCGGTGATGGAATACGTCCGCGCCGCGCGGTCCCCCGGCGACCTCTACCTGCTGCCGGTGCGCGTGCCGGACTCGACCAAGCGGGGCTCACTCTCCAGCGACTTCAAGCCGCTGCCCGCGAAAAAGCAGGATGCCCAGATCATCCCGGTGGACTTGCAGCGCTTCCGGCTGAGCACCGGGGCGCCGGTCTTTGTCGATTTCAAGTCGATCCCGTACAAGGACACCGACGTGATCGAGTGGCGCGACCGCCTCCGCCTGGCCCAGGCGCTCAACGACGTCCTCGCCGGGGGCCGGGCGCCGCTGTCGGAGCTGCGCCGGCTGGGCATCACCCATGTGGTGCGGCCGACCCCGGTTGGGGTCGCCCTGTCGGGCCTGGAGAAGGCTTACGGGGACGAGGCGTACGAGGTTTACCGGGTGCCACTTTCCCAGCGGCGCGTCACGGCTCAGGGGTGCGGCGCCCAATAGCCGTAGTCCTCGAACACCTCGGCCAGCTCGGGGTGCTTCGAGTTGTCGATGATGTCCAGCGGGTAGGTGTTCGACCCCTTGATCTTGTGCGGGTCGGTCAGGCCGATCAGCGCCGAGGCGGTGACGACGATCTCGGCACACAGCCAGCGGTGACGGTTGAACTTCGTGTAGGCGCACATCTCGCGCAGCGGGCCGCCCTTGGTCTTGCACGGCGTCCCTTGCAAGAGCAGCCGCCACATGGCATACCGCTTGCCCTTCTGCTCCTCGGCGAACGCGGTCAGGCACGCCGACTGCTCCGGCGTCAGCACGCGCTTGCAGCGGCGGACTTGCAGGATGCCCTTGAACGTGTACAGCCGCGGGATCAGGTCGAGGACGTAGACGTGTAGCGAGTCGTCCGGGCCGGCCTCCAGCACGGCCAACTCGCCGTCGGGCTTTTTCACCACGATGCCGACGTGAAACGGCGGCGCGGTGCAGGCCAGCGAGTAGAGGAACGTCCACCACTCGCTCATGTCGTCGAAGAAGATCCAGTCGCCCTCCTTGGGACAGTAGGGGATCACCTCGCGCACCGCCTGGCCCTTCTCGTCACACCGATAGGTCCACAGGTAGCCGTAAGGGTGGCTCGGCGGCGGGCTTCCGGGGAGAAGAGCGGCCAGCGACAGCACGGCGGTGAACATGCGGCCCTACCTCCATCGGACGATCGACACGACCCTTCATGCCCATATCGGCCGGCGCCTCCGCGGACGTGGAGCGTCCGGGCTGGCCGGCAGGAGGGCCACCCCCCGCAGCGGGCGCGCCCCAGAGTTGACCGGCAAAGTCCGCCCAGCTTCACCGTGGCGGCCCCCTGAGACCTTGTTGGTTGGGGGCCGATCTGCCAAGATGACACCCAACTCGGAAGCTAACTACCGTTCCGCAGCCTCTCTGCACCGCACGCCCCTTGGGGGCGGGAGGCCCTGGGATTTCCGCCATGCCCTCAAGATGGTCAGGCCGCGCCGCTCTCGCCTGCGTGCTCTTCGCGGCGCTCAGCTGCCTGCTCCTGGAAGGCTGTCGCCGTCGGCCCGACGGTGACGCCGACGAGCCGGCTGGCCCGGTCTGGTTCGCCGACGTCAGCGCCGAGGTCGGGCTCGACTTTCGGCACGACGCCGGCCCAACGGCGGGTTACCGCCTGCCCCAGGTCATCGGCTCCGGCGGCGCCTTCCTCGACGTCGATAACGACGGCCGCCTCGACGTCTACCTGGTTCAGAACGCCGGCCCGAAGAGCCAGTCGCGCAACAAGCTCTTTCGCCAGAAGGCCGACGGCCGGTTCGAGGACGTATCGGCCACGTCCGGCCTCGACATCGCTGGCTACGGCATGGGCGTCGCCGTCGGCGACATCGACAACGACGGCTGGGTGGACGTCTACGTCTCGCAGTACGGCGGCGGGCGGCTGTTCCGCAACCGCGGGGCCGCCGACGGCCGCTGGCTCGGCTTCGAGGAGGTCACCCGTGCCGCCGGCGTCGAGCAGCCCCGCTGGGGGACGTCCTGCTCGTTCTTCGACTACGACCGCGACGGCTGGCTCGACCTGGTCGTCGTCAACTACGTCGATTACGACCCGTCGCACGGGTGCTCCAGCGCCGGCGGCAAGCCGGACTACTGTCACCCCATGCTGTTCCCCGGCACGTCGCTGCGGCTGTTCCGCAACCTCGGCCGGGACGCCGCCGGGCGCTGGCGCGGCTTCGAGGACGTGACGGTCCGGGCCGGCGTCACGGCGCCCGGCCCCGGCCTGGGGGTGCTGTGCGCCGACCTCGACGGTGACGGCTGGCCGGACATCCTCGTCGCCAACGACGCCAAGCCCAACCACCTGTGGCTCAACCAGAAGAACGGTACCTTCGTCGAGGACGCCTTGGTGCGGGGCCTCGCCATCAGCGGCGTGGGCCGGCCGCAGGGGAACATGGGGATCGCCTACGGCGACGCGGACGGCGACGGGCTGGCGGACGTCTTCATCACGCACCTGACCGAGGAGTCGCACACGCTCTGGCGGCAAGGCCCGCGCGGCCTGTTCCAGGACGTCACCGCCCGCGCCCACCTCGCCTCGCCGCGCTGGCGCGGCACCGGGTTCGGCACCATCTTCGCCGACTTCGACCACGACGGCCAACTCGACCTGGCCATCGTCAACGGCCGGGTCAGCCGCGGCCCGCCGCAGTCGGCGCCTGGCCTGGGCGAGTTCTGGCACCCCTACGCCGAGCGGAACCGCCTCTTCGCCAACGAGGGTGGCGGCCGGTTCCGGGACGTCTCGCCGGCCAACCCGGCGTTTTCCGGGACGCCGGCTGTCAGCCGTGGCCTGATCTGGGGCGACGTGGACAACGACGGCGCGATCGACCTGCTGGTCACCGCCGTCGCCGGCCCCGCCCGGCTGTACCGCAACGTCGCCGAGAAGCGCGGCCGCTGGCTGATGGTGCGGGCCGTCGATCCGGCCCTGAAGCGGGACGCCCACGGCGCGCGGGTCACGGCCCGCGCCGGCGGCCGCCGCTGGGTCAGCGAGGTGTGCCCCGGCCAGGGCTACCTTACCAGCGGCGACCAGCGCGTGCATTTCGGCCTGGGCGAGGTGAAGGCCATCGACGAGCTGCGCATCGACTGGCCCGACGGGCTGGCCGAGACGTTCCCGGCCCCTCGCCTGGACGGGCTCGTGACCGTCCACCGCGGCTTGGGAAGGAAGGTCGAGCGATGAGCGCCGTGCCGAACCCGCCCGGCCCCCGAAGGTGGGGCTTGGCGCTGCTCCCGCTGACCGTCGCGGCGGTGGCCGGGCTGGGATGGTGGGCCTGGCAGGACCGTCCCGCGGAGCCGCCCGCGGTGGACCTCTCGGGCGCGGACCCGGAGGTGGCGCAGGCCGTCCAGGAGGCCCGGCAGGAACTCGCGGCCGCGCCGCGCTCCGCCGCCCGCTGGGGCCGCCTCGGCATGGTGCTGCGGGCCCACGCGTTCAACAACGAGGCGAGGGGCTGCTTCCAGCAGGCCGAGCGCCTCGACCCTTCCGACCCACGCTGGCCCTACCATCAGGGGCTGGCGCTGGTGGCTTCCGACCCGCCCGCGGGCCTCGCCTGCCTCCGCCGCGCCGCCGATCGCCTGGGGGACGGGCCGACGGCGCCGCTGTACCGCCTGGCCGAGGCGCTCCTGGAGCATGGCCTGCTCGATGAGGCGCAGCAGGTCCTGGGCCACGCCGACCGCCGGGAGTCCGGCGACGTGCGCGGGAGGCTGTTGCGGGCGCGGCTCGCCGCCGCCCGCGAGGACTGGAAGGCGGCGCTGGCCCTGGCCGAGGGCTGCACGAGAGACCGGCGCGCGGCCCGGCAGGCCTACCAGCTCGCCGCCGACGCCTCGCAGCGGCTGGGGGACGAGGCCCGCGCGCGGAAGCTGATCGAGCAGGCCCGGGACGCGCCCCCGGACCTCCCCTGGCGCGACCCGTTCGCCGATGAGGTGGACGGGTTGAAAGTTGGCCTGCACGCGCACCTGGCGCGGGCGGGGGCGCTGGAGCAGAGCGGCCGCGGCGCGGACGCGGTGGCGATCCTGGAGCGGCTGCTGCGCGACCGCCCGCGCGAGGTCCATTGTCGGGTGGTGCTGGGCCAGATGCTGCGGCGGCAAAAGCAGCTGGGCCGGGCCGAGGAGGCGCTGAACCAGGCGGTACGGCTCGACCCGGACAACGCCGACGGCTGGTACTGGCTGGGCGTCGTCCGGGAGGACCAGGGCCGGCACCAACCCGCCGCCACGGCGTTCCGCGAGGCGATCCGGCTCAAGCCCGACCACGCGCAGGCCTGCCACCACCTCGCCCTCTGCCTGAAGGCCGCCGGCGACGCCGACGGGGCACGCCTCGCCTGGCAGGACGCCCTGCGCATCCAGCCCGACCACGCGGAGGCGCGCCGGGGGCTAGAGGCCCTGCCGAAGTGACAGCGGGCCGTCATTCCATTCCCCGGGGCCCGAAGGAAAAGCCGGCGACCCACCCGGCTCCGGCAGGAGCCGCGTGCTAGAGTTGGTCCGCGTAGTCCGCGCATCCCTCCCGCGTGGGGCCGCCGGCCCCGCCCCCAAGAGCCGAGGCGAGGTGCGTCATGGCCGAGCCGTGCTGCGAAAACCCCTCCTCCACGCGCAACCTGCGCCCGGCCGCGGCGCCCCCTCCACCCGAGTCCGAGTCACATACCCTTTCGCGGGTGGACCTGGCGAGGCCGTCCGGCGACGAACTGCCCGGCCGCTTCATCGGCGACTACGAGGTGCTCGGGGAGCTGGGGCGCGGCGGGATGGGTGTCGTCTACAAGGCCCGGCACCGCGGCCTGGGGCGGGTGGTGGCGCTGAAGATGGTGCTCGGGTCGCGGTTCGCCCGCGTCGAGGAGTTGCTGCGCTTCCGGCTCGAAGGCGAGGCCGCCGCGTCGTTGCAGCACCCGAACATCGTGCAGCTGTTCGAGGTCGGCACGCACCAGGACCAGCCGTACCTGGTGCTGGAGCACGTCGAGGGCGGCCCGCTGTCGGGGCGGCTGAAGCGGGGCCGGCTGACGGTCGAGCAATCGACCCGGCTCGTCGAGGCGCTGGCCGGCGCGGTGCAGGTCGCCCACAACCAGGGGATCGTCCACCGGGACCTGAAGCCCGGCAACGTCCTGCTGGCCGCCGACGGCACCCCCAAGATCACCGACTTCGGCCTCGCCAAGCAAATGGACCGGGGGGCGGCCGGCCTGACGGAAACCGGCCGCGTGCTCGGCACGCCGCAGTACATGGCCCCCGAGCAGGCCGCCGGCCGGTCGCGCGAGGTCGGGCCGCACACCGACATCTACGCCCTGGGGGCGATCCTCTACGACCTGGTCACCGGCCGGCCACCGTTCGTCGCCGGCGATGCCGCCGACACGCTGATCCAGGTGCTGACGTGCGAGGCAATCCGCCGCGCCGCCTCGATGCCAGCGTGCCGCGCGACCTGGAGACGGTCGTCCTGAAGTGTTTGAGAAGGACCCCGCAAAGCGCTACCCAGCGCCCGCGACCTGGCCGACGACCTGGCCCGGTTCCGCGAGGGCCGGCCGATCCTCGCCCGGCCGGTCGGGCCGGTGGAGCAACTCGAAGTGGGCGGCGGAGGCCGGTCGTCGCGCGCTGGTCGCCAGTCTGGTGCTGGTGAGCGTGCTGGGCTTCGCCGGCGTCAGGCCGCGCTGGTCTACGCCGTCGAGGGCTGGCGGGCGCCCGCGAGCGGCGCGACCTCGCCGAGGCGGAGAAGGAGAAGGCCGAGCGGGAGCGTGCGGAGGCCCAGACGCAGCGCGACGCGCCCGCGACGCCGGAGCGCCCGGGCGGAGACCGGGGCGGCGTTCAACCGCCGGGCGCGGGCGCCGCTGGAGTGGCGGCAGAACAACCTGCGCGTCGGCGACGCTTTTGTCGCAGATCGACGAGGGCCGGCGCGGCTGGGAGTGGCACTACCTGCGCGCTGCACCACGGCGAGCCTGATGACACTCACCCGGCCGGCCCTGGCAGCGCGGGCGCCGGGGCTGGCGTTCCGCCCCGACGGCGAGCACCTCGCCGTCGCCGGCGGCAACCCGTTCGGCCGGCGTCGCGACGGCACGGAGCCGTCGGAGGTGTCGGTCTGGGACGTGCGGACGGGGCCTCAAGGCGCGTCCTGACCGGGTTCAAGCGGGCCGCGTTCCAGGTCGCCTACAGCCCCGACGGTCGGCGACTGGCGGCCTGCTCGGACGACGAGTGCGTCCGGGTGTGGGACGCGGCGACTGGCGAGCTGGTCCGCGCCGTCCAGAAGAAGGTCGGCTCGATCCACGACCTGTCGTGGGGGCGGGACGGCAAGCACGTCTTCGCCTCCTGCGCCAGCGCCGGCATCAAGGGCTGGGACGTCGCCACCGGCGAGCCTGCGGCGTGGCTGAAGCGGAGGGCGGCGACGGCCAGTGCGTCGCGATCAGCCCGGACGGCCGCAGCCTCGTCGGCTCCGCGAGCGGGACGCGGCTGTGGGACGTGGGGACCGGCGCGCTGCGGTGGCGGGTGGCGACGGGCTGCCAGAAGGTCACGTTCAGCCCCGACGGCCGCGTCCTCGCCTGCGCCGCGGGCGCGCTGGTCTTGCTCCGCTCCGCCGCTGACGGCCGCGAGCTTCGGTCGCTGGCCGGCCACCAGGGCAGCGTGCAGGGGCTGGCGTTCAGCCCGTGCGGCCAGTTCCTGGTCACCGGCGGGTCAGACAGCACCGTCCGGCTGTGGGACGTGGAGGAGGGGCAGGAGCTGTCGGTCTGGCGCGGCCACGAGGCCCGGGTCGAAGCCGTGGCGTTCCACCCCGGCGGGGCGATGGTCGCGTCCGGCGGCGCCCAGCCGGGCGAGGTCAAGCTGGGGGACCTGACCCGGATGCAGGAGTTCACCCGGGTCTTCGAGCCCGCGCTTTCCGGCTGGTCAACGCCATGGCGTTCTCGCCCGGCGGCGGCGAGGTGCTGGTCGTCCGCTCCGGCGGGCTGGTCGAGTCGCGGGACGTGGCCAGCGGCCGGCCCACGCTCAGCCGCGAGCTGCCGCTGACGTCCGTGTGGCGGACGCCGGGCACGCTGGCGGCGTTCAGCGGCGACGCCCGGGTGCTGGCCGGGCTCACCGCCACCGACGACCGGCGCGTCTGCGCCTGGGAGGCGCGGTCGGGCGAGCGGCTCGCCGGGTCGTTTCGGCACGCCGTTCCGGCCTGGCACGTCGCGGCGTCGGCCGACGGCCGGCTCGTCGCCAGTGCCGCCTTCGGCGTCCGCGGCGCCGGCCTCCACGACGAGGTCGCCGTGTGGGAGCCGGCCAGCGGGGGCATCGTGATGAAGCTCGACCGGACCAACCTCGTCACGGGCTGCCTGGCGCTCAGCCCGGACGGGAACTCCCTGGCGCGCGGCGTGGGCCATTTCACCTCGGAGACCAGCCCTCAGGGCCAGACGAAGCTGCGGCTCGTCCGGGTGGGGGTGGAAGTGTGGTGCGTTCCTGGCCGGCAGCCGAGGCTGGAGCTGCCGATCGGGAGGTACGCCCCGAGAGGCGTCGCGTTCTCCGGTGACGGCGGCCTGCTAGCAGCGTGTGACGCTGGCGGCGATGTTTACGTCTGGGAGACCGCCACCGGCCGGCGGCTCCACGAGGAGCCGCTGCGCGGCCCGGCCGGCGTCGAGGGGCTGGCGTTCCGCCCGGACGGGCGGCTGTTGGCCGGCGTCAACCGCAACGAGGTGACGATCTGGGACCTCCGCGAGGGGCTGGAGGTGATCCGGCTGCGCGGGGCGCCGCCGCGCCCCTCGGACGGCGGGTTCAGCCCGCGGGTCGCCTGGAGCGGGGACGGCCGGCGCCTGGCCGCGTCGAACTGGGACCAGTCCGTGACGGTGTGGGACTCCGCCGACCTGGCGACGCCCGACGCCAAGGGCGGGCTCCGCCGGGCCGCCCACGACCGGCTGCCGCGCTGGCACCTCAAGAGCGCCGCCACCGCGCTGGGCCGCCGCCGGGCCGACGCGGTGCGGTTCCACCTCGACCAGCTCGAAAAGCGCGGCGAGCTGGAGCCGGCCTGGCGTCTGGCGCGCGGCGACCTGCTCGGCCGGATGGGCGAGTGGGAGAAGGCGCGGCGCGAGTACGAGGCGGTCGCCCCTGATTACGGCGGCTTCCCCGCCGAGGTGGTCCGCGCGCGGCTGGCGCTGATGGCCTGGAAGGGCGACCGCGTCGAGTACACGAGGCTGGCGGCGGCCCTGCTGGACGGCGGCGCGGCCGGCACCGTGGAGAACTCGGCCGTGCATACGGCGATGGCGTGCTGCCTGTTCCCCGGCGCGGTGGCCCGGCCGGACAGGCTCCTCGCCCCGCTGCGGGAGCTGTTGTCGCCGGAGCGAACCCAGGCGGGCCTGCAACTGGCCCTCGGGTTGGCCAGCCTCCGCGCCGGCCGGACCGGCGAGGCGGTCGAGGCGGGCGAGCGGGCGCTGGCCGTCAGCCACGGGGAGCACTGGGTGGTGAAGACGTCGGCGCGCATCGTCCTCGCGCTGGCTTCCCACCGTTTGGGCCGGCCTGAAGACGCCGACCGCCACTGGCGGAAGGCGCGCGAGGAGATGGCCGAGGTCCGCGAGCGGATGGCGGCCGAGGGGCTACTGATCGCGCCGCATATCGCCTGGTGGGACTGGCTGACAGTGCAGAGCCTGGAGCGCGAGGCGGAGTCAGAACTCGGCCGTTCAGGATAGCTTCCCTTTCGGGAAGACGCTGATCGCCGAGCCGACCGCGAGGACGGTCGAGGCCGGCTGTTGCTGAGCGAGGAACGCCCACTCCGGCCCGTAGACCGCGGCGAAGTCGAAGTCCAGCGCGTACTTCGTCACCGGGTAGACGTCCCAGACCGGGTGCGCCACCTCGTAGCGCAGCGTCCGCCCGGAGCGCGTCACGCCGAAGCCCCAGTGGTGCTCCTTGAAGAAGTGCTCGACCGAGTCGTCCGCCGGCCGGATCGCCGGCTTCGCCCCGCGGACCTCGATCCGGTGCTCGCGGCCGGCGAAGTGCAGGCGGTAGAGCATGTCGATGCCGTCGGCCGTCTCGCGGCGGTCGGCGGCGATCGGGGCGGCGAGGTACGGCTCGTTGTAGAGCCACTTCGCGATCCAGGCGACGACCCGGCGCGGCACGAACTCGCGGACGAACACGACGCCGCGCTGGTCGCCGTGGCGGACGTAGAAGCGCAGGTTCAGCTCGGCGAAGTCGCGGTAGCCCGGCCAGGGGATGCCGAGCACCCGGGTGTCGAGAAACTCGAACGCCACCAGGCTGACGAAGGGGCGGCCGTCGCGCAGGTCGAGCGTCAGGCCGGGCGGCAGGCGCTTCTCCAGCAGGGAGGGGGGCACGGGATAGCTCGCCAGGAACAGGTTGTGCCAGCGGGCGGTCAGGAACGGTCGGGTCATGGGGCAGACTCTCCGGGGGTACGGGGCATTCTAGCCATCTCCCGGACGAAACTGGCGTGGGGCGCGGTTCTGCGATAGAGTGAGGGCAGGACACAGCGCCGCCGGCGTCGGAGACGAGTACGCGCACCATGACCCCGGGCACCCGCACTTCCGCGGACGGCACCCGCCCCGGCGACCCGCCGCCGCTCGACCTCAGCGGCCGCACGCTCGGCGACTTCCAGGTGCTGCGGAAGCTCGGCCAGGGCGGCATGGGCCAGGTCTACCTCGCCGAGCAGGTCTCGCTGAGGCGCAAGGTGGCGCTGAAGATCCTCCGGCCCGAGCTGGCCGCCGACGCCAAGGCGATCGAGCGGTTCCAGCGCGAGGCGACCACGCTGGCCCAGGCCACCCACGCCAACATCGTCCAGATCTACGCCATCAGCCAGCACGAGGGCATCTGGTACATCGCGCTGGAGTACGTCGAGGGCCGCAACCTCAAGGACTACGTCTCGCGCAAGGGCCCGCCCGACCTGCCGATCGTGTTGAGTGTCATGGCGAAGGTGGCCAGCGCGCTGCAGCGCGCCGGCGAGCTGGGCATCATCCACCGCGACATCAAGCCGGAGAACATCCTGCTGACCCGCAAGGGCGAGGCCAAGGTGGCCGACTTCGGCCTGGCCCGCGACCCCGTCGCCGACGCCACGCTGCACCTGACGCAGACCGGCGTCACCATGGGCACGCCGCTGTACATGAGCCCCGAGCAGGTCGAGGGCAAGCCGGTCGATTGCCGCACCGACATCTACTCGTTCGGCGTGACGTGCTACTACATGCTGACCGGCCAGCCGCCGTTCCGCGGCGCCACCGCGTTCGAGGTGGCGGTGCAGCACGTCAACAAGCCGCCGCCACCCCTGGCCCAGGTGCGGCCCGACCTGCCCGAGGCGGTCTGCGCCGTCGTCCGCAAGATGATGGCCAAGGAACCTGACCAGCGCTACCAGACCGGCCGCGACCTGCTCCGCGACGTCGCCCGGCTGCGCGACGGGCTTGGCCCAACCTCGGCGCAGTTGGCGGTCGGTGGCGGCGCGGTCGCGCTGGACGATTCGAGCCAGGAAGCGGCGTCGCTCCGTCCGGCGGTGCCGCGGTCGTGGCTCATCGCAGCGGCCGCGGGGTCGCTACTGTTGGCGGGGCTGGCCGGTGCCGCCCTGGCCTGGCTCGAGCGCCGCGATGCGGCCCGGCCCGGCCCGGAGGCTCCCGGCCCCGCCGACGGTGCCGCGGTCGAGGCGGCGCCCCAGCCGAACAAGCGCGAGACTGCCCTGCGCACGCTGGTCGAGGAGGCCCTGGCCCCGTCGGCGGGCAAGCCGCCGGACGCAACAGCGGCCTTCGCCAACTGCATGGAGCTGGGCCTGCTGTACCTCGACGGCGACCGGCTCGACGAGGCGGAGAAGCTGTTCACGCGCCTGGAGGCGGTGCCGCAGCCGCCGGCCCTGCCCCTGCTGGGCCAGCTCGGCAGGGGCATCGTGCTCGCCCTGCGCAACCAGCCGAAGGAGTCGAACGCCCTCTTCTGTAGGGTGTTCGCCCGGGACGACCCGCGGCTGGTCGGCCCGCCCGGCAAGGGGAAGAAGGCGGGGCTGCCGGCGCTGACGAACCTCATCAACAGCCACACCGCCCCGGTGAAGCCGTTCCTCCACCACGAGCGCGGCCGGCACTGGATCGGCCAGGCCCGGCGGTACAACCACGAGAACGGCGTCCCCGAGGCGCAGGTGCCGCGCTACCTTCTCGTCACCTTCCCGCTCGACGGCAAGGCCAGGAAGTGATCGGTCACCGCCGCGAGCCCCGGGCGGCCGACGGCGGCGTGCCGGTCGTCTCCGGGCCGGCGGGCAGCAGCGGCTCGATGCGGACGTCGTCAAAGAAAACCGTGCCCAGCCCCGACATCGCCAGCGTCACGCCGACCTGGCCAGACGCCGGCACCTCGCGGTACAGCGAGAACCTCTTCCACTGGCCGACCTCGCCGGTCAGTCGCACCGCCAGCGGCTCGCCGCCGACGGTGTCGAAGAACAGCGCCCCGTCCACCGAGCCGCGGATCGGCTTCGGGATCTTCACCCAGGCGCTGACGCGGACCAGCGTGCCCGGCGGCAGTTTCGCCCGCGGGCTGTGTAGCGCCACGTAGGTCCGCTCCAGCGCCGCCGGCTCGCGCTTCGTGTCCTTCGCCGACACCTGCATCATCAGGCACTGCTTGCCGCCGTGCGCCCCGCCCTGCACCCGGCGAACGCTCGTCTCCACGTCGTCCAGCGACGGCACCTCCTGGAGCAGCCAGCCGGCCTGCTCCTGCCGCGCCGCCACCTCGAAGTCGCCGTCGGGCAGCACCGACGCGCCCGGCCGGGATTGCTTCATCCTGTCCAGCAGCTTCCAGTGCCGCGGCAGCGTGTAGTACGACACGCCGTAGGGGCTGGCGACCGGCATGTCCAGGTCGCGGACCGCCCGTTCCCAACTGGCTCGCATGAGTACCCGCACCGACCGCAGGGCGACCTCGGCCTGGTTGTACGCCTCGGCGTGCTCGTGGTTTCGGCGGTGCTGAAGGCTCTGCTGGAGCGCCTTTTCCGCCCGGTCCAGGAGCGCCGTCGCGTCGCTGACGCCGTGGCCCATCCGGTCCAGCTCGGCCTGCACGCGCTTGACCTTCCTCAGCTCCTCCTCGGCCTGCTCGTGCAGCCACTGCGCCGCCAGTCGGCCCTTCTTGCGCTGCTCGCTCTGTAGCCACACCACCGGCCCGGTCGGGCTGAGGTCGGAGGTGAACAGCACCGCCGACGTCAGGCTGAAGTTGCGCAGCTTCACCGTGCTGCCGCCCAGGTCGCGGTGGATCGGGTACGACTGGATTCGGCCCGGCGACACCTCCCAGGCCGTCGCGGTGACCGGCACGCCGGGCACGGTGAGGCTCAATTCCGCCGACGCCGCCTGCCCGGGCACGTACTGCGAGCCGGGGCCGACCCAGACCGGCAGCGCCAGCACCCCCTCGGGGCCGCGGAAGACCGCCGCGATCACCTCCGGCCGCGACGTGTTAATCACCTCCGGTGCCCCTGAGGCGCTGACGAGCAGGCGCTCGATCATGGTCAGCTCCAGGTTGAGTAGCGCCATCGCCAGCAGCCGATCCTTGCCCTGGTGGCTGTCCGCGAGGAAGCGGTCGGACCAGAAGGCCAACCCGCGGTAGCCCGCCGCGATCGCCGTGTACGCCAGCAGGCGGATCTGCTCCGGCTGCGGGCCGATCGGCTCGGCGAAGTCGCCGCGCGACCGGCTCTGCTCGCCCAGGCGGAGGAACCAGTCGGGCAGGTGCGTCTGGATCCACGTCCAGCAGTAGGCGTCGCTGGCCAGCCGCCTTCGCATGTCGAGCCACTCGCGGTAGGCCGGCAGCTCCAGGCTGGTCATCAGGGGCCAGCGGTGCGTGCCGAGCATCATCTGGTCAAGGCTGCGCGAGTAGCCGCGGTAGCCGTCCCAGACGTCGGCCAGCACCGGCCGCCGCGGGTCGGCCAGCCGGAAGGCCTTGGCCAGCCGGGCCACGTCGGGGAAGCGCTCGGCGCCGAGGTTGCTGCCCAAGTCCCAGGCCAGCACCGAGTCCTGCTCGGCGAACCGCGACACCTTGCGGTTGAACTCGTCGGCCCGCGAGGCCAACGTCCCCTCCACCTCCCCGGGCCCGCCGGCGTGCAGCCGCGGCGGCTGGAGGGTCGGCACGAGGTAGAAGCCCAGCGACGACGCCTCCTCGACGAGCCCGGGCGGGGTCGATTCGTCGAGCCAAAGCACGTTGAAGTTGGCCTCGCGCAGGGTGGTCATGGGCGGCGTACCGGTCGCCCGGATGCCCCGGAGGAAGAACCGCTTGCCGCCGACCCACAGCTGGTTGCCGCGCAGCTGCACCTCGGCGGCGCGGGACACCGGCGCCCCGCCGGCGCGCGAGGCCGGCGCCGCCTCGGCGACGGGGCGCTTGGCCTCCTCGACCGGGCCGACCGACAGGTCGTCGGTCCAGACGTCGATCTGGCCGGGGCCGTCGTAGGCGTTCAGCACCAGTCGGTCGATATACGCCCCGGTGGTGACGACCTCATGGCCCAGCTCGCGGGTCAACAGGGCCTGTTGCTCGCGCAGGCGCCTGGCCGGCTCGCGCAGGCTCAGCAGCTTCCACCGCGTGCTGTTGTACGGGTCGCAGCGGACCAGGACGGTCAGAGGCTGGGCGGGGTCTTTCGGGTCGCGCTCGCGCGGCAGCACCAGGCGGCAGAGCAGCTGGACGCCCGGCCGGTTCGACTTCACCCACAGGCTGAGGCTCAGCTCGTCGTTGACCGGGGCGCGCGGCAGGTCGAGCGTGTAGTGGATGAACGAGCCGCGCTCGACCTGGAGGCGGAGGTGCTCGCTCCGCTGCCCGCCCTTGGCCGTCTCGTCGGTCAGGTGGTGCTCGATGACCTTGAGGGCGGCGTCGGTGCTGCCGGCCTTCCAGTAGGGGCCACGGCTCTCGAAGCCGTTCTGGTGGATCTGCTGCCCGCGCGCGGCGCATGGCGGCAGCAACATCAGAGTGAGAAGCCACCCGAGTGACGCGCGCATTGGTTCACCCTCCTGACACGACCTCGGGCGGGTGATAGCGGATGGGGGAAGCCGATGCTAGCCCGAGCTGCCGGCGAGGGGCCCGCGATTGCCCTCGCCGGGCGCTCCGGGCAGGTTGGCGAAGGTTGAGAGGAAAAAGAAGAATGCCGGCGACGGGGGAGTCGCCGGCATAGGGAGGGGGTTGTGTCGGGGTTGGGGGGTAGGAGGCCGCAGCCGCTGGGGCCGGTCACCGTCACGGGCCGGCCCTGGGCGGCACGCCCGGGGGAAGGGCGTGCGGCCCGGGGGAGCTTAGGGGGTTGGGGGAACTATCAAGTCGCGGCCTGGAGGCAGCGGCGGTGCAGCACTTCGCACACCCGCTGGCACCGCTCCAGGTCACGCAGCATCGCCTCGGTTAACACGCGCATCGTGTCGGGGTCTTCGGTCCACTCCAGCAGTTGCCGGTTGGTCGCCAAGTGTTCGAGGATGTCACGAAGCCACAACAGGTTCATCTCCCGCTGACTCATCGCCACACCCTCCCCCGCCCGCTGTCGTCTCTTGGTGTGGGAGAGATAGAAGCAGCCCGCGTGCCAAAAGGCGGGTTCGAGACGACCGATCGCGCAACTCGTCGCTGAATCTGCGGATACAGTATCGCCTCGGCGAATCGGGCGGGCTAGCCCTCGGCCGGGCCGTGTAAGTCCTACACGCCAGGCCGCTCCTGGCGTGTAATTCCTTCCGGTCGCTCAGCCGCCCAAGGGGCTGCGGGAGCGCCGGTAGAGTGGCTCGTCAAACTGATGGCGGGTGCGCTCCCGGTCGGCGATCCAGCGCTGGGCACTCTTCAGGAAGTAGCGGGCCATCCACCAGAAGGTTAGAACCAGGCCGACCGCCGCCGCGACGTTGAACACGCGCAGGAAGTAGTCGCCGTTGCGGACGCACAGCCAGGCGAAGCTCGTCCCTAGCAGAATGTCGATCCCAAGGGTCAGCAATAAGAGCAGGATCAGGACCCCGAGGCCGACCGCGGATCCCAGGACGCCAGCGATGGCCAGCCCGGCCCCGTAGCCGACCGCCACCGACTGAAGCAGCGCCCGCCACGAGGAGCTGGCGCGGGCGGAGCACCACAGCCCGGCCGCGCCGATGAAGTACATCGCCAACCCGGTCGCCGCCAGCCAGGCGAGGGTGTAGGTCAGCGCCAGCGGGCCGCCCAGCGCCGAGAACGTGACCGCCGGGGCCGCGTAGGCGAGCAGGTACCAGGCGCTGGCCCGGACGATGCCCCACAGCTTGCCGTGGACGATCTGGCGGGCGCTCAACGGCGTCAGCAGAACCGCCTCCCAGGTGCCGCGCTCGCGCTCCTGCGTCAACGCCCCAGCGCAGCGCACGCCGACGACGAGGCTGGCCAGCAGCATCACGACGACCCCCTGTAGCAGGAAGCCGCCGCTGGCGCCGGGCATCAGCGCCGACACCCCGCGGACGTTGAGCTGGAGCAGGGCCTGCATCAGGTCGATCCCCGTCGCGCCGGGCGCCAGCGAGCGGTCGAGAATCAGCAGCGACGACGCCGTCGTGGCCGCGGCGACGGCGAGGATCGCCAGCCAGTGCGGGGTCCGCCGCAGGGTCGGGTTCAGCGCCAGCCCCTCGACGTGCTGCTCGCGCCAGCGGATCGGCTCGTCGTCGATCGGCTCGCGCTCCGTCGAGTACCAGCGCAGCCGGTCGCGGCGGACGTCCTCGACCTCGCGCAGGTAGGCGCGCTCCAGGGTGGCGGCGGCCGTCACCAGAAAGGTAAGGCCGATCGCGCCGTAAACGGCGCACGACAGGCCGAGGCGCCGGTACGCCTCGGGCAAGTCGAGCGAGCCGGCCGCACCCCAGGCCGGCTCCAGCGCCCACAGCGGGTTGAGGCAGGCGAACGGTCCGCCCAGGAGCGTGACCAGCCACCCAGCGACGAGCAGGCCGTAAACCGCCACGACCGCGTCGCGGGTCTGCCGGCACCACACCGACGCCAGCAGGCTCGCCGCCGCCACGGCGAACAGAGGCACGGCCAGCCCGGCGGCGAGGACCGCCAGTGTCGTCGGCTCGACGCCGCCGAACCCCGCCAGCAGCGCGAACGGCGGCAACCCCGCCAGCAGCCACAGGCCCGTCTGCGCCAGCCGACCGACGAGCTTGCCCACCAGGAAGTGCCGCGGCTCGACCTCGGTCAACAGCAGGTACTGGAGGGTGCCCTGTCGCTTCTCATCGACGACCGCGCCGCAGCAGAAGACCGGCACGGCGAGGAAGGCGAGCAACGCTTGCTGCCAGACGAAGAAGCCGACGAATCGCGCCCCGACCACCTCCGGGGCGCTGGCGTGGACGTCGGTGCCGCCGAGGCTCCGACCGCGGACCACGGCGGACTCCTCGGAGAGGAACTGGAGGAAGAGCCAGAGCACGACCAGCACCAGCCAGCCGGCGTAGACCCAGCGGAAGGCGTGGAGCTGAAAGCGGCGGCCGCCCAGCAGCATCTCCTGACGCAGGATCACGCCGACCATGGGTGTCTCGTCTACTTCGCCCGCCCCAGCCACCACGCCTTCCAGCGCTTCCTCGCCTCGGTCTGCTGCGGCTTCGTCGCGGCCGGCTCGGGGCCGAAGTCCTCCTTGCCGTCGCTCAACTTCCGTAGGGCCGCCCGCGCCTCGGCGCGCACGGCGGGGCTGTCGTCGGTCAGCCGGTCGATGACGGCCAGCGTCAGCTCGACGTGCTTGTCGCGGGCCACGCGGATCGCCGCCCGCTTCACCTCGACCCCGCCGTCCTCCAACCGCTCCTTAAGCGCCGACAGCGACTCGCGGCCGAGCACGGCGTCGAGCATCTCGCGGGCCAGCCGGCCGGCCTCGGGGTCGCGGCTGTTGGCGGCCAGCGACAGGCCGGTCAAGGCCTCCTTCTCGTCACGCTTGCCCAGCTCGCGCAGGACGCCGTAGAGCGGCTCGCCGCGCACCTTCGGCACGGCCTTCATCAGGGCCTGGGTGGTCATCACGCCGGGGCCCTTCGGCGGGATCGGCGGGCGGCGGGCCAGCGCGCTTTGGTGCATCGCCAGCCGCACCCGCAGGTCGGCCAGGGCGTCGGCGTGGCGGGTCCTCGGCACGGCGGCGATCTCGTCGCGGGCCAACTCGACCAGCCTCTCGTCGTCGGACCCCTGGAGGACCGTCAAGAGCCTCTTGGCGATCATCAGCACCGGGCAGGAGTGCTCCAGCTTCGCCGACCTGTGCAGGCCGCGCAGCAGGGCCGGCACCGCCTCGACGCCGAGCCTTTTGAACTCCTCGGTGGCCCTTTTCGCCTCGGCGCCGGCCAGTCGGCCGGTGTCGGCGAGGATGAAGCGGTCCACGACCGCGTCGCGCTTCTGCTCCTCGTCGTCGGCCGCAGCCGGCGAAACCGTCACGACCGCGAGAATCAGCACTGCGCCGCGCATCCGCCGCTCCCAATGAGGCTTCCCCAACCACGCCACTTTACCCTGCCCCTGGGTGGGTCGCAAGCGAACCTCCTGCCGGCCTGGCGTGTCCGAACATCTACCTCCATCCTACCCTAACCCCATTCCGCCCTGAGGAACCCCGCATGACCGCGCGTCCGACGATGGCGTCGAGCCAGGAACTCTGGCGGCTGGCCTGGCCGTTCATCCTGTCGCAGTCCTGTTGGACGTTCCAGATCGTCCTCGACCGCGTGCTCCTGAGCCAGTCCTCCGTCGAGGCGGTCGGGGCCGGCATCTCGGCGGTGATGATGTTCTGGTCGGCGCTGACGCTGTTCCAGTACACCGCTCTTTATGCGACCACCTTCGTCGCCCAGTACACCGGCGCCGGGCAGCCGCTCCGCGTCGGCGCCGTCGTCGGCCAGGCGCTGTGGTTCGCGGTCGGCTCCGGGTTGCTGTTCCTCCTCCTGGCCCCCCTCGCGGGATGGGTCACCAGCCACGCCGGCCACGCCCCCGAGCTTCACCGCATGGAGGCGGCCTACTTCCGCTGCCTGTGCTTCTGCGCGTTGCCCCTACTGGTCAACGCGGCCGTCACCAGCTTCTTCGGCGGCCGCGGCGACAGCACCACGGTGATGCTCATCAACGTCGCCGGGCTGCTCGTCAACGCCTTCTGGGCCGTCACGCTTATTTTCGGCAAGCTCGGCTTTCCTCAGATGGGGATCGAGGGGGCCGGTTGGGCGACCGTCTTCGGCTGCTCCACCACCGCCGCGCTCGGACTGCTGGTCCTGTTCCGCAAGCGCCACACCCAGGAGTACGGCCTAATCGAGGGGCTGCGGCCCGACCGCGAGCTGTTCGGCCGGCTGATGCACTACGGCTTGCCGCAGGGCATCGGGGCCTGCCTGGAGACGCTGGCGTTCAGCGTCTTTCTGATCTTCGTCGGACGGCTGGGAACGGAAGACCTGGCCGCGACCAGTATCGCCTGCACGCTCAACCTGCTGGCGTTCCTGCCGATGATGGGCGTCGGCCAGGCCATCGAGGTGCTCGTCGGCCAGTACCTCGGGGCCGACCAGCCCGAGGACGCCGAGCGCGCCGCCTGGACGGGGCTAGTTCTCGCCTTCTCCGTCACGCTGTTCGTGGCGGCGGCGTACGCCTTCTTCCCCCAGGCGCTGGCCCGGCCGTTCCAGACCGCGGGCGACCCGGAGGGGTGGGCCCGGGTGGTCGAGCGAGTGCCGCCGCTACTGCGCTTCGTGGCGGCGTACTGCCTGTTCGACTGCCTGAACATCGCCTTCTCGTTCGCCCTGCGCGGGGCCGGCGACACCCGGTTCGTCACCGGCCTCGCCATCGCCATCTCCTGGCCGGTGATGGTGCTGCCGACCTACCTCTCCTGGAAGTACGGCTGGGGGCTGTACGTCGCCTGGGCGTTCGCCACGGCCTACGTCATCCTGCTGGCGCTGACCTTGTTCGTCCGCTTCCTCCACGGGGCCTGGAAGCAGATGCGGGTGATCGAGGCGGGGTCGGAGGGCCTCGTCGTGCCCCGCGGCGAGGCGCGAGAAACCGCGATCGCCTCTTCCCCTGAAGGGGCCGGTCGGGGATAATCGATTCGGCACCCCCTCGACGACCGGGATGGCCGATGAGCCAGCAAGCCGTCAGCTACGAGAATTCTCTGCTGCTCACCCTGGGCGAGATCACCCAGCTGGTCGTGCACAGCCACGACGCCGCCGAGACGCTGGCGAACATAGTCCGGCTGATCCAGGGGCGCATCCGCACGGCGGTGTGCAGCGTCTACGTCCTGGAGGTGGAGTCGGGTCAGTTGGTGCTGGGGGCGACGGTCGGGCTGAAGCCGGAGGCGGTCGGCCGGGTCCGCATGCGCCTCGACGAGGGGTTGACCGGGCTGGTGGCCCAGCAGGCGGCCCCGGTGATGGTGGCCGACGCCTTCGACCACCCGCGGTTCAAGTACTTCCCCGAGGCCGGCGAGGACCCCTACCACTCGTTCCTCGGCGTTCCGTTGGTCGAGGGCGGCACGCTGCAAGGCGTGCTGGTCGTGCAGGACGTCGAGCCGCGGACGTTCTCGCCGTCGGAGGTGCAGATGCTGGTCAGCGTCGCCGCCCAGGTGGCGCCGCTGGTCGGCGACGCCCGGCTGCTGGAGCGGGTGACGGCAATGGCGCACCGGCCGGCGGCCCAGGAGGGGTCGCCCTCCGAGGAGGCGCTTGTCGGCGTCCCGCTCAGCCCCGGCGTCGGACTGGGGCAGGCCTACGTCGTGGACGGGTTCGAGGAGTGGCGGCGCAGCGTGCCGCTGTTCGCCGCCGACCCGGTGCGCGAGCGGTCACGGCTGGCGGCCGCGGTGCAGCGGGCCCGCGAGGAGCTGTCGCGGCTGAGCCGGCACATCTCCGAGCTGGTCGGCGAGGACCACGGGGCGATCCTCCAGGCCCAGCTGATGATCATGCAGGACCGGACGATCGAGCGCGACCTCAACGCCAGCCTCGACGGCGGGGCCAGTGCAGAGGGGGCCCTGTTCGCCACCCTGGACCAGTACGTCGCGGCCTTCCAGCGCGTCGCCACGCCGTTCTTCCAGGAGCGCGTCTACGACATCAAGGACGTGTTTCACCGCCTGCTGTGGCAGCTGCGGCCCCGGCCGTCGAAGCAGACCGGCGACAAGGTGGTGCTGATCGCCCGCGAGGCGTCGGTGATGGAGTTGTTCGCGGTGGACCTGGACCAGCTGGCCGGCGTGGTCGTCGAGCACGGCGGGCCGCAGAGCCACGCGGCGATCCTGGCCCGCAGCCTCAACATCCCGATGGTCGGCCAGGTCGGCGACTTTGGCGCGCTCTTGCACCCCGGGAGGCGGCTGCTCGTCGATGGGGACAAGGGCGTCGTCACGCTGGACCCGGCGGACGGCGTCACGGTCCCGACCCTCGCTCCCGTCTTTGGGGAGGAGGGGCCACAAGCCCCCGTCACCCCTCTTCCGCGAACCGAGGGGACGGGGGAGAGGGCGGCCGGCCTGCCGCGCGTCGAGGTGAACATCAACCTGTTGTACGAGGCCCGCCCGGCGGTTCGGCTTGGGGCGACCGGCGTCGGCCTGTACCGCAGTGAGTTCCTCTTCCTCGCCCGCCGCACCCTGCCGACCGAGGACGAGCAGGTAAGGATCTACCGCAAGCTGCTGAACCTGATGCAGGGTCGGCCGGTGTGCATCCGCACCTTCGACCTGCGGCCGGACAAGCTCGCCGGCGTCTCGCACCTGGGCAGCGCGGCGACGCGGCCGTACGACTGGCGGCTGGTGCTGACGTCGCCGCCGTTGCAGCAGCTGTTCCGCGAGCAGGTGCGGGCCATCCTGCGGGCGGCCCCGGAAGGCCCGGTGCGCATCCTGGTCCCGCTGGTGAGTCACACCGAGGTGCTTGACTTCGTCCTGGAGACGTTGGGGCAGGTGAAGCAGGAGCTGTCGCGGTCCGGCCTGCCGTTCGTCGCCGACGTCCCGGTCGGGGCGATGATCGAGGTGGCGGCGGCAGTGCCGCTGATGCCGGCCTGGGCCCCGTCGGTGGGGTTCTTCGCGCTGGGCACGAACGACCTGTCGGCGTCGGCCATGGGCATCGAGCGCGACGACCCGGTGGCGGCAGGCCAGGTGGACCCGCTGCACCCCGGCGTGCTGCGCCTCATCGCCGACGCGGTGGCGGCGGCGAAGGGGGCCGGCCGGCCGGTGTCGGTGTGCGGCGAGATGGCGGCCGACCCGGCGGGGGCGCGGGCGCTGGCCGCACTCGGGGTTGATTCGCTGTCGGTGGCGGTGAACCAGTTCGCGGCGACGCGGCGGGCGTTGGCGGCGATGCGGCCGGGCGCCCTGGAGGGGTGGCGGGGGCAGTTGCTGGGCCAGCCGCTCGGCCCGCGTGGTGCGGGCGCTGCTGGGGACGTAGGACAAGCTGCCAGCTTGTCCGTTGCCGCGGCCGGACAAGCTGGCAGCTTGTCCTACGAGGGGTGAGTCATGACGATGGCGGTCCTTCTCCTGGTGGCGGTCCCGGCGCACACCGCGGACGACCCGCCGTGCGCCCGGTTCCGCGTCCTGGTGCCGGACGGCGCGTTCGTGTTCGTGGCGAAGGAGAAGATGACCTCGACCGGCGACGAGCGCCTGTTCGAGTCGCCGCCCCTGGAGGCCGGCCGGAAGTACAGCTATGAGATCTCCGTGATTCACGAGGGGCGCGAGGCGACCTGCGAGGTGCGTTTCGAGGCAGGCTCGACGGTGGAGGTGGACTTCCGGCCGGAGTTCCAGAAGGTGACGAGCGCGCCGCCGCGCCCGCTGAAGCCGATCCGGCCGGAGTGGCTCCCCGGTCGGGTGTGGCGGGCGTGAGGTCACCACCACGCCACCAGCAGCAAGGCGATCGCGACGGCGTACACGCCCAAGAGGGCGTAGCCGACGAGCGTGTACCGGTGGTAGGCCGCGTCGTCGGCCAGCGCGTCGTCGGCCCAGCGGACGTGGTTCTGCTGCTCCAGCGCCCGGCGGAACACGCCGGCCAGGAACCCCTGCTCGCGTTGGGCGTCGGCGCCGGTGCCGGCCAGGTAGCAGCCGGCCAGGTACGGCGGCGCCCCGTCGGAGTGGACGGCGCGCGAGGCCAGCCGGCCCAGGTGTGCCAGGTGCAGGCGGCAGCCATGCAGGAACTCGTACAGCTGGATGTTCGCCTCGACCGCGCTGGGCGGGTCGGCCGCACCCTCCTCGCCCTCCCGCCGCCACAGCTGGCCGATGACCAGCGGTAGCATGGCATCGCCAACCCAGGTCACGCCGCCCTCGATCAGCGACGGCACCTGGTCGGCCGGCACGTCGGGCAGCAGCGGGAAGTGCTGGCCCAGCACCCAGCTCGGCCCGGGGCCGGCCTCCGGGAAGTGCCGCACCACCTCCGGGAAGCCGGGGATCTGCTCGGCGTCGCCCAGGACCAGGAAGCGGGGGCAGTCCAGCTGAAGCGCCTCGCGGGCCACCTGCAAGTCGTGCCGCGCCACCTGGGCCGTCTCACTGGCGTCCTCCGCCGACCCGGTCGCGGCCAGCGGCAGCAGCAAGACGATGCCGTTGACCGGGCAGTAGGGCTTGCGGTCGCGGACGACCAGGTTGCAGACGTGCTGGAGCCGCCTCGTCGCCAGCTCCACCCGGTCGCGGTCGGTCAGCAGCGCCTCGCGGCGCGGCCCGGCGGCCGGCTCCGGCTCCCCCAGCAGCAACACGTTCCCGGGCCGAACCGGTGTGGGGACGGGGGCCACCTCTGACGCGGCGGGCGGAGGTAACTCCGCGGTTTCGAGATACTCGCGGAGGGGGCCGGCGTCGGTGGGGGTGAACGACGGCGGGACGGCTGCGGCCTCCAGCAGCCGATCGGCCTGGGCCGGCAACAGCGATGCGCCCTCGCAGGAGACGAAGGCCACCTCCCGGCTGGCGTAGACACGCAGCGGGGCGTCACCCGCCGGGGCGTGGCGCACCTGGAACGGCAGCCGCGACGCCGCGAACACGTCCTCCAGCTCGCCGGCCGTCTTGCCGAGAACGAGGTACACCGGCACGTCGTGCAAGCCGACCCCTGCCTCGTCGAGGGCGGCGCGGGCGGCGGCCCAGGCGGACTCGATGTCGTCGAACTCGCCGGCGGCGCCATCGGCGCCCAGCAGCCGGTACAGCCCGCGGACCAGCCAGAACAGCGCGTAGCCGAGCAGAAACAGCAGCGGCAGCCAGACCAGGTTCAGGTTCAGCCACCGCGTCCGCAGCACCCGGTCGAGTCCGCCGCGCAGGTTCAGCCAGCCCAGCGCCAGCACAACCAGGACCACGACGGCGATGTGGAGCGTCCAGAGTAGGACGCGTCGTCGCCGGGCCGGCGGCAGCCAGCTCAGCGTCACCAGTCCGAACAGGCCCTTCAGCCACTGCACGGGTCATCTCCGGAAGGATGAAGGATGAAGGATGAAGGATGAACCCGGAAGGAAAAGGCGTTGGGAGCTTTCCCGTTCCGCTGCCTTATTCATCCTTCATCCGTTCTGTCAGAGCCGCCGGGCCAGGAACAGCGCGACCAGCGGCACGGTCGCGATCAGCACGGCGCTGGCGATCAGCAGGAGCCGCTGGAGCGCCTGCCGGCCGCGCAGCGGCGGCACGTGGGTGCCCGGCTCGATGCCCGGCGGGGCGCGCCACGTCCCACCGGCGGCCTGCCGCAGCTGCCTGCGGGTGGTCGCCGCCCAGTCGGCCAGCTGCGCCGGGTCGTCGGCCCGGTCACCGGTGAAGCCGAGCATCACGCACAGGAAGTAGGCTTCCAGGGCGTCCGGGCGGGTGCGGCCGGCGGCCAGCTTGGCCTGGTCCCAGAACTTCCAGGCCCGGTCGTTGCTGGCGTACAGGCGCACCTCCATCTTATGCTCGTTCCACCGCTGGCCCCACGGCGTCTGGAGGATCATCACCTCGTCCAGCCAGCACGCCAGCGCGTAGCGGGCGCCGAGGAACGGGCCGGTCTCGTCGCCGCCGTACTCCGGCCAGCGGCGGGCCTCGCGGTCCCCCAGTAGGTGGCTCAAGAGCACCGCCTGCTCCTCCTCGAACGGCGGCTCCTCGCCGCGCAGCAGGCGGTCCCGTAGTGACAGCCCGCGCGCCAGGACGGGGTGAACGATGTTCGCGATCTCTTCACGCATGGTCCGCTCACGGCGCTGCCAGGGAGACGCAGACGATCTCCTTGTCGTTGCGGGCGAAGCAGCACTTGTTGGCGAACGCCGGGTGCGACCAGACCACCTTGCGCGGCGAGCTGAACCCGGCGGCGAGCTGGCCGGTCGGCTCCAGCAGTTTGGCCCGGCCGATCTCCTCGTAGCCCTTCGGCGTCAGGTTGGCAATGATCAGCTCGCCCTTCTCGTTGAACAGGAAGAACCGGCCGCCCTGCTCGATCAGGAAGGCGTTGGCCCAGCGCTCCGGCTCCTTGCCGGCGCCCGAGGCGGTCAACTCCGCCCACAGCCGCTTGCCGTCGGCCAGGCTCAGGCAGCGCAGCTCGCCGTAACTGCACACGCCGTAGACGTGCCCGTCCTTGACCGTCGGCGTGGACATGATGGCGTGCAGCTTGTCCGTCTGGCCGGGCCGCTCGCCGCGGCCGTGGCTCTGCCACACCTCGGACGCCGTGAATTTGTCGCCGGCGCCCTCGATCTGGAGCAGCTTGCAGCCGTTGTAAAACGAGGTGACGAACAACCTGTCTCCGACCTGCCGTGGCGTCGGGATGGACAGGTTCGCGTTGATTTCCCACTCGTTCCGCCACAGCTCCTTGCCGGAGGCCGGGTCGAGGCCGACTACCGCCTCGGGGTGCCAGACGACGAGGTGCCGGCGGCCGCCGAAGGTGTAGATCATCGGCGGGCAGTAGCCGACTTCGCTTTTTGCCTGCTCTAGGGTCAGGGCCCGCCACAACTCCTTGCCGGTGTCCTTGTCGAAGGCGACGACGACCGGGTCCTTGCCCACCAGGCAGATCAGCTGCTGGCCGTCCACCAGCGGCGACGCGGAGAAGCCCCACACCGGAACGCCGGCGTCGTAGTCCTTCTTGAAGTCCTTCGACCAGACGACCTTCCCTTTCTTCGCGTCAAGACAATACAGGTCACCCATGGCGCCGAGGTGGTAGACCTTCCCGCCCGACACGGCCGGGGTGGCCCGCGGGCCGCAGGGATAGGACATGGTGTAGCGCGACGGGTACTCGTGCTTCCAGATCTCCTTGCCGGTGGCGGCGTCGAGGCAGAGGAGGCGCTCCTTGCCGGCGGACTTGGTGCGGGCGAACGGGTTGGCCGGGTCGGCCTGGCCGGCGTCGAGGAGGCGGTCGGGGACGTAGACCTTGCCGTCGGCGACCGCGGGGCCGGCGTAGCCGCCCCCGATGTTCACCCGCCAGAGCACCTTCGGCCCGCCCTTGGGGAACCGGTCGAGTAGGCCGCCCTCGCGCCAGACGGCGTCGCGCCGCGGGCCCATCCACTGCGGCCAGTCGTCCGCGCGGGCCGCGCCGAGCAGGAGCAGGAGGGCGAGGGAGGTGCGGGCCGGCCGCATGGGGTTCTCCTTGTGAGGGAAGGGTGACCGGGCAGGGTTGTTCTACGGCCCGGCCGCGGTTCGTGGTAGCGCCACCAGGCGCTGGCATTCGTCGCGGCGGGAGCGTAGGATGAACAGACCGGGCCCTCACCGGCCCGCGTCTCGTCCGGTGCCGGAGGTCGGCATGACCGCGCGTCGCTTCCCCCACTTCCGCCAGGGCCGCTGCCAGCAAGAGCACATGATGGTGCTGGCGATCATCATCGTCGTCTGCCTGGCCGCCATCCGGGTGTTGAGCCCCGAGCAGCCGGCCGACGCCCGGCCGCTGTGGGACCGGGTCCTCGCCTCGGTCGTGGGCCTGTTCCAGTGCTTCGGCCTGGTCGTCCTCATCAGCGTCGTGCTGGCCTCCGTCGAGGTGATGAAGCAGACCGTCGCCCGCTACCGGTCCCGCCGCGTCGAGTCCAAGCTCGCCCAGTTGGACCCGCTCCTCCGCGACGCCCGCCCGCACGCCACGCCGCAGAACCTCACCCGGGTACTCCGCGACCTGCGCGACGGCAACGAGGAGGTGCGGCGGCAGGCACTCAGCGCCGCCTTCACGTTGGTGCGCGCCGACCCGTCGCTGCCGATCGCGGCGGCGGCCCGCGAGCTGTTCGAGGAGGCAATCCTTCACGGCGTCGGCTTCGCCCGGGCCATGGCCATGACCCCGCCGGGCGACGACCTGCTCGCCCGCGTCACGCTCGGCGCCAAGCTCGGCGCCGGCACCTCGGAGAAGCGCCTCGCCCCGGTCACCAGCAGCCCCGCCACGCTGGCGCAGTGGATCGAGTCGCACCGCCGCGAGGAGATCAACCCCGAGGTGCAGGTCTCCGTCGGCTACGACACCAGCCCGCTGCCGTACCTCGTCGAGCGCGCCCGCTTCCTCGCCCTCTACCTGTACGTCAGCACGACCGACCTGAAGCGGTTCCAGGCGCTGCTCCGCCGCCCGCCGCGCGACCCCAACGCCGCCTACGGGCTGGTCATCCGCGGCGACGTCGTCGAGGTCAAGTACCCCGGGCAGTCGCGCGGGCACCGCCTCGACTACGTCTTCCCGCTGCCGGTCCGGCTCAGCGAGGCCAACCTGGCCGGGCTGGTCAAGGAGATTCAGCTGCTCAACCTCGGCCTGCTCGTCGCCTGCGTGCAGGACCTCTGCCGCGTCCTGCTGCCCGGCGCCCCGCCGGCCTGGCTGGGCGAGCGTCGCGAGGCCGTCGCCGGCGCCTACCGCGCCTTCGAGCGCAAGCTGGTCGCCGCCCTGCGCGCCCACGACCGCCACCGCGACCCGGCGCGGGTCCACCGGCTGGTGCCGGCCGACCACGCCGAGCGGGTGCGGGCGTTCGAGAGCCACCGGCTGGAGGAGTGCCTCTACCCGCACTACAGTTGGGTCGTGCCGCTCTACGACCCCGACACGCGCTGGGAGCGGCTGCTGGCGCCGTTGCGCGGCGTCGAGGGGATGCTGCTGCACCAGGGGCCGGTCGAGGGCCGCGACGTGACACGCGGGGTGGACTTCCTGCACCAGGTCCGGCGGGTCGGCTACGAGGCGGCGTCGGCCATCGAGCAGGCGCTGGCCGGCGACGACGCGGCGACGCCCACCGGCGCGACCTCGGCCGACCCGTTCCTCGACCCGGCCAACGAGGAGGCGACGGTGGACTACCTGCGCCAGGTCAGCCGGGCCGTCGGGCGGGGGGAGTGCTGCCTGGAGGACCTGCCCGACCCGGTGACGTTCCGCCGGGCGGCGGCGTACTACGAGGTCGAGGCGGAGCCGTCTACGATGGTCCGCGAAGGCGCCCCGGAGGACGAGCGATGAGCCCGCAAGCCAACCGCCGCGAGACGACCCCGCGCCGCGAGCCGGTCACCGTGCCCGAGAGGGTGCCGGCCCGTCCGGCGCCCGCCCGGCCCGAGCCGGCCCGCCCCGCCGGGCCGCCGGCCAAGCCGGAGCCCGCCCGGCCGGGGAGGTAGCCCTCCTTGGGCGCCAACCTGGCCCCGGAGGTCCGCCGCCCCTATCCTTCCGTCATCGCACCACCGACGACCCTCCCGACCGGAGCCGACCATGCAAGGACTTCCCGAGGTCATCGAGGCGCTCAACCGCGCCTTGACCATCGAGCTGACCGCCATCAACCAGTACTTCTGCCAGGCCAAGATGTGCAAGAACTGGGGCCTGCTCAAGCTTGGCAAGAAGCACTACGAGGAGTCGCTCGGCGAGATGAAGCACGCCGACATGATCATCGAGCGCATCCTGTTCCTCGAGGGCGTCCCCGAGATCGCCCGCTACGACGTCATCCGCGTCGGCAGCGACGTCAAGGAGCAGTTCGAGAACGACCTCAAGCTGGAGGTGTCCGGCGTCAAGGCGTACAACGAGGGCGTCGATCTGTGCGCCCGCGTCAAGGACAACGGCACGCGCGAGCTGATGGAGCGCATCCTCACCGAGTCCGAGGAGCACGTCGATTGGCTGGAGACGCAGCTCGACCTCATCAAGCAGGTCGGGCTGCAGAACTACCTCCAGTCTCAGATGGGCGAGGAAGAGGAGGCCTGAGCCAGCTCAACCGCGGCGTTCTCGTCGAGGAACTTCCGGAGCCGGCGGTGGCAGGCGGTGCAGCCGTCGCCGGCCCCGGTGGCCTCGCGGAGGTCGCGCAGCGTTCGCAACTCCAGCGCCGCCACCGCCCCGAGAAGCATTTCCTCGGTCACCTGCAAGCAGTGACAAATCATCTGACCGGGGCAGCCGGCACAATCGGACCGGGTGTGGCAAGCGTCCATGAGGGAGAACCCGGATCAAGGAGAGTTATGCGATTGAGACGCAGTCTCATTAGCTGCATTCTACCTCCCGGCGGACGCCTGTCAAGTCCTGTGTTAGCGCCCGGTCACGGTCACGGTCACCTCGCACGGCTTGGGGTCGGCCCGGAGCAGCAGGGTGTAGGGCACCTTCGCCGGCGCCGTCGCCTCGAACGAGTAAGTCTCGGCGTTGCCCCGGCTGACGCGGCTGCCCAGCAGGAGCGAGGCGGCGGGCTCTCGTTCGCCGCCCAGGGTGACTTCCACCTTCGGGGCGTCGTCTGACTTGACCAGGTAGGCGCTGACGGCCCCGCCGCTCGCCGCGATGGTGACCTTGACCTTCTGCTCGTAGGCCGGCGCCCCAAAGTGAATCGGCTGGACCGCCGCCGGGTTGAGGTTGAACTTCTTGCTGTAGTTGAGCCGTTGGCAACCCGTCGCGGCCAACGCCGTTCCCAGCAGCACCGCCGCAAGTACCCCTTTCCGCATCGGTCGCTCCCTCCCACACGCCGGGTCGAGATAGTCTAGCTCACTCCGCCGCCGCGCTGGGGACCCGGCGAGGGCCGACGCGGCGGGCGCCGTTGGGGTGGTCGTCCAGGCGGACCGGGCCGAAGATCAACGGCCGGTCGAACGGCTCGATGTGCAGGACCATCTCGCCGTCCTGGAACAGGCGCACGCTGCCGGACGACTGGCTGACGGCGACGGCGACCGCCTTGGTGCAGGCGCTGATCGCCGCCGCCGCCGCGTGCCGGGTGCCCAGCCCCATGCTGACGTGGGCCGGCCCGGCGGCCGCCTCGATCCGCACGCAGGCGGCCTCGGCGACGCCGTCGCGGCGGATCAGGATGGCGCCTTCCAGCTGGGCGATGTCCTTGACCTGCTCGCGGACCACCTTGGTTTTAATGTTCCGCTCCGCCTCGTGGTAGCCCTTGAACGGGTTGAAGTTCATCGGCTGGCAGTGCCGCATCACCTTGCGGGTGTCGCCGACCACGAACAGGGTGCCGACGGGGTGTCCCTCGCGGCCCTCGCGGCCGATCTCCAGGGCGACGCTGACGACGGCGCGGAGGGTGTCGAGCGGCACCTGGGTCTCCAGGCGGCGCAGGTCGCGGTAGTCGAGCCGCTCGAGGTGCTCGCCGAGGTGCAGCACGCTGAGGCTGTCCACCGGTTCCGGGGCGTCGCCGGACGCCTCGATGCCGTTGTACAGCACGATGACGTCGGCCCCGTGCCGGACCTGCTCCGACCGCACCGCCTCCAAGAGGGCCAGGCTGATGCGCTCCTGCTTGGACGCCTCGCCGGAGTCGAGGTCGAGGACGGTGAGGTCGTCGTGCTCCTTCAGCCGGGCGTTCAGCTCGGGATCCTCGGCGGAGACGAGCAGCTGACACTCGCCGAGGTGCTCGCGCACGGCGGACCAGTTGAGGTCGGTCTCGGTGATCAACAGGACGGCGTCGGCCTGGAGCGACCCGGCCAGGTGCCGGGCCGCCTCGAGCAGCGCCACCGTCTGTCGTGCGAGCGCCATGGATGGACGAGAACCCCCGGGTGATGTGGGCCAACCCTTTCCTTGGCAAGTCCTTGCCATCGTAGCGGAGCCGGCGCGGTTGAGCAATCGGCGAAACCGGGCGTTCTTTTTCCCCCGGCGAGCCGGCCGGCCTATGATGAGATGGTCCCCCGCCCCCGCCAACGCCGGCCAGGAAGTGACGAGCGCCGACCATGTCCCGAAGAAAGAAATCTGCCAGGCCGCTATCGCAGCAGCCGGTGCCCGACTTCCTCAAGGCCAAGGTCCGCCCGCCGCTGGCCGTCGCCCTGGGCTCGCCGGCCGAGGTGGCTCACCTGCTGACCGAACTGGGCGGCGTCGAGGCGACCTGCTTCCAGCTCGACCTGCACCAGGCCGACCGGCTGAGGGCGCAGCTTGCCGAGGCGGGCGTGAAGGCCGACGTCGTCGTCGCCGCCGACCTGTGGGACCTACCGGCCGGGTTCCAAACGGTGTTGCTGCCGGCGGCGCGGGGCGGCGAGCGCGAGCTGAAGATCGACCTGATCGAGCAGTCGTACCACGTCCTGCGCGACCACGGCTCGCTGGTGGTCTGGTCGCCCTACGACGCCGAGGAGTTCTTCCCGCCGCAGATGAAGAAGGTGTTCGGCAAGGTCCACACGCCGCCGCACGGCTCGGCCGAGGCCAGCAGCGTGCTGTGGTCCACCCGGGACGGCGACAGGCCCAGGCGGCGGCACGAGGTGACGTTCCAGGTCAAGCTCGGCGACGGGCCGTCGTGCCGGTTCGTGTCGCGGCCGGGGACGTTCTCCTACGGCCGGTTCGACGACGGCGCCCGGGCGCTGTGCGAGATCATGGAGATCGAGCCGGGCGACCGGGTGCTGGACCTCGGCTGCGGCGTCGGCACCAACGGCGTGTTCGCCTCACAGCGGGCCGGCGAGCACGGCTACATCGCCTTCGTGGACAGCAACGCCCGGGCGTGCGCGCTGACGGAGCTGAACGCCAAGGCCAACGGAGTGCCCAAGTTCGACGTGTTCGCGACGAGCACGGTGGAGGGGCCCCAGCCGGACAGCTTCGACGTGGCGATCGCCAACCCGCCGTACTTCGCCAACAGCACCATCGCCCAGCTGTTCATCCGCCGGGCCAAGGAACTGCTGACGCCGCAGGGCAAGTTCTTCCTGGTGACCAAGCAGCCCGACGAACTGGGCGACGCCCTGCTGGAGGCGTTCGGCAAGGGCGACATGGTCGAGAACCGCGGCTACTCGATTATGTGCGTGTGACCGGCGAGCCGCGCACGAAGTATGCGGGCGGCAGGGCGCCTCCCCAGCCGAAACGGCTCACGAGGTCGCTGGCCACCCCCCGACCGCTCACATCGTGCGCGGCTCGCAGGCCTCTACCGCCGGGCGTGCTGGAACACGCTCCACAGGTCGCGCCGACCCGTCGGCGGTAGGTGCTCCGGCGGCGCCGCCGTGCTGACCGCGGCGGGCGGCGCGGCGGACTTCAGCTGCGCGACCGCCTGCGCCACCGGCGGCGGTACGGCCGCGGGCGGCGCCACCGGCGGCTCGGCGGTCGGCCGGGGGGCGACGTACTTCGCCTTGTAGGCGGCGAGGACCTGCTTGCCGTCCTCGACGAGCGGGTCGGCGGCCGCCGTACCCTTGGCCGGCACCGCCGGCTCGACCGCCTTCTCCGGCGGGGCGCCCGGGGTGAGGACGTCCTGCTCACAGTACCTCAACAGGCAGCGCTCCAGCGCCTTGGCGGCGGCGGCGCGGACGCGGGCCGACGCCTCGGCCGGGTCGTTCGTCTTGCGGCCGGAGACGACGACGACCAGCGCCTCCAGCACCTTCTTGGTGCAGCAGCAGCCGCTGCCCAGCGCCAGCGCCGCCTCGTAGCGGACGCACTCGTTCTCGTCGCCGCGCAGCGAGCTGATCAGCGCCGCCTCGGCCTCGGGGAAGCGGCGGCAATCGACGGTGCCGAGGTAGCGGACGGCGGCGCGGCGGGCGGCCGCTTCCGCCTCCAGCTTCTTGATGCGGGCCGCGGCGCCCAGGGCGCTGTCGGACGGCTGGAGCAGGTCCTGCGGGTTGGCCTGGTTGGGGCCGGGGCAGCCGGTGCCGATGAGGCCTCCCGACAGCGCCGAGATCGGCGCCAGCCCGCCGCTGAGGAACTGCACCAGGGAGCAGTTACAAAGCTTCTGCTTGCACGCGGCGGCCTGCTCGGGCGTCATGCACAACTTGCTCCAGATGTTGTTCGCTGCCGCCGGTGCCGCCGCGGGCGCCGTGGCGGCACCCGGGATGGCCGAGGCGGCCCCGGGCAGCGCCGAGCCTGCGCCGGGAATGGCGGGCACGCCGGGGATCTGGGCGAGCAGCGGCGATTGGATCGCCAGCAGCACAGCGGCCGCGCAGCGGATGGGCCAGCGGAGCATGGCGATGGCCTCCCCTGAATGGGAACGGAGCTTTCGCGGACTGGGACGAGCGCAAGACAGGTGTAATCAGGGTATCGACCCCCGGCACGATCGGTCTTGAGGGAAAAATCGGCCGGTTCACTTCTTCCCGTTCGCCGCTTGGCCGCGCCGCTTCGCCTCCCACAGTTCATAGCCGACGTCGGGGCCGCGGCCGCGCGGGGCCTTGCGGTCGATCGTGCCGCCGTCGTCCCGGCCGTCCAGACCGACCGAGTAGACAGCCACGCCGTCCGGGCGGCGCGCATAACGGAGCGGCAGGCCGTCGAACGGGTCCAGCGGCACCGCGGCGAGTTGCGCCGGCACCAGGTCGTCGAGGCGGGCCGGCCAGTCGCCCCTCGCCAGGCGGTAGCGCTCGGCCGCGACCGCGGCGCCGAGCGTGCGGATCAGGGCCTGGCTTTGGCGGAACCGCTCCCCGGTACTGGCGACGCTCGGCAGCAGCACCGGGATGGTCAGGTTGGTGCCGCGGGCCTTGTGCTCCTTGACCTCGCGCTCGATCGCCTCCAGGGGCCCGGCCTGCTCGTGAACCGGCAGCGCCGCGGCGGCGACGGCGCGGTTGACTATCTCCAGCATCTCGGGGTGCTCCCTCCTCAGCTGCTGCCGCAGCTGCCAGCCGGCCAGTTTCTCCCGCCAGATCATCGTCCCGCCGAGGTCGAAGATGGGGTCGGTCAGCGAGAACCGGCCCTCGCCCAGGCCGGTCATCACCAGGTGCATCGACCCGCGCTCGCCGCGCAGGGCAAGGTACAGCCCGCGGTGCTTCTGCTCCTCCGCGAGCGGCGCGGCCAGCTTCGCCAATTCCCCCTCGCCGGCGGCGCCCAGGGCCAGGACGCGCTCGACGGCGTCACCGACCACCTTCCAGCAGTGCCCGCGGAGGAGCCAGGAGCTTGCCGACCGCTTCCGACGGCCAGGGGCGCGGCAGCGCTCGGGCGACGGCGACGACTACCAGGGCGCTGTTCTCAGGGGCGGGGACCTCCTCGCGAGCCGCCTCGATCTCGTGCAGGCGCCAGTTCGGGTCAGCCTTATCCAGGTCGTCGAGGATCGCCTGGAGGCGCGCCGCGCCGGAGCGCGACCCCGAGGCCCAGTTGGCCACCAGGATGGCGGCGACGACGGCGGCCAGGACGAGCGCGCCGGCGAGCAGGCGCCTCCACAGAGGGCTCGGGCGGTGGTGGTCAGGTTCGGCGGGCGTGGCCACGGCGGCACCTCCGGGTGTTCGGGGAGCCACATTGTATCACGCCGGGCCGCCCAGCACCGCGCGGTAGGCCGCCTCGCCGAAGCCGACCAGCAGTCGGTCGCCCAGCCGCAGCGTTGGCGCCTTCAGGTTGCCGGTCGGGCCGAGGATCGCCGCCGACAGGATGTCATCGTCGGGCGGGTCACGCCTCATGTCGAACGTCAGTACCTTCTTGCCCCGGGCGACGACGACGGTCGCGGCCGACCGCGCCAGCGCCAGCGCCTCGGCGCGGCCCCGCTTCTCCCGCTTGGCGTCGGTGACCTCGGCGACGTCGCGGCCGGCCTGCTCGAGAAACTCCCGAGACCGGGCGCAGCCCGTTCAGCCCTTCCGGTGGTACATCCAGTCGATCCTGTCGGGCATCGAAACACTCCTGAGGTCTGGGGGCAAGCGTTGGCCTATGGGACGCTCCCAGGCCCGTCCGCTACGCCACCATCGCCAGCGCCTTCTTCGCCACGTCGTACGCCGCGTTCGGCCGGGCGATCCGGCGGGCGTTCTCACGCAGCGTCGCCAGGCGCCTCTCGTCCTCCAGCAGCGCCTGCACCTTGTACGTCAAGGTCGGGATGTTGTTCACCTTGATCGCGGCGCCGTTCTCCAGCAAGTAGTCGCTGTTGCGGCTCTCCTGGCCGGGGATCGGGTTGACGATGACCATCGCCGCCCCGCGGGCCAGGACCTCGGAGGTCGTCAGCCCGCCCGGCTTCGACACGACCACGTCGGCCGCCGCCATTAGCTCGTCGATCTTGTCGGTGAAGCCCATCACCTGGACGCGGTGCCGGCCGGGCTTCGCCCGCTTCTCCAGCTCGGCCTTCAGCTCCGCGTTCTTGCCGGCGACGACGACGAGGTCAATCGGCTTGTCGATCCGCGTTAGCGCGTCGAACAGGTGGCCGACCGGCCCGACTCCGAAGCCGCCCGCCAGTTGCAAGACCACCGGCCGGTCGTGGGCCAGGCCGTGCCGGGTCCGGCACTCGGCGCGGCTCTTCGGCCTGGCGAACACGGGGTGGATCGGGATGCCGGTCACGGTGGTGTCGCCGGCCGGCACGCCCCAGGTGTGCAGGTAGCGTGCCCCCTCCTCGGTGGCGGTGAAGTAGCGCTCGCACGGCTGGTTGACCCAGAGCCGGTGCGTCTCGAAGTCGGTCGTCACGGTGACCTGGCGCAACCCGGTTTGCTCCTTCTTCCGCAGCGAGGCGAGGATCTCCGCCGGCAGGAAGTGGGTGTTAACGGCCAGGTCCCAAGACTCCTCCTGGAGCAGCTGGACGAGCTTGCCGAGGTTGAGCTTCTGTAGCGCCAGTCGCATCCGGTCGGAGGTGTTGCCGGCGCGGCGCGGCCGGTCGAGCACGTCGTAGAAGTAGCCGAGCAGGTGCGGGGCGTTGTTGACCAGGTCGAGGTAGGCCTTGCCGTAAAGGCGCCGGAAGGCGGAGTTGGTCAGCTCCAGTACGTCGAGGTTGCGGACGACGGCGTCGGGGGCCAGCTCCTTGAGGGCCAACTCGACGGCCTGGGCGGCGCGCATGTGGCCGGCGCCGACGGACGCGGACAGGACGAGGAGGCGCGGGGGGCGGGGCATGGTGTGGTCTCCGGGGCCGGTCGTTCCGGCTTGGTTCGTGAGGTGTTCTTACCCGGGAGGGCACCGGGCGGCGGGCCGCGTCACGCGGAGATTCATCCGGTCAGGGCTGGGGGACGACCGGCGTGTAGAAGTCGGTGCCCTTGCGGGGGATCACCTGCTCGGCGGGCTCGGTCTCCGGCGGCGTGGACCGCCACGCCTGCCGGAGGCCGTCGCGGTAGCCGGCCTGGAAGAGCCGGCACATCTCGGCGGGGTCGAACTCCAGGCTGTTGCCGGACACCGGGAAGTCCGCCGGCAGCGCGACCATGTGAAACCGCATCCCCGAAACGGCCGAGAGGGTGTACAGCCGCGACAGGTCGTTCCGGGTCTGGGCGAACAGGACCGAGGCCGCGGCCGCGCCGCCGAGCTTGAGCGTCTTCGGCTCCACGACCTGGGGGTCCGCGTAGAGCTTCCCCGCCACGATGATGTACAGGTCCGACCCAGTCAGGGGCCTTCGGCCCGGGGAGACCGTCGCGGGGTCGATGCCGAGCATCGTCCCGCGGAGGAACAGCTCCTGGGTCGCGCCGCCGTCGCCGTGGAGCTCGACGTAGCGACAACCGTTGAACGTCACGGGGATGCGTACCGGGGGCATGGCCCCGGGGACGGAGGCCGAGGCCAGCAGCACGTCGCGGAAGTGCTCGCGCCGGTCGGGGCGCTGGCTGGCCGCGATCGCGCCCATGTCCCACACCACCGGCCGCGAGGTGTCGAGGTTGGTCGTCGCCACGAAGAGGCGGCGCCCGCCGGCGTGCGCGCACCTCACCTCGGCGAGCAACTGGTCCGTCACCTCCTGGTCGATCAGGCTCGCCAGCGGGTCCGAGGAGTACGCCGACTCGCCCCCCAGCATCCCGTACGCCGGTCGCCGGCGGATGACGTCGCGCGTGGTCAGCGTGGTGTAGAGCACCCGGGCGCGGTCGTCGTAGCGGGGGCCGAGAAGGGCATACGTGGCGACGAGCGCCCCCGTGCTGACGCCGGTGACGACGTCGAACGTGGGGCGTTGGCCGGACCGCGTCCACCCGTTCAGGACGCCGGCCGAGTAGGCGCCGAACTTCCCGCCGCCGGACAGGGCCAATACCTGGAGCCTGGATTCGGAGGCCCGCGTGAGGCGCGATTCGGTCGTCGAGCTGCCGTCCATTAGCTTGCGGAAGAACTCGGGCGGGAGGGGGCGGTATTCGCCGCAGTTGTTCAGATCGACCGCGGGGTAGGCGGCCGCGACGTTCGACGGCACGGCGTCCTGCCGGGGCGTGGAGCACCCGGCACCCAGCCACGCCACGACGACCGCGACCGCCATCACGAGTTTGACGGTCGGGCCGAGGTTTCCTGTGGGGGGGGCAACTCCAGCCGAGAAGCTGAGGATCGTCTTCAACTTCTGCCTCGGAGTCAAGACGGGCGAGTTCCGACCGCGACGGCTCAAGTATTCCACCTCGCCGGTGGCGCCGCCCGGGACTTTAGGCCGTCTGTGCATTTATCTTCTCACGCCGTGCCTCAGCGTCGTCACGGAGCGCGCATTTCCCCACCTCGGGCGTGGCGACCCTGTCAGGTAGCTTGCCGTCAACACTCCTTGCCAGGCTTCCGCCATCGCACTTATACTCAGATTCACGTCGCCGATGCGTCCCGGTCGGTTAGCGACGCTTCGCCGAAGCGTTCTTCTACTCGCCGCCGTCGCCCCCCGGAGTGAGCCGCCATGACCCTGCCGGCACGCCTTCCTCGATTGCTCGTGCCCGTCGTGGGCCTGGCCCTGCTCGCGCTGGCCCCCGCCGGCCCCGGCGCCGAAGAGAAGCTCACCCCCGAGGGGGTCGCCTCGCTAGAGAAGGCCTACCAGGCCGAGCGCGACGCCGCCGAGAAGGCCGGGCTGACCAGGAAGTTCTCTCCCGAGTGGTTCGAGCGGGCCGACGCCTTGGCGAAGCTTGGTAGCGCCGCCCTCAAGGCCGGCCGGCTGTTCGAGGCCCGCGACAGCTTTCGCCGCGCCCGCTGGGGGCTGCCGACGCTGCCGACCACCTTCCCCGCCGACGTCGCCACCGTGCTGGGTGACGGTAAGCTGCGGCACGCGGGGCCGGTCAACGCCCTGGCGTTCAACCGCGCCGGCACCCGCCTCGTCACCGCCGGCGCCGACGGCCTGGTCAAGGTCTGGGACGTCGCCTCCGGCCGGGAGGTCGTTCACTACGCCGGGCACACGCGGCCCGTCAACGCCGTCGCCATCTCCCACGACGGCCAGTGGGTCGCCAGCGGCGGCAAGGACCGCGAGGTCCGCATCTGGGAAGCCGAGACCGGCAAGGACGTCAAGCAACTCACCGGTCACACCGAGCAGATCACCGGGCTGGCGTTCAGCCCCGACAAGAAGTTCCTCGCCGCCGGCGGCCACGACCGCCTCGTCCGCCTCTACGACGTCAACACCGGCAAGGTGCAGCACGACCTGGCCGGCAGCACCAACGAGGTCAACGCCGTCGCCTACAGCCCCGACGGCAAGCTGATCGCGTCGGCCGGCACCGACCACGTCGTCCGCGTCTGGGAGGCGTCCACCGGGGCCGACCGGGCCGGCATCAAGGCGTTCAACGGCAAGGTCTACTGCGTCGCCTTCCACCCCGACAGCCAGTCGGTCGTCGCCGGCGGCACCGAGCCGAACGTCGCCAAGCTCCTGTCAGTAACCGGCGGCGGTGAGCGGCAGGTCTACGAGGGGAGCGAGGGCGCCGTCACCGCCGTCGCCGTCACCGCCGACGGCAAGACGGTCGCCGCCGGCAGCGCCGACAAGCGCATCCGCCTCTACGACGCCGCCACCGGGGCGGTCTTCCGCACCCTGTCCGGCCACGGCCTGGAGGTCACCGCGCTGGCGTTCAGCCCCGACGGCACCCGGCTGGCCTCCGCCGCCGCCGACCAGACGGTCAACCTGTGGGAGCTGGGCACGTCCGAGCCGTCCCGGCTGCTCGGCGGCGAGAAGGGGGCCCACGACGACGCCGTCTGGTCGGCCGCCTACAGCCCCAACAACGAGTACATCCTCACGGCCGGGCGCGACAAGCTCGTCAAGCTGTGGGACGCCCGCACCGGGGCCGAGCTGAAGACGTTCAAGGGTCACGCCGCCGCGGTCACGTCGGCCGTGTTCAGCCCCGACGGCAAGCGCGTCGCCTCCTGCGGGGGCGACAAGGTGCTCAAGCTGTGGGACGTTGCCACCGGCGCCGAGCAGCGCACCCTCAAGGGCCACGCCGCCGCGGTCACGTCGGCGGCGTTCAGCCCCGACGGCAAGCGGATCGTCTCCGGGTCGGCCGACCGCAAGGCGAAGGTGTGGGACGCCGACAGCGGGCAGGAGCTGGCCAGCCTCGACGGCCACGCCGCCGTCGTCTCGACCGTCGCCTGGAGCCCCGACGGCAAGCGGATCGCCACCGGCGGCGGCGACCGGGCGGTGCGGCTGTACGACGGGCAGTCGTACAAGGAGGAGCGGCAGCTGCGCGACCACGCCGCCTCGGTCAGCTGCGTCGCCTTCTCCGCCGACTCCGGCAAGCTGGCGAGCTGCGGCGGCGACGCCCGCGTCTACCTCTACGACCTGCACCTCGGCGGGCCGCCGGTCGCCTTCGTCGGCCACAAGAACGTCGTCAGTTCCGTCGCACTTAGCCCCAACGGCAAGGCGCTGCTCTCCGGCGGCGGCGACCAGGTGGTCAAGTTGTGGGACACCTCCACGCACCAGGAGCTGCACAGCTTCCGCGGCCACAAGAACTGGATCAGCTCCGTCGCCTTCTCCAACGACGGGCACCACTTCGTCTCGTCCAGCGTCGATCGGACCGTCCGCATCTTCGAGTTGGGCGTGCAGGCGGCCGGCTCCGGCGTCGGCCACTCCCGCGAGGTTCGCGCCGTCGCCGTCAGCCCCGACGGCAAGCTCTTGGCCACCGGAGGCGCCGACCAGACCGTCCGGCTGTGGGAGGTCGCCACCGGCAAGGAACTGTTCGTCCTGGCCGGCCACCAGGCGCCGATCACCGCCCTGGCGTTCCTGGCCGACAGCGCCACGCTGATCTCCGCCGGCGAGGACAAGGGGATGAAGCTGTGGGACGTCGCCACCGGCAAGCAGAAGCTCGACGTCAAGGAGCAGGGCCAGCCCAGCGAGGTCGTCGTGCTGGCCGGCCGGCCGGGCGGCAAGGAGTTCGTCGCCTGGGTGGCGGTGACGGAGAAGGACCCCAGCAAGTCGGTCCACATGGTCGAGACCTACGACGCCACCACCGGCAAGCTGATCCGCTCGGTCAACCTGCAAGACCGCGTCGCCGAGGTGTCGTGCCTGTCGTTCTCCGCCGACGGCCGCGCCTGCGCCGTCGGCGACCGCCAGGGCAAGGCCCGCCTGCTCGACGCCGCCTCCGGTAAGCCGCTGGGCCGGGAGGTCAACGCCTCCGGCTACGCCGTCACCGACCTGTGCCTGACGCCGGATGAGAAGCGGCTGGTCACCGCCGACGCCAAGGGCGAGCTGAAGGTGTGGGACCTGGATGACCGCGCCAAGCCTCTGCACACGATGGCTGGTCATAATAACCAGCCGGTGGTCGCCTTCGCCATGTCGGCCGACGGCAAGCGGTTCGCGACGGCCGGGGCGGACAACGTCGTCAAGCTGTGGGACCTCGGCGCGGGCAAGCCGCTGCGGTCGTGGGACATGAAGGCGCCGCCGCAGGACCAGCAGTGGTTCGTCAAGGCGATGGCGTTCACGCCGGACGGCCGACGGCTGGCGACGGCCAACGCCGACTCGACGATTTACCTTCTCGACAGCGCGGTGCGGCCGGAGGAAAAGGACGACTGAGGCGGCGGTTCACCTCTGCGTGCCGAACACTTGCGTGTAGTACAGCGCCCCGTTGGCGCCGGCGACCACGCCGACGCCGACCTCGCGCAGCGCGGGGCTGAGGATGTTGGCCCGGTGGCCGGGGGAGTTCATCCAGGCGTTCAGGACCGCCCGCGCGCTGGGGTAGCCGTAGGCGATGTTCTCCGCCCACAGCGAGGCGCTGTAACCGACGAAGTCGATCCGGGTCTCGAGTGTCGGCAGGGTCGTGCCGTACAGGTCGTGGGACATCCGCCCCCGGGCCGCCATGTCCGCCGAGTGGAGGGAGGCGGCGTTGTTCAGCAGCGGGTTGAACGTCAGCGGCGCCAGGCCGCGCCGGGTTCGCTCCAGGTTGGTCAGGCGGACGACCTCGATCTCGATCGCGTTCCGCTCGTACCGCCCCCGGCCCTGCGAGCCCTGCACTACCGTGTTGCTCCCGGCGCCGCCGGACAGGGCGTCGATGCCGTCGCCGCCGATGAGGGCGTCGTTGCCGGCGCCGCCCTGCAGGACGTCGTTGCCCGGGCCGCCGTAGATGTTGTCCGAGCCGCCGCCGCCCAGGATGACGTCGTTGCCGGCGTTGCCGAAGATGCGCGTCCACACCGTCAGCGACGGGCTGACGCTGATGGTGTCGTTGCCGCCCTCGCCGACGATCACCAGCTGGTCCACCGAGGAGAGGGCGAACGTCCGGCCGGCCACGCTTAGGCTGGCGCCGACCTTCTCGACGCGGATCACGTCCGCCCGGTCGGTCCCCTGAACGGTCAAGACACGGGCACTCAACACCGGGGTCACCGCGGCCAGCGCGGTGGGGCAGGTGCGGGCCTCGAGAACCTGCAGCGTCGGACGGAAGGGACATCCCTGTCGCGTCATGGGCTTCCTCCTGCCGGTGGGCCTCGGGGCTGGGGCCGCTGTTCCCATGAGGAGCTTACTCCCATCTGGTGGGTGGGGACGTTCCGTGCCGGGGAAATCAGAAAAAAGGCGACGTCGGCGATCTCCTACCAGTGCTAGAATCAGAGTGTTTTGCCGGGGTCCGATCCGGGTCTTGGAACAAGCGAGCGGCGTATGACTCGTCTTTGGGTGCTTGGGCTGGCGGCCGGCGTTCTCCTCTGGGTGCCCGACTCGTCGGCGGCGCCGACGGACCAGGCCAAGGTCAAGGAGGCGCTGCGCGAGCTGCAAGACTTCATCGGCGGCTGGAAGGGATCCGGCTCGAAAAGGCTCAACCCCGGTCCGCGGGACACCTTCTGGAGCGAGACCGTCCGCTGGAACTGGCGCTTCCAGGGCGACGACTGCTGGCTGCAGGTCGAGTTCGCCGGCGGCAAGCTCTTCAATAGCGCCGAGATCCGCTACCGGCCGGAAAGGAAGACCTACCAGCTGATCGCCACCCCGGTCGGGGGCAAGGGGAGGCTCGTCTTCGACGGCACCCTCAAGGACGAGAAGCTAACGTTCGAGCGGGCCGACGACAAGGCCAAGGAGGTGCAGCGCGTCCGCATGAACACCGCCGCCGAGGGCGTGCGGTTCATCTACATCGTGGACCGCAAGAGCGAGGGCGGCACGATCTGGCGGACCGAGGCGATGGTGCAAAGTACCAAGGAGGGGGAGAGCCTGGCGAGGAAGGAAAAGAAGGGGCCCGAGTGCGTCGTCTCCGGCGGGCTGGGCACGACCACGGTCAGCTACATGGGCGAGACGTTCTACGTCTGCTGCTCCGGCTGCGCCGAGGCGTTCAAGGAGAACCCGAAGAAGTACGTCGAGGAGTTCAAGGCCCGCAAGGGGAAGAAGTAGACGAGGCGAGACCATTGCGCCGGCGCCCAGTCCACCCCGCTTGCCCGTGCAACCCTTAACCCCTGCGAACCTCATCCCGCCGGGCTGCTCACGGGGTGCCGACGGATTTTTCCTGGCGGGCTCATGATCCGGGGGGAATTTCGACGAAGAACGATTAAAGGCGCTGGCGCCCTCCTGGGTGACGGAGGTTGATCCCTGCCCGCGGGCACGCTATGTTTTGGTTATGGCCGGCCCAAGCCCGCCCGGTACTTTGACCCGATGAACCCGACCCGGCAACCCACCCCTGGTCCCAACCGCAGGCCGCCGCTTTGGCGACGCGCGCTGGTGCTGGTGTGTTGCTTCCTGGCCTTCCTGACGTCGGGGTCGCCCGCCCTGCTGCTCCCTGCCCTGTCGGCCCAGGCCGCCCCGGCTGGCTCCGGCGAGGCCGAGGAGCGGACGCCTCCTCTGGAAGAGGATGACGAGGGCAAAGACCTGGACGGCCAGGACACCGAGGCGACCCGCCCGCAGAACGAGCAGCCGGGCCGCCACCGCCGCGCCCGCCAGGGCGCCCGCACCGAGGCCTGGCTGGCCCACCTGCCGCACCGCCACGCCGGTACGGCGGGATACTCCCTCCCCTCGCACTCCCCCTTCTCCTCCGGCGCGGCCCCCTTGCCGCTGCGCTGTTAATCCCCCGAATTCTCCAACCCGTTCCCGCGGCTGACGAACGGCCCCGCCCCCCGTCCGCCCGCGCACGCCGATCGGTCGTCGCCGGCCGCGCGCCGGCTGCCCCTCCCTCCGCACCGTCGATTGGAGAACCACACTCATGCGAAAGATCATCGAGGGCGTCCGCCGCTTCCAGGACACCGTGTTCGCCGAGCAACGCGACCTGTTCGAGGCGCTGGGCAAGAAGCAGCAGACCCCGGTGGCGCTGTTCATCACCTGCTCCGACTCGCGCATCAACCCCAACCTGATCACCTCGACCGAGCCGGGCGACCTGTTCATCCTGCGCAACGCCGGCAACCTCGTCCCGCCCCACGGGGCGGCCGGCGGCGGCGAGGGCGCGACGATCGAGTACGCCGTCTCGGTCCTCAAGATGCGCAACATCATCGTCTGCGGGCACTACCACTGCGGGGCGATGCACGCCCTCTTGAACGCCGACAACCTCGCCGACCTGCCGGCCGTCCGCGCCTGGTTCTCCCACGCCGAGGCGACCCGCCGCATCGTCAAGGAGCGCTTCCGCCAGCTCTCGCCCCAGGAGCAGGAGAAGCTGGCCATCGAGACCAACGTGCTGGTGCAGATCGACAACCTGCGGACGCACCCCAGCGTGGCGGCGGCGGTGGCGCAGGGGGAACTGAGCATCTTTGGCTGGACCTACCGCATCGAGACCGGCGAGGTGATGGCCTACGACCCGCCGCGCGGCCGGTTCCACCGGCTGGGCGACGACGAGCCGAACCCTTTCCCGCTCATGCCGCCTCTGAACTTCGCGGCGGTTTCTTGAACGGAGGAGGAGCCGTATGACGATGTTGGACAGCCAACCGGTACCCTCCAGGAGGGTGGAGTGGGGCCGGCGCGCCGCCGGCCTCCCCGGGGCGGTGAAGCGCGACTTCCTGGCGTCGATCGTGGTCTTCCTGGTGGCGCTGCCCTTGTGCCTGGGCATCGCCAACGCCTGCGGCGTGCCGCCGGCGGTCGGGCTCGTCACGGGCATCGTCGGCGGCCTCGTCGTCGGGGCGCTGGCGGGCTGCCCCCTGCAGGTCTCCGGCCCCGCCGCCGGCCTCGTGGTGACCATCGCCGAGATCGTCCGCAGCGAGGCGCTGGGCCTGGAGATGCTGGGCGTGATCGTCCTCGGCGCGGGCGCCCTCCAACTGCTGGCCGGCTTGTTCCGGCTAGGGCAGTGGTTCCGTGCCGTGTCGCCGGCCGTCGTCGAGGGGATGCTGGCCGGCATCGGCGTGCTGATCTTCGCCAGCCAGTTCCACGTCCTGGTGGACGACAAGCCGCGCGCGTCG
>JAXMAW010000033.1:0-89470 GCA_046350195.1 Gemmataceae bacterium
GCGGGTGCTGCTGGCCGACGACAACGAGATCCTCCGCTCGCTGGCCGCGACGCACCTGCGGCGGGCCGGCTACGACGTCCTGACTGCCGCCGATGGCCACGAGGCGACCGAGCTGTTCCGCCGCGAGCAGGCCCGCCTCGACCTGGTCGTCCTCGACGCCCGGCTGGCGGGGCTGTCCGGTGCCGAGGCGATTGCGGTGATGCGCCGGGTTCGCCCCGACGTGAAGGTACTGTTCGTCGGCGAGGAAGGCGAGGGCCCGGCCGACGCCCTGGACAAGCCGTACCGCGAGGGCAATCTGGTGGAGGCGGTCCGGGCGCTGCTGGGGGACGCCTGAGCGCCGGCCGGGGACACCCGCCCCCAGGCGTGATACAATCGACGAACGCCGTTCCGACGTCGCACCGAGCGTCCCGCCAATGCCAACCGAATGGTTCTACACGGTCAACGGCCAGCAGGCCCCCACCCCGGCCACGGCGGTCCAGCTCAAGCAGCTGGCCGCCAACGGCCAGCTCCAGCCGACCGACCTCGTCTGGCAGGAGGGGATGGCCAACTGGGCGCCGGCCAACACGATCAAGGGCCTGTTCCCCGGCCGCGGTGCCGCCGCTGAGCCGGCCGCTGACGCGCCGCCGGCCAAGGGGCGCGGCCGCGGCAAGAAGCGACGGGAGGAGGAGGTAGACGAGGGGGAGTCGTCCGGCCTGCTCGACCTGCACCCGCTGTTGGTGGTACTGTTGACCGTCTGCACGGTGGGGGTGTTCGGCCTGATCTACGCCTTCACCGCCTGCGGCGCCTACGCCAAGCCGTTCACCCGCGAGGCCGACTCGTCCGGCCGGCCACTTGGCGCCGCCCGGCACCCGGTGTTCGTGCTGCTGCTGTCGTACCTGACGTTCGGCATCTACTGCTTCGTCTGGGCGTACAAGGTGATGGGCGAGTGCCGGGCGTTTGCCGGCCGCAAGGACGCCGACCCGCGCGTCGAGGTGTCGCTGATGCTGATCCTCCCGCCGTACGGGCTGTACGTGTTCGTCGTCCGCCTGCCGGAACTGGTCCGCGCCGCCCAGGCGGCCGCGAAGGCGCCGGAGTCGCTCGTGGTGAACCACTCGTACCTGTTCTTCGTCCCCTGCCTGGCCCCCGCGCTGCCGCTGCTGCTGATGGCCCAGCAGGAGGCGCTCAATCAGGTGTGGCTCCAATCGCCATGATCGTCCGCCCGAGGCTCCGGCCGTTCGAGTCACCGCGCGACCGCGCCGCTCGGCTGGTGTGGGTCGCCCTTCTGAGTCTGGCCTACCTTGGGCTGGCCGTGTGGGACCCGGTCACGACGCCCGGCCCGGCCTGCTGCGCCATGCGCCACGCCGTCGCCCTGCCGTGCCCGCTGTGCGGCTGCACGCGCGGCGTGGCCCTGTGCCTGCGCGGCCGGCCGGTCGAGGCGACCGTCGGCAACCCGCTGTCGCTGCCGGCTGCGCTGGGCGGACTGGTGCTGGTGGCCCTGTGGTCGTTCGAGTACCTGAAAGGGGCCGAGGTGGAGTTCGTCTGGCGGCGGCCGTGGCGGCGGGTGTTCCTTGCCGGCGCCACCTTGGCCCTCATCGCCACCTGGGTATACCTGCTGGCCTTCCGGCGCGAGGACGACTTCGCGGCGTCGTGGCTAGGGCGGCTGCTGGGGTGAACGTGGCAGGTGTACTGCGAGGAGCCGTCGATGACCGAGGACGAGTGGCGATCCTCGACTGACCCGTGGGCGATGTGCGACTTCATTCGCACCGCGACGACGAGCTGGAAGACGCGCTGGCTGGGCTGGATGAAGGCGAAGCGATTTCAGGTCAGCGACCGCAAGTGGCGGCTGATTGAACTGGCCCGGCTCGAAAAGGTCGCCCGGGAGGGTTCGTTTCCTCAACTTGACGAGTTGCTACCGTCCGCGCGGCTGAGGGCCGAAGGCCGACTCCCGCCTGGGGAGGCGAACTGGGTTGCGTCGGCCATCTCCTCATGGTTGTGGCAAGTGAACCGGAGGGTACCGCGCCTGCCCCCTGAAGGGGAGTACCGAGCCTGCGCGGCCGTCGCGGCCTTGGGCTGGATGTTTCTCCCTCAACTGCCCATGGACCTCCCGCACGAAGAGATGGTTCGGGACGCCGAGGCAAGGGCCAGGCGGCTGCTCGACGGGAATGCCATGGCTCCGCGAAGGCAAGCCCTCAACGCGGACCTCGCCGACGCCGTGCGCGATATCCTCGGCCACCTGTTCGTCGCCGACCCGATCGACCCTGCCTGGCTTGCGGCCAACGACGGGGCGGCGAGGGGCCTCGCCGTGTCGATGGCCGCCTCCGGTGACTACCGGGACATGCCGGTGCTCGCCGACGCGCTGGAGGACGCCGGCTGTGCCACCGAGGCGGTCCTGTCGCACTGCCGGCAGACGACGAGACACGTCCGGGGTTGCTGGGTGGTCGATCGGCTGCTGGGTCGGGAGTGAGGCTCAGCCGGCGTGAGGGTGTGGCCGGTCGAGTGCCTCGCCGAGCTTGGTCAGGAGCTGGTGCAGCTGCTCGCGGTCGTCGTCGGAGAGCCGATCCAGGATGCCGGCGATCGCCCGGACCCGGCCGGTCTGGTGCTCCAGGAAGGCGGCCCGGCCGGCCGGCGTCAGCACCACGTCGATCTTGCGCTTGTCCTGGACGTTGATCCGGCAGGCGATCAGCGGCCGCTCGCGCGTTTCCAGTGCCCGGATGATGCGTGACATCTGGGCCGGCAGCACGCCCAGCTGCCGCTGGATGTCGCCGACGATCAACGGCTCGCGCTGGTGCAACAGCGACAGGGTGAGGAACTCGATGTCCTTCAGGTCGCCCGACCTCCGCCGCGTCCTCGGGGCGTTCAGGGCAAAACCGGGTGACCACGTCGAAGAGGTGGTGGGCCAGTTCCTCCAACTTCGTCTCCGTCCCCCCGGCAACCAAGGAACGCCTCTCGGTCTGTCCGCCTCTGGTCAATCGCGCCTGGGCCGGATCTAAATATCGCCGCTGACATTTAGATGTCAACGTGGAAAGATGCGTCCTTTGCAAGGGTTAGAGCGGATCGGGGCGGTCGTGCCGGGGGTGCCGGATGTGTCAGTTGCCCCACAGGGCGTAGCGCCAGGCGGCGATGCCGGCCGCCAGCAGCCCGAGCAGGACGACCAGGGCGACGGAGGGCTTCTCGTTGAGCCAGGCCCGGCCGGCCCGAGACAGCCGTTGCAGCCGGGTGCGCCTCCGGGAGACGGCGATCTCGCCACGCAGGTAGTCGCGGTGGAACTCGAGGAACTTGAGCCCGCCCTCCCAGTCGCGCTTGAGAGACTCGCGGAGCAGTGGTCGAGGTCGCGCAGCGATCGGGAGCGGTCGTACTGCGTCAGCGACAGGACCAGGTGCCCCGGCTGGCCCGCCTCCCCCAGCAGGGGGAAGCCGTCGGTCGAGTCCTCGACCTGCTCGATGAGCCGGTACAGCTCGTGGGCCTCCCGGGGCGTCAACCGCCGGCCGGTGTCGTTGATGTACTTGCCCAGCTGGTGCCACAGCCGTTGCAGGTGGCGGGTCTGCTCGACGCGGCGGTACAGGGCCCGGCGCGTGGCGAGGTGCTGCGCGCCTGCCGGGAGTGCTGGGCGGCCTCGCGGATGGGGTCGATTGGCTCCGGGGGCGGGGCAGGCGGTGGGGCCGGCGCGGCCTCCTCGGCGGGGGGGGCCACGCGGACCGGAGGCGAGGCGACGCCGCCGGGGCCGTTCTCGCCGGGCGTGTACAGCCAGGCGAGCGGGTCGGGCCGGTCGGCCTGGGCCGGCAACGGCGGCGGGGCAGGCGGGGCGGGTAGCGGCGGCGGGGCGGGTTTCGGCTTGGCTCCGAGCAGTTGGGCGTCGTAGGCGGTCTTCTGGGGTGGCTCGGTCAGGCAGACGAACGCCTGGGCCAGCCGGTTCATCGCCTCGGTGGCCGGCTCGGGGTGCATGACCTGGTAGCGGCGGACGATGTCGAGGCGCTGGTGGACGTGCAACTCGATGAGCGCGACGTCCCCCTCGCCCGGGTCGAGGCCGAGCAGGCGGTAATGATCGGGCGGCCAGGCGTCCGCCGGGAGGCCCAGCCAGCAGCAGATCAGCTCGTGATTCATGGCCCTGACGGTCGGTGAGGGCACACCCTATGGGGTGCATCCTATCGCACCGCGCCCGGGAATGCAAAGCCCCTCCGCCGGTCCGGGGGCAGGCGGTCCGGCCTCCCGGTCGCTTCCACCCGGACAGCAGGCGTTTCCTCCGCCCCCAGACGAGCAGGTCAACACCACCAACGCCGAGCAGCGTCAGGGAACCGGGTCCGGGGATTGTGGTCGTACTGAACTGCGTTACCAGCCCCTGGGGGGGCCGCTATCCCTACAAAAGAGAACACCCCATCGGGGAAAGCGCCTTTCGTGAAGGCCAGGGAGATCGAGTCCTCCGCCTCGACCTGCTGATCGGATAACGCTATGGGCGGAAGGGCGGCGATCCGCGCGGCGGCGGCTGCGTAGGAGCGCGTGAATCTTCATTTCTCCGGCTGTGTGGGCACCGGGGTCTTTTCCGCGCGGGCGAGCAGGTCGGCGACGCCCGCCCAGAGTTGCTGCCAGGCCTGGCGTTCGGCGAAGGGGAGGTTGGCCAGCGCCTCGGGGCTTCGCACGCTGACTAAGTCCGCGTCGGCGAGCCAGTGCTTCATGGTGTTCAAGACGGCCGGTCGCGCCTTGGCTGTGTCTTTAGGGAACAGCTTCCGCCAAGCGCTGAGATCTCCATTTAACCAGGTCAGCGCCTGAAGACGCAATGCGACGCGCTCCGTCGTGCTGAGGGAGACGGCGTCCTTGCCATTGCCGGAGGCGGCGAGCGCGGCCGCGCAGGCGGCGTTATAGCGGTGGCCGATTTGCAGTTTGCCCGTAAGGGCCGGCTCGCCGGCAAACGCTTGCCCGTAGAAGCGGGCGGCAGTAGCCGGTAGGCTTTTGTGCACCAGGCAGAACTGGGCCAGTTGGGTTGCCTCTGTGGGGGTTGCCAGACGTTTCGTCCCCTCAAGGATTGCAGCCAGCTTGCGGTCGAGTTCCAGCAGGCGCTCGCACCTGCGGACCCAGGCGGCGGAGGGGTAACGCCAGCCCTGTTTCTTTGAACCCAGCTCGTGCCCCTTCCGCAGAGAGTCCAGGGCCTCGTCAAAGCGACCAAGTTTCTCCAGCGCGCTGGCAAGATTACAATGAGCCTCGGCAAGGTCGGGCTTGAGGCGTAGGGCTTCCCGATAGAAAGCGATCCCCTCATCCAGCTTCCCCAGGCGACACATGGCAAGGCCCAAGCTATCGCGGAACTCGGCAGAGTCGGGCTCCAGGCGTAGGGCTTTTCTGAAAGAATCGATGGCCTCTTCCAGATTACCTTTCGCCATCAAGGCGTTGCCAAGATTGGCGTGGCCAAGAGCGAACCCAGGGCGCAGGCGGAGCGCCTCCTTGAATTGGGCGATCCCCTCGTCCAACCTCCCCTTCTGCACCAAGGCTCCCCCCAGGTTGTACCGGCTTTCTGGTGAGCCGGGCTGGAGGCGGACCCACTCCTGGAGCGAAGCGATGGCCTCCTCTAGCTTTCTCTGCTTACCCAAGGTGGTACCCAGCATTCCGTGCGCCGCGGCCTCGTTGGGCTGGAGGCGAATGGCCTCACGGAAAGAGGCGATAGCCTCCCCCAGTTTCCCTTTGGCCTCTAAGACAATTCCCAAGTTAAGGTGTGCGATAGCATAGCCAGGCTCCAGGCGGATGGCTTCCCGGAAGCAGGCTATGGCCTCGTCCAGCCTCCCCTTCTCGTTCAGGCTAGCCCCGAGATTGTTGTGCGCCCCCGCATTGCCAGGCTTGAGGCGGATGGCCTCCTTGCAGGAAGCAATCGCCTCGTCCAACCTTCCCTGACTCGCCAGGGCCTGAGCAAGGTTGGCGTGAGCCTCAGCGAGGCTCGGCCCGTGGAGGATGGCCTCACGGTAGGCCACGATGGCCTTGTCCACATCTCCTTTCCTCAGGAGGGCAGTTCCTAGGTTATTGTGGGCGGCGGCGAACGCCGGCCTGAGGCGGATGGCCTTCCGGAAGGAATTGATGGCCTGGTCTACCTTCCCTTTCGCCAACAAGGCATTCCCCAGGCTGTCGTGGGCATTGGCGAACCCAGGCTCCAGGCGGATGGCCGCTTCGATGGAGGTAATGGCCTCGTCTGCCTTCCCCGGTTGGTTTAGGAAAACCAGCCCCAGGTTGTCGTGCGGCGCCGCGAGGTCGGGCCTCAGGCGTATGACTTCTTTCTGGCAAGCCATCGCCGCAACCAGCTCACCCTTGTCTTGTAGCTCAAGCCCCAGCACGGTGAGGACACCAAGGTGTCCGGGCTGGAGGCGGGTGACCTCCCTGAAGCAAGAGGCAGCTTCTTCTTGCCTCCCCAGCTCCCTCAAGGCGTTGCCCAGGCCGTAGTGGGGATCAACATTATCCGGCTTGAGACGGATGGCCTCCCGGTACTCAGCGACCGCCTCATTCAGCCTTCCCAGTTCCTTCAAGGCGTTGCCCAGGTTGTTGTGGGCACCGACATAATCCGGCTTGAGACGGATGGCCTCCCGGTACTCGGCGACTGCCTTGTCCGCCTTACCCCTCTTTAGCCACGCTAGGCCTAGATTCAAACGCGCCCCAGGGCTGTCCGGTTTGAGGGCGACGGCAACACTCAAGCATCGCACGGCTTCCTCCGGGCAAGGCGGCCTGCTGTTGAGGCAAAGGAAGCCCAGGGCATGGTTCACCCAGAAATCGTTGGGGTGTCTCCGCTGCGCGCTCTCGCAGCAAGCCCAGGCTCCTCGGCTTCCATGCCGACCTCATGGAGAATTGACGCAAGAAATTTCATCGCCGAGGGGGACTGACCCTGATTTCTTCCGAGGCCGACAGTTCAATGTCGCCGCGTCCTGGCCGCCGGGAAGGCCTCGTGGATGCCTTGCCACAGTGGGTCTGGGGCGGCGAGGAGAACGAGGCGGAGCGGATCCTCTCCTCCCGGCATTCCCCTCGGGTCAATCGTGGCCCAATCTACAAACGCCTCCCACACCGGGGTCTGCCGGATGCTGGACTCCGGATCCTCTGGGCCACCTCCGCCGAAGTTAAGGCCGTCACGTCGATGCCGTACTCCCGGAAGGCCTCCTGTGCCGCGACCACCGTTCGCTGTTGGTCGAACCTGCCGTCCTTCACCACGGCATGAATCCGGCACTCTGCGATGCGAATGGTCATGTCCAGGTCGGTCAGGCGCAGGCGCACCTCCTGTCCTAGCCGGTCACTCAGCAACCCGCCTTGGAGCAGGGGCTCTGCCCGATCCCCTCATGCCCGCGGTCGCTTCTTCCCTGGGCATGAAGGCGCGCGGCCTCGTCGAGGGCGACCTCCGCCTCGCGGCTCCACCCGCGGCCCGCTGCCGAAGCCGCGAGACGCCCACCGCTGCGAGTGCCGCCGCCACCAGCAGCACCGCGGCCGCGGCCACACCACCGCCCTGTTCCTCGCCCGCACGCGCCCGCTGCATCAGCCCCGGCCTGCCCGCCGCGGATCAGCCGGCATTCCAACGTCCGCCTCCAGGTCGGCCGCCAGGCTCGGCCGCCGTGGCGTAGCGGGCACCTTCTCCAGCGCGCTTCCAGGGTGATCGTCTCCAGGTCGCGCGGCACACCCCGGTTCAACTTTCGCGGCGCGGCGGGCTCCTCGAAGGCGATCCGGTACAGCACCGCCTTCTTGTCGTCGCCCGTCACCGCCGGCTTGAGCGTCAGCAGTTCGTACAGGGTGGCCCCCAGCCCGTAGACGTCGGCCCGGTGGTCCACAAGGCCCGTCCGCGCCAGCGCCTGTTCCGGCGCCATGTACCGCAGCGTCCCCAGCAGGTCGCCGCTCATTGTCAACCCGCCGTCCGCCGCCAGCCGGGCCAGGCCGAAGTCGGTCACCCAAAGTTTTCCCTGCTCATCGACCATCAGGTTGTGCGGCTTGACGTCGCGGTGGATGACGCCGTGCTGGTGGGCGTCCTCCAGCGCCTCCGCCGCCTGGGCCACCCATTCCGCCACCCGTCGGAAGTACGCCGAGTCGCGCGGGCCGGGCCGGGTGGTATTTCCTAGGGCAGTTGTTTCGGAAGGCGGCGCCGGCTCCCCCGGGAAGTAGGGCGTTGTCGGGCTCGGCTGTTCCTGGCTGCGGAGCGACTCGATCAACTGGGCCAGGGTTCGGCCATCGACGAACCGCATGGCGTAGTAATGCACCCCCCGCTCGCAGCCGACTCCGTAGACCGGTACCACGCTGGGGTGTTCCAGAGACGCAGCTGCTCGCGCCTCGTTGTGGAACCGCTTCAACTGCCGTGGGTCCGCCGTCGCGGCGAACGGCAACACTTTCAAGGCCACCCTGCGGCCGAGGCTGATCTGGTCGGCCTCGTACACCACCCCCATCCCCCCTCGGCCAACTTCACGGATGATGCGGAAGTCCCCCAGCGTGCCCGTTAGTCCTTGGTCTTGAGCCTCGCCTTCGGACGGCGTGGACTTAAGGGACTCCATGACGGTAAGTGCCGGCACCAGCCTGCGGATGCGCTCCTCCGCCTCCGGGTAGCGGGCGACGTACGCCTCGACGTCAACGCTCTGTCCGGCTTGCAGCCGGTCGGTGATCTCTGCAATCACTTCCGCGACGGCCTTTTCGACTTCCCCGATGACGCTCAGACCACGAATGGGATCGCTCATGGCCGCTCTCCGGATGGCTCGTCCAGGACCGCTCGGATGCGCTCCAGCGCCCGCAGGTGACGCACCTTCACCGCCCTCGCTGGCTCCCAGCACCTCCGCCGTTCAAGGCCACCGAGCAGTTGCCCAGCCGCGGCATCAGCACCCTGCAGGCCTGCGTTCCGTGCAGCCGCCGCCGCGCGAGCCGAACCCGCTGCCGCGGCTTCCTCGCGGATGGCGACCTGCGTCGGCCAAGGCCGATGCCGCCCAACTGCTCGCCAGCAATGCCGCTGACTCCTCCAGCGCCAGTACGCCTGCTCTCCTCGGCAACACCGACCGCTTCCTCGGCCTGATGCGCAGTTGGCGATGCGCAGCCAGGTGCCCTCACCGCTGCCGCAACAGGGGAAGAACGCGCGGTCGAGCCTGGAGGAACAGCGTCGAGCCAGGTCATCGGCCTCGGCTGCACCTCCGCACCACGCCGGACGACGATCCGCTTCGCCAGCCGGCGGTTCAGCTGCAGAGGCGATCTACGTGACCCAGCTGCTCGCGGCAGCGGGCGAGTAGCTGGCCGCGAGCGTCGGCCTCGCTGCTGGCGGCCTGGGTGATCAGGGCGTCAGTGTCGGGCGTCATGGCTTTCCGCTTACTGGTCCTGTCGATGCCAAGAACGCAACGTGTTCGGCGACAGCAAATAACGCCCCGAGGGAAACCGCTCCAGTGTTCGCGAACGTTACGCCACCTGTAGAGCGACCTCCAGGGGTTCGCCCCAGCGCCGGCGCCTGTCCCTGGCGACGGAGAACAGCCGGTAGTTGCCGGGCGCCCAGCCGATGGTCGAGACGGTCAGCTTCCACAGCCCGCTCGTCGCGTCGTAGGCGGCGTAGCCCAGCAGAGCGTCGGTGGCCGGGCGCAGCACGCCGTCGTTGTTGCTGTCGGCGTAGAAAGCCACCCGCGCCACGGCGCCCGGCGCCGGGGTTGCCCGCCGATGCCGGCGGCCATGTCACGTTGGCCCTGGCGGCGACCGGGTTGGGGCTGGTCGTGAACGACGTGACCTGGGGGCCGACGGTAGGAACCGGACGAGGGCCACGCTCGTGGGGGAAGTCGAGGTCACCCTGGCCGTCCCGACCACCACCACCCGGCCGTCCGGCTGGGAGGGCCATCCCCCGGGATCAGTTCGGCATCTCGAACTGCACGTCCGCCCAGCCCGCGCCACGCCCGGCGCGTTCACGACCCCGCCGAGTTCACGCGAACGGCGACAAAGTGCGTCGTCGGCTGCCGGAGAACTGCTCGCCGACGATCTTCCTTGTCGGGCTGGATCTTCACGCCGGCGACCGTCGTCCCGGAAGACCACGTGCCACCCGGCCGGTCACCAGCGCCCATGATCTCGCCCGAGCCGAAGCCGGCGTCGAGGTCTGCTCGCCGTAGGCTTGCGGGAGGTAGTCGCCGCGCGCTGGGTACGTCGAATCCCATCTCGGCGACCACGATCTTTCCGTCGCCCTGGATCGCCACGCCGCCGACGTGTTCAGTGACGCCGGGGTTTGCGGGTCGCCACGCCCCCGGTGCCGAACGCGGGTCGGCCGTCCCGTTCGTGCTTGAACCGGGCCACCACGATCTGGTATGGCTGCTCGTCCGTCGGGTCGGTCACGTTGCCCGCGAGCACGACCTGCCGTCCGGCTGAGGGCGACGGAGGGTAGGTCCCACAGCGAGATGCCGGTGACCAGCTTGCCGCCGCTGCCGAAGGTGGTGTCGAGGGCCCCGTTGGCGGTGTAGCGGACCAGTGAGGCGTAGCGCCCGCCCCCGCCGTACCCGGCCACAAGGATTCGGCCGGAGCCGTCCACGACCACGGCCTTGGCCCAGTCGTCTCCGCCCAAATCGGTTACGACCTTGCCCTTGTCGCTCTTGCTGCCGAAGGTGGTGTCGAGAGTCCCGTTCGCGTTGTACCGGACCAGTCCGAAGTCGTTGTTGCCGTTCTTCCTCGCCCTCCCGGCAACGAGGATCTTGCTCGGGCCAGACGCCTGCGGTTGGAGTGCGACCGCCTGTCCGTTGCTCTTCCAAGACCGCCGAAGTCAGTCACGGTGGTCGTGGCCGCTGCCGAACGAGGTGTCCGGCGCCGTTCGGGTTGTAACGGGCGACCAGGAAATCACAATGAGCCGGACTTTCCCGAATAGCCGGCGATCACGATCTGCCGTCCGGCTGGTGACGGCGTCCGCCTCGTCGAAGGCGGCGTTGCTGAACGAGTTGAGGATGTCGCCGACCCGGAACGTCGGGTCGAGCAGGCCGCCGGTGGACGGGGGCGGCCGGCCTCCAGCCACCGGAGTGCCGGCCGGCGGTGTGCGGCACGGAGGCGGGGGTTGAGGGACGCGGCGAGGGCAGAGCGGAGCCAGCGTGAGTGAGGTCATGGGCTCGTTCCTTGTTCTGGGGGATCGGCAAACAAGGTTCGCCTTGGCCGCGCGGTGAGCCGGACGACGAGTTCACAGGAGCCAGCCGGTCCGCGAGGCTGAAGCCACAAGCCACGATGCCACCGTCGGTCGGGTCGATCGGTAAAGCCCCCGCACTCGGCTGTCCAGGCTGTCGCACGCCGACGAACCCGGTCCCTGCTGTGCCGAATGACGTGTCCCGGCCGCGCCGTCCGCGGTCAGATGGCCGATCCATTTCGAGTGTCCGTCCTGGTCTGCGGCGGTGTAGGACCGGTACCCGCCGCCGACCGCGACCGAGCCGTCCGCCCCCGTGCCGCCAGCGACAGGAAGTTGCACCGGGGCCGTGACCGTGAACACCCACCCGTCCTGAACGTGGGGTCGAGGGCTCCCGCCGGGGTGTGCCGTTGGGTGGTCTGCCAGCGCGGTTTGCCCGGTGTTGTCCGCGACCCCGCCGCATCGACGCGGCCACGGGCTGGCCGTTGACGGTCCGCGTCTGGACGCCCACGTCCATGAACTGGATGGGGTGATCGTAGCGGGCCGGCCAGCGGCTCGCCCCCCGCCGAACGCCGGGTCCAGCGTGCCGCCTGGTGTGAGGGCGGCCAGGCAGCCGGTCGGCATCCGGCTGCCGTCGGCGAGGTTGCCACGGAGACCGAGCCCGCCAGGTACACCTCCCTGCTGAGCCGGTCGGCGGCCACGCCGCGGACTCCTCGCCCCCGCTCAGGCCGGCCAGCACCGCAACCTGCCGGAATCGAACTTCCCGTCGGCGCGCCGGCCGGGGTCAGCTTGACCGCCTCGAAAGTCCACAGGTTGTTGACCATCACCCCGGCGGCGGCGACGATCCCGGCACATCGACGGGTGGGCCGGGTCGGTGAGCACGGCCAGACCCACACCTGGCCGCTCGGAGCGGCGTACACCCACAGGCCCTTGCTGGCGAAGTTGGTGTCCGGGGTGCCGTTCGCGTTGAGACGGGCCACCAGGGAACTGTTGCCACCTTGCGGGTGATGGCGTACCCGCCGACCAGGATCTTGCCGCCGGGCCGAGGCGACCGACGTCGAGTTGCTCTTGCCTGGTTCGATGGTCACGCTGCCGGTGCCGTTGAACGTCGCGTCCAGAGCTGCTCCTGGTTGAGGCCACGGAGATGGCGTTGTCCGACCTTGGCCAGCGCATTTGCCCGGCCACGACGACCTTGCTGTCGGGCTCGATGGCGACGGCCCGGCGCGCCGTTGTTCATGCTGGTGGGGGTGGACAACGCCGCCGGTGCCGAACGTCGGCCGGCAGGCCGCTGGAGGGGGTGTGGTACGGTCCCCGCCGCGTTCGAGGTCCCAGCTCTGTTGGCGAGCTGCGGCACCCGGGAGGTGCCTCCTCGGCGGTCGCCGGTCTGCGTGACAATGGAGAAAACAATCGCTGGGCGCAACGAACGCCCGGCGATGTTCGGTTCTACGGGCGCCCTGTTCAGCGGATAGGTTCCGCCAGCTAGAGGCTCACCAGGGACCATCTGGTCTCAATTCCTGCCCGCCGCGAAATGGTTACACCCATTCCCAAACAATCGCAGCCCGAGGCGAGGGCGGTAGGGTCGGGCACGCCGCCTCAGGGGCCGGTAGTAGGGCTTCTCGTCGGCTGTTCTCCGCGTGGGAAGGCCCGGCGGTTGCGAGGGTGCCCCAGGCCGGCTGGGCGAGCCTTGGCTCCTGGGGCAGGATGCGAGGCCTGGGGGCGAGTGAAGTGAGTTCCGCGGCTTCAGCCCGCACTCCGACCTGCGGGTCGAAACGACAGGGGGCCGGGCGCAGGATTTGGTCAAGTTCCCGCTCCAGGCGGGGTTGCGGACTGCCTGCGCCTGGCACGGATCGTCGTCGTTCAGCAGGTCGGTGACCATTTCGATCATCCCCGCAGCCGCTCCTCGTCGGAGGCCCCGGCGTGCGCTTGCCGGAACACCTCCGAGACCGTCCCCGCCGCATGTTCAACGGGCGGACGCTTCCAACAACGACATCTGCCCCCGGCCGACAGTCACCACGAGCCGGTGCGCTGCTCGTGCGACTGCCGGTGCGCTTCGTCGGACGGCCTTGTCCAGTTCAAGAATCCGATGGGCCGTCCCGCTAGCGTTGTTGCTCCCTGGCGACCGGCCCCCTGGGAGAGAGCGAAGGTGAAGAAGGGCAAGGGCCAGCAGGGCAGGCGCGACTGCGAGGAGCGCGCGGCAGATCCGGCAGGCGGGGGTCATTTTTCCCTCGGGCTAGCAGGGTGATGATGGAGCCTCCCGGATGGAATGACAGTCGGGAGACCCGCCTATCTCGTATCCTGCCCGCGCCGCAAAAAGGTTACGCCCATCCGAGATAAACCGCCGGATTCGGAGAGCGCGGGCCGCGACGGCGTCCACCGTCGCTTCGGCTTCCTCCCCTCCTTTGCTATAATCAAGAGCGCAAGAGTGGCATTCACCGGCGCGCCGGCCGCCGTTAGCCCAAGGCGCTATCGGGGGTGGGATGTGAACTTCGTACAAACGACGAGCCGCCGTCACCAAACGGCGGAATCGGCGGTGCGGCGCCCATCGTCGCGTTCGCCCGCCGTTAGCAAACGGCTCTATCGGCCGGCGGGCGGGTAGGTCCCTTCTCTGTCCCGGCGGGGCCGGCCGTGGTACGATGATGTTCAGCCGCCAGTTCGACCCCGGGAAATGATGGCCCCATGGACCAGAGCCTCCGAGGCATAGCCGAGTCGCTCCGAGGATTGCCGATGCCGGAACTGCGCAAGGACCCCATCGTCGGCCGCTGGGTCATCATCGCCACCGACCGGGCCCGCCGCCCCGTCGCCCCGCCCAGCGAGCCGTTCCCGCCCACCAACGGCCCCTGCCCGTTCTGCGCCGGCCACGAGGAGCACACCCCCCACGAGATCCTCGCCTACCGGGCCCCCGGCACCCGCCCGGACCAGCCCGGCTGGCGCGTCCGCGTCGTGCCCAACAAGTTCCCCGCCCTTCAGATCGAGGGCGACCAGAACAAGCGCGGCGAGGGCATCTACGACAAGATGAACGGCATCGGCGCCCACGAGGTCATCCTCGACTGCCCCTTCCACGAGGCCAGCCTGACCAACCTCACCGAGGACAACATCCGCGAGATCCTCTGGGTCTACCGCGACCGGCTGGTGGACCTGAAGAAAGACCCGCGGATGGTCTACGGCATGGTGTTCAAGAACGTCGGCGCCGCCTCCGGTGCCTCGCTGGAGCACTCGCACTCCCAGCTGATCGTCACGCCGATCGTGCCGATCAACGTCTGGGAAGAGATGTCGGGCTCGCTGGAGTTCTACAACTACCGCGGCCGGTGCATCTACTGCGACATGATCCACCAGGAGGGGGGCGGCGAGAAGCGGGTGGTGCTGGACACCCCGAACTTCCTGGCGTTTTGTCCGTTCGCGGCCCGCTTCCCGTTCGAGACGTGGATCCTGCCCAAGCACCACAACAGCCACTTCGAGAACATCCAGAAGATCGAGGTGGACGAGCTGGGCACCGTGCTCAAGACGATCCTGATGAAGCTGGAAGTGGCGCTGGAGAAGCCGGCCTACAACTACATCATCCACACCTCGCCGTTCGACACGCAGGCCCTGCCGCACTACCACTGGCACCTCGAAGTCATCCCCCGGCTGACCCGCGTCGCGGGGTTCGAGTGGGGCACCGGGTTTTACATCAACCCCGTCCCGCCGGAGCAGGCCGCGGCGTACCTGCGCGAGATCGAGGTCAACCCCGGCGGCGGGCGGCGGTCGTGACCCTTGCGACTATTCGGGGTTACAAACCCCTATACTTCCCGGTGAGGCCCGGCCCCTTGGGGCGTCTTCTGGAGGCGGCCCGCCGCCGCCTCGACCCGGAGACCCCACCCACCCATGAAGACCGCATCGCGAAGGCTGTTCCTGGCGGCACTTCCTGCGCTGGCCCTCGGTTGCAAGGCCGGCCACAAGTTTTCCCAGGCGGAACTGGACCGCGCCCGCCACGCCCTGGAGGCGACTCTCGACTCGTGGAAAAGGGGCGAGCCGCCCGAGAAGCTGCGCTCCCTTCCCGAGCCGATCCAGTTCGCCGAGGAGTGGCCGAAGCAGGGCCTGAAGCTTCTGGACTACCAGGTGCTCGGCACGGAGCACACCGACATGGAGACGATGCGCTTCTCGGTCAAGCTGACGGTGCAGGACCGCCGCGGCAAGCGCGAGGAGCGGCAGGTCACCTACGTCGTCACGCTCAAGTCGCCCATCGCCGTCGGCCGAGACCCGCTCTTTTGACCCTGCTTGGCCGATGGATAGTCGGAGAAAATCCAAATAGCCGACGGCCGCCGATTCGTCTATACATCAACTAGAGCCTTCGCCCGCGCCGAGATGACTGCCCACATGGCGTCTGTCTCCCACCTCCTGCACACCTCCCGCACGTCCCGGCGGACGCGCCCGCTCCCGATCGGGCCCGTCTACGGCCGGGGCTTCACCTGAGTGCCGGCCTAACCCAGTCGGCGTGACCGGTTAACGTTCTGCTGGTTTCGTGCCGCGCTTTTGCGCGGACTCCCTACCCGTTTTCGCACCCCGCGAAAGGAGTGTCCATGTTCTCCCCCCCCAGAGGGCGGCGCGCCTTCACGCTCATTGAGCTGTTGGTCGTCATCGCCATCATTGCCATCCTCATTGGCCTGCTCCTCCCCGCCGTGCAGAAGGTTCGCGAGGCCGCGGGCCGGATGCAGTCCGCGAACAACCTCAAGCAACTCGGCCTGGCGCTGCACAACTTCCACAGCACTTACGATCGCATGCCACCCATGTTCGGCGCGCTCTCGCCGACCTCCCCGGACCTTGGCGGGGGCTCCATCTTCTACCACCTGCTGCCGTATTTGGAGCAGGACAACGTCCACCGGATGGGCGTGGACGCCTCGCGGTCGCTGCCGCTGAAGGTGCTGCAAGCCCCGCTTGACCGCAGCTACCCCGGCGGCGGTACCTACCAGCTGCCGCTCAGCGGGCAGCAAGGATCGACCAACTTCCCCACCCTCTACCCCAGCTGGGCCAGCACCGCCAACACCACCTGGGGGGTGACCAGCTACTCGGCCAACTGGCAGGTCTTCGGCGACACCATGGCCAACTTCAGCAAGGTCATCGACGGGCTGTCCGGCACCTTCGTGTTCGGCGAGAAGTACGCCTCCATGCAGGGAGGGCCGTTCGGAGCCGCCGCGATGCTGTGGGGCTACGGCGTCGATCCGCGTTCGATCCCGAACGACTTCACCCCCCCGCTGGGCGCCAACACGCAGCCCGGGGCAGCCCAGTGGGCCAACGGCGTGGTGCCCGGGTCGCTCTACAACAGCCCGTACCACCCGCGCAACGGCTTCGTAAACCGCGGCGGCGCGGTGCCAGGGACCTGGCCGTTTGACCGGCCGTGGAACTGCCGTTGCATGCGGAAGCCGGAGTGGGCCCCGCTAGTCACCAATGTCCACCCGCAGAAGTCGCAGGGCTTCACCTCGGCCGGCATCCAGGTCTGCATGGGCGACGGCAGCGTCCGCTTCTTCAACTCCAGCGCGACCGACGAGACGTGGGTGGCGATCGAAACCCCCGATTACGGCGAGACGGTCTCGCCCAACTGAGCCGAGTTGGCCCCGGCCCCGTTCGCGGGAGCCGGGGCCCTTCCCGTTTCCCCTTTCGGAGGGACGAGCGATGTCCCGGTGGTTAGCCGGCGGCCCCCTGCTGCTCCTGCCGCTGCTGGCCGGGTGCGGGGGGCATGCGCCCCCGGCCCTAAGGCCGGGGGACGTGGTCCGGCCACAGATCGCCCTGGCGCCGCGGGCGCCATGGGCCGGGGGCGCCAAGGTGGCCATCGGCATGCTCCTGGAGGTCCACAGGCCCGGCCGTGAGGTCACCTTCCTTGCCGACCAGGAGGTGCCGGCCGAGCAAGCCGTCATGCGGGCGAAGGTGACGTTCCTGGCCGGCGACGCCCCGCTGGGCGAGCCGCTGGAGGTGCCGTTCGTCCGCGACTGCTGAGGCGACGGCCGGTTCCTTGCCTCGGTCGAGGCGCCCGTCGTCATCCCCGCGGGGGCCACCCGCGCCCGTGTCGAGGCCACGTTTGAGATGGCCTCTCCTGGGGTGAACTTCGAGCCCGCAGCGGTGGAGGTCACGATCCTCCCCGTTGCCGCCGGGGGAGTCACTGAGGGGCGCGGTACGGCCGGTGTTGCCGGTAAAGCGCCAGCCGCTCGCGCCACGGGGCCTTGAACTCGTCCTTCGCGCCGGCCAGGGCCTTCGTCTGAAACTCCACGGCCTTGTCGAAGTCGCCAACCTCCGCGTGGGCCGCCGCGAGGGTGTCGAACACCTCGGCCGGCTTCCACCCGCTGAGTTCGCCGGCCCGGCGTGCGTCCACCACCGCCCGCTTGCCGTCCCGCAGTGCGTCCACGGGTGAGGTTGCCTTGATCCAGGCTCGGCGGAGGTGAGCAAGGAAGAGCTTGTCGTCAAACCGGATCGCCCAGTCGTAATCTTGTAGCGCCTTAACCTGGTTCCCGAGCGCCTCGTAGTGCGCGCCCCGGACGAGGTGAATCTCGGCGGACCGGGGGGCGAACCTTAGCGCCAGCGTACAGTCGCCCACCACCTTGGCGGGCTGCTTGCTCCGGCTCCAGCACGCCGCGCGCTGCATGTAGACTTCCGTCTGGGCGGGGTTGAGTTCCAGCGACTTGGTGAAGTCGTTGATGGCCAGCGCCGTCTCCCCCCGCCTGGCGTGGAACTGCCCACGCACGGCCAGAGGGCGGCCCTCGAATGTGGAGGTGAGGAGGATCGCCTGATCGAAATCCGCCAGCGCCTTACCGACGTCGAGATCGGTGCTCACCTCGGCCCGGCCGAGCCAGGCGGTGACCAGGTACGGGTCGGCCTGGGTCGCCTCGGTGAAGGACTTCCGGGCGGTCAGGCGATCCCCCTTTTCAACCGCCTCCAGGGCGCGGCGCATGGCGAGCGTCAGTGTGTCTGGTGCGGAGGCCGGCCCCAGAAGCCATCGACCCAGGAACTCCCGGACTTCCGGCCCGGCAGCGGCGTGGCCCCCGGTGACCAGGCTGGTCGTGAACTCGGCCAGCGCCTCGGCCATGTCGAGCCCGGCGTAGGCGCTCGGCAGGCCCTCCTCGCGGGCCGCCACTTCCAGCGCCGCCTTCTGCTTCGCGGTCCACAACCGGGCGGGGGTCGCGTAGAGGGTGGAAATCCCCACGCCGGTCTCCCGCGCCACACGCTCCGCGGCCCGCTCCAGCCGTGGCCTGACCAGCCCGACCCACTCCGGGCCCCAGGACACCCGGTAGAACGGGTCCGCCAGGTGGGCGAACTCGTGGATCGCCAGCGTTTCCGCCGCCGTGGTCGATTCCCCGTAGTATCGCAGGAAGAACACGTCGGGGAAGAACACCGCGCTGAGCATCGGCATCGCCACCAGCCCCAGGTTCGGGCCCGAGACCTGGCTCACCCGGTATAGCCGAAGCGGCCGCCAGGCGCCAACGCGCCCCGCCAGCCCTGGGGTTCGCCTCTCAGCCCGGCGGAAGACCCGGGTAACGAACTCCTTTTCCGCGGCCCCCCAGCGGCGAAAGGCGTAGGTGGGGGGAATCTGCTTCCCCTCGGCGCCGGGGCGGTCCAGGAAGTCCAACTTCACCCCGCCCCCGGCCTGCACCGCCACGGCCGGCCCAGCCAACGGAGACCAGCAAAGGACCACGGCAGCCAGCGCTGCGAGGGCGCGAACACCCGTCACCCGGCCATCCGAAGGAAAGGCGATCATGACCATTCTCCGGCTTGAGTCGGCTCACCAACGGCAATTGCAAATCACGTTCCGGCCATAGGCTTACCCTTTTCGCGGCGAACCTCCTCAAGCCCGGTGATCGCCTGTGCGATCTCGCACAGATGGTGCACAACTGACGGCCGCGCCTTCCTCTGGGGGAGGCCTGTGAGGTAGCACAGCCAGCAATACCGCGGAGCCCAGGGCGGCACTCACAGCCGACCCGGCCAGGGTGCCGACCTTCCCGGCCGTCAGCAGGTCGCCCTCCAGGGCCAGTGTGGCGATGAACAGCGACATCGTGAAGCCGATCCCGCCCAGGCAGCCCGCGCCGGCGAGCACCGGCGTGGTCACACCGGCGGGAAGCCTCGCCAGGCCTCCCTTCACAGCCAGCCAGGAGAACACGAAGATGCCGACCGGCTTGCCGACCAGCAGGCCCACCACGACGGACAGCGCCACCGGGCTGGCGAGTTGCGCCGCATCCACCGCGACGCCGGCGTTGGCCAGCGCGAACAGCGGCATAATGACGAAGGCCACCCACGGGTGCAGGCCTGCCTGCAAGCGGTCCAGGGGCGACATCGCCAGCTGCCCGTGCTCAACCAGCGCCTGCACCTCGTCGTTGAGGTCGTCCAGGTCGTCGCGCGTCGGGTCGGCCCGGAGCCGCTCCGCGACCAGGTCGATTACCTCCAGCAGGCGGGCCTTGCCGACCGGGGTCCGGGCCGGCGTCAGCAGCCCCAGCGCGACCCCGGCGACCGTCGCGTGGACCCCGGAGAGGTACGTTGCCAGCCACACCCCAACCCCCACCACTGCGTACACCGCCACCATGCGCACGCCGACCAGTCGCAGGAACAAGGCCAGGGCCAGCCCCCCACCCGCGCAACCCAGCGCGCCCAAAGAGAAGGCCTGGGAATACGCCACGGCGATGACGAGGACCGCGCCGAGGTCATCGACGATGGCCAGCGAGAGCATCAGGACCTTTAGCCCTGCCGGGACGCGCGGCCCCAGCAGGGCCAGCACCCCGACGACGAAGGCGATGTCCGTCGCCATCGGGATGCCCCAGCCCCGCTCGCCCGGCGCGCCGCGCTGCAGCGCCAGGTAGATCAGGGCCGGCACGACCATCCCGCCGAGGGCCGCCGCCGCAGGCAGGGCCGCCTTGCGAGGGTCGCGCAGCTCGCCGGCGACCAGCTCGCGCTTGATCTCCAGCCCGACGACGAAGAAGAACAGCACCATCAGTACGTCGTTGACCCACCACTCCAGTGGTCTGTCGAGGGCGTAGGGGCCAACCCCGAGCGTGAGGTGGGTGTGGTGCCAGAAGTCACGAAAAGGCTTGGCCCACGGCGAGTTGGCCACCCCCAGGGCCGCGGCGGCGCAGCCCAGCAGCACCACCCCGCCGGCCGCCTCGGTGTGCAGGAAGCGAACCAGCGGGTCGAGGATCAACTGGAGCGCGCGGCTTTGGGGCGTCTTCAGAGCAGGGGGCAAGGGGTTTGTCGTCGGCACTTCGCTACCCTTGGTTTGCAGGCGCGGGGCGTCCGCGTATCGTAGCCGCTGTGGCGGCCCGGACAACCCCGCGCCCGAACCACGCCACACCGGACCGAGTGAAGATGGCGCACGCGCAGGAAGGCCGTCCGGATGGAACCGTATCAGCTGTGGCTGCTCGCGCTGATCGCCTTTGAGTCGATCCTGCTCAGCTTCGTCGAGGCCGCCGTCGGCCTGCCGCCGTTGGTCGTCAACCTGAGCAACCCCCAGGCCGAGGCCGCCTGCAACCTGCTCGTCTCCGGGCTGGGCGCCCTCCGCCACTCCCGCGACGGCCGGGTGTCTTGATCGGTGATGGTCCTCATGGGGATCCCTTCGCTGATCGGCGCCGTCGTCGCCTCTTACCTGGTCGCCCGCCACGTCTCTCACTTCTGGTCGCACTTTGCCACCGGCACCATGCTCGTCGTCTCAGCGGTGAACCTTGTCCGATCCGGCAAGCCGTGTAAGGACGACCCATCCGCCCCGCGTTCTCAGAGCATCCCGCTCGAAGTCGTCATCGGCCTCGGGCTGGGGGCGTTGGCGGCGGTGACCGGGCTGATGCTGGGCAGCCTGCGGTTGCCGATGATGATCCGCTGGCCGAAGTTCGACACGCGCGTCGCCGTCGGCAGCAGCATAGCCATCGGCAGCCTCACCGGCCTGGTCGCGGTGGCGACGACCATGCTCGCCGGCGAGGTCGAGTGGTCCCGGCTGGCCGCCACCCTCGCCCTGCTGACTGTGCCCACGGTGGCCGGCGGCCTCCTCGTGGGCTGGCGGGGCGCCTGCAGAAGGAGAACGTGCAACGCCTCGCCGGCTGGATCATCGGCGTGACCGGCCTGGTCATGGTCGTCCAGGTCGTCGTCCCCGAGTACCGCAAGGCCATGAGCGACGGCGCGCTCACCGCCGACGACGTGCCGGCGCTCGACGACTGACGCGGCTTCACTCGTCCAGCACCGCCGGGCCGAAGCCGTTCAGCGGGATGTGGTAGTAGTACACCTCCAGCGTGATGAGTGCCAGCGAGGTGAACATCAGCCGGCCGCCCTGTGTGGCCCACTCGTCGCCGCTGGGCGACCAGCTGCCCTTCTGGTGCTCGCGGCCCTCGACCTTGCCCTGGTCCTGAAGCTCGATCAGCAGGTCGCGCGCCTTCGGGTTCCATGTCTCCCAGGCGTCGCCGCCGGCGTGGTGCATCACCTGGGTGGCGTAGAACAGGAAGTAGATGCTCGGCTTCTCCTTCGTGACGAAGTTTTCTGGCCGCAGCAGGTAGTCGATGCCCTTGGCGAGGACGTGGTGGCTCGGCGGCAGGCCGAGGTACTCGCGGACCATCTGGCCGGTCGCCGACGTGGCCCGGCCGGCGCCGGGGGTGTTGTAGCCGTAGCCGAGGCCTCCGGGGTCGGCGACGGTGTTGAGGAACAGCCCCGCCCGGACGAACGACGACGGCGGCACGTTCAGCCCGGCGTAGTAGCCGGCCTTCAGCGCCGAGAACTGCCAGCCGGTCACCGAGGTGTCGCCCTTCGCCCCCGGCGAGTAGCCCCAGCTCCCCTCGGGGTGCTGGGCGGCGGCGAGGAAGTTCACCGCCCGCTGGGCCGCGCCGGCCAGCTGCTTGTCCTTGGCCTGCCCGACCGCCTCGCAGACGGCCAGCGTGGCCAGGGCGTTCTCGTAGGCGTTGTCGCTGAACTTGCCCTCCGGCTTCTGCTTGGTCACCAAGCCCGTCAGCCCGCGCTGCACCTGCCGGCGGTAGCGGCCGTGCTTGTGCGTCTCGCCGGCGCCGAGGAACGGCAGCAGGCCGAAGGCGGTGCCGGCGATGTCGAACTGCTGGCCCGGGTCGCCGCACTTGCACTTGCCGGCCCGGTGGAACGCCTCGGTGGCCCACTTGCCCGTCGAGTCCTGGTGTCTAGCCAGCCACTCCAGGCCGCTCTCGACGGCCGCCTCCGACCGCACGTTGCCACCGCCCTCGCGGAGCAGTAGGGCGCGGTCCTCCGGGTCGGAACGGCCGAAGTAGCTGCCGGGCACCAGCCGCCGCACGTTGGGGACGAGCTTCTTGCGCACTTGCAGGGTCTTCTCGTCCAGCTTGGACTGATCCTTGGCCGCGACGTTGGGCCGGGCGACGTCGTACCAGGCCAGGGCGCGCTCGTAGAGGTGCCTCCTGGGGCGCTCGGTGTGGTCCTCGGTCATCCGCGACCAGGCGTCGGCGACGGCGAGTTGAGCCTTGACGTCAGCGGGCGGGGTCAGGTCTTGCCGGGCCAGCCGGGCCGGCTCGGCGTCGCCGCCCTTGCCCAGGTACGGCAGCCCCTCGTCCCAGCGGCCGTGGAACAGGCAGAGGTGCCGACCGACGGCCAGGTTGGCGGGCGCGTCGTCCGGGGCGGCCTTGAGCTTCTCGCGGGCGGCGGCCACCTCGCGGTAGGAATTCTCGAACGCCAGCACCTGGCTGCGGCGCGAGGCGATCTGGGACGTCAGCCTCTCGTCCGGCTTGCCCTTGCGGGCGGCGGCGTCGGCGGCGTCGAGCATCCGGGTGGCCGCCTCGTAGTTGTCCTCGGCCAGCGCCGGCTCGACCTGGGCCAGGGCGGTCTTCACCGCGGCGCGGGCGCCGTCGGCCAACTCACTGACCTGGGCCAGCGCCTGGGCCTTCATCGCGGCGGCGTCGATGAGGAAGTAGGTGTCGATCTCGTTGACGACGGCCGCCGCGAAGCGGGGCCGGACGGCGCGGACGGCGGCATCGCGGGCCTCGCGCCACAGGACGAACCAAGCGGCGGGGTCGCCGCGGTCCTCGCGGCCAGGCTGGTACAGCTTGGCCGCCAGCGCCAGCTGGCCCTCCGACGTCGCCTTCTCGTAGGCGGCCTTGTACTTCTCCTTGAGCGCCTTCTCGGCCTTGTCCTGGGCGACCTGGTCCGGCACGGGCAGCTTCACGACCGCCGGCTTGCGCTTCACCGCCGGCGGCCGGCTCAGCGGCGCGGGCGCCGGCTTGGGCTGAGGCGGCGGGGGAGGCGTCGCCACCACGACCGGCGGAGTTGGCACCGGAGCCGGCGCCGGCGCGGGCGCGGGGATGATGGGGGCAGGTTGGGCGGCCGCCACGGCAGAGGCCGGCGGCGGGTCGCCGGCCGCTTTCGGCCGCGTCTGCCAGAAGACCACGCCCCCGACGGCCGCCAGGACGACCAGCCCGCCGCCGCCGAGGACCAGCCACGGCCAGACCGGCGCCGGCTCCGCCTCCCGGCGCGACTGGCCTTTCCTGCCCCGGCCGCGCCGCGGCCGGTCGCCCTCGTCCGGCTCGTCTTCCTCGTCGTCCCGCTCGCGGAGCTTCGCCAGGTACGCCTTCCGCTTGACCGGCGAAAGGAGGGTGTCCATCGCCTTGTCGATCTCGGCCAGCAGGCGCGTACACGCCTTGTCGTGCGGCCCTCCCTGGTGGGGCGTCACCAGGCCCGCCTGCCGCTCGGCCGCCTCCTGGATGACGTCCGGGTCCCTCTCGCCGGGGTCGAGGTCGAGCAGCAGGAAGTAATCGACCGGCCGTCGGGCCTTGGGGATGCCGAGCCACTTCTCATACGGGTCGAACATGAGGGATCTCCTGGAGAGATCGAACCGCGTATTGCTAGTTCTACTGTAACCGTTCTACCCGTCGGGTTGGTCGCGGCGAGGCGGGAACTTCCCGGTGCGGGCGTACCAGTGGTAGATGCGGGCCTCCGCGGTGCGGCGTAGCCCCCGGCTGACCTCCTGGGCGGTCCGCCGCGCGCTGATCGGCCGTGGCCGCAACAGGCGGCTGAACACCTCGCGCAGTTGCGGCACCGTCAACGCCGGGGCTTTCCCCCCCGAGGTGCCGCCGCTCCAGCTGCAAGAACCACACCGCCAGCAGGGACAGCGTCATGTGGTGGTGCCACCCCACCCAGGAGCGCACCTCGTAGTGCCCCAGCCCCACCTCCCCCTTGCCCACTTGCAACAGCTCCTCCACCCCGTGCCGCCGCGCGTGCGCCTTGGCCACCGCCGCCACGCCGACCCGCGCCGGCGCGTTGGACAACGTGTACCACGTCACCGGCTCGCGGTCGATCGTCCGGATCACCACCACCCGCTCCACCGCCCCCACCCGGCCGCCCTCCCCCCTGGTCTGCACCCACCCCTCCGCCGCCCGGACCACCTGAGGCCCCTTCGACCCCGGCCCCACCTCGACCCGCCGCCACCGGGAGGCCGGCAGCCGCCGGGCCCACTCGTCGACCCGCCGCCACGGCGGGCAGCGGCTCCCCGGCGGGGGCCCCTCGTCGATGTCCCTCACCAGGGTGCTGCACGGCACGTCCAGCACGTAGCGGAGCTCCCGCCGCCGCAGCCCGGCCCGGAACTCGGTGGCCCGGCCGTACTCGTCGTCGCCGGCCACCCAGCCGAACGGCAGGTCGGCCCGCGCCCGGTCGATCAGGCCCAGGCCGATCCGCCACCCCTCCTGGAACGCCACCGCCTCGGGCACGTGGGTCTGCCCCCGGCGGTCCGGGTCGTTGGCCCAGCCCTCCGGCAGGTACAGCCGCCGGTCCACCAGCGCCGCGCCGCCGGCGGCGACGTAGGCGAGGAACAGGCCGACCTGGCAGTTCTCGACCTGGCCCAGCCGGCCGCACGACTGCCGCTGGACGCCGCACGAGGCCTCGCCCTTCTTGGCGAACCCACTGCCGTCCAGGACCAGCACGCCCTCGGGGTCGGCGACCACCTCGGCGACGTGGCGGCGGAGCTCGGCCAGGAGGGCGTCGTCGTCCCACGCCCCGGCCCCGACGAAGTGCTGGACCGGCTTGCGGGGCCGGTCGGCCAGGTAAGCGATCGGCTCGGCGGTCTTCCGCTGTAGGCCGGAGAGCTTGCCGGAAAGGACCACCTCGGCCAACTCGCGCTGCTCGGAGCGGGGGAAGCACCGGAGGTAGCGGGCGAGGAACAGACGCAGCCGACCCAGGCAGGAGCGGACGGCGGCGGGGGTGACCTCGGCGTCGGCCAAGAGGGCCTGGGCCTGGGCGTGTTCCAACAGCGACATCCTGGCCTCTCCCGAACGAGCCTTGTCGTTCCTGCCCTCCGCCGGTTACTATACACTCCAGGCCGCATCAGTTACAGTAGAACTATTGCGAGATTGCTCATGGCCCTGCTGGCACAACAACACCAAGTCTACCGTGTCTCCACTGGCAGGCATTTCTACTGCCAGGAAGAGAAGAAGGCCCAGACAAAGCGAACGAGACAAAGGTCGAACGATCATCGCAAATGGCCTGGTTAGACGCTTTGATGATGTCGGGCAGAGATTATTCAGATCTTCAATGAAGCATTTGAAGCGATAGCCAGAACATTTTCCTCGGATAACCGTGCTTCTTGAAGGTCATAAAATGATTGTGGTGAGAGGCTTCCGAAACTACTGCGTCAATCTGCATATGGAGCCGACACTAGGCTCGGAAGCCATCTGGACAGCTTTCATGGAGCTGCCTTAGTGCTCCTGGCATCCTACACACCTATCAGGTTCCCTTGAATCCGGAAGTTCTGGCGGTTATTTACTTTTGCACTGAGCTACACCCCACGACCAGCTACCTAATGACCACTCTGGTGTGCATTTATCGTCTATATACCTCGTGTACCGGCAAAGCGTGCTGTACTTGTAACTGCAAGGGTTGTTATCCTCTATTTTGCAGTTTGCAAGGGGCCTTGGATCCCCTGAATCCATTGAATACCACATGTCGAGATCCGGGTCATAGTTCCATTGACAACTGAAAGCGCAGGTAGTCGTATAATCGCACGGTCCGGTAGTAAACGGTGCGGGGGCAGCGAAGAGTATGCCAGCAACAATACTCCAAACACACAGAGCAACCAAGGAGCCGTACCGCAGATACTGACCCATCGTTCTCTCCCTTTCTCAACGTGGAATGTGTGAACCTTCTTTCCCGTTCGTCGCTGGATTTTCGGATCAGAGCAGGGAGCTTTCAGCTGCTCCTCATCGGGATGATCGGGATGATCGGGATGATCGGGATGATCGGGATGATCGGGATGATCGGGATGATCGGGATGATCGGGATGATCGGGATGATCGGGACAGATCGTCGTTGATCCCAATGATGGGGATGGTAAAAAGCGATCCCGCAGGTTGTCAATCATTTTTTTTGGCGACTTTTTCCGGATTCATACGACTACCTTTCTCGGCCGCCTCTTCCCCGTCCCTGTACCGTCCCGTAATGTACACGTATCTGCTTCTCCGTGAAGGCTTTGGGAGATACGACATGACCGCCGTCCCGCTGTCTCGCGTTGCCGTGCAGCTACGCCCGGAAGACAACACCGCCGTGGCGGCGCGGGTCCTGTTAGCCGGGCAGGTACTCGAACACCATGGCGCGAGGATCACGCTGTCCGGCCGGGTCGGCCTGGGGCACAAGTTCGCCCTGGCGAAGATCGCCATGGGCCAGGCGGTGCGCAAGTACGGGCAGATCATCGGCTTCGCCAGCCGCGACATCGCCCCGGGAGACCACGTTCACGTCCACAACGTCACTGCGGGTCGCTTTGAGCGCGACTACGCCTTCTGCCGTGACTGCCCGCCGGGCCCGGAAACGCTGTGCGACCAGCGTACCTGGGAGGGCTACGACCGCGGAGACGGCCGGTTTGGCACGCGCAACTACATCGCCATCATCAGCACGGTGAACTGCTCGGCCTCGACGAGTAAGTACATCTCCGAGCGCTTCCGTCAGTCCGACCTTCTGAATCGCTACCCTAACGTGGACGGCGTGGTGGCGATCACACACAAGGCCGGCTGCGCGATGCAGTACGACGGGGCCGACCACAAGCAGCTCGACCGCACGCTGGCGGGGTTTGCCCGGCACCCGAACGTGGCGGCGTACATCCTCGTCGGCCTGGGTTGTGAGACCGGCCAGGCGATTCACCTCATCGAGGGCGAAAGGCTGTTGCAGCTCAACGGGTCGAAGAAGGCGCCGCTGACGCTGTCGATCCAGGAGTGTGGCGGCATCGGCAAAACGGTTGAGGCTGGCGTGCAGGCGATCGCCGAGCTGCTACCGCGCGTCAACGAGATGAAGCGCACGACGCTGACCGCCGATAAGATCGTCCTCGGCACCAACTGCGGCGGCTCGGACGGAAACAGCGGGGTGACGGCCAACCCGGCGCTTGGTGTGGCGAGTGACCTACTCGTCCGGCAGGGCGGCACGACCATCCTTGGCGAGACGCCGGAGATCTACGGGGCGGAGCACCTTCTGACGCGCCGGGCGGTCAGCCGCGAGGTCGGAGAGAAATTGGTCGAGCGGATCAAGTGGTGGGAGTGGTACACCGGCTTGTTCGGGGCGGAGATCAACAACAACCCGTCGCCGGGCAACAAGGAGGGCGGGCTAACGACGATCTACGAGAAGTCTCTCGGCGCGATCGCCAAGGCGGGCAGCACGGCGATGGTGGACGTGGTCCACTACGCCGAGCCGGTCAGGGCCAAGGGGTTCGTGGTGATGGACACGCCGGGCTACGACCCAGTGAGCATGACCGGCATCGTGGCCGGTGGGGCGAACGTGCTAGTGTTCACGACGGGGCGCGGCAGCGTTTTCGGCTGCAAGCCGGCGCCGTCGATTAAGGTGGCGACGAACACGCCGTTGTACCAGCACATGATCGGGGACATGGACGTCGATGCGGGCGTGATCCTGTCGGGCACGCCGGTAGAGGATGTGGGCCGGCGAATCTTCGAGGAGATCCTCGCGGTAGCCAGCGGCAAGAAGACGAAGAGCGAGGTCAACGGCGTCGGCGAGGAGGAGTTTGCCCCGTGGAGCATCGGGCCGACGCTGTGAGGGAAAGTACACCACTCCGGCCGATACTGTCCGCGACCGGGCCGCTCATCGGCTTCGTCCTTGAGCCGGCCATATGTCCCGTCGCTGCTCCTCGACGCCATCACTCGCCTCGTGACCCTGCTCGACTTGCCGCAGGACGTTGGGCCGCCCGCCGAACCACTGCGGCTTGGAGTCACTCGTGCGGCGCGTGAGGATGAGTCCGTCGGCCTTCCACTTGCACTATAGGGCGGTGACCGGACTGTGCCCGCTAGAGTGCCAATAGCGGTTGCGGCTCCAGGAAGCCCGGCGGCTGGTGTTCGGCGACGGACTGGACGCGGGAAGGCGGCGTCGGGCACGAGTGCCCGTCCGGTTAGGTCGGGAGTACCGGCGGATGTTCGGCTCGCCGCCGCGGCGGGAGGCAGCAGTCTGAAGTTTGGAGGCCAGGGGGCAACGCAATCTGATACGATGTGGACTACCCGGGCAGGGTGAATTCTCCCCCCAATCCGTCCAGGGCCGCCTCGCAAATAGAATTCAAGAAAGGAGATAGAGTTAAGATGTACTACATCGACCCGCACATTCACATGATATCGCGCGTCACGGACGACTACCACCGCATGGCCCAGTGCGGGTGCGTCGCCGTCAGCGAGCCCGCCTTCTGGGCCGGGTTCGACCGAGGCTCCGCCGAGGGCTTCCGCGACTACTTCCGCCACCTCACCGAGGTCGAGCCGAAGCGCGCCGCCCAGTTCGGCATCAAGCACTTCAGTTGGCTGTGCATCAATGCCAAGGAGGCCGAGAACGTCAGCCTCTCTCGCGACGTCATCAAGCTCATCCCCGAGTTCCTCGACAAGCCCAACGTCCTCGGCATCGGCGAGATCGGCCTGAACAAGAACACCCGCAATGAGGCGACCGTCTTCCAGGAGCACCTCGACCTGGCCGCGAGGACGAGCGAGCTAATCCTCATCCACACGCCGCACCTGGAGGACAAGTACAAGGGCACGCGGATGATCGTGGACATGCTCAAGAACGACCCGCGCATCGACCCGGCCCGCGTCTGCATCGACCACGTGGAGGAGCACACCATTCGCCTCGCCGTGGACAACGGCTTCTGGTGCGGCATGACGCTGTACCCGACCTCGAAGTGCACGCCACAGCGCGCCGTGGACATGCTCGAGATGTACGGCACCGACCGGATCATGGCGAACAGCGCAGGCGACTGGGGCAAGTCCGACCCGCTGGCACTGCCGGAGATGGCCCTCGAGATGCGCCGGCGTGGTCACCCAGAAACGGCGATCCGAAAAGTCGTCTATGACAACCCGCTGGCGTTCTTCCGGCAGAGCGTGCGCTGGCAGGAGTTCGCAAGCCCCGCCGACGTCGAGGGCGTCGCGGTCAAGGCGTGAGGACGACGAGTGGCCCTCTTCCTCGGCATCGAGACGTCCTGCGACGAGACGGCCGCCGCCGTGTTCACCGACGAGCCGCGCGTCCTTTCCAGCGTCGTCGCGTCGCAGACCGACCTGCACGCCCGCTTCGGCGGCGTCGTGCCCGAGGTCGCCGCCCGCGCCCACCTGCAACGCCTTCTGCCGGTCATCGACGAGGCGTTACGAGAAGCTGGCATCACCTTCGCCGACGTCGGCTGCGTCGCGGTCCATTACACGCCGGGCCTGGTAGGCGCGCTACTCATCGGCGTGACGGCCGCCAAGGCCCTTGCCCTGGCGCTCGACGTGCCGCTGGTCGGCGTCAACCACGTCCACGGCCACGTCTACGCCTGCCGACTGGCCGCCGGCCGCGACGTCTTTCCCTGCATCGGGCTGGTCGTCTCCGGCGGGCACACGCTGCTGTTCGACTGCGCCTCCGCCACCGACTTCCGGCCGCTCGGCGGCACGCTCGACGACGCCGCCGGCGAGGCGTTCGACAAGGTCGCGGCCCTTTTGGGTCTGGGCTTTCCCGGCGGTCCAGCGCTTGAGCGCGAAGCCGCCAGCGGCAACCCCAAGGCGCACAAGTTCCCGCGCTCGTTCCTCCACGAGGATCGGCTCGACTTCAGCTTCAGCGGCCTCAAGACGGCGGTTTTGTACGCCCTGGGCGGCCAGGACGCGGCCCGGCCGGCCCCGCCGCCACCTGGCCCCAAGCGGGCAGACCTGGCGGCGAGCTTCCAGCATGCCGTCGTCGATGTCCTGGTCACCAAGGCGCGCCAGGCCTTGGCCCGCACCGGCCGCACCCGCCTTGCCGTCGGCGGGGGCGTCGCGGCGAACAAGGTATTGCGCGCGGCCCTTGAGGGGATGGCCCGCCAGACCGGCACGGACCTGATCATACCCCCGCTGGGGCTCTGTACTGACAACGCGGCGATGGCCGCCATGGCCGTCGAGCGCTGGCGCCGCGGCGAGTTCTCGGGGCTCGACCTCGACGTGGCGCCGACGCTGGTCTGGTGAGCCTCACCCGTCGATGAGCCGCAGCGCCGCGGGGTCGTCGCGGTAGAGGGTGCGCAGCGACTGGCGCACCGCGTCGGCCTCGGCCTTCTGGCCGTCCCCCTCCATCGCCTTCGCCCGGTCCAGCGCGTCGCGCAGGGCCGACGGCGGTTTGGCGACGGCCGCCAGCGGCCGGGCCAACTCGCCCTCCGCCCGCCGCACCCACGGCCGCTCGCTGGGCACCTCGCGGTACGCCTCGACCAGCGCCTGCCACAGCAGGCGCGCCTCCTTCTCCGCGCCGCGCTGCCGCATCCGTACCCCCTTCTCGAAGAACCACTCCCCCTCGCCCAGGCGCCGGCTCCACCGCGCCCGGCCCTCGGCGCGGTGCTCGGCCCTGGAATCCTCCAGGCGCCGCTTGAACTCGGCCAGCTCGTCCTGGTAAGGGTGATCGGGGTATTTATTCTCCAGTGGTCCCAGGTAGCGGTCCCAGGCCGTCTCCCAGTCGTCGGGGTTGTCCGAGGCCATCAGGGCGGCGCCGCGCTGGTACAGCGTGCCCGCGCTGGACGGCCAGAACGTGTAGGTCAGCGTGCCGACGCACAGCGCGAACAAGGTGACGAGCACGGCGGGGTGGTTAATCACCCGGCCGATCGGCCCGGGCCGGTTCTGCTGCTCCAGCTCCTGGCGCATCAGCCGACTCATCAGCGTCGCCGGCCCCTCGCGGTTGCCGACGAGCACCCCGCCCTGGGTGGCGAAGCCGGCGTGCTGGGTCTGCCGGGCCAGTTTCTTCCGCAGGCTGTCGAGTCGCTTGAACAGGACGCCGCCGTCGGGCGGGCGCTTGCCGGGGTCCTTCTCCAACAGCGACGCGATCAGCCCCTCGAAGTCGGGGTGCAGCTCCGGCACCAGGCGCGAGGGCCGCTCGAACTGGGCGTACTGGTGCTTGTGCAGCAGGTCCATCTGTTCGCCGACGAACGGCGTGGTGCCGGTGACGAGGGTGTAGAGGACGACGCCGAGCGAGTACAGGTCGCTGCGCTTGGTGACCGGCTTGCCGCAGGCCTGCTCGGGGGACAGGTACTCCGGGGTGCCGATGACGCCGCCGGTCACCGTCAGGTGCGGGCTGGCGAACAGGCTGGCGATGCCGAAGTCGGTGAGCTTCACCACCCCGTCGGAGTCGATGAGCAGGTTGGACGGCTTCAGGTCACGGTGGATGACGCCGCGGTCATGGGCGTGCTTCAGCGCCGGGGCGACCTGCCAGGCGATCTCCAGCACCTGCCGCCAGGGCACCCGGCCGCGGCCGTCGCGAACCCCTTCGAGGCTCTCGCCGTGGATCAGCTCCATGGCGTACCAGAAGCGGTCGCCCTCGACGCCAGACTCGAGGAAGCGGACGATGTTGGGGTGGCTGAGTTGGCGGAGGATGCTGATCTCGCGCTGGAACCGCTGCTGGAAGCCCAGCTCGACGGCCAGCTCGGCGGCGAGCACCTTGACGGCCGCCTCGGCGGGGCCGCTGGCGCCGGCCGCCCGGCCGGCGCGGTACACCGTGCCCATGCCGCCGCGGCCGATCTCCTCCTCGATGACCCAGGACCCGAGCCGCGAGCCGATCATGGTAGCGCCTGGCCTCCGGTAGGGCGACGGCCTCCAGCATAGCAGGGCGGCGGCTACAATGCTCGTGTGGCCCACCACCGGAGGACTTCGTGACAACCGCGTTGCTGCTGATCGCGCACGGCAGCCGGCACGCCGAGGCGAACGCCGACCTGCACCACGTCGCCGCCGAGCTGCGGGGCCGGGGCCACGCCGTCGTCGTGCCGTCGTTTCTGGAGCTGGCCGAGCCGGGCATCGAGGCCGGCGGGCGCAAGTGCGTCGCCCAAGGGGCGTCGCGGGTCGTGATGGTGCCGTACTTCCTCTCCGCCGGCGTTCACGTCCGCCGCGACCTGGCCGAGGCCCGTGACAACCTGGCGCGCGAGTGCCAGGGCGTCGAGTTCCTGCTGGCCGAGCCGCTTGGGCGCCACCCGCTGCTGATCGACGTCGTCGCCCTGCGGGCGGAGGAAGCTCAAAGCCCTTCGCCCAGGGCGTAGACCTGCTCGGCGTCGAGCACCTGGTCGTTGCTCTCGAACAGCCGGGCGACGGCCGCGCGGTGGAGCTTCATCTTTGTGCCGCCAACGCCGATCGCCCCGAAGGCGATCACGCCGTCGCGCGCCTTGCCGGCGTCGGTCACCTCAACGCCCTCGACGCCGAGCGGCGGCACGGCGTTCAGGTCGATGGCGACCTTCAACGTCGGGCAGGCCAGGCGGGCCGCCTTCGGTAGCAACACGACTCCGGCCGCCCCCGCGGCGACGACCAGCGTGCGGTCGGCCAGCGCGGCGGGCAGGTCGTCGGTCCCGGCGACAGCGGCCGGCTCGACCTTCGCCTGCGGCGCCTTGGCCCGGATCGCCTCGCAGGCCGCCTGGGCTCGCCCTAGCTGCCGTGAGACGAGGCGAACCTCGGCGCCCTGAAGCGCCAAGAGCAGACCGACTCGCTGCCCGACCGGCCCGGTGCCGCCGAGCACGAGCGCCTTCACCTCACCCAGCGGGAGGTGCTTGGCAGCGACCCGGACGGCGGCGGCGGCGGTGGTGTTGGCGCCGTTGGCGTCGAGGAGGACGCTGACGCGCAGGCCGAACGCCGGGATCATCGCCTTGAGCGCCTCGGCCAGCAGCGCCTCGCCGGCCTCGACGTTGCTGCCGCCGACGAAGATCGCGGTCCGCTTCAGGTCCTTCGGCCCGCGCGTGAAGATCGCGCCGTGGACCAGGCCGGCGACCTGCTCCGGCTTGACGCCGCCGTAGCTGAACAGCTCGTCCACGCCGGCGTCGATGGCGACGACGCGGTCGAACACGCTGGGGTACGCGTCGCTGTCGAGCTGGAGGAGGATCTTGCGCTTGTCCATAGCTATCAGCCGTCAACTATCAGCCGTCAGCCAGCAGCTACCAGCTTGTCCGGCTGATAGCTGACGGCTGATAGCTACTTCGGCGAGAACGGGTGCTTGACCTTGTCCTTCTGCGCGGTGATCTCGGCGATCGGCGGCTGGTTCTTCATCGCCCGCTCGATCGCTTGCTTGGTCGCCTCGTAGTTGTACTGGTAGATCTTCGCGTCGTCGCTGGCGGCGGGGTGGATGAACACGCCGCAGACGATCACCAACTTGTCCGCCTCGCTGGCCGGGATGACGCCGGCGGCGACGCTGTCGGCGACGGCCTTGGCCACCGACGCCTGGGCCGGGCCGAACATCTGTACCGCCTGCTTCATCCCCTTGATCGTCACCTTGGTGACCATCACCGTGGCCGGCTTGCAGATCAGGTTCGGCGCCAGCACCGCCAGCAGGTTGGTGTGGCCGTGCGACTGGTTCGCCAGCGCGTTGGCGAACGCCACGCCTACCGGGCCGTCCTTCGACCCGATCATCAGGTCGATGTGCGCGATCTCGTTGCCGTCGCCGACCAGCGACTCGCCGATGTACATGGACATGGTCCGCTCTCCTTGGTGTGGTCCTTCCGGTCAAACACGTCGAGGTCAGACTATATGTGAGGTGGCGGGGGTCGGCAAACGGGAAAAGCTGGGCGGGCCTTGCGTCGCAGGGCCACCGGGGGTAGCATCAACCCGACTTCGGTCCCCCAACCACGGAGGTCCCCATGCCGACCCTTCCTCGGTGCGCGCGTTTCGCGGCCGCCCTGGCGCTGTGCCTGCTCACGACCGCGTGCGGTAACCGCAAGGTGACCAAGGCCAACTTCGACAAGGTCACGGAGGGGATGTCCCTCGCCGACGTGGAAAAGATCCTGGGCAAGGGGAGCAAGGAGACCGGGGACGGCTCCAATGTGGCCGGCCAGTTCGGCGTCGCCGTCATGCCCCAGGCGACCAGTGGGGGCGGCGACGTCTACGTCTGGGAGAGCGGGGACAAGAAGATCACGCTGACGTTCCGGCAGGACAAGCTGGCGCACAAGCAAGCGACGGGGTTCTGAGCGCGGACACTGCTCTGGACACGCTTGCACCGGTCCTGCTATGAGCGGCCCCGCGTCCGGGCTCGCGCGCCCGGGCGGAGAAGTTTGCCCAGCGCAAGGACGCCGACGATGCCGCTCGACCGGCGCACCCTCTGTTGCCTCGTCGCCGCCCTGGCCTGGCTCGGCCAGCCGGGGAGGGCCGTCGCGGCACCCGCACCGCCTCTGCCGACGTACCTGCCGCGCTACAGCGTGGACGTTGACCTCGACGTCGCCAGGCGCACCGCGGTCGTCCGCCAGGTGGCCACCTGGACCAACCCCGCGCGCACCCCGACCGACCGGCTGGTCCTCAACGCCCACTCGCGCTACGTCGTGCCGGGCAAGGACGTCGGCTTCATGGCCAAGATGCTGGAGATCCTCCGCGTCCAGCCGTCGGAGGCGCTCGGCTACACGGAAAGGCCCTGCGAGGTCCGCGAGGTCACCCTGGGCGGGCAGCCGGTACACTTTCACTTCGAGGGTGACACCGAGACGGACCTGGTCGTCCAGCTGCCCGGCCAGGTCGCCCCGGGCGCGTCGGTCACCATCGCCCTCGACATCGTCATGCACCTGCCGGAGAAGCAGGGCAGGTGGGGCGTCTGGGAGGGCGTAACGACGCTGGCGAACTGGCTGCCCGTCTTCGCCTACTACGGCTGCAAGCACTTCGGCCCCAAGCCGTGTTTGCCGAATCTAGAAGACCGCTGGCAGCCGGTGCCGTTCATCCCCTGGCACCAGCCGTTCTGCAACGAGGCCGGGAACTACGACGTCCGCCTGACGCTGGCGTGCGACCAGGTCGTGGCCACGTCGGGGACGGTCCGGGCCACCGAGCGGCTGCCGGACGGCAAGCAGCGGCTGCACATCGACGCGGTCGGCGCGCGCGAGTTCACCTTCCTGTGCAGCCACCGCTTCAAGGTCTACGAGGGCACCTGCTGCGCCGGGCCGGGCGGGGCGCCGGTCCGCATCCACGTCGCCGCCTTCCCCGAGCACGAGTTCTACGCCCGGCACATGGTCCGCGTCGCCGCCGAGGCGCTGATGACCTACAGCCGGTGGCTCGGCCCCTACCCGTGGCCCGACTTCAGCGTCAGCGAGGCGTTCTTCGGCTGGAACGGCAACGAGTGCTCGACGCTGGTGATGATCGACGAGCGGGTCTTCGGCATGCCGCACGTCGCCGTCGGCTACGTCGAGTACCTGCTCTCGCACGAGATCTGCCACCAGTGGTGGTACAACCTCATCGGCACCAACGGCTACTGCGAGACGTGGATGGACGAGGGGTTCGCCAACTACCTCAGCCACCGCATGCTGACGGAGCGTCACGGCAAGAACAACGCGCTGATGAGCTACCCCGCCGGCCTGGAGTGGCTGCCGAACATCCGCCGCGACGACTACCGCTCCTGCGGCATGTACGCCACCCTGGGCAAGGGCGAGATGTCGCCGGTCGTCCAGGAGATGCCCAAGTTCGGGCACCTGGCGAACCTGTTCAACATGTGCTACGACAAGGGCGGCCGCCTCGTCGGCATGATCGAGGAGCGCCTGGGCGAGGCCGCGTTCTTCGACTTCCTGCGCCTGGTCGTCCGCAAGTACGCCTACGGCATCATCTGCGTCGCCGACCTACAGCGCGAGCTGGAGGAGTACACCGGGCGGTCGTGGGAGGAGTTCTTCAAGCGCTGGCTGTACGAGTGCGGCATGTCGGACTGGTCGGTCGAGAAGGTCAGCCTGACCCGCGCCCCGAAGGGCGCCTCCGACCGGCCGCGCTGCTGCCTGCTGACCCGCAAGCTGCTGTTCGCCCGCGGCGCCCGGCCCGACGAGGACGCCCTCCCCGCCGGCGGCGTGCGGCTCAAGGTGATCGTGCATCAGAAGGGCGACTACGACGAGCCGACCTGCCTGGGGGTCGCCCTGACCGACTGCGAGAAGTGCCAGATCCGCATCCCGATCCTGCCCGGCGTCGATCAGCCGTACACCATCGACGACCCGCCGGCGACGATCACGCCGTTGGAGAAGGGGCCCAAGGGCGGGGCTCGGCTTCAGGTCGAGGTCGTGCTGCCGGGCGAGCCGTGCCAGGTCACCGTCGATCCCGACCAGGTGCTGCCGGACAGCCAGCCGGCCAACAACTACTGGCACCAGCCGATCCGCTGGCGGATCACGCCGTGCTACACGTTCCTGGAGGAGACCGACCTGACGACGGCCTACGACCGGTGGAACGTGTTGTTCGGGCCGTGGCTGTACACGCAGAACTACAACACCGCCTGGGCCAACCGCTCGACGATGGCGGGGCTGCGGGCCGGCGTCTACCGCACGCAGGAGTTCTCCGGCGGGGCCTACGTCGGCTACCGGACGACGTGGCGCGACGTGCTGGCCGGCGTCGATGGACAGTGGGAGCACTGGCCGTTCCCGAAGTCGCAGACGGGGTTCTTCGTCGAGCGGCGGCTGCGGGAGTTCAACAACGGCGACCAGGACGCGCAGCGCGGCGTGGTATGGAGCCGGTACATCTTCACCTACAACTCCAGCCTGTACCTGCCGCCGATCCACTTCGTCGAGGGCTACGCCCAGTACACCGACAACTTCCTGCCGTTCGCCACGCAGACCGCCCCGGGCAGCGTCCGCTACGACCGGGCCTCGACGCTGGGGCTGCACTACCGGCTGAACTACCTGACGCCGTACTGGGACCCCGAGGGCGGCTTCGCCGTGGACGTCTGGGGCGAGGCGGGCGTGGCCCAGGAGCCGTCGAGCGTGGGGCTGACCAAGGTGGGCGGGCAGTTCTCGATCGTCAAGTCACCGCCGGGCTTCACGGCCGGGCCGCTCCAGGGGCTGGCGGACTGGTTCGGGGACACTCGGTTCGCCTTCCGGGCCTACGGGGCGACGGCGACGCCGGGTAAGGGCGAGTTCTACACGATGGGCGGCAGCGAGCTGTTCCGCGGCTTCGACCTGGCGCAGCGGCAAGGCAGGACTCGGTGTGGGTGGGCAGCGTCGAGTGGCGCGTGCCGCTGGCCCGGCGGACGAAGATCGACTGCGTCGATCACATCATGGGGATTCGGAACGTTTACACGGCTTTGTTCTACGACGTCGGCGACACCTACGCCGCGGGTCGGTCGGTCGGGCCGGTGGCGCACGGCGTCGGGGTGGGGCTGCGGTTGGACGTGTCGTGGTTCAGCTTCGTCGAGCGGACGACGCTTCGGCTGGACGTGGCCAAGGCGATCAACGGCGACACCGGGCCGCAACTGTGGCTGGGGTGAACCACCCGTTTTGAAGACACAAAGGCCCGACCGTGAGGGAGGGCGTCGCATCGTCTGAGGTGACGCGACGCCCTCCCTCACGGTCGGGCCTGGGAAGGGCGGGCCTGGGTGGCCTTCTCAGCCGAAGACGTTGTTGTTGCTCGTGGACGCCACGTTGCCGAGGATGACGGAGAGCGTGCTGGTGTACGTACCCAGGTTGTAGAGCCCACCGCCGATGCCCTTACTGGCGGCGCTACCCGGGCCTCCCCTTGCCTGGTTCGCCGCGACCAGGCTGGCGATCAGGGCCAGTTTCGAGTCGGCGTCGTTGAACAGGCCGCCGCCGAGCCCGTCGCCGCCGGCGGCCCCGCTGCCGCCCTGACCGCCGCGGGCCAGGTTGGCCACCAGGATGCTGCCGTTGAACGTGATCGAGCCCTGGCTGCCGAAGACGCCGCCGAGCCCGCCCATGAGGACGCCGCCTCCCAGGGCGTCGCCCCCCCGCTCGCCGGCCCGGCCAGCGCCGCCCAACGCCTCATTCGCGACGATCGTGTTGTTGGTGACGGTGCCGGTCACGCCGCCGACGAAGTTGAGGAAGATGATGGCCCCGCCGCCGCCGATGCTGCCGTTCTGGTCGCCGCCGCCGGCACCCCCGACGGCCCGGTTCTGGATCAGCCCGCTGGCTCGAACCGCGGCGGAGCCTTGGTAGACGAAGAGGGCCCCGCCGAAGGCGTCGCTGGGCCCGTCCAGCCGGCTGACCGAACCCGTGACCCGGTTGTCGTCCCCGCCGCGGGCCTCGTTGCGGAGGAACGTGCTGGCGCCGACTTGCAGCGAGGCGCTACGGGTGCCGAACAGGGCCTGCACCGAGCCGCTACCGATGGCGCCGCCGACGCCGTGACCGGGGTGGATGTCGGCGACACTGTTGTCCCCGCCGACGGCCCGGTTGCCGGTGAACAGGCTGCCGGCGACGGAGAGGGAGGCGTCGTTGTAGACGGCCCCGCCGCCGCCGAGGGCGCCCAGCGCGCCGGTGCAGTTGCTGCCGCCCAGGGCGAGGTTGTCGGTGAAGCGGCAGTTGGTGACGGCGGCGGTGGACAGCAGGTTGTACAGCCCGCCGCCGAGGCCCATGCCGGGGAAAACGATGTTGGGGAAGGGCAGTCCGGCGGTCCCGTTGCCCCCGAGGGCCTGGTTGGCGGTGAAGGTGCTGCCGGAGACGGCCAGCGTCCCGAGGTTGGCGACGCCCCCGCCCAGCGCGGCGCCGAAGAGGGTGTATCCGCCGACCGCCAGCACGGTGCCGGCGTCGCCGAGCGCCCGGTTGTTGGACACGACGACGTTGGCGAGGGTCAGGGTGCCCTGGTTCAGCACGCCGCCGCCGGTGCTCGGGACGGCGGGGGAGGACTGGTCGGCCCGGCCGCGGGTGATCGTCAGCCCGGAGATGGTCGCGGCGACGCCCCCGGCGATGTGGAAGACGCGGCTGGCGTCGCTGCCGCTGACGGCCAGTCGGCCGGCCCCAGGGCCCTGGACGGTGAGGGCGTCGGTGACGCCGAGCTGGCCGGTGGTCAGGGCGATGGTGCCGCTGACGGTGAATCGGATCGTGTCGGCGCCGGCATGGCCGTTGGCGTCAAGAACAGCCTGCCGGAGCGAGCCGTTGCCGCTGTCCGCCAGGGTGGAGACCGTGAAGACGGTTGGGACGGTACGCTCCTCGAGCGTCACCAGTCGGGGGTGGAAGGGGTGTCGGCGTGCCCGCTTCCGGTGTTGGTTGCCGGCATGGCCGTTCAGCCAGCGGAGCGACGAGGGGACTGTCATGGGCTGCATCTCCTGCGGAGGCCGGTCTGCGGACGGGGAGAGGGCATCTGCTTGGGCGCGCAGACCAAACGCTCGAGGAGATGCGGGACCTTTCGCCGACCTGCCGCGCCTCGCGGGGCGGCACACTGGCGGCTGTGTAGAGGTATATGCCCCGAGGGCCGGTTGGGCGAACCCGGCCCCGGGACCGGTGCGAAGTCCCGCCAATAAAGGAAGAGCAACGGATTCATTTCTCCAGTAGGAGCCCCGGGTCGGGCAGCGACAGGGGGCCGCGCCGCAGGAGCCCGTCCAGTTCCCGCTCCAGCTGGCCGCGAACGGCCTGGGCCGAACAGGGGTCCTCGTCGCTGAGCAGGTCGGTCACCAGCTCGATCATCCCCCGGCAGTAGCGCTCCTCGTCCGAAGTGCCGGCGTGGGCGTCGCGGAACTTCCCCAGGTCGAGCGGGGCCTGCCGGTGCAGGGCCATCCAGCGGGCGGCCGCCTCCGGCAGCGGCATCCGCCCGCGGCTGACCCCGACGGCCAGCCGGTGCCGCTCCTGCTCCCGCCGGTGTGCCAGCCGAACGGAGTCGTCCAATTCGTGAGCCCGGGAGGCCTCACGGTCGGGGTTCGCCTCCTTGCCCCCCCGGCCTTTCCGGAGGGAATGGTTAAAAAGGAGCAGGCCCAATGTGGAGAGGGCCAGCAGGGCGGTGAGGTGCGGGGCGCGGGGTCGGGGGGCGGGGCGCATCGTATTCCTCGGGCGTTCTGGAGGCGGTTCGGCGGCACACCGAATCCCTAGATCCCGTGGGATTGGGTTTCCGAACGCGGAAAATGTCCTCTTTCTTTCTTCCGGTCGTTTCCCTTGGTAGATAGACAGGCGGTTGTCTCGTCGCGCGTCCCCGTCCTGAAGCCTGAGTCAAAGGAGATCCACGGTGACTCAACCACTCCCCGTTGGCCCCGGCGGTGAGTCCTTCACTTCCATCCGTGACTACCTGCTGCACCTCGCGGAGCGGCACCTGGGCGGTGACCTCCACGCCAAGGGCGGCGCCAGCGACCTGGTGCAGTCCGCCCTGCTCGCCGCCTGCGAGCACCGCGAACAATTCCGCGGTAGCTCGGACGCCCAGTACAAAGGCTGGCTGAGGCAGATCTTGCTCAACGCCGCCCGCAAGTTCCGCCGCCGCTGGCGCGGGCCGACGCGGGCCGTTTCGCGCGAGGTTTCGCTCGACGCCCAGCCGGCGCTTCGGCTCGACCCCGCGCACTGCGAGACCGCTAGCCACCTCGCCCGGCAGCGGGAGCAGCGCCAACAGCTCGCCGCTGCCGTCGCCGACCTGCCTCTTGACCAACAGCAGGTCGTCGCCTGGCGCGTCGAGGAGGACCTGTCGTTCCCCGAGATCGGCGCCCGCCTCGGGAGGAGTGCTGATGCTGCTCGCATGCTCTTCAACCGGGCGCTGGAGCAGCTTCACCGTCGCCTTCCTGCCGACGTGGCCGATAGCGGGGCGGCCTCATGAGCCCGCCCAATGGGAACCCCGCTAACGGACGAAGCGGGTCGTCCTTCTCCGAGGAGGGCCTCGACCGGCTCGCCGAGGCTCTCGGCACCTTCCGGGCCGTGTCGCACGCCGGCCTCCCCCATGAGGAGGGCGACGGCCGCACCTTCGGCCGCTTCCTGCTGCGCCGCCTGCTCGGCCAGGGCCGGTTCGGGATCGTGTTTCTCGCCGACGACCCGAAGGTCGGCCGTTGCGTCGCGCTGAAGGTGCCGCAGCCCGGCGTGCTGACCGACCCGGCCCTGGCCAACCGGTTCCACCGCGACGTCGAGGCGGCGGCGCACCTCGACCACCCCGGCATCGTGCCGGTGCTGGAGACGGGCACCGTCTCCTCGGTGGCCTACATCGTCATGCCCCACGTCGTCGGCCCGACCCTGGCCGCCTGGTTGGCAAGGCACGCCGGGTTCGTGCCGGTCGCCGGGGCGGTCGAGCTACTGACCGCCCTGGCTGATGCCGTCCAGCACGCGCACGAGCGCGGCGTGCTGCACTGTGACCTGAAGCCGGCCAACGTGTTGCTGTCCGTCGTAGGACAAGCTGCCAGCTTGTCCCCTGGTGCGGAGGGACAAGCTGGCAGCTTGTCCTACGTCCCGAGGATCACCGACTTCGGCCTCGCCCGGCTGCTGTGCCGACCTGCCGAGGAGACGCAGACGCACCTCAGCGCCGGCACCCCGCCGTACATGGCCCCCGAGCAGGCGCGCGGCACCCGCCGCGACCTGACCGCACGCTGCGACGTCCACGCCCTCGCCGCCATCCTGTATGAGCCGCTGACCGGCCGGCCGCCCTACCACTCCGACTCCGAGGCCGAGCGCCTGCGGCAACTGCTCGACCCGGATGCCGGGCCGGCCTCGCCGCGCTCGCTGCGGCCGGGGCTGCCGCGCGACCTCGAGGCGATCGTGCTGAAGGGGCTGGAGAAGGACCCCGCCCGCCGCTATGGCAGCGCGCGGGCGGCTCGCGGACGACCTGCACCGCTTCCGCGAGGGCAGGCCGACGCGGGCGCGGCCGGTCGGGACGATCGGCCGCGCCGCCCGCTGGGCGCGGCGTCGGCCGGCGGTCACGGCGCTGTTCGGGGCCTGCGCGGCGATGGCGGTCGTGGCGGTCTACCTCGTGGGGCTCCTCGCGGTTCAGCGGTTTCGGCATGCCCAGGAAATCGACCTGGTCGGGCGTGGCAGGGAGCTTCAGGAGTTCCACGCCACCTTCTGGGGCGTCCGGACGCGGCGGCTGGAGCAGCAGGGCAACTGGGCCGACGACAATCGGGCCGACCTGCAACGGTTGGCGGCGATGGCGCCGGCGGGCGACAACCTGCCCGCGCTGCGGTCGGAGGCAGCCGTCGCGCTGGCGGCGCCACGATTGCAACTGGTCCGCGAGCTGGCCGTTGGCAAGAATGCCTACGTCTGCGCCTTCTCGCCCGACGGCGACACGCTGGCCCTGGGCGAGCACTACCCCACGCCGGACAGCGTGTTGCGCGTCTGGCTGGTGCGGACGACGGGGGAAGCGGTTGGCGAGCTGACCTACAAGGCCGACGAGGCGTGGGAGAAGAGAAACAAGCGGGCCGACGGGGCGCGGTCGTTGGCCTACAGCCCGGATCGCCGCTGGCTGGTGCTCGGCACGCGCGGCGGGCGGCTCGTCCGCTGGGACCTACGCGAGAACTTGCCCAAGCCGATCGCCTGGGGGCATCATGCCGGGGTCGGCACGGACTACACCCGCGACGAGGTCCGCGCGCTGTTGTTCAACCGCGACGGGTCGGTCTTGGCGTCTGGTGGCAACTACGTCAGCCGGGTCACCCGCCGCTGGGACGTTCGACGTGAATGGGCCGAGCTTGACGGCAGTCTCATGCTCTTGCCGATCGGCATCCCCCTCGTCGGGGAGTCGGCCGTGATCGAGTCCACCGTCGCGGGGTGCAACCTCCACGAGGTGGATCTTCGCACCGGCCAGCTTGGACAGGCGATTCCGTCAACGGGATTCGGGAGCTTCACCCAGTCGCGGGAAGGGGGGCGGGTGGCCACGACCACCGGCAGGACCATCGTGAGTAACTGGCTCGGCCGCGTGGGCCATCCCATGGAGCATCTGCTGCTCCGCAATCCGGCCAGGTTCATCGACAGCGACCAGAGTGCTGACCTGGCGTTCGAATCCGGCGGCCGCTGGCTGTATTCCACCACGAAGAACCGGGGTGGCCTCGTGCTGTGGGACACGACCGGGGCCACGCCAGCCACCGCCGCCAGGATACGCGGCGACAGTGGCCGTCTGGCGGTGTCGCCGGCGGGACCGCTCGTTGCCGTCTGCGACGAGAAAGGGACCCTCCTGTTCGAGAGGCAAGACAGTCCGGTCCGCCGCGACCTGGCGGAAGCCGGTACAGTCCTGACGTTCGCCCTGTCCGCCGACGGTGAGAGACTCGTCACGGTCGGTGCCCCCACGTTGCCGGGTAATTCGGATGTGGAAGAACGCGCCCCCAGGGTGTTGTATGCCCGCGCCGGCCGCGGGTTCCGCTGGCACCGCCAGCAGAGCGTCGATGTCACGGGGAACAGGACTTCCCTCGTCGCGCTCGGCTCGACCAGGAAGGGGGCCGAGCTGGTCTCAAGCGGCCGTGTCATCGGCGCGGCTGGCCTCGTCACCCTCGAAGGCACCGGGATCGAAACAGGGCACCTCAACGACCTGCAATTCGGCCCGGACGGGGTGATCTGGGCGGCAAGCGTGAAAGAGAAGCTCCTTAGCTGGCCCCGCGAGGGAGGCCTGAAGGTGGTCGCCACCCTGCCGCCAAACCCCGACCTCGACAACCCGGCCTACAACTGCGTGCGGCCCGGCGCTCACGGCGTCCTGGCCGGGCGGCGGGACGGCAAGGTCGATTGGTTCGACCCGACAGGTGGCCAGCGGGCACGGTGGGCCGTGTTCCCCGACCAGCAGGTTTCGGCCCTCGCGGTGCGCGGTGACGGCACTGAGGCGCTGGCGGGCGGCAGCAACGGGGCCGTGGCGCGCCTCGCGCTGCCGTCCGGCGAGGTGACGCGGTTCGCCGAGGCCCCGCACTTCGATGCCGTCACCGCGACGGCCTACCTCGACGGCGGAGCAACCCTCACCGCCTCGGCTGACCACGCCGTCCGGTTGTGGGGTGGGCGGGGTCAGCTGCTCCTCACTCTGCACGAGGGGGGGCCGATCGTGCGGGCTGAGGTCTCGCCGCAGGGCGAACTGATCCTCCTCGTTCGAAGCGAGTGGGGCTTGCGCGTCTGGGATCTCGCCGAACTACGCGAGCGGTTGATCGGGCTGGGCATCGAGCCGGGCTTCGCCGTCGCCCAGAAGTCCACTCCCGCCGCCGCGCCACTAACGGGATTGGTGACCGAGGTGTTCAAGGGTCAACAGTTCAAGTTCCTCGCCGAGCGACGCCGCGACCCGAACATCGATTTTGACTGGGGCCTCGGCCCGGCATCGCCCTTCGTCGGGCGGGACGACTTCTCGATCCGCTGGACTGGCCGCCTCCGCGCGCCGGCTCCGGGGAAGTGGAAAATCCAAATCAACTGCGACGACGACGCCACGGTCTGGATCGATGGCCGCCGCGTGCTGACGGTGCCGGCCTCCGACGTGCCGTCCGCCACGACCATCGACCTGCCCGCGCATCCGGTGTCGATCCGCGTCGATTACCGCGAGTTGCGCGGGCTAGCCCACTGCCAACTGCTGTGGCGAAAGCTCGGCGAGTTCCCCTGGGTTCCCGTCCCGCCCGCGGCGTTCACGCCGGACTGAGCCGCGTCAGGAGAGAGCCGCCGCGACGGCCTCCGGACTCTTCGCCGCCACCCGGAGTAAGGCGCGGGCCGGCCCTTCCGGCAGGCTCCGCCCTTGCTCCCAGTCCTGGAGCGTAGCAACTCCGACCCCGATCATGTGGGCGAACTCCGCTTGCGACTTCCCCAACCGCTCGCGGATCGCTTTCACGTCCACCGGGGTAATCTCCGTCACCCGGCTCGGCTTTGCCTCTCCCCGCCGGATGCGTCCCGCCTCACGGACGCTTTCGGCGAGTTCGTGAAACGCCTCTTCCTTCATGAGAACTCCTCGCGGACCAGGGTGGCCAGGGTTCGCACCTGCCGCGCCCCGCCGCGCTTACCTACCCCGGATCGCCCCCATCGTATCTTGCGTAAACCGTGGGATCGAGGGATAACAGATCCTTGCTCTGGGCGCGAGGCAAGGGCCAGCTGTAGGGCATGGTACTCCTCGTCGTCCCAGAGGCCCGTCGCGATCCGAGTGAAGATGGACGTCTCGATGAACCGCGTGCTGGAGTGTACTTCGTCCGCGAGTCACCAACAATATCGCCCGGCGTCCGCCGTATAGAATGATCAGGGAGGATCTCGCCGTGCCAGACACGCTCGCCGGGCCGTCTTCGCTGATCGACCTCGCTGAGCACATCACCCGCGCCGAAGGCTTCGACGCCGTCCTCGACGCCCTCGACCGAAACAAGAGCGCTACCGTCGATGGCGCTGGGCGTCGTCGTCCGCGGCTCGTCGCCGCCGCCGTCGCGCGCCGCTCCTCCCACCCGGTCCTCGTCGTCATCGCCCATCCGCGCGACCTCGACGCCTGGGCCGCCGACCTGCACGGCTTCTCGGGGACCGAACCCGCCATCCTGCCGGCGTGGGACAACGTCCCCGGCTCCGGCCCGGCCGACGACGTCGCCGGCCACCGGCTACGCCTGCTGCGCCAGCTCGAATCCGACGACCCGCCATCACTGCTCCTCGCCACCTTCCAGGCGCTGATCCAGCCGGCGCCCGACCGCGCCGCACTTTCGGAGAGCAGGCGGACCGTCAAGGTCGGCGACACGCTCGACCTCGACGAGTTCGCCGGCTGGCTCGTCGGGCAGGGCTACAGGCACGCCGAGGCGGTCGAGCTGCCCGGCGAGTTCTCGCGGCGCGGCGGCATCTTCGACGTTTACCCGCCCGACGCGGACACGCCGTGCCGCCTCGAATTCTTCGGTGACGAGGTCGAATCCATCCGCCAGTTCGCCCCGGGCACGCAGCGGTCGCTGGGGACGACCGGCCGCGCCGAGATCACCGCCCTGGCCGGCCTCGCCTCCAACGCCGATGCGCGTGATCAGGTCACCCTGACCGGGCACTTTTGCGATTACCTGCCCCCAGGCTCGCGCGTCGTCCTCGTCGAGGTGGAGGACCTCGCCGAGCAGGGCCGGCACTACCACGAGCGCCTCACCGACTCGACCGGCCTGTTCACCGTCGAGGGCGTGTTCGCGCAGCTGGTGAAGTTCCCCAGCCTGCGCGTCTCGGCGCTGCCCAGCCCGACCGTCGAGGCGATGGGACACCTGCGCGTCGAGTCGGTGCAGCGGCTGTCAGGCGATGTCAAGCGCATCCGCGACGAGCTGGACGCCGTCGCCGCCCAGGACGTCGTGCTGATCGCCTGCGAGAACGACGCCGAGTGCAAGCGCCTCGGCGACGTCCTCGCCGCGGGGCAGCTGGCGCAGTCCGACCGATTACGCCTGGTCACCGGCCACGTCCGCGCCGGCTTCCGGCTCGTCGAGCGCGGCGGCAGCGTCGTCGTGCTCGGCGGCCAGGAGCTGTTCCACCGCGACGACGTGCGACAATTGATGCCGCGCCGCCGGCTGGAGTCGCGGGCCATCGACAGCTTCCTCGACCTCGCCGAGGGCGACCTGGTCGTCCACGTCAGCCACGGCATCGCCCGCTTCCGCGGCATGCAGATGCTGGAGAAGGAGGTCAGCGGCAAGCGCGGCACCAACGCCGAGGAGCACCTCGTCCTGGAGTTCCGCGACGCCGTCAAGCTTTACGTCCCTGCTTCCAAAATCGACCTGGTGCAGAAGTACGTCGGCGGCTCGAAGACCACCCCGGAGCTGTCGAAGCTCGGCGGCACGGCCTGGCAGTCGAAGAAGGAGAAGGTCCAGGCGGCGGTCATGGACCTCGCCTCGGACATGCTCCAGCTCCAGGCCGTCCGCGCCGCCCAGCCCGGCTTCGCCTACCCGCCCGACACCGACTGGCAGAAGGAGTTCGAGGCCGCCTTCCCCTACCAGGAGACCCCCGACCAGCTGACCAGCCTCGTCGAGATCAAGGGCGACATGCAGCGGCCGCGCCCCATGGACCGACTCCTCTGCGGCGACGTCGGCTACGGCAAGACCGAGGTGGCGATCCGCGCCGCCTTCAAGGCGATCGACAACGGCCGGCAGGTCGCCGTGCTGGTGCCGACCACCGTGCTGGCCGAGCAGCACTTTCGCACGTTCAGCCAGCGCCTCGCCGAGTACCCGTTCGTCGTCGAGTGCCTCAACCGCTTCCGCACAGGCTCGGAGCAGAAGCGCATCATCGAGGCGCTCAAGACGGGCGGCGTGGACATCGCCATCGGCACGCACCGCATCCTCAGCTCCGACGTGCAGTTTAACGACCTCGGCCTCGTCGTCATCGACGAGGAGCAGCGCTTCGGTGTCGAGCACAAGGAGCGGCTGAAGAAGCTCCGCGCCCAGGTGGACGTGCTCACGCTGACCGCCACGCCGATCCCGCGCACCCTCCACTTATCCCTTTTAGGGATACGAGACATCTCGAACCTGGAAACTCCTCCTCCCGACCGGCTGGCGATCGAGACGCGGATCGCCCGCTTCGACCCGGAGCTGATCCGCCAGGCGATCGCCCGCGAGCTGAACCGCGAGGGGCAGGTCTACTTCGTCCACAACCGCGTCCACGACATCGAACAGATCCGCGACAAGATCCTCAAGATCGTGCCCGGCGCCAAGGTCGCCGTCGTCCACGGCCAGATGCCGGAGAGCCAGCTCGAGCGCGGCATGACCCGCTTCGTCCGCCGCGAGGTGGACATCCTGCTGGCCACCACCATCATCGAGAGCGGCCTGGACATCCCCAACGCCAACACCATGTTCATCAACGAGGCCGACCACTACGGCCTGGCGGATTTGCACCAATTGAGAGGGAGAGTGGGACGATACCGCCACCGCGCCTACTGCTACCTCCTGCTGGAAGGGTCGAAGCAGGTCAGCGACGCGGCGGCGAAGCGGCTGAAGGCGATGGAGGAGTTCGCCTCGCTGGGCGCGGGCTTCAAGATCGCCCTGCGCGACCTGGAGATCCGCGGCGCCGGCAACATCCTCGGCACCGAGCAGTCCGGCCACATTGCCGCGGTCGGCTACGAACTGTACTGCCAGCTCCTGGAGAACGCGGTGCGGCTGATGAAGAAGGAGCCGCTGCGGGCGCCGATGGAGGTGAACATCGACCTGCCGATCGAGGCGTTCCTGCCGCGCGACTACGTGGCCGGCCAGAAGGCGCGGATCGAGGTCTACCGCCGGCTGACGAGGGTGCGGACGCTGCCGCGCCTGGCCGAGTTCCGCGACGAGCTGCGCGACCGCTTCGGGCCGGTCCCCGAAGTCGCCGGGTGGCTGTTGCGGTTGCAGGAGCTGCGCATCCTGGCCGCGAACTGGCGCGTGGCCGACGTCCACCTCGAAGGCCCGCCGGAGGGGCTGACGACCGGGGCGACGTACCTCGTACTGCGCTACAAGGGGGCGCGCAAGATCAAGGAGCTGGCGGCGCGGAACGAAGAACTGCGCGTCGTGGACGACAGGAGTGCGTACTACAAGCTCGGCGAACGCGAGCTGCCGCCGGAGGCGCTGTACGGCGTGGTGCGCGACCTGCTCCGCGAGTGACCCCTCAGTCGATACCATGACCAACACCAACCGCCACGAGGTGCGTCATGGACCGTCCGATCGTCATGTGCGGCCTGGGCCGGATGGGCAGCCGCGTCCTCGACTACCTCCTCGCCGCCAACCTGCCCGTGGTCATCATCGACACCGTCTGCAAGCCGGACGACCCGCGGCTGCGCGGGGCGAGGCTCGTCTGCGGCGACTGCCGCCGCCGCGAGGTGCTCGAGTCGGCCGGCGTGGCCAACGCCCGCGGCGTGCTCATCCTCACCAACGACGACCTGCTGAACGTCACCACCGCGCTGACGGTGCGCGGCCTCAACCGCGACGTGCGCATCGTCCTGCGGATGTTCAACCAGAACCTGCTCGGCCGGCTCGGCCAGGCGGTCCACAACGTCTTCGCCCTGTCCACCTCGCTGCTGACCGCCCCGATTCTGGCTATGACCGCCCTGACGGGTCAGGCGCTGGGCGGTTACCGCCTCGATGACACGCCGCAGGGGCTGCGCCAGCTGGTCGAGCTGCCGGTCGGCCCGGCGTCGCCGCTGCGCGACCAGACGGTGGCGAACGTGACCACGCAGCGCGACGTCACGGTGGTGGCTCATTTCCCAGCGGGCGGCAAGGGCACTTTCCTGCTGGACGTCCGCCCCGAGGCGGTGCTGAGCGCCGGCGACCACGTCATCGTCCACGGCCCGCCGCGCGAGCTGGCGCCGCTGCTTTCGGTCGGGGAGCGGGTGGACCAGGAGCTGCGCTGGGCCAGCTGGCTGTACCGCATGGGCCGCGTCGGCTGGCGGACGCTCAAGGAGATCGACCTGGCGGTGTCGATCTGCTCCGCTGTCCTGATCGTGGTCCTGCTGATCAGCACGCTGATCCTGCGGCACGGCGTGCCGCAGTACACGCTGGCCAAGGCGTTCCTCCGCACCGTCAGCATCATGGCCACCGCCGGGGCGCTGCACGAGGAGGAGTACCGCGAGTTCGAGGGGATCACCGTCTTCGCCAGCACGCTGCGCATCGTCGGCGCGGTGCTGATGGCGGCGTTCACGGCCATCGTCACGCAGTACCTGTTGCGGGCGCGGCTGGGAGGCGCCCTGGAGGTGCGGCGCGTGCCGGAGTCGGGCCACGTCATCATCTGCGGGCTGAGCACGGTCGGCTTCCGCGTCGTCGAGGAGCTGGCCCGGCTCAAGGAGCCGGTCGTGGTGATCGACCACGACGCGGCCAGCCGGTTCGTGCCGACCGCCCGGCGGCTGGGGGCGGCGGTGATGGTCGGCGACGCCACCGTGATCGAGGTGCTGCGTCAGGCCAACGCTGGCCGGGCACGCGCCGTGGTGCCGGCCACGAACAACGACATGACCAACCTGGAGGTGGCGCTGCTGGTCCGCGAGCTGAACCCGACGCAGCGCGTGGTGCCGCTGCTGAACGACCCGCAGTTCGCCCAGATGCTGCGCGACGCGGCGGGGGTGCGGCTGGCGGTGTCGGTGCCGGCGCTGGCGGCGCCGGCGTTCCTGGCGGGGCTGTTCGGCGACCGGGTCGAGAGCGTGTTCTTCGTCCGCGGCCGGCTGTTCGCGGTAATCGACCTCGTCGTCGGCGAGGACGACCCGCTCGCCGGCGCCGCCGTCCGCGCCGTCGCCGTGGACTACCGCCTGTTGCCCGTGGCCCTGATCCGCAATGACAACAGCCCCCCGCCGCGGCCGCTGATCGGCGGCCGCCTCCAGGCGGGCGACCGGCTGTTCGGCATCACCGCGCTGGCGGACCTCGAGCCGCTGCTGCGCAGGCAGCCGCCGGCCCGCGCATTCGCGGTGGACGTGACCGCCTTCCCCCTGCCGGCGCGCGGCTGGCTGGAGGGGATGGCCCGGATGGCTGGAGGCCTGTCCGCCGCCGACGCCGAGCGCCTGGCCCAGACGGTGCCGTTCCGGCTCGCGCGGGACCTGACGCGCGGCCAGGCGGAGGATCTGTTGGCGCAGTTACAACGGGAGCGCGTGACCGCCACGATCCGGGGGATCGACGAGCCGGCGGCGACGAAAAGGTGACATCCCCTGGCTCGCTTATCGCGCGCTTGGCGCTGTTGTCGCGGCCCATCGGAGCTGCGACCGTCAGGGAGTGGTTGAGCCCATCCTGCTGCCTGACGGTCGCGGCTCCGACCTCGCCACTCGATCAGGAAGCGCGACGTAATCACCCGCTCCAGTGTCTCCGCCGCGGACCGGCCCGACAATAACGGCAGCCCCCCGGAGCGCGCCGCATGCTCGTCGATCTGATCCACACCGCTGCCCGTGACGGCGTCCGCCTCGACGGCACGTTCCAGGCCGCCGCCGTGGCCCACCCCGCCCTCGACGCTGCCGTCTGCGTCCACGGCACCGGGAGCAACTTCTACTCGTCCACCCTCTTTGATCTCCTCGCCGAGCGCTTCCTGACGCTCGGCATCGGCGTGCTGCGCGTCAATACGCGTGGCCACGACCTGGTGTCCAACGCCGCCACGCCGCGCGGCGGCCGGCGGCTCGGCGCGGCCTACGAGGCGCTCGACGACTGCCGGCACGACCTCGCCGCCTGGGTCGGCTGGCTGAAGGACCGTCGGCAGTCGCGCGTCGTGCTGGTCGGGCACAGCTCCGGCGCGGTCAAGTGCCTCTACGCCGCCGCCCACGAGCCGGACGAGGCTGTCCGCGGCGTGGTGGCGATCTCGCCGCCGCGGCTGTCGCATGCCTGGTTCGCCCAGTCGGAGAAGGCTGGCGAGTTCCTCAACACCTACCGGCAAGCCCAGGCCCTCGTCGCCGCGGGCGAGCCGGGCGCCCTGCTCGACGTCACCATGCCGTTGCCGTTCGTCACGACCGCGGCCGGCTACGTCGAGAAGTACGGCCCAGGCGAGCGATACAACTACGTCACCTTCTTGGGCCGGCTACGGTGTCCGATGCTGGTGACGCTGGGCGATAACGAGGTGGAAGGCAACGTCGCCTTCCGCGGCGCCCCGGCGGCGATCGCCGGGGCAGCCCCCCGCGCCCGGGTCGAAGTCGTCACGGGCGCAGACCACTTCTACACCGGTGTCCGCGAGGCCTTGGCTGACCGGGTCGAGGCCTGGCTTCTGGGGGCGGAGTCATGGTGATTGCCGCCACCGTGAAAATGTGGCAGACTACGGTCTGGTCCGACCCGTGGGCCCTGTCCCCTCCCGGCCCGCACGACCCGCGAAGCCGTGATTCGCCATGCCTGAAAGCCCTGCCACACGAACGGCCGCCGAGGGGCCCTCACCTCGGGTGGGGATCCCCCGGAACCTGGCCGGCTACGCCGTGGCCGCGCTCGTGGTCGCTGTGGCTGCTGCGGCGAGGCTGTCCCTGGCCGGGCTGTTCAGTGGCGACGCCCCGCTGCTCCTCTTCTACGCTGCCGTCAGCGCGGCGGCCCTGTACGGTGGGCTCGGCCCCGGCCTGGTGGCGACTACCCTCGCGGCCGCTACCGGGGCGTCCCTGTTCATGGAGCGCGACGGGTGGCAGGTCCGAACCGCACCCGACCAACTCCGCCTGGCAATCTTCCTGGCCAGCGGCCTGTTCATGTCGCTGTTCGCCGAGGTGCTTCACGCCGCCCGCCGCCGCGTCGCCACGCTGTTGGAGAACATGCCCGACGCCTGCTCCGGCTTCGACCGCGCCTGGCGCTACACCTACGTCAACTCGCACTGGGTGGAGCTGTTTGGCGTACCGGCATCGAAGGCGGTCGGCCGGGTGATCTGGGAGGCGTTTCCCCAGGTCGTCGGCACCGCGGTCGAGCGGAACTACCGCCGGGTGATGGCCGAGCGCGTCCCCGTGGCGTTCGAGACGTACGCCCCCTACGCCGACCGCTGGGTCGAGGTCCGCGCCTACCCCACGGAGGACGGCATCGCCGCCCACGTCCGCGACATCACCGAGCGCAAGCGTATCGGGCAGGAACTGCTGGCCAGCGAGCGCCGCTACCGTGCCCTGGTCCGCGCCACCCCGCAGGCGGTCTGGTCGACCGTCGGCCCGGCCAAGGGGGACGAAGGCGTTAGCTGGTGGCGCGAGATGACCGGGCAGTCGGCCGAGCAGGCCGACGGCTGGGGCTGGCTCGACGCGCTGCACCCCGACGATCGGGACCGCGCCCGCGCCGCGTGGTCGCGAGCCATGGAGCAGCGGACGGCCTACGAGGTCGAGTACCGTGTCCGATCCCGGTCCGGTACCTACCGCTGGGTTACGTCGCGCGGCGTCCCGGTCTTCGGCGACGGGGGTGGGTTTGTGGAGTGGGTCGGCACGCTGGCTGACGTGCAGGATCGCGAGGACGCCGCCGCGGCCCTTCGGCTCGCCGAGGAGCGCCTGCGCCTGGCGATCGAGGCCAGCGGCATGGCCACCTGGGACTGGGACCTTCGTACTGACAAGATCGTCTGGTCGGACAGCCACTACCGGCTGTTCGGCTGCGAGCCGACCCCCGGCGGGGAGGTCACTTTTCAACTGTGGCGGGACCGAGTCCACCCCGACGACCTGCCGCTCATCCTCGGCCACCTCGACGCCGCCCGGCGTCACCGCTCGCCTTACTCGGTCGAGTACCGCGTCAGCCGGCCCGGCGGCGAACTGCTCTGGGTGGCCGCGACGGGGCGGTTCCTGTACGACACGGCCGGCCGGCCAACCCGGATGGTCGGCGTGGCGTTCGACGTGACCCAGCGGCGGCGGTTCACAGAGCAGTTGGCGGCGTTCAACGCCACCCTCGAGAAGCGGGTGGCGGAGCGGACCGCCGAGCTGGCATGGTCCGAGGCGGCGCTGCGCGAGAGTGAAGCCCGCTACCGCACCCTGTTCGAGCATACCCCGGTCGCGGTGTGGGAGGAGGACTTCACCGCCGTCGCCCAGTGGTTCGCCGAACTGCGCGTCGCCGGCGTGACGGACCTGCGATGCCACCTCGCCGACCAGCCCGAGGAGGCGCATGCGGCCCTCCAGCGCGTCCGCGTGCTCGACGTCAACCACGAGGCAGCTGCACAGAACGGCGCCACCGACAAGCGCCAGCTGATGGCCAACCTGCCGGCGCTGTTCACCGAGCGCAGCTTCCAGGCGTTCGTTGAGGAACTGGCCCTGCTGTACGAGGGCCAGCGCTCGTTCGAGCTGAGCACGACCGCCCGCCGGCTCGACGGCCGGTTGGCCGAGCTGGTCATGCGCATCCAGGTTCCCGGGCCGGCCGACACCCCCGACTGGGGGCGGGTCATCGTCACCGGCACCGACGTGACCGAGCGGGCCCGCGCCGAGGACGAGCTGCGCCGCGCCCGCACCGCCGCCGAGGCGGCCAGCCGGGCCAAGAGCGAGTTCCTGGCGAACATGTCGCACGAGATCCGCACCCCAATGAACGGCGTCCTCGGCATGACCGAGCTGTTGCTCGACACCGAGCTGACCGCGGGCCAGCGCCAGTACCTGATGACGGCCAAGCAGTCGGCCGAGTCGCTGCTGGCGATCATCGACGACATCCTGGACTTCTCCAAGATCGAGGCCGGTCGGCTCCCCCTCGACCACGTCGAGTTCCGCCCGCGTGACGGCCTCGGCGACGTCCTTCGCTCGCTGGCGCCGGCCGCGGCCCATAAGGGACTGACGCTCGAAAGTGAAGTCGCCGCCGACGTGCCCGAGGTGGTGGTCGGCGACCCCGTCCGGCTGCGCCAGGTGCTGGTGAACCTGGTCGGCAATGCCGTCAAGTTCACCTCGCGGGGAGGGGTGACGGTTCGGGTCTTCGTAGACAGGGAGACAGGGAGGCAGGGAGACAAGGGGACAGATTCCCCTATTGTCTTCTTGTCTTCTTGTCTCCCTGCCTCCTTATCTTTCGAGGTGCAGGACACCGGCATCGGCATTCCGGCCGACAAGCGGGCGGCGATCTTCCGGCCGTTTGAGCAGGCCGAGACGTCGATCAGCCGGCGGTTCGGCGGCACCGGGCTGGGGCTGACGATCTCGGCGCGGCTGGTCGAGCTGATGGGCGGGCGGATCTGGGTCGAGAGCGAGGAGGGGCAGGGCAGCACGTTCCACTTCACGGTGCCCCTGGGCGTGCCGGTCGCCCCGGTGGCCGCCCCGGTGGAGGCGCCGGCCGCCTGGGAGGACCGCGTGGCCACCCGGCCCCTCCGCATCCTCCTGGCGGAGGACAACCCCATCAACCAGCGCGTCGCCCTCGGGATGCTCGAGATGCTCGGCCACCAAGCCGTGGTCGCCGAGAACGGCCGCGAGGCGGTCGAGCGGTTCCAGCGCGAGCCTTTCGACCTGGTGCTGATGGACGTGCAGATGCCCCAGATGGACGGGCTGGAGGCGACGGCCCGCATCCGGGAGATTGAGAGTCGCACCGGCCGGAGGATCCCGATCGTCGCGCTGACCGCCCACGCGATGAAGGGTGACCGCGAGCGGTTCCTCGCGTCGGGGATGGACGGCTACGTCACCAAGCCGGTCCGGCTCAACGAGCTGCGCCAGGCGCTGGGCAGGGCTTCCGCGCCGACGCCCGCCCCGGCCCGCGATCCGTCCGGCGTGATCGACGGCGAGGCGCTGCTGGGCCGGGCCGGCGGGAGGGCTGACGTGGCCGCCCGCGTATTGGCGATGCTGCCCGGCGAGGCCGGCCGGCTGATGATCGAGCTGCCGAGGCGACGCGGCAGAGGGACGGCGAGCGCGCGCGGGTCGGACACACGTTGAAGGGGATGCTGGCCAACCTGGGGGCAGGCCCGGCCGAGGAGAAGGCCCGGGCCGTCGAGGAGGCCGGCCGCCGCGGCGAGTTCGGCCCGCTGGAACGCGCCTGCCAGGCTCTGGAGTCCGAGATGGGGCGCTGCTGCCGGCCGCGGCAGAGTTGCGCGATCAGCTGCTCCGGGCGTGAGGGCCGGGTGAGCACCCCTCGCGGGTCGTTACTTCGCCGTTACACCCGGGCGGCGGCCGGCTGGGTATACTCGCGGCTGGAGGGGCGGTGGCCGCGCCGGGTCGGTGCGGGCCCAGTCACCGGACCCCGGACCAGGAGAGCGATCATGTACCCCCGCCTCGTCTCCCTGTCGGGCCGCGCCCCGCTCGCCCTCGCCGCACTGGCGCTCGCCCTGACCGCCGCCGGCCTCACTTGCGGCGGTCGGGCGACGCCTGACGCCCCCAAACCGACCCCGCGGTCGGTGTTCGGCAAGCCCGAGTGGGCCCGCAACCCGGTTACGCTCCAGCTCCAGGCCGACGACCGTCAGGTCGCGGGCTGGGTCAGCGGTCCCGTCAGCTATGCCGGCCGCCCAGTCCAGGTCCTGCGCGACGGCAAGCGCGTCGAGACCATCCACGTCGGCCGCGACAACACGTTTCTCTGGCCGTTCCAGGTCGAGAAGCCGACCACCTTCCGCTTTTCCGTCGAGGGGGCGGACAGGGCCTCGTCTAGCCCTGAGGCCAGCGTCCTGGTCAGCCCGCCGCCCGCCGCCTCCGGGCCGTGCGTGTTCTTCGTCGTCGATCGCACCGCGTACCGGCCGGGCCAGCCGCTGCATTTCGCCGGCTTCCTCCGCGAGCAGGACGCGACCGGCGAGTTCGTCCCGCGGGCGAACCAGGAGGTGGAGGTCAGGCTCGTCTCGGAGCGCAAGCAGGTCAAGGTCGCCACGCTAAAGCTCACCTCGGACGCCGGCGGCCGCGTCGTCGGCGAGTACCGGTTCAGCGATGCCGACGCGCTCGACCACTACGCGCTGTCGGTCTCCAACTTCAAGGGCGGCGCCCGCGTGCTGTTGGGCGAGTACCGCAAGTCGAAGGTCAAGCTCTCCATTTCAGGGAAGGTCAACGGCGAGAAGATGAAGCTCACGTTCCAGGGCCTCGACTTCCTCGACAAGCCCGTGGTCGTGACCAAGGCGAGCTTCGCCGGTCAGGTCGTGCGGCGCGGCAAGCAGAAGTCGTACCTGCTCAAGGGCGAGGACTTCGTCTACCACGAGGCCAAGCCGGTGGCGCTAGGTGACCTCGAAGGCCTGTCAGAAGAGGACCTGCTGTTGTGGGAGGCCGACGGCATCGGCGGCCAGACGTTCCCCGGCCTGGGTAACGCGGTGCTGACCACGGTGTCAGGCGACCTGAAGCCCGACGGTGCGAAGCCCGCGGAGCACTCCCTGGAGCTGAAGCCGGAGTGGCGCAAGGGCGACTGCGCGATACTCGTCCAGGGCGTCATTACAGACGCCAACGGCCGCGAGCAGCGCGCCTCGGCGACGATTCCGATCGAGGAGAAGGCGGAGGAGGGGAAGAAGCCAGTGGAGTTGACAGTACGAAAGCAGCGGTACTTCACCGGCGAGCCGATCGAGGTCGGTGTCGCGGGGGCGGGCAGCGCCACGCTCGTCGTCATGAAGCTGTCGTTCCAGACGCCGAGCGTCGCCGTCGGCGGCTTCGGGGCGATGGCGAACCCCAACTTCGGCCGGTTGCCGGCTTACCGCTACGGGCGCTACCGCCCGGTGCCGATCGACGCCGCCGCGTCCACCACGGAGACGGTGCGCCGGTCTCTCGTCACCGCCGTGCAGTTCCAGGGCGACAAGGCCGTTCTGAAGCTCAACGATCCCGGTGCGTACAAGCTCGTGGCCGTCGTCCCGAGCGGGGACGGTCCGCCGCGGCAGCACGAGGTGTCCGTCGTGGTCAAGCGGCCCGACGACGTGAACGCCCTGCTGCTGCGGCTGGACAAGGAGGAGTACGCCAGCGGCGAGCGACTGACCGGCCTCGTCCACAGCCGCTTCGCCGACGCCAAGGCGCTGTTGACCCTGCGCGACAGTACCGGCATCCGCCTGGCCCGGCCGATCGCATTCACCGACGGCGTCTGCCGCCTTAACGTCGAGCTGCCGGCGAACCTGCGATACGGCTGCACCGTCGATGTGACCTACCCCGACGAGCCGGACCATGCCCACGTCGCCCATTCCTTCGTTCGCGTCGTGCCTAAGGACCGCATCCTCGCAGTGGACGTCAAGACGCCGGACGCCGTCCCACCGGGCGCGACGGTGACCCTTGACCTCCAGGTCAACCGCAAGGAGCCGATCGATCTCGTGGTGTCGGTCTACGATCAGTCGCTGCTCGGCATCGCGGCCGACCGGTCGGTGAACATCCGGGACTTCTTCCTCGCCGACGAACGCGCCGACCGCCGGCTCGACTCGGCCCTGCTCCAGCGCAAGGTCGGCGACGTCCGCCTGGCCGCGCTGTTCCGCAAGGCGGAGGCGATGCTCAAGGCGCACGAGAAGGACGACAAGAGGCTGTCGGCGCACGAGGCGGCGGCGCTGCAAGGCCTGCTCCACAACCGCAACAATCGCCACGTCTATGCCCACGACGTCGCCACGCTGCTGCGGCTGGCCGGCGTGGACGTCTACTTCGCGCCGTACCGCTACGGCAACAACTGGTACCGCCCCTTCCAGCCCGACGCCGGCGAGCGACTGATCGACGTCGTGAAGCACGACCACGGCGGCTGGCACCTCGCGCCCCGGTTCGTCGGCAACACCCTACTCTTGCAGGAGACGCACACGAGCTACCGTGACGCCGGCTACGCCTGGCACCCCGTCTACGGCTATGACTTCAGCGGCCTTTACGGGTACGGGTACGGTGGGCTAGGCTATGTCAACAACGTCTACCGCAACCAGCTCGGCGGAACGCCGTTTCAGATGTACGGCTTCCGCGGCAACGCCCGGGGCGACTCCGCGATGACCTGGGGGGCGATGAACGGCGTCAGCGCCAACTCGATGCACTCGTTCGTGCCCGAGGGGCAGGCGTTCCTCTCCCACCTCCTCCCGCCCGGCGGCGTCGCGCAGCTCGACGCCGGTCCGGACCAGTCACACATCGCCGTGCGGCGCGACTTCTCCGACTCGGCCTACTGGAACGCGCGGGTGCGGACGGGTGAGGACGGCCAGGCGAAGGTGTCGGTCAAGTTGCCCGACTCGCTGACCAACTGGCAGGTCGTCGTCACCGCCATCTCGCCGCGGATGCACGTCGGCTCGGCGAAGGCCAGCTTCCGCACGACCAGGCCAATCATGGTCTGGCCGATGCTGCCGCGCACGTTCAGCGAGGGCGACCGCGTCGAGGTGTTCGCCAGCGTCCACAACCGCACCGACGAGCCGCAGGTGGTCAAGGTGCGCCTCAAGGTCGAGAACGGGGCGCTCCTGTCGCCGGCCGAGCGCACCGTCACGGTCAAGGCGAAGGACAACGCCCCCGTTTACTGGACGTTCCTGCCCGGCCAGGCCGGCTTCACGCAGCTCTTGATGAGCGCCGACTGCCCCGCCGGGTCGGACGCCTCGCTGAAGCGCCTGCCGGTCGTGCGCGCGGCGGCGGAGCAGGTCGTCACCGCCTCCGGCACGGTGAGGGGGTCGGCGACGATTGAGGTCCCCGAAGGGGTGAACTTGAAGGACGCACGACTGGAGGTCACCTTCGCCCCGTCGCTGGCGGCCGACATGGCCGACACGCTCAACTACCTCGTGGACTACCCTTACGGCTGCGTCGAGCAGACCATGAGCCGGTTCCTGCCGGCGATCAAGGTGGCGCAGGTCCTGCGGCAGTTCAAGGTCAACCACCCCGAGCTGGAGAAGAAGCTGCCCGGCTGCGTCGCCGGCGGGATCAAGCGGTTGCTCGACCTGCAACAGCCGGACGGCGGCTGGGGCTGGAACGGCAACGCGGCGACGCACGAGATGATGACGCCCTACGCCCTGTACGGCCTGCTCCAGGCGGAGAAGGCCGGCTACCAGGTCCCCAACGAGACGGCGGTGGCGCGGGGGCTCACCCGGCTGGAACAGTTCATCAACAACATGGGCGACGCCCAGACGGCGGACCGCGTCTACTGCCTGTACGTCTTCAGCCACCGCCGCGACCTGTCCGAGGGTCAGTGGAACTGGCTGAGGGAGCGGGTGAAGGTCAACGCGCTGTCCGACTACGCCCTGGCCTTGGCGCTGGAGATGGCCGTCGCCAGGAACCAGACCGAACTGGCCAAGGCGCTGGCCGGCCGGCTCCGCGACCGCGCGGTGAAGGCCGACTCGAAGGCGTACTGGCAGACGGCCGGCTTCTCGCGCTGGATGGAGGACAAGTTCGAGATCACCGCGCAGGTGCTCAAGGCGTTCGTCGCCTTCGACAAGGACGAGGCGCTGATCGACCCCATCCTCGGATTCTTCGCCGCGACGAAGCGCGGCGACCGCTGGAACTCGACCAAGGACACGGCGATGATCCTCAACGCCATGTGCGACTACCTGGCGAAGGCGGAGTACAACCCCGGCGCGAAGAAGTCGCTCACGCTGTCGGTCAACGGCGGCGAGGCGCGCGAGGTGCGGTTCGACGACCAGCTCACGAAGAAGGTCGTTGTCGCTGGCGACAAGCTGAGGGCGGGCCAGAACACCCTCACCTTCAAGACGTCAATGGCCGGCGTGCTCTACCGCGCGGTGTTCCGCTACTGGAAGTCCGGCCGCGACATCCCGGCGATGGACAGGGGCATCCAGGTGCGGCGGACGTTCCACCTCCTCAACGAAAAGGGCGCGGTCGTCAAGGCGCTGAACAGCGGCGACGCGGTGCCGCGTGGCAGCTACGTGCTCAGTGTCGTCGAGGCGACCCAGCGCCTGCCGCACGAGATGCGCTACGTCCTCGTCGAGAACCCGCGGCCGTCCGGTGGCGAGACGGTGCCGACCGACGACGCCCGGTTCGCCGTGCATCACAACGGCTGCACGCCCCACGTCCTCCGCGAGGACCGCGAGGCGATGACGTGCTTCCACCACGAGCAGACCCCGCAATCGTTGACAGTGCGCAACGTGTTCCTGGCCGAGCTGGCTGGCGCGTTCGTGGTGCCGCCGGGGAGCGTCGAGCTGATGTACCAGACCGAGACGCGGGGCCACAGCGGGACATTCGTCCTGAAGGTGGAGGAGGTCTTGCGGTGACGGGCCGGAGCAGAAACGGGGAGGGGCGGGCCCTCGAGGCCCGCCCCTCCTGAGAATCTGACCCGACAGCCGGGGGCTATTCCGGGCGGTCGCCGCCGCGCCCGCCCTTACCCCGCTTGTTAAAGAACTCCTTCATCTTCTCCGGGTCCATCCCCCCCTTGCCGCCCTTGCCATCGCCGCCGTCGCCCCAGCCCCGCCGGCCGCCCTTGCCGCCGCGGTCGCCCTTGCCGCCCTTGCCATCGCCGCCGTCGCCCCAGCCCCGACGCCCGCCCTTTCCGCCGCGGTCACCACCCCGGTCGCCGCCACCGCCGCCCTGGCCCATCCGCTCCGGACCTCGGACAGGCCCGGACGCCGCCGTGGCGGTCTTCAGGTCCACGCCCTTGGCCTTGGCCTTCTCGAAGCGGATCTGCTCCTCGGGGGTGACGAAGCCGTCGCCGTTGGTGTCCATGGCGAGGAACTCCTTGACGTCGCGTCCCTGCTGCTTCCACTCGTAAAGCCCGATCTGCGCGTCCTTGTCCGTGTCGAGGTCGTTGAACCACGGTGGCAGCTCCTTCGGTAGCTTCCCGTAGCGGTACACGGGCGGCCGCGCCTCCAGGTCGTCGCCCTTGGCGGCCTCCTCCTTGCCCTGCTCTTTTTTCTCCTCCTCGCGGCGCTTCTCGCGCTCCTCGGTGCGGACCTCGATGTACTTCTGGAACTCCTCGAAACTGATCTTGCCGTCTTTGTTGGCGTCGAACCGGTCGAAGTTTTCCTTCTCGCTGATGCTGTCGCCGAACATCCGCTTCTGGCGAGCAGCCTGCGCCTCCTCCATCGTGACGAAGCCGTCGCCGTTGGTGTCCATCTGCTTGAAGCTGTCGCGGGTCCGGGAGTCCATGTCCCGCTTCTTCTCCTCCTCGGTACGGGTGTCGCCCTTCTCGCGGAACTCCCTCATGCGGCTCTCGGAATACTCCGCGTAAAGCTCCCTCGTCATCGCCCCAGTGTTGACGCCCTTGCCGGCGAGGAACTTCTTCCACGCCTCCCTCTGGCTCTCCGCGGAGCGGCCCCAGAGCATGTTGTTGGGAATCTCCACCGTATCGACATTGAACGAGGCGGCGCCGTTGGCCAGGGAGTCGAAACCCTTGTTAGCCCGGTCCTTCGTCATGTCCCTCATCCGGCCTTCCATGTACTCCTTGTACAACTCCTTCGTCATCGAGCCGTTCGAGACGCCCTTGGTCTGCAAGTAGGAGTTCATCTTCTCGCGCTGCTGCTCGACCGTCTCCTGGCCGAACTGCCGCAGCTCGACGGTGTTCACGTCGAACGTCGGGCTGCCCTTGGAGAGCATGTTGAAGATGTCGTCCGGGTTGAACCCGCCCTTGCCGAACCCGCCCTTGCCGAAGCCGCCCTTGCCGCCGCCCGGCCCGCCGCGGCCGCCGAACTGCGTGTACGCCGCGGGGATCAGGACCGCGACCAGGACCAACGCCAGGAGGCCAACCTGCATCCGGGTCATCCGCATGGCTCAACCCCTCCCCGCATCAGCACCGGCGGCGCGCATGAAGACACGATGGATCGAAACGACCTCACCTATAAGATAATAACCCGGCCGGCGGGTTAAGTCTCCACCTCTCATTCCTTTTTAACCTCGCTCGGCCAGCGGGCGTACCGCGCGGGCCACCGGGCCGGTGTACCGCGCCCGCGGCCGGATCAGCCGGTTGGTGCCCGCCTGCTCGATGACGTGGGCCGACCAGCCGGTCACCCGGGACAGGACGAAGATCGGCGTGTACAGCGGCACCTCCAGCCCCAGGGCGTGATAAAGCCGACCGGCCGGCCAGTCGAGGTTCGGGTGCAAGTTCTTTTCTGCGGCCAGGATGCGCTCGAACACCTCGGCAATTTCCTCCCAGGCCTGGGTGCCGGCGCGGGTGGCGGCGTCCTGGGCGTACCTCTTCAGGATGCCGGCCCGGACGTCCCCGGTCTTGTAGACCCGGTGGCCGAATCCCATCACCTTTTCCTTGCGGGCCATCGCCTGGCGGAGCCAACTCTCGGCAGTCGCCGGGCCTCCGGCGGCGCGGAGCACGTCCATGACCCGCTCGTTCGCCCCGCCGTGCAGCGCCCCTTTCAGCGCGCCGATCGCTGCCACGATCGCCGAGTGAAGGTCCGACTCCGTCGATGTGACCACGCGGGCGGTGAACGTCGAGGCGTTGAACTCGTGCTCGGCGTAGAGGATCAGCGACACATCGAACGCCTTTGCCGCGAACGGCTCCGGCGGCTGGCCGCGCAGTAGGTACAGGAAGTTCTCCCCGGTCGCCAGGTCTTCGCGCGGCTTGATCAGCGCCTGGCCCTGGGCGATCCGGTACTGGGCCGCGATTGCCACCGGGATCTGGGCCAGCAGGCGCTCGGCCTTGCGGAGGTTGGCCTCCTTCGAGCCGTTCGCCACGTCCGGGTCGAAGTGGGCCAGGACGCTGACGGCGGTGCGGACGGCGTCCATCGGCGCCGTGCCGGCTGGCGCGGCCCGGAACAGCTCGAGCAGGCAGGCGGGCACCGGCCGGGCGGCGACGAGACGGGCCCGGAAGTCGGCCAGCTGCCTCGCCGTCGGCAACTCACCGTGCAGCAGCAGGTGAGCGACCTCGTCGAACGAGGCGCGCTCGGCCAGTTCCGTCACTGGGTAGCCGCGGTAGCTCAGCCCGCCGACCACCGTCGAGATCGCCGTTTCGCCGGCAATGACCCCTTCGAGGCCGGGCGAGTACACTTCTTGCGGTGTCGTCTTCTCCGTCACGATCCATCCTCCCGTGCGTTCAGCCGAAATAGCCCCGGTCCCGCTCCTCGTAGCCGTCGTAATCGAGCAGCTCGTACAGCTCGCGGCGGGTGAGCATCGCGCCGATCTGGTCGCGCTGGTGCCCCTTGTTCAGGATGTCGGAAAAAACCCGTTCGGTGGCCCGCAAGGCGGCGCGCAAGGCGCTCACCGGGTACAGGGCGATGCGGTAACCCAGCCCCGCCAGCCGGTCCCGGTCGATCGGCGGGCTGCGGCCGAACTCCGTCATGTTCGCCAGCAGCGGCACCCCGGGCAAGGCGCGGGCGAATGCGGCGAACTCCTCCTCGCCCTCCAGCGCCTCGGGGAACACCATGTCGGCGCCGGCTTCGACGTACAGCCTCGCCCTCCGCACCGCGTCGTCGAACCCGGCCACGCCGCGCGCGTCCGTCCGGGCGATGAGGACGAATGCCGGATCGACCCGGGCGGCGACGGCGGCGCGGAGCTTGCTTACCATCACTTCCGGCTCGACCAGGCTCTTGCCGGACAGGTGCCCGCATCGCTTGGGCATTTCCTGGTCTTCTAGGTGAAGCCCGGCGGCGCCTGCCGACTCGTAAAGCCGCACCGTCCGCTCGACGCTGATCGCCTCGCCGAACCCGGTGTCGGCGTCGCACAAGAGGGGTAGGGGGGAGGCGGCGGAGATGGCGCGGGCGGCGTCGGCGAACTCGGTGGCGGTGACCAGGCCGATGTCGGGTACCCCTAGGGTCGCCGACAGGGCCGCCCCGGACAGGTACACGGCCGGGAAGCCCAGCCGTTCCGCCAGCTTGGCCACCAGGGGGCAGAACACGCCCGGCACGGGGATGGCCCCCCCGGCCCAGGCGTCGCGTAGCCGTCGTCCCGGCGTCGCCATCGGCAGTCCTCCGGCCCTCTCTGCCGGCACAACCGGCACGACCGGGCCCGTCGGCAAGGGGCGGGGTTGGACGGGCGGGTTCGGCGCTGGTGATTTCGCCTGGCCGGCCGCACGATAGGGTATCCACGTAGGCAGGATGGGCGAACGGAAGGAGATTGGCAAGATGAAATGCTGGTTCTGTGACCATGAGGCCCGGGGCACCTGCGCCGCCTGCGGCCGGGGGCTGTGTCATCAGCACGCCCACATCCATGATGAGATGACCATCGCCAAGACCGACACCAGCACCGGGTACTCGACCTACTACAACGTCTACGGCGCGCTGAAGTGCTCCGACTGCCGGCTGGAGTGGAAGTCGTTCCAACCGGGGATGTGACCCGAGCCGCCCGGGGCGGTATACTGAGCCCATGGTCACCACCGACCCCCACCCGCTGCTCGACCTCGCGGCCTTCGTCACGACCTTTCCCCGGTCGCTGGGCGAGATGGCGGTTCCCGACACCTTGCTGGGGCTACTTCGGCTTGACGCGGCGGCCCCATTCACCCCCGAAGACCGTGTCCGCGAGCAGATCCGCGCGCTGCTCCGACACGGCGGGTACAAGCCGACCGGCCGCGGCAAGCCGGCGTCGGAGTACCTGCTGCGTGCCGCCGGGGACGGGTCGCTGGCTACGATCAACCTCGCCGTCGATGCCTGCAACGCCGTCTCACTTCACAGCGGGCTGCCCATCAGCGTCATTGACCTCGACCGCGCCGCCGAGCCGCTGCGCGTCGGCCTGGCGCCGCCGGGGACGTCCTACGTTTTCAACGCGGCGGGGCAGTCGATCGACCTCGCCGGGCTGCTCTGCCTGTCTGATGCGGCTGGACCGTGCGCCAACGGGGTCAAGGATGCCCAGCGGACGAAGACGACCCCCCAGACGCGGCGCACCCTGTCGCTGGTCTGGGGGACGAACGCCCTGCCGGGCCGAACGGCGGTGGCCTCGGCGTGGTACCAGGAACTGCTACGGCTGGCCGGCGCGGTGACTGCCGCAGTCTGACCCAACGTCAGGCGGTCACTCCGGCCGCTTCGGCAGCTTTAGCCAGTCCCAGTCGTTGCCGGTGTGGAGGATGAGGTAGGCGAACTCGCCTTTCCAGTCGTCCTCGTCGTACTCGATCCGCAGCTGCCAGGGGTACGCCGGGTCGGGGGCGCCGACGTCCTCAATGGTGTACTGCCGCCTGGGGACGACGAACACCACGGCTCGCTGGTCGCGGCGCTCGTCGCGGCGTGCGAAGGTGAACTGCGGAACCCGGACCGGCGACTTGTCGTCCTGCGTGCCGGGAAGGATGGCCAGCGACGGCTCGCCGACCAGGTAGGCGTAGTTGACGAAACTCGGGGCGCCGCCCTTCGCGCCGAGCCTCCGCAGTTGGTAGTCGGAGGCGTCCTGGTCGGGCCGGAGGATGTTGAAGTCGCGAACGACCTGGTCGCCGGAGATGACCGGCTTGCCGGGGCCCCACAAGGAATAGAGGCCCCAGGCCAAAACCATCGCCGCGGCCGCCAGCCCGCCGTAGAAGGCGTATCCGGCCCAGCGGCGCTGGCGGGCGCCGTGCTCGGCGGCGAGCCGCCGCAGTAGCTCCTCCCTCGGCCCGCGGGGCACTTCGACGGCGCGCATGGCTCGGCCGAGGTGGTCGTCCAGCCGCTTCTGGTCCTGGGCCAGGTGGGTGCAGGTGGTGCAGAGCCCGAGGTGCTCCTGGAGTTCGTCGGCGTCGAGGCCCCCCAGCTGGAGGTACACCCGCGCGGTGTTACAGTCCATCGGTTGCCCTCCTTGACACGGCGCTGGCCTCGACCGCCTCGCCGCCCGGCAACAGGCGGGCGCGCAGGTGGCCCTTGGCCCTCGCCAACCGCGACATGACCGTGCCGATCGGCAGTTCCATCTGCTCGGCAATCTCGCGATAACCGAAGTCCGCGAAATAATACAGGATGATCGGCGTCCGGTACACTTCAGGTAACTCGTTCAGGGCCTGCTGCAGCTGCTCGGGGTCGATGTCGGGCAGCGGCTCGGGCAGCGGCTCGGCCACGTCACCGACGCCGTCCAGCGGCACCAGGTGGTCCCGAGCCTCGTCGCGGACTCGGTGCAGGTACTCGTTGCGGAGGATGCTGAACAGCCAGGGCCGGGCCCGGCCGGCGTCGCGGAGCTGCGACAACTTGGCCTGCGCCTTACAGAAGGCCTCCTGGGTGAGGTCCTCCGCGTCGGCGCTGGAGCCGGACAGGCGGTAGGCGTAGCGGTACAGCGAGTCGTAGTGCTCTTCGACCAGGCGCTGGACCGTCGGCGTGTTGCCGGGCATCCCCATCGTTGCGCGTCCTCTAGCAGCATGAACCCGCCGGGGCCGATTTATTCCCTCGCGGGGGAGAAATTGTCGGCCGCGGGGCGGGAAGCCTTTCCCGGGAGCCGCCCGGTGGCGGGTGGGGATAGATTACTTGCCTGGCTTCCGGGCCGCCAGCGGGAATCCCCAACTCAAGTTGTCACCCAAATTGGGGAAGGCGATTGGCTGACGACCACACGGGTTGGTCAACGCCAGGCCTCGCTCCTCGGCTCCCCCTCCCGTCGCCACCACCACATGGCGAACGCCGGAACCAGCACCGGCCGCACCAGGAAGGTGTCCAGGAGGACGCCGAACGCCAGGGCGAAGCCTACCTGCACCAGCGTGTTCAGCCCCGCCATCAACAGCGTCGCGAACGTGCCAGCCATGATCAGTCCGCATGACGTGATCGTGCCGCCGGTCTGCGCCAGCGCCCGCCGCATCCCCTCGGGGCCGCCGTGCCGCTTCCGCTCCTCCAGCGCCCGGCTGACGAGGAAGATGTTGTAGTCCTCACCAACCGCCACCAGGATTGTGAACAAAAAGAACGGCACCCGCCAGTCGATCTCGCCTAGAGGCCGCAGGTGCCACCACGTCGCGAACAGCGTCGTGGCGCCGAGGGTGGCGTAGTAGCTCAGCAGGACCGTCGCCAGCAGGTAGGCCGCGAACACCGGACCCCGCACAAGTAGCAGCAGGATCAGGAAGATTCCCGACAGCACCAGGAGGTTGATCCGCTGCCGGTCCGACTCCGTGACACGGGCCATGTCCTGGGCGCTGACCGTGATGCCGTAGCACTCGGCCCGGGCGCCGGGGGCGACCTCGGGGAGGTTTTCCACCAGCCAGCCCTGTAACCGATCCAGCGTCTGGGCCGCCCGCGGGTCGAAGGGGTCGGCGTCGAGAACGACGTCGAGCCGTGTGACCTGCCGGCCGTCGTCGAGGTCGGCGACGTAGAACGCCCGAGCCTGCTTGTGGATTTGCTCGCTAACGTTCTCCGCGGCCATCTTCCACACGGTCGTGAAGATCGACCCGCGCAGGTTCTTCCGTGCCGGCGGCGGGGGCGGCGGCTCGTCCACCGGCTTGCCCAGCGGGTGCGTCAGGCAACGCACCTCCGCCACGTGCGGCAGCGCCAGGAACTCGCGGTAGAGCCGCTCGACCGCCTGTCGCCCGGCCGAGCCGGACCAGTCGGTGGAGGATTCCAGCAGCACCGTGATCGGCCCCAGCTCGCCGGCAGTGAAGTGCCGCTGGATCGCCTGCAACCCTAGGACGCTCGAACTGTTCGGAGAAAGCTCCGCCGTCGCCCGGTAGGTCGGCCTCACGCTCATCCCGAGGACGGCCAGGGGCAACAACAGAAGTCCCGCCGCCAGGCCGGCCAGTACCGGCCGGGCCGCCACCCGGCGGCTGACCCACTCCCAGACGCCGTGGTCCGTCGGAGCCTGGGGCACGCCAACGGGCCAGAACGCCGATCGGCCGAACAGACGCAAGAGTGCCGGCGTCAGGGTCAATGACGCCGCCAGGGCGACGGCGAGGCTGACCGCGATCGCCGGGCCGCCGCAACGCACCTTGACGAATTCCGCCGTGCCCATCAGCGCCATGCCGCAAATCACCGTGCCGGCGCTAGCTGCCACCGCCCCGCCGACGCCGCCGACGGCCCGCCGCAGCGCCTCAGCCGGCGACCCGCCGGGGGCCAGCTCCTCGCGGTAGCGGCTGACAAGAAAGAGGCAGTAGTCGGTGCCGGCACCGTAGAGCATGACGACGGCGAACACCTGGCTGACGTTGACCAGCACGAACCCGGGGATGAGCGTCAAGAGGGCCAGCACGCTCAGGGCGACCCACACCGCCAGGGCGATCGTCAGCAGCGGGACCAGCGCTAGCAGCGGCGAGCGATAGACGCACAGGAGGATGACGACGACGAGGACGACCGTGGCCAGCGTGGTGCGGTCGAGACCGCGGCCGCTGGCGGCGACCAGGTCGCGGCCGATGCCGGCCGGACCGGACAGCTGAACGTCAGGCGCATCGACGGCCTCAGCCAGGCGGGCGCGGATCACCTCATCAGCCCGGTCCACCACCTCCCGCGTGTGCAGGGCGAGGTACGGCGTGTCGAGCGCCACCTGGACCAGGGTGCAGTGGCCGTCGTCGCTCAGGAGCCGCTTGCCGATGAAGGCGTCGCGGTGGGAGTAGATCTTGCGGATCTGTAGCGCCGGCTCCCGCTCCCGGAGGTGGGTCAGGTCGGTGACGAGCTGATCGACCAGGGCCAGGTCGTGCCCGCCGAGCCGCCGGTCGCGCCGCTCGACGACGACGATGAGCCGACTGGCGAACACTTCCTGCGGAAACGCCTCTTGTAGCAGCAGGTAGCCCTTGACACTGGCGCAGCGCGCGGGCAGGAAGTGGATGTCGTCGTCCTGGGCGCGGCTGTCCCAGCGCGGGGCCGTGAAGTGCAGGGCGATGCCGAGGGTCAACCAGGCGGCGCAGACCAGCCACGGATGCGCGGCGACGAAGCGCCCGACGAAGGTGAACATGCCGCCGCTCCCCCTGAGTCTTCGTGTGAGAGGGAGCCTCATAGCGAATCACGGCGGTGCGGGCAAGGCGACCCTTTCCCCAAATGTGGAGTGGAGCCGCCGGGGTGTTAGCCCGGCGGTCGGGGGTGTGCCACCCCGCCGGGATAAACCCGGCGGCTCACCACCCCTTTTCATCCCACCTGCAAACGACGCAGCAGGCAGTTCATCTCCCTCCCAAACCGCCCGGCCTGCTTGCCCTCCGTCGGTCGCCGTGGCGCCTCAGGGCGGCGTCAATCCGGTTCGGGAGGGACCACCGGCATTTCATGCCTGGTGCCCTGCGGGTCCAGCGGGCTGCGCAGCGGCAGCCGGAGGGTGAACACGCTTCCCTTGCCTGGCTCGCTCCGCACCAGGATGTCGCCACCGTGCTCGCGGAGGATCTTCCGGCTGACCGCCAGCCCTAGCCCCGTCCCCTTCGCCCCTTTCGTGGACACGAACGGCCGGAATATGTCGTTGACCTTTTCCGGCGGGATGCCCGCCCCGTTGTCTTTCACCTGGAGCCGCGCCCACGAGCCCGACTCGCGCGAGGTGCCGACGATCACCTGCGGGCTTGCCGCCCCCTCGGCGGCGTCGATGGCGTTGGTGACGATGTTCAAAAGGGCCCGGTGAATGCCCTCGGGGTCGGCCGGCACCGCGGGCAGCCGGTCGTCCAGCCGCGACGCCAGCGCCACCCCGGCCTCGGCGGCGCGCGGCTGCATCAACTCGACTACGTCGCTGGCCAGCGCGTTGAGGTCGGTTGGCTCGACCGACGGCTCACGCTCCTTCGAGTAGGACAGCATGTCCTTGACCAGCTCGCCGATCCGGTTCTGGTTCTTGCTGACGAGCCGCCAGCCCTGCTGGAGCAGAGTCTCGTCCCTGTCCTTGAGCCCCTTCTCGACCATCTCCCCGCCGAACTGGAGCCCGTGAAGGATGTTCTTGATGTGGTGGGACAGCGCCGCGACGGTCTGGCCGACCGCGGCGAGGCGCTCGGCGTTGACCATCGCCTGGTAGTAGCGCGTCTCCTCGACCGCCAGAGCCGCCTGGTGGGCGATGGCAATGGCCAGCGACAGGTGGTCGCCGGTGAACTTGCCGAGCTGCCGGCCGGCCATTAGTTGCGCCGCCGGGGTGCTGGTGTCGAGGTAGAGCACGCCCAGCGTTTGGTGGCGTCCTTTCATTGGGACGCAGATCACCTCGCGGATGCCAGAGCGGACGACACTCTGCACCGCCTGGAATCGCTCGTCGCGGGAGGCGTCGGAGACCAGGATGCCGGTCCGCTCGCGGAGGACGTGATCGACGATGGTGCGGCTGATCGGCAGCCTCTCCCGCTCCGCCGCCCCGTCTCGCCAGCGGACGGCGCGGGGCTCGAACTCGGCCGACGACCCCGGGGCGTCGGCATTGCCCTCTCCAGTTCGCAGCAGCACGCAGCCGCGGTCGGCGTTGAGCGCCTTGAAGACCAGGTCGAGGATGCGCTCCAGCAGCTGGTTGAGGTCGAGCGTGTGGCTGATCAGTTGGGTGGCCTCGTAGAGCACCCCCAGCGCCTGGGCGTTGCGCTGCCACGGCCCCTCGACCTGGTCGGGGTGGGCCATGATCCGGCTGCCCTCGGCCTCGCCGACCGCCTTGACGATGGCGCTGGTTAGCTCGACGTCCTGCCGGGTGATCAGACTGATCCGGTCGGCGAGGTCGCCGGCCGGCGGCGCCTCGCCGCGCTCCAGGGTGTAGACCAGGACGGTCTGGCCGATCTGCACGTGGTCGCCGGGGCGCAACAGCGAGTCGCGGACCGACTGCCCGTTGACGAACGTGCCGTTTGCGCTGCCGACGTCGCGCACCCGGTAGCCGTCGGGCGTGCGGACGAACTCGGCGTGGCGGCGGGAGATCTCGGTGTCGGTCAGCCGCACCCGGCTGGACGAGTCGCGGCCGGCGGCGACGGCGTCGGCGGTCAGGGCGAACTGCTTGCCCTCGTCGGTCCCCTTGATGACGATCAGCCGTGGCACGGCGGCCCTCCGGTTGGCGAGAACGCGGCACAGACACCGTACCGGCGGCGGCCCCGTTCCGCAAGCCTGGGCGCAACCGACCTTCCTTTGCCGCGCCGGTTTGAAATAATGAGTCGGGCCGCGCGGCGGCTTGTCACCTTGGGCCCGGGGCAATGAAATGAGCGACCGGCAGGAACGCCTCGATCGTAACCGCTCCTCTCGTGACCGTTACCAGGACTTCGTTCAGGACTACAAGCACGGCCGGCTCGACAAGTCCGCAGGGGCGGGCGAGGACGGCCAGCCGCGCCGCGGCAAGCGCCGCGAGTACCTGCGCGAGTACCTGCGCTGGCTCTGGCCGCACCGGTACGCGGTCGGCGGGCTCTTCCTGCTGGCGCTGGCCGTCGCGGGGCTGGAGATGGTCGAGCCGCTGTTCATGCGCTTCATCGTCGATCGGGTGCTCATGAATGCCGAGCTGGACGGCGCGTCGCGCCTCGCCCTGCTCAACGGGGCCGGCGCCGTGTTCCTCGCCGTCATCGTCCTGTCCAAGCTGGTCGGCGTGACGAAGGACTATCGCCAGCGCCGGTTGAACGTGCGGGTCATGCTGTCGCTGCGGCGGGCGCTGTTCGACCGCCTCCTCCACCTGCCGCTGCCGAAGCTGTGGGACATGAAGACCGGCGGCATCCTGTCGCGGCTGACCGGGGACATCGACACGACGACCGGGCTGTTGCAGATGGCGATCATGTCGCCGTCGCTGTCGGTGCTGCGCCTGGCCATCGCCCTGGGCGTGCTGCTGAGCCTGAACTGGCGGCTGGCGCTGATGGCCATGGCCGTCATCCCCGGCGCGATGCTGATGAGCTTCGCCTCGGCCCGGCGCATCCGGCCGATCTACCGGGCCGTCCGCGAGGACGTCGAGCAGATCGACGGCCGGGTCGGCGAGACCTTCTCCGGCATCCGCGTCGTCCGGGCGTTCGGCCGGGAGAAGCGGGAGCTGCTCGAGTACATGACCGGGCGGCACGCGGTGCTGCGCAAGGAGCTGTTCGCCCACCGCCGCGAACTGCTCCTGTGGACGTCCTGGGGCCTGCTGGTCGCCGGCGTCAACGTGGTGATCGTCTGGTACGGCGGCTACCTCAGCCTGGCCGGCCGCGCCTCCGTCGGTGACATCATGGCGTTCCAGTGGTACACTTTTTTGCTGCTCAACCCGGTGTGGAACCTGGTCAACTCCTTCTCGGAGCTGCAACGGTCGCTGGCGGCGATGGAGCGCGTCTTCAGCGTGCTGGCGATGGAGGGCGACAAGCCGGACCGCCCCGGCGCCGCCGAGGCGCCCCGCCCGCTTCGCGAGATCCGCTTCGAGGGCGTCGAGTTCGAGTACCGCGAGGGCCGCCCCGTGGTCCACGACTTCGACGTCACCGTCCCTGGCGGGTCGGTCGTCGCCCTGGTCGGCCGCAGTGGCGCCGGCAAGACGACGGTGACCGACCTGGTGGCGCGGTTCCACGACCCGACGCGGGGGCGCATCCTGGTCAACGGCACCGATATTCGCGACCTCCGGCTGCGCAGCTACCGAAGCCTGCTGGCCATCGTCCCGCAGGACGTCTTCCTGTTCGACGGCTCGGTGCGCGACAACATCGCCTACGGCCGCCGCGCCGCCTCCGCCGCCGAGGTCGAGGACGCCGCCCGCCGGGCCAACGCCCACGAGTTCATCGCCCGGCTGCCGCAGGGCTACGACACGTTCGTGGGCGAGCGCGGCGTCAAGCTCTCGGGCGGGCAGCAGCAGCGGCTGGCGATCGCCCGGGCGATCCTGGCGTCCCCGGAGATCCTCATCCTCGACGAGGCCACGAGCAACCTGGACACCGAGAGTGAGCAGCTGATCCAGGCGTCGATGGCGACGCTGCTGGCGGGCCGTACGACGTTCGTGATCGCCCACCGGTTGTCCACGATCCGTCGGGCCGACCTGATTCTCCTGATGGAGGACGGCCGGGTGATCGAGCGCGGCAGCCACGAGGAGCTGATGGTCGCCCGCGGCGTCTACCACGGCATGGTGCTGCGGCAGATGGAGTCGCACAGCGAGAACGTCGAGGAGTCGTGGGCCTGAGCGGTCGGTACGAGCCGCGCACGAAGTAAGCGGGTGGCGGTGGCGCGACCGCTGACAGAACGCCAAGTGAGTTCGTGGATGACGACCCACCCGCTTAGGGACTGTCCGTCAATAAGTGTAACAACTTCAGGCAGCGACCGAGGGGTTGACGGTATAGTTCCATTCGCCGTGAAAGTCACTCGGACCAGGTTCACTGCTGCCAGTTCCTGGTCACTGACCTTGACGCCGGTCGGGTACGTCCCGTCGTCCAGTTCCGCGAGCACCACCAAGCCCGTCTTCGTCCCGGTGGACGTGACCAGCCCCAGGATCGTCTCCCGGTCCACCAGCGGCTTGCCCCTCCAGTTCGCCGTGACCTGGCTGAAAAGCCGATGCTCGATCTTGTTCCACTTGCTGGTGCCCGGCGGGTAGTGGCAGACCTCCACCCGCAGACCCGTCCCGTCGGCCAACCGCTGTAACTCGTCTTCCACAGCCGGCACCGCCAGGAGTTGCTGCCACCTCCGTCCGCCGTCACCAGCAGGCCCGACGCCGGGGTAGAGGGCGCTGCCCATGCCCGCCACCAGCGCCCCGGATCGCCTCCGCCGCGAACGCGGCCGTGTCGTGGTCGCGGCCGATGCTGACCCAGCCGGCGTTGGCCGCGGGGTCGTACACCCCGTAAGGGATGGCCTTGCCCAGGCCCTCGTCGATGAAGTCGTGGACGCGCACCTCTTCCGGCTCCCCTGCGGGGCAGCCATTCCTTCCCGCCGTTCTTGAAGTCGCCGACCAGTTCCTTCTTCTTGGTGTCCACCGAGATGGCCGGCTGGCGGCGGCCGAAGTCCTTGACCCGAGCGGCGATGTGCTTGAACTGGGCATCGCGGTCGGGGTGGGCGCCCCTCTCCCGGCTCTTGCGGTTGCCTTGAAGGCGGTAGCCCACGACGTGCAGCAGTTCCAGCACCTTCTGACGCCCGATCTCGAACCCGTCCTTCTCCAACTGCCCGGCGAGGTTGCGGACGCTCTTGCGCGTCCAGCGGAGGGGCGACTCCGGATCGCCGCAGGATTCCGGCTCGACGAGGGCTTCCAGGGCGGCGGCCAGGCCAGGCTGGAGGCGGACGGGGGCTTACGCCCGCGCCGGGGCGGCGGACCTTACCGGCAGGGGGCGCGTCGGCGGACTCCAACTCGGCCAGGGCGAAGTGGACGGCCCGGCGCGAGACGCCGGTGGCCTTGGCGACGAGGAGATGCCGCCATAGTCGAGCCGCCTTGGCCTCAGCGGCGGCCCAGAGCCGGCGCTGCCGTTCATCGAGGGTATCCGCCAGGTCGAAGAAACGCCGGCGGATGGACGACTCGGTGGTGCTGTCCCTGTGCATGGGGACTGCTTACGAACCACCGAGTTGTTACACTTATTTACGGACAGTCCCTTACTGCGTGCGCGGCTCGTCGCTACTTGCCCTTGAGCAGCCCTTCCGCCTCCTGGCGCAGCAGGTCCTCCGCCACGCGGTCGAGCCAGCCGCCGGCCCCGTCGAACGCCGTGTCGCCGTCGTCCCGCGGCTTCGCCCGGCTCGCCTCCAGCACCTTGACCCCTTCGGCCAGGCTGACCTTCGCCGACCGGACGTCGCCGAGCTTCTTCTCTGCCATCGCCCGGACGAACCAGTTGCGGGCGTCGCCCGGCTCGCCGGGGGTCAGACGGACCAGCGCGTTGCGGGCGCTGCGGTATTCTTCGAGCCGGTATTGCTGGGCGGCGTAATAGTTGAACGTCACGAAGTTGAACGACGCGAACACCAGGTCCGACTCGTCCATCTCCTGGAGCCACCGCGCGCCCTCCGGAGCCGCCAGGAGAAGCGGTAGCCCGCCTTCCGTGCGGATGGGGGCCCCCAGCTCCTTCACGGCCGCCTCGCACAGCGCGGCGTACCCAGCCCGGTTGCCCAACTTCAGCCGCACCAGCCCCAGGGCGTATTGCGGCTGGGCCGCGAGGGCGTTTTTCCGAACCAGTTCGATCGCGAGGCCAGGTCGTCCTCCGCCTCCTTCAGCCGGCCCAGCCGGGCGAGGATGCCGCCTCGGAGATATACGGAGCCTTCTTATGCTCGAACGCCCGCGTCAGGTCGGCCAGCGCGGCCTCGTCGCGGCCGAGCACCTGCAAGGCGGCGGCGCGGCGGACGTACAGCTGGCCGTTGGCCGGGTCGGCGGCGATCAGCCGGTCGAGGTGCCAGCGGGCGGCGAACGCCGACCCCGGCGGGTCGGCGACGGGCCAGCCGATTCCCCAGCCGGTGGTCTCGATCTCGATCGGCCAGCCCAGCTGGGCGAGGCGGGCCTCGTGCCAGGCCGGGCCGACCGGGCCGGCTCGCCAGCTCGTCGGCGAGCAGCGCGCGGCCTCGCGCAGCCGGCGAGGAACTCCGGCTCGGTCCGCCGCTCCAGGTTGCCCGCGTCGATTCGCCGGCCGCCCAGCACGGAGGCCAGCGAAAGGAGTTCGGTCACGGGGAGCGTCGTCGGCGTCAGGTCGCGGAGGCCCGCCGTCCCGCTGTCAAGCAGCGCGACTCGGTCCGCGCCGGGCAGTTGGACCTCGGCGGCAACGAAGTCCGGCACCTCCCCGTCAAACCCGACGAACCGGCCGGCCGGGCCGGCCGGGCCGCGCGCGAGTAGTGGCCTGGTACTCGTCATCGGCGGCGTCAGCGACTGGCCCGACGCCGTGCTCCACAGCCGTACCTCCCCCCGCCCGCGGTTGATCGGCGGGAGAGCCGGGTTGACTAGCCGCCGCGTGAACAGCACCGACCCGTCCTGGCTGAACCAGACGAAAACCTGGCCGCGGCCGACCTCTATGGGCGGGGTGGCCGGCCGGCCGTCGGCGGCGTCCCACAGCCGCACGACGCCCACCTCGTTCGCCGTCGCCAGCTTCCGGCCGTCCGGGCTGAACCGGATCAGATTCACGCCCAGCTCGTTGGTCAGCGGCGAGGTGATCGCCTCGCCCGTGTCGGCGTTCCAAAGCCGGGGCCGGGCCGCCCCGTCCTCGTCCAGGACCACCGCCACCCGCGTCCCGTCGGCACTCAGACGGGCACCGATTCGGGTGACACCGCCCCGCCCGCCGCCGAACGGCCCGCCGATCGCCCCGCCGGTCGAACCGGTGGGAATGTCCCAGCGGCGTAGCGTTTTGTCCGTCTCCTGATCGATGAGCAGCATCCGCGCCGTTGTCTCCCTTGGAGTGAAGGCCACGGGTCTGTTGCTGAACAGGAGCCGTCGCCCGTCTGCGCTCACCGAGGGGAGCGAGGAGCCTGGCGGCCCTCCCGTCTGGAGGAACGCCGCCGGGACCTTCAGCGGGGGCAGTTCCTGGCCCGTCCGCAGGTCGAAGCGGCGGACCGGGCCCGATTCCTTCCCGTCCAGCTTCTCCTTGGCGAGGACGCGCTGGGGATTCACCATGAGCGTCGGGCGTCCCGCCCATAGGACGTACGGGGCGTTGCCTCGAAAGGTGTCCACCCCACGCCTGGCGGTGACCACCGGTCCGATCGATTTCCCGGTCGCGGCGTCCCAGAGCTGGCACTTGAAGGTCACATCCTCCTTCGACCCCTTCCCGGGCCCTACCGGCGCCCAGCCGCGGATGGTGACGAACTCGCGCCCGTCCGGGGAGAATTCGCCGGTAAGCCCGCCCGCCGACTTGTCCGGCAACGGGAGGAGCCGGTCTTGGTCCACGTCCCAGAGGTGCGCCTCGGTGGCCGGCGAGGGTGCGGTGGTTCGAGCGACGAGGGATCGATAGAAGAGGACGCGCCGGCCGTCCGGGCTGAAGATGCTCGCCAACCCCGGGAAGCTGCCGATGTCCGCCACAGACCGGCGGGCGATGGGGCGGCCCGTGGCCGCGTCCCAGACCTGCGCGAACGCCTCGCCACCTTGCGCGTTGTTCCGCACCGTCAGGACCCGCCGGCCGTCGGCGCTCAGCTGGGGGGGGCCGATCGACGCCACGCGGCCCAGGATGTGGTCGCCGGGCGGGGTGGCGTGAACCGGCCACAGCCGGACGTGCCCGCCGCTGACGCAGGCGACGTGGCTGTCGTCGGCGGTGAACTCCGCCACTCACACCCGTTGTTCGTGAACGAGGATGGGCGTGACCGGCTCGCCGGACGCCGCGTCCCAGACGCGCATTTCGGCCCCGGCCAGCGTCAGCAGCAGCTGGCCGTCGTGGCTGAACCGGGCCGCCTGGACCGGGGCGGCGTGCCGCATCGCCCGGCCGCGGCCGGCCGGTGCTGACGTCCACCACCTCGACGGCGTTCCCCTCGACGCCCCGCGTGGCCGATCGGCCGTCGGGGAGAGCGACCGGCGGATCCCCTGGCCCGACGTGAAGACGCCGACCCGCCGGCCGCTGGCCACGTCGAGCACCTCCTGGTTCATCCCCGAGCCGCCGAAGCTTCCGCGGAACGCATTTGTGAGCAGCAGGATGAGGCGGCCGTCAGCGCTGGTGCTGATCCCCTGGCTGAACACGCTGTTGTCCAGCAGCTGCGTCCACCACTTCTTGCCGGTGCCAGCGTCCCAGCAGGTGGCGACACCGCTTTGCACGGTCATCAGCCGACCGCCGGGGAGGAAGTTGAACGCCAGGGAGGATCGCACGTCTTCCTCGACCCCACCCTCCAGGCGAATCTCCTGTCCCGTTCGCGCGTCCAGCAGCCTGGCAACTGTGCTTGACCAGCCCCGTCCGTTCTCTTCTGTCCGCTGGCGGATTGTGAGCAGGACCCGCGACCCGTCCGGCGACAGGCCGGCTCGCATGATGGTGCTCCCGGCGTCGAGGACCGGGCCAGCCGGCGTCCCGGTGGCGAGGTCGAACACCTGGGCCTTCTGCTCTTCCATGATAAGGACGGCGCGGGACAGCGCCGCGTCGAAGGTGTTCATCCCCTGGACAGCGAACAAGAGCTGTTGGCGGAACGGCAAGCGAGCCGGCTGGCGCGTCGCCAGGTCCCACACACGCACTTCCGGACGCGGGGGCTCCTCGCCGCCCTGGGCCCGGGCACGGAGGGGCGGGGCACCGGTCGAGATCAGCCGCTTGCCGTCCGGCGTGAACGCGCGGGGGTTGACCGGCGAGCCGTGGTCGAGCGGCTCCCCCGCCGCCGAGCCGTCGGCGAGGTTCCACACGCGAACCTTGCCATCGTCTCCGACGGTCGCCAGACGCTTGCCTTCTGGCGAGAGGGCGATCTCCCGCACTGACGAGCCGTGATCGAGGACGTGCGCCGGCCGCGGCGCCTGCCGCAGCGTGTTGCCGACCCGCACCCGGTGCTCGCGCTCGCGGGTCGGTTCGGGGTCGCGCCGCAAGGCCTCGGTGAAGTAGACCAGCGCCCCGGCGAGGTCGCCCTGGTCCATCAGCCGCTCGCCCTGGGCGACCAGCTGCTTGCCGAGCATCGCCTGGTTCTCGGCGGCGCTGGCCTCGGCGGTCCTGCGCTGCTGCTCCTCGCTCTGGGCGGCCTCCTCGGCGCGGAGGGCTTGCTGGTTGGCGAGGTGCGCCCCGACGCTGGCGACGACGGCGACGCTGACGAGCAGCAGGGCGACGGCGGCGCTGAGGCTCGCCACGACCGGGTTGCGGCGGCACCAGCGGGTGAACCGCTCGACCTGGCTCATTCGCCGCGCCTGGATCGGCCGGTCCTCGGCGAAGGAGTCGAGGTCCTCGGCCAGCTCGTCGGCCTTGGCGTAGCGCCGGGCCGGGTCGCGCGACATCGCCTTGAGCACCACCGTTTCGAGGTCGCGCGGGATCGACGGGTCGAGCTTGCGCGGGGCCGGTGGGTCGTCGCGCAGGATGCGCTCCAGCAGCCGGTGGCGCTCCTCGCTCTCGTAGGCCGGCCGCAGCGTCAGCAACTCGTACAGCGTCAGCCCGAGCGAGTAGATGTCCCCGCGGGCGTCGGAGTGGCCCTCGAACCGCTCCGGCGGGATGTAGCGCAGGGTGCCGACGATCTCGCCGGTGCTGGTCAGGTCGCCGGAGTCGGACGCCTTGGCCAGGCCGAAGTCGGTCACCCACACGTTGCCGCGGGCGTCCAGCAGCAGGTTCGACGGCTTGATGTCCCGGTGGAGCGTTCCCTGGTGGTGGGCGTGCCCCAGCGCCCGCGCCACCTGGGCGCCGATGCGGGCGACGCTCTGCCAGTACTCCCGCCCCGTCCCGGACAGCGACGACCCGTCCGGCTGGCCGGGCAGCCGCACCGACGAGCTGACGTCGCCGCTCAGCAGCGACTGCGCCACGCTGATCGCCGACAACTCCCCTGCCACCGGGGCGACCGGCCCCCCCTTTCGCAGTGCCCGCAGCTCGGCCAGCACCTGGTCCAGGCCCAACCCCTGGATGAACTGCATGACGTAGTAGTACAGCCCCTCCTGTTCGCCGACGCCGTAGACGGGGACGATGTTGGTGTGGTGCAGCCGGGCCGCCGCCTTCGCCTCGCGGGAGAAGCGATCGACCTGCCGGGCGTCGAGCAGCGCCGAGGACGGTAGGACCTTGAGCGCGACGTGCCGGCCGAGCGAGACCTGCTCGGCCTCGTAGACGACGCCCATGCCGCCGCGGCCCACCTCCCGCAGGATGCGGTAGTCGCCGATGCGCTCCAGCGCCGGCGTGCCGTTGAGCGCGGGGCCGGTGGCGTCGCCGGAGCCGGGGCGGACGTTCTCGATCTTGATGAGGACGGGGAAGAGGTCGCGAATGTCTTCTTCGAGGTCGGGGTACTCCTTCGCGAACGCATCCAGCGTTAACCGCTCGCCCCTGCGCTGCCGCTCGACAAACTGCTCGGCGAGGACCTCGATCGGGTTCCGGTCGGAGCTACTGTCGGACATGGCGGGTGGCCTTTCATTCCTTGTCCAGGAAGCCGGGGATGGCCGAGAGGATGTCCTTGAGCCGTTTTAGGGCGCGGATGTAGCGGTTGCTCGCGGCCGACTTTGTCAGGCCCAGCACCGAGGCCGTCTCCTCGTTCGACAGCATCTCGAAGTGCCGCAGCGTCAGCACCTCGCGGTCGATCGGGTCCATGGCGTTGAGCGCCTCCTGCACCAGGAGCTGCTCCTCCGCCCGCACGGCGGCCCGGCTGGCCGACGTCAGCTTGCCCAGCAGTTGGGCCGCCAGCGACGCGGAGTCGGCCTCGGGGAGCGCCCCCCGGTACAGCGAAATCTCCTGGCTGGCGTCGCGCATCTTCGTGCCGAGGTGCTGGCGATGCACGGCGACCAGCTTCTGCCCGGTCAGGTGCCGCAGCCAGAGGAAGAACGGCAGCGGCTTCTGTTCGAGGTACGACGGCAACACGCGGCACGCCTCGACGTAGGCGTCCTGGACCACGTCGGACGGGTCCACCCGGCCGAGCAGCTGGCGGTTGAGGCGCAGCCGGACCATGGCGCGCAGGCGGTCGCGGTACTGCTGAAACAGCGCCTCGGCGGCGCGCGCGTCGGCGGGTTCGTTCGTGTCGGGAGTCATGCCGGGCCCTCTATCACGACTATGTGCGGGCGAGGGGCAGTTGTCCACAACCCTTTCCCAGGCCCCGCCGGAGGGGATCAACCAAGGCTCGTCATTTCCCCAGATTCCCCATTTTCTTATCGCCCCCTTACCCAAACGCGGGGTAGAAAAGGGTGGATCCTGTGCCCAGTGCGGTGGCGGCGAGGCTGGCCTCGTGACGCCCTGACCCTTGCCCCAGAGACGCGAGTCGTCATGCCCCTTTCCCTTCGCTGCCCGGTTCGTCGTCAGTACCCCGGTTGGAAGTCTCGCCCGGCCCGTCAGCTGCGGCCCCGGCTGGAGGCGCTGGAAGTCCGGCTGGCGCCGGCCATGACCGTGTCGGTGATCGCCAACCAGGTGGCGTTCACGGGCGACGACGCGTCGGATTCCCTGGTCGTGACGGAGCTGGGCGGGAGGTTGCAACACAACCTGCCGCTGGGCGGTAACCTGGTTTCCTCCCTGGACATGGACTCGGCCGCTCCGGGCGAGCAGGTGGTGTTCCTGGCGAACTTGCAGGGGCTGGAGCTGTCCGGCAACGGCGGCGACGACGTGCTGAACGCCTCCGCCGTGAACTTCCCGGCGACGTTCCTCGGCGGCCCCGGCGACGACCAGCTGTTCGGCGGCCCCGCCGACGATCAGTTTTTTGGCGGCAAGGGGTTCGACCTGTTCCAGGACCTCGTCAACGGGACCGCGACGCTCACCGGGACGGTGGTCGGCAAGGAGCAGACCGGCGGGGATTACACCAGCAACGCCGTCAAGTCGGTCAACCACGGTCTGGAGGGGGGGAGGCTCCTGGGCGGCCCGGGTAGCGACGTCCTGGACGCCTCCGGGTGGGTGGGCCCCGGCCTGCGGCTCGAAGGCCGCGACGGGAACGATACCCTTCGGGGCGGCACGGGCGATGACACCCTTGTGGGCGGGCCGGGCGACGACCGGTTCTTCGGCGGAAAGGGGATCGACTTCTTCAGCGACGTCGTCAGCGGCCAGGCGATCCTTACCGACACGACCTACAGCAGCAACGGGGTCGTCTCCGCCGACCACGGCCTCGACGACGGGGAGATCATCGGCGCCGACGGCCCCGACCTGATCGACGCCAGCGGCTGGAGGCTGCCCGTTGGCCTGTTCCTCGACGGTCGCGGCGGCAACGACACACTCCGGGGCGGCCGGGGCAACGACACCATCACCGGCGGCGCCGGGGTCGATACGCTGGACCAGACCGGCGACGTGGACATGGCGGTGACCGGCACCTCCTTCAACGGCGGGGCGGTCTTCGGGACGGACACCCTGGAGGCCATCGAGGTCGCTGTCCTCACCGGCGGGGCCGGGCCGAACCGGCTGGACGCCCGTGACTTCCCGGGACCGGTGCGCCTCTTCGGAGCGGGCCGCGACGACATCCTGGTCGGTGGGCCGGGCGCGGACCGGCTGGTCGGCGGCCCCGGCGACGACGTCCTTTTCGGCGGCGACGGAGACGACGTGCTGACCGGCGACGCCGGCCTGAATTCGCTCAACGGCGGGGCTGGGGTGGACCACGTCGAGCAGGCCGGCAGCGGCGCGTTTTCCCTTTCCGACGCGCTGCTGTTGCAGCCGGGCTTGCAGTGCGGGCTGGCCTCGATCGAGGGGGCGGTGCTGCTCGGCTCCGCCCTCGCCGACCACTTCGACGTCAGCGGCTGGACCAAGTCAGCCGGCCTGTACGGCCGCGGTGGGACCGACCGCGTCTTCCTGTCGCGCCCGGCGAGCTACACGCTGACCGCCCGCGAGCTGCGGGTCTCGCCGACCAACTTCTTCGGCCTCGACGCCGTTGAGGCCGCAACGCTGGTAGGCGGGGCCGGGCCGGACCGCTTTGTCGTGGCGGGTTGGGCGGGGACCGCCGAGCTGCGTGGCGGGCCCTACGGCCAGGACCAGCTGGTCAGCGTCGGCGACTTCGACATGACGCTGGCCAACGGCTCGCTGGTCCGTGACCGCGGTCGACTGGGTCGGCTCGACCTGGTGGGCATCAGCCGGGCGATCCTCCTCGGCGGCGAGGGGGCGAACCTGCTCAACGCCACGGCGTTCACGCTCGGCGGGGTGGTCCTGGTCGGCAACGGGGGCAACGACACGCTCCGCGGCGGGGCGGGCCGCGACGTGCTGATCGGCGGCCGCGGCGCGGACGCGCTGCTAGGTAACGCCGGGGACGACGTCCTCGTCAGCGGGTTCACCAATTACGACGGCGGTGTCGGGCGCCCAAACCTGATCGCGCTGGAGTGGGCACGGACCGCCCAGGCTTACCCTGACCGGGTGGGCCACCTCCTGGGGACCCTGCCGGGGGGGATCAACGGCACGGTCGTCCTGAACGCGGCGACAGTTCGCAACGACACCGAGCGCGACGTCCTGGTCGGCGGGCCCGATCTGGACTGGTTCCTCGGCGTGGCGACCGAGGTGGCCGACCTCAACAACGGCGGCCCGGAGACGGTCACGGTCCTGCCAGAGTGGCGTGACTCGTAGGACGAGCTGCCAGCTTGTCCCTCTTCAAGAAGGGACAAGCTGGCAGCTCGTCCTACGATCTTCGAGGAGGCGACCGACCCGCTCAGAACCGGAAGATGACGTCGAAGATCAACCGGTAGTCGGCGAGGGCCTTCATGCTCAGCACCGGGAACTCGGCCGCGAATCCGGTGATGACGTTATCGCTGATCCGGTAGCGCAGGCCGGGCGCCAGGGCCAACCAGTCGTCGCCCTGCCGCTGCGACGCGCCGAGGTTGGCCAGCCAGGCCCCCTCGGTGGTCAGCGGCCGCGACGTCGGCGTGTTGGTGTAGTGGATCCAGTTCAGCTCGAACAGTGGGTAGATCTTGTTCAGCCCGGCGATGTTGTAATCGATGTGGAAGTTCAGGTAGTAGAACTCCGCCCGCTCGGAATCGACGCTGAACGAGTAGCCGGTGGTGCCGAGCAGGTTCAACGAACCGTACCCGCCTCCCAGGCCGAACGTCTGGCCGATCGAGACGTACGGGTCCATGCTGAGCGAGCCGGTGTTCTGGAACACGTTGCCGCCGCCGCAGGGGATCTCGAAGGTCAGGCCGACCGCCCCGACCGTGCCGGTCTCGGTGTTGCGGAGGAACGTCCACTTTGGCCCGAGCTTCACCTCGGCAAAGCCGGTGGCTCCCGCCCCGGCGATGTCGCCGGTCAGGAACCCCAGCTCATTAACCACCACGGACAGCCGGTCGGTGAACGACACCCGCGCCTGCGTTCCGAGAAAGAAGATGTTGCCGCCCCCGGCGCTGCCCGGGACCGACTGGTACGAGATGATCGGGCGGACCTCGGTCAGGCTGCGCGGGTCCTCGAAGTAGAACGGCATCGTAACCGGCGAGATCATGCCCGGGAAGCACGAGTCGGAGCCGAAGGCGTGCCGGCCGTGCGTGCTGCCCTTGTCGCCGATCGAGACCGCGTCCACGCACTTGTCCCAGAAGCTCGGCGAGACCGGCTGGTCGGTGATGACGCCGGGGGCCACCACGTCGCCTGACGGCGGGAACGGCGCGGTGGGGGGCGGAGGCACGTCGTCGGGCGGGGCGGTGGAGGTGTGAGTGGTCAGGGCAGGCTGCGGCGGGGCGACGCCGACGCCGTGCTCGCTGACCCTGGGCGAGTTGTCGAAGTTCGGCAGCGGGATGGTCACGCCCGGCTCGGGACCGCCGGCCACGGCCGGGGTGACGTCCCCTAGGACCGGGTCGGCGGTGGGTGGGGACGGATGCCGGGTGTAGGCGTCGGAAGGGGAGGTGCTCTCGGCCGATTGAGCCCGGACGACCGGGGCCCCTCCGACCCGTGTGGCGACCGGCCGGGCCAGCGGGATGGGTTTGCCGAGCGAGGCGACGGGGGCGGGCGGCCGCGACCCGGCGGCGCGCCAGACGACTGGCTGCTGGGCCGGCAGCCACCCCGACAGCCCCAGCGTGACGCCCAGGGCCGCCAGCCAGCGCAAGCGCGTGACGATCATGGTAGGCCTCTTCACCCTGGGAACGCGGCCAAGCGGGCCGACCCCGACGGTCGGCTTCCTGGTCTTTTTCGGCAGCGGGCGACCTGCCGGAGGAACCGGAGCATCCGTAAAACAGCGAGGACGGCGGGGCCGCGCCGCTGCGACCGGCAAGTCTTGCCGGGGCCGCGTGGCCTGCCCGGATTCCCAATTCGCGGGGCGGGGCATGTCGAAGCGCGTGGGGCTGGTGGTGGTGGCGGCGCTGGCGGCCGCCGGGCTGGGGCGCGCGTGGTGGGCCATAGGCCACGCCAGCGTGGCAGAGGCGGCGGTCCCCGGGCTGCCTGAGGAGGTGCCGCTGTTCTTCCGCGCGGCGAAACAACTGGGCCACCTGGCAGGCGACCCCGACCGCTGGAAGAACAAGGAGTGCAAGCACCTGCGGGCGGCCGAGTCGCCCGACCACTTCCTCGACCTGGAAGACTACGAGGGCCAGCGGCTGCCGGCCGGCCGCTGGAAGGCGATTGTGCTGTTGCAAAAACTGAAGAAGGACCCGGAGAAGGTGGGGTTCTTGCCCTACGCCATCCTGGAGAACTACGACCGGCTGAGTGTGGCGTTCTACGACTACCGGGCCGACCCGAAGGACCCGGCGGTGCAGGCGAAGGCGCTGGTCTACGCCGGCGTCCTGGCCCACCTGACCGGCGACTGCGTAATGCCCCTGCACACGACGCGCGACTACGACGGACGGCGGAACGCCGACGGGACCTTCCTCCAGAAGGGCATCCACGCCAAGATCGACGCCTTCCCGGAGAAGAACGGGCTGTCGGCGGAGGAGACTGGCCGCGGGTTAAAGGCGAGGAAGATCGACGACGTGTGGGAGCACGTCCTCCAGCGGATCAAGGACTCGCACGACCTGGTCGGCAAGTGCTACGAGCTGGACAGGAGACGAGGCGTTTGACAAGCCGACCAAAGAGCCAGGCGTTCATCCTGGGTCGCTGCCGCGAGGGCGCAGTTCACGATGGACCTGTGGTACACGGCCTGGCTGCGCGGCGGCCACCATGCCGAAGCACTGGTGAGCGGGGTAGGGAGTCCCCGAGCGCCGGGTGGGTCTCGCCGCTCGGGGAACCCGGGACCGGGGGTTCACCAGGAGAACCCGGTGCTCATGTTGGAGAAGAAGAACGCCTTGCCGTAGCCCGGGCCAGAAGGGTCGGTCGGGGCGACGAGCGGCGGAGTTGGGCGGGGTGACCGGGGTGGGCACCACCTCGCCGAAGTTGTAGTTGGCGGCGTAGGTCGCCTGCTCTGGCCTCAGGCCGAAGGTGTCCCCGCGGACGGTGCCGCCCTGCGTGCCGAGGGTGTTCCACCCCTGCTGGTAGCCGGCCGGTTGGGTCTCCTGAAGGACGTAGTCACCGGCGACAATGTTGTTGTACTTGAAGAAGCCGACAGCGTCGGTCCAGATCGGGAGGTTCAGGCGGTCGCCGAAGATGGTGGTGCCAACCAGCGTCACCTTGACCCCGGCCAGGCCGCGGTCACCGGGTGTGAGCGTCTGCGACCGGTTGACGTCCTGGTAGACGGCGCCCGAGACGGCGCTCGGGCGGATCTCGCCGAAGGAGTTGTTCCGGGCCTCGTCGGTGCGGTTGACAATCCCGACCTGGATGAAGTCGCTCCGGTGGCTGCCGGCGATCGGGGTCACGCCGCCCTTCGTCTCTTGACCGTCGAGGAAGCCGAGCGGCTGGGCGGCCTGGACGACCTTGTAGTTGCCCGGGCCGAGGGTGTTGCTCGGCTGGTAGTGGTAGACCACCCTCACCTTCCCCTCGACCGTGCTGCGGATCATCGCCAGCAAGTTGCCCGTCCCCCGGGCGCCGCTCTCGACGTTGGCGACCTGGGACACGTCCACCCCGCCGGAGCCGGTGAACGCCGCCAGGTCCGACGCGCCGGTCAACAGGACGGTCTGGAACGAGCCGTTCAGCTGGGTAACCCCGAAGTCGTGGGCGGAGGCCCCTTGCAGGTCGGCACCGCCGTCGAACGCTCCCAGGCTCGCTTGGATTGTTCTCGTCGGGGAGGCCTGGAGGGATGCCCCGTTGACCGTGTAGCGGATGGACCCGTTCAGGTCCGCCGACAGGTTCGCAGCGGTCGGGTCGAGGTTCTCCACTACCGCGTTGCTGTTGATGGTCCCCTGGGCGATCAGCTCGACGGAGATCAACTGGCCCAGGGAGGGGTCAAACTTCGGCAAGGTGCCGTTTCGCGCGGTGTTCGTGCGGGTCTGGTCGAACGTCGCCTCGAAGGCTTGCTCGGTGGGGGCAGGGGCGGGGCCACCGTTCTGGGTGAACGCGTACTGGCCGGTCGAGTCGGTGACGGTAGTGGCGATGAGCAGGTTGTTGGCGTTGAACAGCTGGATGGTGCTGTTGGGCAGGCCGACCTCCCCCGCGTCCTGGACGCCGTTGCCGTTGGCGTCGGCGTAGACGACGCCGGCGATCATCGCTGGTACGTCGCGTTCTTCGAGCCTCTCCAGCCGCGGCCTTTGCGGCTGGCGGAGAGCCGGGAGGGTGCCGCCCGGCCCGGAGCGGTTGGTAAGGGAGTCAAACATCTGCTCACCGTCCTTGGGAGGGTTTAGTTTAGCTGTTGGTGAGGCCCCAGCGGGGCGTTTCGCCCCGCTGGGGCTCGGCGTGCCGCGGGGCCATCCGCGGGAGCCGAAAGGCTCAATAGCGGAATTCCATCCCGAACGACACGCCGTGCACGTACACGTCGGTGGAGTTAAACTGGAAGGCCGGCTGCCGCGGGCCGGGGTTGGCCACGCCCGGGGCGAACGGCTGGAAGTTCCGGTTGACGTTCAGGTTGACCTGCTCGCCCGGCCGGGCCACCGAGTTCCAGTACAGGAAGTTGTACCCGGCGTAGACGCGCCACCAGTCGAAGACGTCGTAGCCGATGGTCGCCCCCACCTCGGGGATGACGCCGAACATCTTGCGGCTGTTGCTGCCGATGTTCGTGTTGTTCAGCGCCAGCAGGCCGCCGGTCCCCGACTGGCCCAGACCGTCCGGCCTGGTGATGGTGGTGGCGCCGTTGATCTGCACCAACTGCTCCGTGATACCCAGGGCCAACTTGCCCTTCAGCCCGAGGGAGAGGTTACCCCACCGGAACTCGGAGTCGCAGCCGATCTGGCCACCGTAGAATCGGTTCTGGGTGGTAAAGGTGTCGTTGATCGAGATCCGGGTGCCCGGCAGGAGCTGGTTCGCAGGGTTGATGAAGTTGGGGCTGGCGAGGCCCAGGACCGTGAGGTTCTCCTGGATCGCGAGCCGCTCGTCCAACCCGACGATGCGGCCACCGACCAGGAAGTCGGCCCGGAGCATGTCACCCCGCCAGAGGCTACCACGGAGGCTGGCGTCGGCCCCCCACAGGTTGCTCTGGCGGCTAACCACCACGCCGCCAGCGAAGCCCTGGCTCATGTCGCTGGTCGGCCCGGCCACCAGCTCAGCGGCGGCCCCCTGGAAGTTGGGGTTGGCCACCCCGGGCAGCCCGCCGCGGATCAGAGCGTTGGGGATGGTCTGGGCGAAATCAAAGAACGGCCGGCCGATCCGCGGGCTGCTCGGGGCGCCGTTGCTGTAGAGCGAGAACTGGCCGTCGTCGGCGTTACCGAGGAAGAAGGCGCTGGCGTCCACGCCCCAGCACTGGTTCTCGCTGAACCAGTAGACGAGGTTGAGGCGGCCACCCGGGCGGACGTTGTCCCCCATCCGTTGTCCGCCCCACGCCACGCTGGTGCCGGGAACGCCCAGGACCGTGCCCTGGGGGATGTTCGGGGCGGCGGTGGTAACGAGCGGCGGGGTCTGGTCGCCTTTCATCCACCAGAGGAGGAACTCTCCCCCGACGATGAGTTGCGGCCCCACGCCGTCCCCGCTACAGCCCCACGCTCCCGAGCCGAGCCCACACCCTCCCGTGCCGCAGCACGGGCCGCAGGTGGTCGGGGCGGGCCCAGCCGGGCAGCACGGCGAGCCGCCGCTGGCGATCGGCTGGGGCACGGGGACGACGGCACCCGGCATCGGGATCAGGCCGCCCTCCGGCGTCGGGGTGATGGCCGGCCCGATTACCGAGCCCGGCATCGGTGGGACGGCGGGCGTCACGGTCACCCCTGGGCCGGCAACCGGACCCGGGACGGCCGGCCCGGACGGGACCGGCGTCGGCGGTACCAGGAGCGCCTCGGCCCCCGGGCGAGGCGGGGGCGGGGCGGCGGAGGTCGGCTCGGCGCCGTTGCGGGACACCGTGCTGGCGACGACTCCCTCGGCCGCCCGCCAGGTGTGCATCCCCGGCGCTGGCAGGCCGGTGGCGTCGGGGCCGACCGGCATCGGCTTGTGCGGCGCTGACTCCGGCGCGCTACCACGCACCACCGGCGACCGGGGGTCACGCGCCGGCGTGAACACCACTTGCTGGACGCTTGCGTCGGCCTTAGGGGTGCTGGCGATCGGGACCGGCTTGCATAGCGTAGCTGCCGGCGTGGGGGCGGCGGCAGGCCTCGACGTGGCAATGGCTTGAGGCCGGCCCAGGGAAACGCCCTCCTGGGCGTGGGCCCCGGTCGCGGTCAGCCCCAGCGACAGGGCGAGGCTGCGGATCCACAACTTCCTCATCGGAAACGTCCTCCCTGACCTAGTGGGGTGCATCTGCTCCCGGTGCGACGGGTGGCGTGCCGGAGGGCCTGGGTCAGACGCGGAGCGAACCCATCCATGGTGCTCGGTCCTCCTTACACCTTGGATTTCGGCCAGCCGCGCCGCCCGCGCCGACCATTTCCTAGCTTCCCAGCCTCTCCTCCCCGCCAGCCGTCCGCCTCGTCACGCACACCGCGAAGCGTCCCCGCAGATTACCACCCCCCCGCCGGTCCCGACGCAGCGGGGAAAGGTGGGTAGGCTGGCCCGCTTGTGCCGCCCGCGCCAGCCTTGAGCCGCCCGCCCCCGCCGTGCTACGCTACACCGACCAACGGCCCGAGCGACTCCCATGCCCAGCGACCTGCGAGAACAGCTGGCGGTCTTCCTCCGCGCCATCAAGCACGACCCCGGCGACGACGTGCCCCGCCTCGTCCTGGCCGACTGGCTCCAGGACCAGGGCGACCCGCGCGGCGAGTTGCTGGCCCTGGAGGTCGAGATCGATCGGCTGGCCGAGTCGGACCCCCGCCGCGAGAGGCTCCGCCGCCGCGAGCGCCTGCTGCTCGACCAGTACGGGACGACGTGGCTGGGCCCGCTGGTCGATCTACCGCTTACCTGGAGGTTCGAGCGGGGGTTCCCCCACCTCGAGGCGCACGCCGACCGCTTCCTCTG
>JAXMAW010000034.1:0-87674 GCA_046350195.1 Gemmataceae bacterium
AGCTCCAGGCGGCGTGAATCCGGGCGATTCCCCACGGGCCTGCGGCACACGGACTCCGGACACGGATGAAGACGGATCAGACAAAAAACAGGTAGGAAGACCAGGAATGCGTTCTTCCTGCTAACTCAATCTCCTCTGTCTGATCCGTTCTGATCCGTGTCCGAAGGCCGTGTACGAAGTCCGTGGGGAATCGCCTTCCTCTTTACTGGCTCTTCGCCAGCGCCTGGTCGATGTCGGCGAGGATGTCGCGGGCGTCCTCGATGCCGACCGACAGCCGCACCAGCTCCGGCGTGACGCCGGTCGCCCTCTGCTCGTCGGCGGTGAGCTGCTGGTGCGTCGTCGAGGCGGGGTGGATGACCAGCGACTTGGCGTCGCCGATGTTCGCCAACAGGCTGAACAGCCTCACCGAGTTGATGAACGCCTTGCCCGCCGCGAAGCCGCCCCGGATGCCGAACGTCAACAGCGCCCCCGCCCCGCTGGGCATGTACCTCCGACAGAGCGCGTGCCAGGGGCTCGTCTCCAACCCGGGGTAGTTGACGTACTCGACGCGCGGGTGGCTCGCCAGGTGCTTGGCCACCGCCAGGGCGTTCTCCGAGTGGCGCTGCATCCGCAGGTGCAGCGTCTCGGCCCCCTGGAGGAGGAGGAAGGCGTTGAACGGCGACAGGCAGGCGCCGGTGTCGCGCAGGCCCTGGACGCGCGCCTTGAGGATGAACGCGAGCGGGCCGAACGCCTGGGTGTAGGAGACGCCGTGATAGGTCGGGTCGGGATCGACGAACTCCTGGAACCGGCCGGACTTCGCCCAGTCGAACTTGCCGCCGTCGATCAGCACGCCGCCGATCGCCGTGCCGTGGCCGCCGATGAACTTCGTCGCCGAGTGGAGGACGAGGTCCGCCCCGTGGGCCAGCGGCTGGCACAGCGCCGGCGACGGCGTGGTGTTGTCGATGATGAGCGGGACCCCGGCGGCGTGGGCGATGTCGGCGAGCCGGGCGATGTCGAGCACGTCCATCTTCGGGTTGCCGACCGTCTCCGCGTAGAGCGCCTTCGTCCTCGGCCCGATGGCCCTTTTCAGCCCGTCGTAGTCGGCGGCGTCGGCGAAGCGGACTTGGATGCCCAGGCGCGGCAGCGTGTGGTGGAACAGGTTGTACGTGCCGCCGTACAGCGACGTGGTCGAGACGATGTCGTCGCCGGCCTTGCACAGCGTCAAGACGGCGAGCGTCTCGGCGGCCTGGCCCGACGCCAGCGCCAGCGCCGCGGCGCCGCCTTCGAGCGCGGCCATCCGCTTCTCGAAGACGTCCACCGTCGGGTTCATGATCCGCGAGTAGATGTTGCCGAACTCTTGCAGCGCGAAGAGGCGCGCGGCGTGGTCGGCGTCGTCGAACAGGTACGACGTGGTGGCGTAGATCGGCACGGCCCGCGCCTTGGTCGCCGGGTCGGGCGCCTGGCCGCCGTGGACGGCGAGGGTGGCGAAGTGCATCGGGGACGGCTCGGCCATGAGGGTCTCCAGGCGGCGGGCGCGGGGTCCACTAGCGTACACGTTTACGGGGCGCGGAGACCGACGGCAACACGGGCGCGGTAGCATTAACGTTGCGGCGCGGCGGCGTGCCAAGCTAGGGTAAGCCAGTCGCCGGCGAGCGCGACCGGAGGGTTCTCCCATGACGACCGTGACCATACCGCTGTCGGAGGAAAAGCAGGCCCGGCTCCGTAGCCTCGCGGAGCGGGCCGGCCTGTCGGCCGAGGAGTTCTTGCGCCGGCGCGTGGAGAAACTGCTGGAGGAGCCGGACGACGCCTTCAACGAGGCGGTCGATCACGCCGCAAGCGCGGCAAGAACGCTGAACTGTATCGCAGGCTGGCATGATGCCCGACCCTCGAAGAGGTGCTGAAATCCACCGCCGCCTGTTGATCCAGTCGGGCGGATGGACGGGTGCGGGACCTGGGTGCAGGCAGAGTCTGCCGGCCCAGCCGCGGATGACGTCCGCGGGGCGTGACCTCTACCCAAGCCTCGGGGAGAAGGCCGCCGCTGGGCTTCTCCCGTCTGTAACCACCTGTTCGTGGATCGAACAAAGGCGTCGGACACGCCGCGATGGAAACGTTCCTGGTCCTCAACGGCTGGGAGCCTGGACGCCGGCGTGGACGAGCAGGAGCAGGTCATCTTGCAAGCTTCGGCGGCGGGTTGTAGCCGCGAAACGCGAGCCGTTTGTCGCGTGGGTCCAGGGGCACCCTCCGCCAGCGCCACGCCCCGTGATGGCTCTACTTCGGCACCTTCAGCACCAACCCCCGGTTCAGGTCGCGCTCGGCCCTGGGCACGCTGCCCCCCTCGTGCCCAGGGCGATGTGCTGGCCGTCCGGCGCGACCGCCAGCGCGTAGATCGTCCCGACCGCCAGCTCCTTCGCCCACGTCTGTTTGCCCGAGGCCGCGTCCCACGCCGCCAGGTAGCCGCGCAGCTTCGGGGCCGCGCCGGCCGACAGCAGCGTCTTGCCGTCGTTCGACCAGCGGACGGCGAACACCCAGCCGGGGTGGCCGAGTAACTCGCGGACCACGGTACCGTCGGCGACGTTCCAGACCTTGACCGCCCGGTCGGCCCCGCCGCTGGCGAGCTGCTTGCCGTCCGGCGAGAAGGCGGCGCACAGCACCGCGTCCTGGTGCCCCTTGGGGAAGTCCTTCTCCTTGAACGCGCGGAACTCGCGGATCGGCTTGCCGTCGGCAACGTTGAAGAGCTTCAAACTCCCGTCCTTGCTCGCCGTCGCCACCTGGCCGCCGTCGGGGCTGAAGGCGACGGCGTAGATGGCGCCGTCGTTGTTCGCCGGCGCGTGGGCGCTGACCTGGCGGACGAGGCTGCCCTTGTCCGGGTCGAACAGGCGCAGCACGCCGTCGCCGGCCCCGGTGGCGAGGAGCTTGCCGGCCTTGTCGTAGGCGATCGAGTTGACCGAGTTGGGGTGGCCGAAGTTGCGAATCGCCACGTCCGAGGCCAGCTTCCACGCCTTGACTCCGTCGCCGCCGGAGGTGAAGAACGTCACCCCGACCGCCGGGAAGACGACGCCGCTGGCGGCCGCGGCGTGCTGGTAGGTCTGTAACACCTTGCCGAAGTCCGGCGGGGGCACCGGGCCGGGGTTGGCCACGTCCCAGGCCGTGACCGCGCCGGAGGAGCCGGCCGCGACCAGGGCGTTGTTGGCCGGGCTGAACGCCAGGGCCGCCGGCTCCGCGGGCGCGGGGAACTCGGCGAGCGGCTTGCCGTCGGCGGCGTTAAAGAGCCGAACCTTGCGGTCGGCGCCGCCGGCGGCGAGCAGTTGGCCCGAGCGTGAGACGGCCACGCTGGTGACGGCCTTGGCCCCCGCGTCCAGCACGCGGTCGATGGTGCCGTTGCCGGTGTTGACGGCCTTGACCTTGCCGTCGGCCCCGGCGGTGAAGACGTGCCCCCCGTTGGGCGCGACCGCCAGCCCGTTGAGCGGCGACCCAAGCCCGACGGTCCGGGTTGACGACAGGGTGTGGACGCTGACTGCCTTGTCGAGCCCCGCCGAGACCAGCTGCGTCGGCGCGGCCGGGTGGAAGGCGACGCCGGTAACCGCGCCGCCGTGCAGGAACGCTTGCGCCTCCAGCTTCAGCGCCGCGTCCCACACCCGCGCCCGGCCGTCCTCGTTGGCCGTCGCGATCCGCGTCCGGTCGCCGTTGAATGACAGGCCGCGTGCCGGGGCCGGCATCTCCAGTGACAGTACCTCCTTGGCGTCCGCCGCGGCCCAGGCCTTGAGTGTCTTGCCCGAGGTCGCCCCGACCTGCGTGCCGCCGCGCGCGATCGCCACCGCGTCCACGCCCGCCGGCAGCGGGCCGAACGTCCGCTCCAGCTTGCCCGTCGTCGGCGTCCACAGCTTGGCCACCTTGTCCGCGCCACCGGTCAGCACCTGGGTGCCGTTCTCGTGGAACGAGACGGAGGAGCAGCCGCCCGGGTGCGCCTCCAGCGCGGCGACGACGTTCACGTCCACCAGCCGGGCGGTGCGGTCGGCGCCGGCGGCGAGCAGGGTGCGGCCGTCGCCGAGGAACGTCAGGGCCCGCCCCGGCGCCTCCCCTCGCCCAGCGACAACAGTTCGCGGCCCGACGCGGCTTCGTAGACGCGCACCTGCTCTACCCCCCGCCTCGACGCCGACCGCGAAACGCCGGCCGTCTGGCGTCACCGTCACGGCGAGCGGCCCGGCCGGCAAGGCGGCCGACGCGATCGGCTTCTCCACCGGCGGTCGCGTCCGGTCCCAGACGTGGGCCGTCCTGTCCGCGCCGGCGGTCACCAGCCGGCCGGCGTCGGCCGTCAGGCTCAGCGCCACCACCGCGCCGGGGTGGGCGCGGATTGTTCCCGCCGGCTTGCCGTCGGCGAGGTTCCAGAGGCGAACCAGGCCGTCGTCGCCGGCCGACAGGACGCGCTGGTCGCGCGGGCTGACGATCGCCTGCCGGGCGCCGCCGTCGTGCCGGCCCTGCCAGACCAGCGACGGCGTCCAGGTGCGGGCGCTCTTGTCGGCCCCGGCGGTGAGGACTCGCTTGCCGTCGGCGGAGAAGGCGACGGCGTTCACCCCCCCGTCGTGGGCGAAATACTCCTCCAGCCGGCCGTCCGGGTCGTACAGCCGGGCGCGGCCGTCGCCGCCGGCGACGAGCAGCCTTTTCCCGTCCGCGCCGAAGGCGACGCCGCGGACCTCCGCCGGCGTGGCGACCGTGGCCTCGACCTTCCCGCCGGCCAGGGCGTACACCTTCGCCGCCCTGTCGCCGGCGACCGCGACCCTCGCGCCGTCGCGGCTGAGGGCAAGGGCGCGCACCGGCGCGCCGTGCTCCCACGCCTGGACCGGCGGGCCGCCTGCCAGGCTGCGCACCAACACCTTGCCGTCCGTCCCGCCGGTGACGGCCTGGTCCCCCTTCGCCGTGAGGGTCAGCGCCTGAACCGGGCCCTTGTGGCCGTCCAGCGCGCGCACCTCCTTGCCGGAGTCGAGGTCGAGCAGCCGCAGCGACCCGTCGGCCAGGCCGGCGACGGCGAGCTTGCCGTCGGGCGTCAGCGCCAGCGCGGTCACGGCGGCGGGGGTGTCGATCCTCTTCAGGAGCTTGGTGCCGCCCGACTCCCAGACGAAGACCGCCTTGTCGGCCGCGCCCGCCGCGACGCGGTCGCCCTTGGGGCTGACTGCCACGCAGAGGATGCCGACGGCCGGGCCGGTCCAGGTGCGTTCGAGCTGCCCGGTGGCGAGGGCCCACGACCGCACCTGCTTGTCCTCGCAGCCGGTCAGCAATCTCGCCCCGTCGGGCGACAGCGCCAGGCACGTCACCGCCCCGGCGTGGGCGAACGTCTGTTTCCCCGCCGGGCCCGGCACCTGCCACGCCTTCACGGCCCCGTCGAGCGACGTCGTCAGCACGCGGTCGCCGGCCCAGGCCAGGCTCGTGACCGGCCGCTCGTGACCGCCGATCGCGCCGGCCGACTCGCCCTTCTCCAGGTCCCAGAAGCGGACCGCCCCGTCCTCGCCGCCGGAGGCCAGGGCCCTGGCGTCGCCGCGGAACGCCAGGGCCTGGATCGCCGACGGGTGGCCGGTCAGCTGCCGCTCCGGCGCCTTCAGGTTGTCGATGGGGAAGAGGCGGATGGTCCGGTCCGCGCCGCCCGTCGCCAGCCGCTTGCCGTCTCCCGAGAGGGCCGCCGCGCGGACGGCGTCGGGGTGCGGCACCGCGCGGGCCGGGGCCGGCGGCACGGCGAACAGGCGCAGCCAGCCGTCCTGGCCCACCGTCGCGAGGTGGTTGCCGGCCGGGCTGAGCGCCACCCCGGTGACGCCGCCGGCGTGGGCCGGCTGGCTCATCAGCGCCTGCCCGTCCTTGCCTTGCCACAGCATCACCTTCCCGCCCGCCGCCGCCGCGACCAGCGCGCCGCCGTTGTTGACCGCGACGCCGGCGACAGGGGCCGGCGCGGCGAACTCCCGTACCGTGGCCCCGGTCGCGTGCGCCGCCAGCCGCACCGCCTGGCCCGCGGCGGCGACGACGTGGCCGCCGTCGGGCGACAGCGCCAGCGCCGACACCCCCTCCGCGAACGGCGCCGCCAGCGGCCGGCTTGGCGTCGGCGCCGACCAGAACCGCGCCGTTCCGTCCTGGCCCGAGGTGTAGACCGCGGTGCCACCGGGGTGGAACGCCACCCCGGTCACCGGCCCGGGGTGGGCGGCGAACGCCCCCGCCGGCCGGCCGTCGGCGGCGTTCCAGTGGCGCAGCGTCGAGTCGGCCCCGCACGAGACCAGTGTCTGCCCGTTGGGGCTGAACGCCAGCCCATTAACCGCCCCGGCATGTCCGGTTAGCTCGTGGAGTTGCTTGCCGTCGGCCGCGCCCCACACCCGGACCTTGCCGTCCTTGCCGGCCCCGGCGACGCGCGAGCCGTCCGGCGAGGCGGCGACGGCCAGGCCTTCGCTGGCCAGGGCGAACTCCCGCAGCGGCGCCGAGCCGGGGAGGTCCCACACCCGGGCGGTGTTGTCCGCGGCGGCGGTGGCGAACTGCCGGCCGTCGGGCGCCACGGCCACGCCGAGGACCAGCCCGGCGTGGCCGTTCGGCCCGGCGAACGTCTTCAGCTCCTTGCCGCTGGCGGCGTCCCACACCTTCATGGATGGGTCCCCCGCGCCCGTGACGACGTACTTGCCGTCGGCGGAGTAGGCGACCGCGTAGACCGGTTCCTTGTGCCCCGTCAGGGCCGCGACCAGGCCCGGCGGGGCGTCGTCCTCGGCGGCCAGGGCGAGGGCGGCGGCGAGGAGGGAGGCCAGGGCAATTGGCGATCCGAATTGGCGTATACGCACGGGAGAACCCTCCTGGCGGGGTGGTGGGCTGGCGGGGCGGGCGAGGAGGTAGTTTCTCGCGCGCGGCCGGGCGCGTCAACCGACCAGGGTGGCCTCGGCGACCAGCCCCGGGCCGAAGCCGAGCAGCAGGCACGGCCTCGGCAGGCCGCGCTCGACGACCCGCTTGAGGATGAACAGCACCGTCGGCGACGACATGTTGCCGTGGGCGGCGAACACCTCGCGCGACACCGCCGTGTCCTCGGCCGACAGCCCCAACGCCTCATCGACCGCGGTCAGGATCTTCGGCCCGCCGGGGTGGACGCCCCAGGTGCCGACCCCCGCCCCCCCCCCCCCCCCCCCGCCAACTCGACAGCCACGGCTTGAGATACTTGCCGATCAGTTCCGGCACGTCCTTGGACAGGGTCATCTCGAAGCCGTGGTCGCCGACCGTCCACGTCATCGCCCGCCGCGAGTCGGGCAGGTACGTCGAGCCGGTCGCCCGCACGCGCCAGGAATCGGCCGGCGCCGCGGCGGCGGGCGCGCCGACGAGGGCGGCGGCGCCGTCGCCGAAGATGGCGTTGGCGACCATTTTCGAGGGGTTATAGCTGTAGTGGTAGTGCAGGCTGCACGTCTCGACGGCGCACAGCAGCACCCGGGCGCGCGGGTCGGCCGCGAAGGCGTTGGCGACGCGCAGCCCGTTGAGCGCCCCGTGGCAACCCATGTAGCCGACGTGCGTCCGCTCCACCGTCGGTGGCAGGCCGAGGTGGGTAACGAGCACCCGGTCGAGGCCGGGGGCGAAGAAGCCGGTGCAGGAGACGGTGACCAGGTGCGTGATCGAGGCCGGGTCGAGCCCGGCCAGCGCCTCGCGGGAGGCGCGCTCGGCCAGCGGCGGGGCCAGGTCGCGGTAGTGCTGCATCCGCTGGGCGGTGGTCGGGCCGCGGTCGGTGGGGTCGTACTTCGGCAGGAACACCGACCCGGAGTGCGTCGTCCCGTCGAGCACGTCGCGGACCAACTCCGGCGAGAAGACCAGGTGGCGCCGCTCGATCAGCGTGCCGGCGTACATGCCCGGCAGCCAGGTGTCCTGCTCCGCAGTCGGGCAGGCCAGCGCGCGGGCGACCGTCAGCGCCTCCTGCTGGTTGACGACGGTCGGCGGCACGGCGGTGCCGACCTTGAGGATGGCGAGGTTCATCGGACGCCTCGTGGGGGTTGGTTCAGCCGGCGGAGGACGGGGCCGGCCAGCGCCGGGAGCCAGGCCAGGGCCGCGACGGTGACGGCGGCCAGGGCGGGGCGGCGCAGGACGGCGGCGGCGGCGCGGCAGACCCGCTGCCGGTCGAGCACCAACCGGCGGTGCCGCCGCCTCCATTCCGCCGCCACCGCCGGGCCCCAGGCGGCGGCGAGGTCGGCGACGGCCACGGCGGAGGCCAGCGCCCAGGCGATCCCCTCGCCGGTGAACGGCTCGACGTAGCCGGCCGCGTCGCCCAGCGCCAGCAGACGGTGAGGCGCCAGGCCTATGGCCCGGCGAGTCAAAGGCGGGGTGCCGCGCCAGCCGGCCGAGTGCAGGGCGTCCGGGACCGGGCAGCGGTTGTCGCGCAGCAGCCGGCCGACCAGACCGGCCGGGCCGCCCGCCCGGCGAACCTCTCCGACGTCGGCGGCGCAGGCGACGTCGAGCCGGCCGTCCTCCAGCCGCACCAGCCCGGCGTAGCCCCCGCCGCCGCAACACATGACGACCTCGCCCCGGCGGTAAAACGGATCTCCTGTCTCCACGACGGCCCCCAACCCGATGCGTGACCCCGGCAGGACCCGGGTCGGCGCGCCCCCCAGGCCGCTCGCGGCCAGGATGACGGACGTCGCCACGGAAGCCTGAGCGCCGGCCTGCCGCAGGGTGACCGACCTGAGTTCCCCACGACCAGTCTCCGGCAGGATGGCCGCCCGCGTCAAGGGCAGGAAGTGCGCGCCCGCGCGGGTCGCCTCCCGCACCAGGGCCGCGTCGAACGCCTCGCGCGACACGGCGACGCCTGACAGGGGGAGGGTCGCGGCCCGCCCGCCGGCCCGCAGCGAGATCGCCCGCAGCGGCACGGCCCCGAGCCGGGCCGGCAGGTCGTCCAGCCCGGCGTCGGCGAGCGCCGCCAGCGCCGCGCCGTTCAGGCACGAGCCGCAGACCTTCGGCCGGGGGAACGAGGCCTGATCGACGAGCAGCACGCCGACGCCCCGGCGGGCCAGCTGGTGCGCGGCCAGGGCCCCGGCCGGCCCGGCGCCGAGGACCACCACCGGCCAGGGGCGCTGCGCCGCCGCGGCTAGCGTCAGCGTCGGCGCGATGGTCACGGCCGCCTCCAGGTCAGCAGCCAACGCCACGGCCAGGTGCGCGCACCGACGCTCCCACCAGCCCGGCCCGTCCCGCCAGGGCCAGCACCTCGGGAGGCGTGAAGGCGGGCGCACCGACCGCGGGCCGTCGGTGCGGACGACCGGCGAGGTCGTCAGCAGCCGACCGACGGCGACCGCCGCCCAGAGGCCGAGCAGCGAGCGGTCGAGGTCGTGGACGAGGACGAGCCGCGGCCCGCCCTCGCCGACCCGGGCCAGCACCTGCAGCAGGGCGACGGCGTCGTCCTCGTCGAGGTGGTGGAGGAACAGCGAGCAGACGACCGCGTCGAAGTCCCCCTCGATCGGCTGGCGCAGGGCGTCGAGCGTGGTGAACCGCACCGGCGCGCCCTCCCCGAGGGCGTGCCGGCGGGCGTGCTCGACGGCCACGGGGCTGACGTCGATCCCGGTGACGCGCCAGTCCAGACCGGCGCGGGCCGCCCGCTTCCACAGGCGCACCGCGACGTCCCCGCCCCCGGAGGCGACGTCGAGGACGCGGAGCTTGGCGGTGGCCAGGTCCGCGTGGAGCCCGGCGAGGGGGCCGAACAGGGCGGCCGCGCTGCGGGAGAGCCGGTTGATGCGCCGCAGGGCGGCCAGCGCCTGGCGGTGGCGGGCCGGATCAAGGCCGGGCTGGTCCATCACCTCCGGCCGCCGGTCGCGTCGAGACAGCCAGACCATACCGTCTCCCCTCCGCCGCGCTGGATCTGCCCACGAACCGAGTGTAGAATGACGACAGGGGCCCTGGAACCCCCTAAATCACCCGCGGCGACTTTCCGTCCGGCCCGAGGCCCCTTTATGGCAGATTACGTAGTCCGCTTCGGCTGCCGAACGGCCCAGGGGATGCGCAGCAACAACGAGGACGCCTACGTCGCCGACGCCGACCGCCACGTCTTCCTCGTCGCCGACGGCATGGGCGGCCAGGACCAGGGGGAGCGGGCTAGCGGGATGGCGGCGGAGATCATTCCGCGGGTGGTCCACGACCGACTTTCTGCCAGCGGCGATGCCGGCGACGCCGTCCGCTCGGCCCTGCACGAGGCGCACCACGCGATCCTGAAAGCCGGCCAGAATCAGAATTCCACCCGCCGCATGGGCACGACCGCCGTGCTGGCCGTCGAGCAGCGCGACCAGGTCTTCGTGGCCGGCATCGGCGACAGCCCGGCGTTCCTGGTCCGGTCCGGCCGGGTCGAGCAGCTGACGCTGGACCACACCGTCGCCGACGCGCTGGCCCGCAACGGCACCATCACCGCCGACCAGGCCAGGACGAGCCCGTGGCGTAACGTGCTGTACCGCTTCCTGGGCTGCGCCGAGATGACCGAGGCCGCTGAGGTTCGCCCGTTCACGCCGGAGGCCGGCGACCGCCTGGTGCTGGCCAGCGACGGCCTGGCGGGCTTCATCAGCCACGACGACCTGCGCGAGGGCGTTTCCCGCTTTGCCGAGCCGCAACCCTGGGCCGACCACCTGGTCCAGCTCGCCCTCGAGCGTGGCTCGCGCGACAACGTCACCTGCGTCGTCGTCGCCTTCGAGCGGGCGGTCAGGCACTGACGCCGTTGAACTTGCCGACGCGGATCAGCTCTTGCAGCAGGGCCGTCGCCGTCTGGTAGCGGTCCTCCGGGCGCTTCGCCAGCAGCTTCAGCACGATCCCCTCGAACTGGCCGGGGATCGACATCTGGAACTTGCTCGGCTTCTCCGGTGCGGTCTGGCGGATCCGGCTGATCTTCTCCACCAGCGTCGCGCCGGTGAACGGCGGGTTGCCGGTCAACAGCGCGTAAAGCGTCGCCCCCAGGGCGTACAGGTCGGAGCGGTGGTCCACGTCCTCGGGCCCGCGCGTCCGCTCCGGCGACATGTAGGCGACGTCGCCGACGATCTCGCCGGGCCGGGTGATCTGCTTGGCCATGATGCCCTCCATCGCCTTGGCCAGCATCAGGTCGCCCAGCTTCACCGTCTTGCTCGTCGCCTCCAAGAGCACGTTCGTCGGCGTGATGTTGCGGTGCAGGATCGACTGGGCGTGGACGTACTCCAGCGCCCTCGCCACGTGAACGGCGGTGCGGAACGTCTTGCGCCAGTCGAGGCGGCCGGCCACGCCGAGGCGGTCGATCACCTGCTGCATGTTCTCGCCGGCGATGTACTCCATCGCCACCCAGCAGTGCGGCCCCTCCCGGCCGGCGCCGTACAGCCGCACCAGGTTCTCGTGCTTCAAGGGCAGCATCGTCTTGATCGCCCGGACGAACCGCTGGACCTCCTCGTCGTCGTTGGTGAACTCCGGGTGCAGCACCTTCAGCGCGACGGGGCGGTTGTCGTTGGTGTCGGTGGCGTGGAACACCACGCTGGTCCGGCCGACGCCGATGACCATGTTGATCTCGTAGTGCGACAGCGTCTGGCCGACCAAGGCGTGTAGCTCGTCCAGCGCGCCGGCCTGCGCCTTGCCCGCGCCGGCGACGAGCTTCTTGGCCCCGGCGGACTGGGCCAGGGCCACGTCGAGCGGCAGGTCGCCGACCTGGAGCCGCAACAGGGAGTCGCCGACCTTGACGACGTCGCCGGGCTTGAGCGCCTGCCGGGAGACCTTCTGCCCGTTGACGAACGTCCCGCCGGAGCCCCCGTTGCAGACCAGCGTGACCTGGTCGCCGTCGAGCAGCACCTGGGCGTGGTTGCGCGACACCCGCGGGTCGCTGAGCTGGTACTGGGCGGTGGCGCTGCGCCCCAGCATCAGGTCGGGGCCGACGTTGAGGGTAAACTTCCGGTCCTTGTCCGGCCCGGTGGTGACGACCAGTTCGAGACTCACGGGCAGCCTCCTCGGGATGTCGCAAGGGGTTATGTCCCCAATCATACCGGAAGGCGCCCGGAGTGCGAGAAGGAATTCTTCCCAAGCGTGCCGCCGCGGGCTTGAGCCGCGGACGGGGCCGGCGGTCACCGCACGACGCGCACCGGCGGCACCTTCCAGGTGCCGTCGAGGATGGACGGGTCCTTCTCCCGCGGGTAGTAGAGGCGCATCATCAGGATGAACTCGCCCTTCGGGGCCGGCAGCCAGTTCGCCTCCTTGCCCTCGCCCGGTGACTCGTTCTGGACGTAGAGGTCCAGCGACCCGTCCGGGTTGTACTTGAGGCCGTTCCGCGGGCTGACCGTGTACTTGTTCAGCGGGTTGTCCACGAAGAAGTAGCCGGCGTCGTACATCGTGATCGACCAGAAGGCGTTGACCGGGGGCGTCTTCCCCTTGGCGAAGTGGATGACGTACTTGCTGGCCCCGCTGTACGCCTTGCCGTCGGCGTCCACGGTCGAGGTCGGGTAGACGGCGTCCTGCGGGCGGTTGGCCCCCAGCCCGATGGCGGTGATGAACGCCCGCTGGAGGTAGTCGGTCCCGTACACCCCGGTCTTCGTCGAGTACAGCCAGCCGTTCTCGATCGTGCCGCCGGTCTTGAACTGGGCCGTGATCTTCTCCTGGGCCGACTTCGGGGCCTTCGCCAGGCCGCGGGCCACGGCCGGGTCGAGCTTCGAGGCGTCGAACGGCTGGCCCGGCACGATTCCGACCTTCGCCATCCTCTCGACCATCGGGGCGTCCGCCTTCGCCGGCGGGTTGTCCGCCATCAGCCTCGCCAGGAGGGCGAAGTAGGCCGCCGCGTCGAGCCGGTCCACCTGCTCACGGACCGCGGTCTTCATATCGACCCCCGGATCAACCTTGCCCGCCGGCGGGGTGTACGGCTTGCCGTAGGCGCTGAGCGGCCGGAGGTCGTACCTGTCCATGACCGCGTGGCAGGCCTTGTAGTCCTCCGGGGTGCCGGTGCAGTAGGTCCGGCCGAGGATCCAGACCAGGTTGGTGGGCGACCTGAGCCGCTTGACCCCCGCGGGCAGTTCGCCCGTCCAGCCCGGCCCGGTGATCGCGTAGGTCTGGGCCTTGTTCCCGGTGGTCCGGGTGCCCGGCACCTGGAACACGTTGGTCCACCCGTCGAGCATCGGCATCAAAAAGTACCGGTCGCCCATGTCCGGCAGGCTCAGGACGTACGGCCCCTTCGACAGGTCCAGCCACGCGGTCGAGTAAAGCGTGTCCGCGTTCGGGGCGGTCACGTCCCGAAACTTGGCGTTGGGGTACTCCCGCATCCGGACGAACTGGCCCATCGGGGCGTGGGTCCCCCTGGGGCTCGCCGCGTTGGTCATGACCCGCCGGGTGTACTCCATCGTCACCAGCGGGTAGCCGTAAACGTACGCCTCGGTGGCGATGGCGGCGGCCTCGGCCTCGCTGACCGGGTCGGCGGCCACCGCCCCCGACACCCAGCCGGCCCACACGATCACGACCGCCACCAGTCTCGACTGCGGCAACATTGGCACTCCTCTTCGGAAGTACGGGCCGTGCGGGCGCGGATACATCGTCCCCGGTCGCGGCGTTGCGACGGCGCCGGCCCACCCGACGGCCAGGATCAATCGCAGTGCCGATTATACTCCCGCCCTGAGCCGCGTCCTGCCGGCGATCCCAACCTGGCTACGCGTCCGGACCGAGCAACGCGCCACGCCGTCACTCCTTCTCCGGGGGCCGCTTCATCGCCTCGCGGAGGCGCTTCTCCGCGTCGGCGCCCCAGTAGCCACAGTCGAGTTCGAGGAACACCGAGGTGTAGGGCAGCGTCAGGTTGGTCTTGAGGATGAGGACGTTGAACTTGGCCGCCGCCGCGTCGAGCTTGGTGATGACCTCCTCGTGCGGCAGCGAGACAATCTCGCGCCGGCCCAGCATCGCCTTGAGGCGGGCGCGGTAGCGGGCGATGCCGCGGGCGTCGCGCTCCTCGACGTGCGGCAGCTCGGCGTCGAGGTGGACGTTGGGGCGGACGTGCCGTTGCTCCCCGAGTACCCGGAGGACTGCCTCGACGACCTCGAGCTGGTCGGCCCCGGTGACAATCGTCTCGATGCCGGGCCGGCTCTGGGACGGGTAGGCCGAGTCGGCGATGACGACCCAGTTGCGGTGGCCGAACAGCGGCAGCCGCTTGGCGAGGAGATCCTTCCAGGAGTTGTCGGGCTTGGGGTCGTCGGCCGCCAGGGCGAGGGTGAGGCTGACGAGCGCGAGGGCCGCCGCGCGGAAGCGGGGAGACATGCGAGGCTCCTTTAAGAGGGGGCGTCGCGGAGATCCTAGCGAATCGCGGCGGTGAGGACATCGCCGCCTCCGTCGTAGGACAAGCAGCCTTGCTTGTCCCTGGCGTCGCCCAACGGACAAGCAAGGCTGCTTGTCCTACGACAAAGGCGCGGATGGGCACGGGGGTTGCACAGGGAGGATTCAGGACACGAGGGGAGGGCCGAGACATGGACCGTACAACGACACAGCTGGCTGCCGCGGTCGCCGCGACCTACGTCGTGCTCGCCGGCAGTGTGCGGGTGATGGACGGGGCCGCCGCCGGCCCGCCGTCAGCTCGGCAGCTGTACGAGGCGGCGCGCGAGCGCTACGCCCGCATGGACTCGTACATCGCCCGGCTGACGCGGCGCGAGGTCGTCCGCGGCGAGCGGCGGCCGGAGGAGGTCATCCTCTTCAAGTTCCGCGAGACCCCGTGGAGCGCCTACATGAAGTGGCTGGGCGAGGAGGGGCGCGGCCGCGAGGGGCTGTACGTGAAGGGGCAGCACGGCGACCGGGTCCACGTCCGGCTGGCCGGCGGCGACATGCCGTTCGTGCCGGCCGGCCGGCGGATGGCGTTGGCGCCGGACGGGGCGCTGCTGCGCTCCGCCTCGCCGCACCCGATCACCGAGGCCGGCCTGGGAGCCTCCATCGCCAAGGTCGGCGAGGTGGTCAGCGCCCTGGGCCGCGGCGACCGCCGGCGGGGCGAGCTGGCCGTGGTCGGGCCGGAGCGGCGGCCGGAGTTCGCCGAGCCGCCCTACGGCGTCGAGCACCGCCTGCCGGCTGGGGCCGATCCGGCCCTGCCCGAGGGCGGGCGGCGGACCTACTACTTCGACCCCGTCACGAGCCTGCCGACCCTCTTCGTAACCCACGACCACACCGGCCGGGAGGTCGAGTATTACCGCTACGACCGGCTCCAGCCGGACGTCGGGCTGAACGACGCCGACTTCGACCCCGATCGGCTGTGGGCGCCACCCCCCGACCCGACAAGGGGCGCGCCGTCGGCGCCCGCCTTCTCCGGACCCAACAGGCCATGAGCGACGCCGGCGTGAAGGGTGGGAAGCGGCCGTTCGACGTGGCGGAGGCCATGCGGCGGCTGCGGAAGGCGACGGCGCCGTATCCCAAGGCGGCCCTGTTCGAGCTGGCCGCCGAGGGGCACACCTCCGTGTTCGAGCAACTGGTCGCCTGCGTCATTTCCATCCGGACCCGCGACGAGGATACCCTGCCCATCGCCCGACGCCTCTTCGCCGAGGCCGGCACGCCTGCGGAGCTGGCGGCCCTCACCGTCGAGCAGATCGATGCGCTGATCGCGCCCTCGACCTTCCACGAGGCGAAGGCGGTCACCCTCCGCGAGATCGCCCGCCGCGCCGCCGGGGAGTTCGGCGGCGAGCTGCCCTGCGACCGCGACGTGCTGCTGTCGTTCAAGGGCGTCGGGCCGAAGTGCGCCAACCTGGCGCTGGGCATCGCCTGCGGGCTGCCGCTGATCGGCGTGGACGTCCACGTCCACCGCGTCACCAACCGCTGGGGCCTCGTCGCGGCGAGGACGCCGGAGAAGACCATGGAGGCGCTCCAGGAGGTGCTGCCGCGGCGCCACTGGGTCGAGATCAACGCCCTGCTGGTGCCGTTCGGCAAGCACGTCTGCACCGGCGTCCGGCCGCGCTGCTCGACATGCCCGCTGCTGACGATGTGCCGGCAGGTGGGCGTCACCTCCCCCCGGTGAGCCTTACGTCGCGTACAGCCAGCGCTTGCGGTTGAGGTAGAGCGACGGCGCCAGCAGCAGCAGGATGAGCAGCCCGGAGGTCCCGGCCGCCCCCGCCGCCAGGGCCGCGTCGAGGAGGATCAGCCCCATGAGCGACCGCTTGACTCCCGATTGCACGTTGGCCGGCGTCGGCGAGACGACGGCCCGGTGCAGCGGGAAGCCGAGCCAGAACCCCAGCGCCACCAGCAGCGGCACGAAGGCGGGCGAGGAGGTGCCCTCCGGCTTGTGGACAGGCACCGCCAGTCCCACCGCCAGCGCCGCCAGCATCACCCCCGCCGCCGCCGCCAGGGCGACCTTGTGGCTCTCGCGCGCCTCCGTCCGGGCGAACCACGTCACGCCGACGATGTATAGCCCGACCACCAGGGCCAGGTGCGGGCCGAGAGGCCAGGCCAGCGTGCCGGTGACCGAGACGCCGAGCAGCACGTTCAAGAACCGACAGGTGCCCATCGCGATCGGCCCCAGCGCCGTCCGCTTCAGCCAACCGTCGTAGAGGAAGACGGCGGCGACCAGCAACCCCGCCACCACCGCCGGGGGCCCGCCAACCAGGGCCGCGCACGCCACGCCGACCAGCATGAGTAGCCCCCCGCCCAGGGCCGCGGCGCGGCGGCTGATTTGGCCGGATGGGATCGGCCTGTCCGGCCGCTCGCGGTAGTCCTGCTCGGCGTCGAAGACGTCGTTCCACACCATGCCGGAGGAGTACAGCGCCCCACTGGCCAGTAGCAAGAGTCCGAAGGCCGGCCAGCGATCCGGAAGCGCGTCGGTGGCGAGGGCGCCCAGGGCGATGTCGGCCAGGGCCGTTGGCAGGTTCACCAGGCGCGTCAGCCGCGCCCACGACTGGAGCGGGGTCATAGCGCCTGCTCGATCGCCGTCACCCGCTGCAGGGCCAACCGGGCCGCGTCGTCGGGGTTGGCGACGTAGGGGTACAGCTCGATCGTCACCCACCCGTCGTAGCCGATGCCGCGGATCGCCCGCAGGGCGGCGGCGAAGTCGATGGCGCCCTCGCCGGGGATCAGGTGCTGGTGCACGCGCGTCGCGGCAATGTCCTCCAGGTGGAAGTGGCGGATGTACCTGGCCACGCGCGGGATCGTCGTCGCCGGGTCGTCGCCGACGCAGAAGGCGTGGCCGACGTCGTAGTTCATCGCCACCGCCGGCGAGTCGATGTGCCGCATGAACTCCTCGAACTGCTCGCACGTCTCGATGAGCAGGTCCGGCTCCGGCTCGACCAGCAGCAGCACGCCCTCCCTCTCGGCGTGCTCGGCGACCGGCTTGATCATCTCGACGAACAGCTTCAGGGCCGCCTGCCAGGAGGAGCCCGGCTCGACGGGCCCGCCGGGCTCGGTGGTGATGCAGGGGGCGCCGAGTTCCTTGGCCAGCGTCAGGGCGCGCCTGGTGTGGTCGATGCGGACCTGGCGGTAGTTTCGTTCCGGCTCGATCCACGACGGGTGCCAGTAGCGCTGCCGCGGGTCGTTGATCGCGTGCATCATGAAGGCGTTGATGTTCGAGATGCGGAGGTTGTTGCGGGACAGGGCGTCGCGCAGCGCCTGCTTCTGCTCGTCGAGCAGGAAGGCCGGCCAGGCGTGCGGCACGTCGGCCATGATCTCGACGGCGCGGTAGCCGATCTCCGCCAGGCGCGTGACGGCGTCGGGGAAGGAATAATTCAGGTAGGCGTTGGTGCTGAATGCGAACTTCACGTCGTACTCACTTTCAGGCGCGTCAAACGAGCAGGTCGTTGACGGCGATGCGACCGGCCTCATGGCCATCGAGACGCACGGGCACCTCGGAACCGGGCGCGAAGTCCTGGCGCCGCGAATAGGTCGGCGCGTCGCAGGGGCCGGTGGGTTCGGTGTAGACCTCGATCCGGCGTTCGACCACGTTGACGATCCAGTATTCCGGGATGGCGGCGCGGGCATAAACCCGCTTCTTGGCCCCGGAGTCATAGGCGAGGGTCGTGTAGGACACCTCGATCACGATCGCGGTGTCCTCAGGCCCGGGGTGCCGATCCTGCTGCGCGAATGACCGCCTGTCGCCCCGGAAAATGGCCAGGTCGGGCTCCGGCTCGCTGTCGGACGTCGTGACCGGCTCCTGGTTATCCGCGAACCAACCGACGGGGAGTAGTCTGGCGAGCAGGTCACCCAGCGTCTGGGTGGCGAACCGATGCGGCGGCTTCTTTCCCATTTTTTGCACCAGCACGCCTTCGATCAACTCGACCGGGTCGCCGTCCTTCAGTATCCCCGCCCGGAGCATCTCGTGGTACTGCTCGACCGTGATTCGATACAGCGGAGGTTCAGACTCGGTGGCGACAGACCGCGTCGGGACCGGAATAGCCAGCGCGGTCATGGCCGTTCTCCTTTGGCGTTGGTGACGTACTCCTCCAGCATACCAAACTGCTTGAACACGTCGTGGACGGCGACGCCGTGCGGGTTCTTGAAGAAGCACGCCAGGTGCGTCATCACCCCGCTCTCGCCGCGCCGCTTGGCCAGCAGCGCCAGCCGGGCCAGGTCGATCACCAGCGGCGCCGCCAGCAGCGAGTCGCAGCCCTGCCAGATCACCTGCAAGATCATCTTCGTGCCGAGGAAGCCCTGGAAGTGGACGTGGTTCCACGCCGTCTTCCAGTCGTCCAGCGACTCGATGTACTCGATCGAGACGTGCGTCTGCGGCTTGTAGCCGACGATGCCGGAGACGACCTGGTCCTTGGTCTTGACCTTCGACGCCTTGTTGGCCGGGTCGTCCAGCACCAGCCCGTCGCGGTTGCCGAAGATGTTGTGGCCGACCCAGGACAGGACCTTCCAGTTGCGCAGGGCGAACATCGGCGCCAGCACCGTCTTCAGCAGCGTCTCGCCGGTCTTGCCGTCCTTGCCGCCCACCACGGTCTGGCGCGCGACGGCCAGCTCTTCCAGTGCGGGAATCGTCGCCCCCAGCGACGGCGTGAAGTTGACGTAGGGGATGCCCAGGTCGAGGGCGGCGAAGGCGTAAAGCGAGCTGGCCGGCAGCGGCGCCGGGCGGCGGTCGAGCGCCTCGGCCAGGCGCGGTAGCGAGGCGTGGACGTCGCCCGTCTCGAACGGCGGCTCGGTAGACGAGACGTTGATGACCACCACCTCGTCGAGCCTGTTCGCCTCCCGGAACTGGGCGAGGTCTCGCTCTATTTGCTGGATCGCCTCGCGGGGGGTTTCGGCGCGGTGGACCTCCGGCCGGTCGGCCAGCGTCGCGATGGTCGAGCCGCTGCCGAGGATCGTGCCGGGCTTGACGTTCTGCTCCCACTCGGCGAGCTGGCCGTCACAGGCGGCGAGCAGTTCCGGGTCGAACACGTTGGAGCGCTGGCGCAGCTCACGGGCGGTCTGCCGGAAGCCGGCCCGGCGGACCTCGTGGCCGCCGACGACGAACTGGGCCGGGTCGTCGAGCTTCAGGCCGTCGAACAGCGGCAGGGCGGTGACGAGCGAGGTGGTGTCAGTCAGGCCCGGGCCAGGGCAGCGAGCCCGGCCGTCGTGCCCACGCCACCGCAGGCGCGTCGGCCAGGGAGTCCAGCAGGGTGGGGTCATGGGAAGGACGTTCATCCAGGTGGGACCGCGGGTGAGCGATCCCTTCATTGTCGCGCCGGGGTTGCGTGGGGTCAAGGGAAGGCGCTGGTTTTCCGGCCGCCGGGTGGGTACAATAGGGACGAATATCACCCGGACCTCGACGGGACCTGGGGGCGATCTGGTTTCGACCGGGTAAGTTGAGGCGTAGGTGGCGTGCCGTGGTTGATCAGTGGGCCACGTAAAAAGCTGATCACACCTTTAACTGCCGAAACGCAGTTCTCCATGGCGGCCTAAGAACCGCCATCCTGCGACCGAGAGCTTCGCCTGAGAGCCCTCGGAAGCAGTCACCAATTCGGGCTAGCCGAGATCTGAGCCGGGGGCGATCTCGGTGAAACTCACGACCGGATAAGCGCTGGACCCTCGCCTGCCGGGCAAGCCAGCGACGAAAACCCAACGGCGGGCTACGCACGTAGAAGCCGACGCTGAAGTGCCACGGGACCGGGGTTCGATTCCCCGCGCCTCCACTGCACGAGCTACGGACCCTCGGGGAGCGAGGGCCCGGTTACAGATCCGCCCATCGGCGACGCCGGCCGCTCCCTGGCCGTGATCGGCGAAAAAGAAGTTGACAGCCCCTACCATCGCCCTATAATCCCCTAAGCCGTACTCACGGGAGAGGTGTTCATGATTCGATTCCCCGCAACCTTCCAGATCACGAGGTGACGCTCGACCAGCCCTCCATCATGCTGCTGGGTCGAGCCAAACCAAGATGGGTTTGGCTTTTTTGTTTGTCGCGGGGACGGAGGGCGTATAGCTCAGTTGGCTAGAGCGCAGCTCTGATAAAGCTGAGGTCCTTGGTTCGAATCCAAGTACGCCCACTGCACACCGGCCCCTGGGTGGCCCAAGAGGGGATGTAGCTCAATTGGGAGAGCGCCGGCTTTGCAAGCCGGAGGTTACGGGTTCGATCCCCGTCATCTCCATCCGCAAGGGTGCGACAGAGTCGAGAGCAAAATCGCACAGGGAGGTTGACAGGCGGGACGGATCTTCCTAAGATAGCGATCGCAACGATAAGCAGGGCAAGAAGTTGCGACTGCATGTCGATGCTCCGTCCGGGCGAGGATCGCCGCATCACCTACCGCAAGGTAAGGCATGCGTCGATCCCCTCCCGGCCAGGATGACTGGCTGGTTGGGTGTTCTTTGACAACGAGGCAGCGGTAAGAGTTGCAACTCACAAGAGCGTGAGGGGTGAGAGCCCCCCGCGCGAGCGAGTGAGGACACTGCACGAGCCCATGAGAGAAGGATCATCGATTACTCTGGCCCGCCCCTGTTGTAGGGGGGTGGGCCGGTAGCTGGAGATTGACCGGAGCCTTGCCGGCCGGCGAGAGCCGAGGCGGGGGGCGGGGTCAATGCGGCCAAGCTACTAAGGGCGTGTGGGGGATGTCTAGGCGGCAGGAGGCGACGAGGCGTGGAGAAGACTGCGATAATCCCGGCGGGCTGTCAAACGAGCGTTGAGGCCGGGGTGCCCGAATTAGCCCGCACTGAATGCATAGGTGCGGGCGGCCAACCCGGGGAACTGAAACATCTCAGTGCCGGAGGGAAGAGAAAGAAACCTCGACTCCGTCAGTAGCGGCGAGCGAACGCGGACCAGCCCAAACCGCCCGGAATCTCCGGGCGGGGTTAGGACCGGCAGGGCGAGCTAACCCAGCCCAACCGTTCTGGAATGTCCGACCGAAGCGGGTGAGAGTCCCGTAGGCGAAGGGTGAAGGCGTCCGCTCGGCACCTGGTAAGGCCCAACACGTGAAAGTGGGCCTGAATCCGGGAGGCCCATCTCCCCGAATAAAGTACTCCCTGGCGACCGATAGCGAACCAAGTAGCGCGAGCGAAAGATGGGAAGAACCCCGACGAGGGGAGGGTAGTGAACGCAAACCACACGCCTACAAGCGGTGAAGGGCTATGGGGCGCAGCCCCACCCAACGCCTGATCGCGTGCCTTTTGCATAATGATCCGGCAGCTTACCGTCAGCGAGGTTAAGCGTCTCTGACGCGGAGCCGAAGCGAAAGCGAGTCCGAACAGGGCGTCCAGTCGGGGGCGGTAGACGCGAAACCACGTGAACTACGCATGGCCAGGATGAAGTGGGGGTAACTGCCCCATGGAGGTCGAACTTCACTGGTGATGAAAAACTAGGGATGAGCTGTGCGGAGGATTGATATCATCAAACGTGGAGATGGCTCGTTCTCTCGAAATAACTTTGGTTAACGTCGGGGTAGTTGGCACCGGGGGTAGAGCGACTGAATCGGAATGAGGGCTACCCGCCTACTGCAGCCGAACCAAACTCCGAATACCGGTGTACCAAGCCTCGGCAATGAACGGCCAGGGGATAACCGTGTCGAGAGAGCAACGGAGCCGCCCTTCAAGTCCCCCAATCCTGCTCAGTGCGAAAGGAAGTTGGACTCTGTGACAGCCAGGATGTTGGCCCGGCAACCCACCATTTCAAAAAGTGCGCCTTAGCTTACTGTGGTCGAGGAGTCCTGCGCCGATAATGAACAGGACTAAGCAGGATACCGAAGCGACGGACTCGAGCAATCGAGTGGTAGGAAGGCACGTCGTGCGATAGGGCGAAGGGGCACAGTGACGAGCCCTGGACAAAGCACAGTGATCAATGCCGGAACGAGTAACGATAAACAGGTGAGAATCCCGTTCGCCGAAAGCCTGGGTTTCCTGGGAAGTAAATCGCCAGGGTTAGTCGGACCACAAGGCGAGGCCGAAAGGCGTAGCCGATGGACGGCAGGTTAACATTCCTGCACCACTGCCGGAGGTTGAGAGCGTCCAGGACGCTGGCTTGAAGGAGATCGACCCGCTAGTCGCGGTCGTGCCCGCCAGGCCGGGGCGTTTACGATCCCGAAGTCTTCCGACGGACAGTCGAGAAAAGCCGACGCTGGACGATGGCGATGCCCGTACCTAAAACAGCACAGGTAGGCGCGAGATGAATATTCTCAGGCGCTCAGGCGCTGGTAAAGGAACTCGGCAAATTAGCCCCGTAACTTCCGGGATAAGGGGCGCCCCCCGGCTTGCAAGGGCTGGGAGGCCGCAGAAGAAAATGGATCTGGCGACTGTTTTTAAAAACACAGGACTCTGCGAACTCTCAGAGGAGGTATAGAGTCTGACGCCTGCCCGGTGCCGGTGGGATTGCAGGAGAGGGTTAGCCAGCCAGGTGCTTCGCAACCGAAGCCCCGGTAAACGGCGGCCGTAACTATGACGGTCATAAGGTAGCGAAGTTCGCTTTGTCGGGTAAGTTCCGGCCTGCATGAATGTACGTAACGACCGGATCACTGTCTGCAACGACTCGGTGAAACTGTAGTTGTTGTGAGAAAATCCAGCATACCCGCGATTAGACGGAAGGAGCCCGTGAACCTTTGCAGCTTGGTATTGGGCAGGCCAGCATGCGTAGCGTAGGTGGGAGAGCTTTGAACCTGGCGTCCGGCAGAACCACGTAAATAGAAATACCACCGCCAGTGGCCTTGAGTTCTCGCCGTCCATGGAGCCGGGCGGCGGACGATGCTAAGTGGGCGGTTTGGCTGGGCGGTCTCCTCAAACGGTAACGGAGGCCGAAAATTTACCCTCGGCGGTCGGCAATCAGGTTTCGAGCTGTAAGGTAGAAAGGTGCTTGACTGCGAGTCCCATCAGACGAGCAGGTGCAACGGGAGCTTGATGATCCGGCGGTGCTGGATGAAGAGCCGTCGCTCAACAGATAAAGGTACTCCGGGGATAACAGGCTTATCTCCTCTGAGCGTTCACAGCGGCAGGAGGTTTGGCACCTCGATGTCGGCTCATCGCATCCTGGGGGTGGGCTTCCCAAGGGTTTGGCTGTTCGCCAATGAAAGCAGTACGTGAGCTGGGTTGAACCGTCGTGAGACAGGTCGGTCCCTATCTGTCGTGAGGAGCAGGGGCGAGCGGCTTGTTCCTGGTACCGGGGATGGAGGTTACCTCGTTGTGCGCCCAGGGTATCCGCCGCTGGCAACTTGTGGTGACCGTAGGCCCAGGATAAACGCTGAAGGCATCTAAGCGTGAAACCCCCGCGAGACTAGGTCTCCCTGTCCGCAAGGACGAAAACTTTCGAACCACCAGGTCGATAGGCCGGGTGTGTAAGGCCAGCAATGGCCTCAGCTAACCGGTACTAACCGCCGACCGCTTCGCCGCATTGACCCTTCCCTCCCCCACCACGGGGGCGTGCAGGCGTCCACCGCATACCCCTACCGCTGCCCCCTTGTATACCACGCGTCTCCCGGTGAGCTTACCTGGATGGCCACACCCGTTCCCTTCCCGAACACGGCCGTTAAGCATCCAGGGCCGATGGTAGTCCGTCGAGGGCGAGAGTAGGTCATCGCCGGGTCTTCTGAACTCCTCCGGGTGAACAACCCGGGGGAGTTCTCGTTTCTCTCTGCCCCGTAAACGCATCCGCGAAGTGTCGCTAATCCGCTTTCGGCACGGCCGGCTGCGTCCAGGCCATTTCCCTGTCACCCTTCCGATAAGGGTTGGGGTGTGGCTTCGTGCTGGTCACACGGGCCCGGACGTATATTTCCTTCCCGGTCAATTTATAGCGAGGTGAGAGATCGCTTGACTCCGCGATGACTTTCCCGACGTCGGCGCTGTACACCCGGGTCAGCGGTGCTGGCCTTTCTTCCTTCTCCTTCGGCTTCTCTTCCTTCTCGTCTGGTTTCGTTTCCTTCCTCACCCGCGGCGTCGAGTCGAGCGAGGCGCCCTTCATCGTTGCCAGGAATTCGGTGCGGTAGCGCACGCCCGGCTCCGGGCGGATCGTCAGCGATAGCTCGTCGTGGTTCACCTTCACCTCGTCCAGGGTCACGCCGCTACTGGCGTAGAAGTCGCCGGCGTCCATCGCCCTGACGACGGCCTCGGCCGACAGGTAGGGCGCCTTCACCATGACCCAGCCGCGGCCGGGGTTGACCTGGCCGACGCCGAACTTGTGGTAGCGGTGGGCGTCGTCGGTCGCCAGGCCGAGCACCTTGCCCAGGCCGTGCCTGCCCAGCCGCTGCGCCAGGACGATGTCCCACAGCTGATCGCAGGAGGGGTGGTTCTCGTCGCCCTCGTTGTTGACGCTGGGGTGGCCGTTGAAGACCTCGACGAACCGCAACTCTGGCGCCGGGATCATGTCCTCCGCGGTCAGGCCCCATTTGAAGTTCGGGTGGTTGAGGACCACCAGCATCCGGCCGCGCGTCTTTTTGGCCTGCTCGGCCACCAGCCGGTGGTTGACGCTGATCGTCTCGCTGGCGGTGGGGCCGTCGATCGGCTGGACGAGGTCGCGCAGGTTGATGCCGTTCATGTGGACCGGCCGCTTGGCGTAGGCGTGGGTGATCTCCTCGGCCGGGACGAGCAGGAACTTGCCCGGCTCCTCCAGGAGGCTGCGGAACTCGGACAGGGGCTTGAGGCGCACCTCCCGTTTGCCCATCCCCTCGCGCCCCTCGACCCAGGAGCGGCCGAAGCGCTCGCGGTACTTTTTCAGTGCCAGCGGGCGGGTACTTTTCTCGGTGATCGGCAGCCATCGCTCGCCTTCAGACAGGACGTTGTGGTCGGACAGGGCCAGGAAGTGGTAGCCGTGGCGCTTGTACCAGTCGGCGATCATCTCGGGGAAGTCGTCGCCGTCGGACCACAGGGAGTGGGTGTGCAGGTTGCCCTTGAACCACGCCGCTTGCCCGGGTAGCGCCGGCAGCCGACCGGGCGAGCCCTTCAGGCGGCCCGACTGCCAGGCCACGGCGGCGGCGAGGGCCCCGAAGGTGCCGGCGAGGACGAGCAAGGTGCGAAGCTGGTAGCTACGGCGGGTCTCGGGGGTGTGGCGAAGCGGTCGCTTGAGACTACCCGGCAGGGCGGGCGGCGGCAACTCCTCTGCTGGAAAAGAATTATGGGCGGCCCGCCGATAGTAACGATGTGGCGGGGAAGAGTGCCATCGTTGGGGCCGCGGGGGCGTGGCTAAGGGCTGGCTGCGCCGCGCTGCCGCGTGCCAGTCGTCGAGCCGCTGCCGGAACGGGCCCCGGCAGGCGGCTGGCCGGCCCCGTCGAGCCGGGGCCAGTCGAGTCGATGGCGCTGCGGGTAGACTGCCCGGCTGAGCCGCGAAAGCGTCTGACCCTGCCGCAAGCCGTCGAGGCGGCCTTGCTCCAGAACCCCAGGCTGGGGGCGTACCGGGCGGCGATCGAGCGAGAGGCGGGGAAGGCCGACGCGGCGTTCGCGCCGTTCCTGCCGCAGATCGACGTGCTGATGCGCGGCATCAAGGTGAACGAAAACATCGGCCCCGGCGCGCCCGGGATCGTCGGCGGGGTCCTGCCGAAGTCGGGCGTGCCGTACTCGTTGGCCCAGACCGAGCTGCAAGTCCAGTGGACGCTCTACGACTTCGGCCGCACGAGCGGGCGGTGGAACCAGGCGCTGTCCCGGGAGAAGATCGCCGGCCTCCGTTTCGCGGGGCGCGAGACCGTCGCCTGCGACGCGGCGACGGCCTACCTGCAAGGCCGCAGACCGCGGCGCTCCGTGTGATCCAGGAGGAGGCCATCCGCGACGCCGAGGCGGTGCTGGGAGACACGCGGGCCCGGCAGAAGGCCGGCGTCGTGCTGCGCGACGCGGTGCTGCGCGGGCAGGTGCGTTTCTGGCCGGACCGCACGAGGGCAAGGTGTTGGCCGAGGAGGCGGAGCTGGACGCGCAGGCCCGGCTGAACAACGTGCTCTACCGCGACGCCAGCCTGCCGATCGAGCTCTGGTCGGCTGCGACGTCACGCCGCAGCTAGGCCTCTCCTTGACGGATTGCATCGAGCTCGGCGACGAGGCAGCGGCCGGAGGTGGCGATGGTGCGTGAGGCCGTCGCCGGCGCGCTGTTCGGCCGCGACGCGGCCGCGGCGGAGCTTGGCCGAAGATCTACCTGCTCAACGGGACCGGGCTGCTGACCGGCGAGAACATCCGCGACGGCATCCAGTTCGGGGCGGGCATCCACCTCAGCCAGCCGCTGTACCAGGGCGGCCGGCTCCGCGCTGAGGTCCGCGCCGCGGAGGCGGACATCCAGGAGGCGATGGCCTGGTGCGCGTTCTCACCGACGCGGTGTCGCTGGACGTGACCCTGGCCTACCGCCGGGTGACGGCGGCCCGGCAGATGATCGACCTGGCCCGGCCGGCCGTCGCCGAGGCGGTCGAGAACCTCCGCCTGATGCGCGAGCGCTACCGCAACGGCGACGCCATGCCGACCGACATCGTGGACGCGCAGACGGCCCTGACGCGGGCCCGGTGCGCCGCCTTCGTCGGGCTGACCTACGCCTACCAGATCGGCCGGCCCGGCTGGACTACGCGATGGGTAACCGGCCGGGTTGCCTGCTGGAGGCCGAGGAGCAGTCGGCAGCCAACCTGCCGGCGCCACGGAAGCTGCCCGAGACGCTGCCGGCGCCTCGACTCGCCGAGCCGGGGAAGGCAGGAAGTAGGGATTTCGCACCGGAGGGGCGAGCCGCGCACGAAGTAAGCGGTAGGGTGGCACTCCCCGGCCAGAAGCCGCCAAGCGAGGCCACTCGACGCCTACCCGCCGGTTTACTTCGTGCGCGGCTCGCCGTCGGCGTCGCTACTTCGACAGGGGTTCGCTTACCCCCCCCGCACCATTGACATGAGCCATTGGGCGAGCACTTCCTGGCGCGTGGTGAGCTGGCCGTTCTGGGCGGTGTCGCGCCCTCCGGTGTGGGCGTGGCGCGGCGTCGGCTACCTGTTGACGTCGTTCCGCTTCTGGCTGCTGCTCATCCTCACGGTGCTGGTGCTGCTCATCGTCTACCACTCGCTGGCGGACGCCTACACCCCGATCACCACCGACGCCTACGTCCAGGCCTACGTCGTGCAGGTCGCGCCGCAGGTGGCCGGGCAGGTGGTGCGGGTGTATGCCCGCGAAGGAGAGAAGGTCAAGGCCGGGTCGGTGCTGTTCGAGATCGATCCCAGGCCGTTCGAGTACAAGATCGCCCAGCTGGAGGCGAAGCTGGTTGACGAGACCACGAAGGTCCAGCAGCTGACGACCACCAAGCACGCCGCCGAGGCCGAGCACGCGAAGCTCCAGGCCGAGGCCGCCTACGCCGCCACGGTCCACGAGCAGGAGCGGGCGATGTGGCAGAAGGCCGCCACGACGGAGCGGAAGTACCTCGAGGCCCGCGACCGGGACCGGGCGGCCAAGGCCGCGTTCGAGAAGTCGGCGGTGATGATCCGTCACGTGGACGAGTCCCTGGCGTCGCTCGTCGGCCGCGAGCACGCCTACATCGCCCAGGCGAAGGCGCTGCTGGGCGAGGCGAAGCTCAACCTGAGCTACGCCCGGGTCACCGCCCCGTGCGACGGCATCGTCACCGACTTGCAGCTGCGCGAGGGGGCCTACACCCACGTCGGGCAGGCGGCGATGACGCTGATCGACACGTCGTCGTTCCTGGTGATCGGCAACTTCCGCGAGAACTCGCTGCGCAACGTCCGGGTCAACATGCCGGCGATCGTCGGACTGCAAGGCGTGCCGGGGAGGCTGTTCACCGCCCGCGTCGCCACGCTCGGCTGGGGCGTGCAGCACGGCCAGGGCGTCCCGTCCGGCTCGCTGCCCAACGTGAGGCGTGAGACGAGCTGGGTGCAGCCGGCCCAGCGCTTCCAGGTGCGGCTGGCGCTGGACGAGGGCCAGGACGTCGAGCTTCGCGTCGGCATGACCGGCAGCGTGTCGATCTACGTCGAGCCGGCCGGCGACCTGAACGAGGTCACCCGCGCCCTGCACCAGCTGGTGGCGTGGCTGTACTACCTGTAGCGGCGTCGAAGGGGAAGCGCGGCCACAGGCCGGGCACGACGGCGGCGATGACGATGGCGATGACGATGCCCGCGGCGCGCTGGAACACCGCCGTCAGCGAACCGAACTCGCGGGCCGGCACCACGATCGTGAGGCAGATCACCAGCCCCAGCTGGGCGCCGAAGTAGGAGTAGGCGCCGAGCACCTTGGACAGGTAGCCGGCGACGAACGTAGCCAGGAAGACCAGCGCCACCAGCACGGAGAAGTGCGGCACCAGGCTCAGGACGAAGAACGCCGCCGCGCCGTAGGCCCCGCCGGCGAAGACGCCCGCGAGGCGCAGCTCGCCCTTCAACAGGATGCTGTGGACGTCCGGGTTCCCGGTGACGATCATCACCGAGATGATCGTCGCTTGCAGCGGCAGGTCGAAGTAGAGGCACACCTGGATCGTCAGGTTGACCGTGACGATCATCATCAGCGCGCGGTTGAGCCAGTCGTTCCGCAGCGGGAAAAGCGGTTGGGTGCCGGTGTCGATGCTCAACGTCGCCTCGGCGCGGGTGACCCAGACGACGAGGTCGCTGACCAGGCAGCCGACCAGCACCGCCAGGAACATTTCCCACCCCTGGTGGGTCACGTCGGCGGGGCTCGTGGTGGCCAGCTGCGTCAGCACGGAGAAGTACATCGCGCCGTTGATGATCGCGTAGCTGAGCCGGCCGGCGATGTAGCCGTAGAACACGGCCATCAGCAGGGCGCTACCCAGGACGATCCGCACGAGGCGCTGGTCGGGGAACAGGCCGACCAGGGCGATGGCCACGATGATGCCGAGGCCACGTCCAAGGGCGCGTTCGAGGCCGCGCTGGAACACGGTGATCGGCACCACGGCCATGACCATGTAGCTGGTCCAGACCGCGAGGTTGGCGTGCTCCAGCCGCCACCAGGCGACGAGTACCAGGCAAAGGGAACAGGACGTGGCGATGCGGAGGGCGGTTACGGTGGGGCTCGGCGGGGTCGCGGTCGCCATTCGCCACGCCTCTCCGAAGCGTCGCTAACCGGGGCGGGGCGGCGGGTGACGCGCTGGATCACGTAGAAGAACACCGGCGTCAAGAAGATACCAAACAGTGTCACGCCCAGCATCCCCGAAAACACCGCGGCCGGGCCCAGGAGGCGGAGACCTCCCTCGCCCCCGGCACCGCCTGCTTCGCCGGGCCGCCGCCGCCGACGGCCATCGACAGCGCGGCCACCAGCGCCACGACGCCTCCCGACCGCCTGCCGATGCCCACGGTCATGGCGCCCCTGGATAATATGACTGACCAGCCAGTCTCGTTATTGTCATCGACTCCCCTCCCCCTGTGGCAAGGGATGGCCGCCCTTTCGCGGGGCTTTTGTAGACACTTGTAGCAAGCCGGATGCCTACCGGCGGGCCGTTTGGACTTGACGGGTGGGGGGGGGCCGCCTAAGTTGCATTGCATGCTGAGGACGCTTAGCTCAGCTGGCTAGAGCACCAGCTCGACACGCTGGGGGTCACAGGTTCGAATCCTGTAGCGTCCACTCGATGGAACTGGCGGCCCGCAATGGATTTGCGGCCAGTCCACCCCAGCCGGATTGGGCGGCCGACCGGCCCTGCGGGGTGTGTAGTCTACACACCCGAGGGCGCTGGTCCCGCCGGCGGTCCACCAGGTCCCGGGCCTGGCCAAGGGCAGAGGGGGGCGCGCGGGAGAAGGTCCCCGTCCAGTCCATCGCCGAGCAGGTCATCGAGAAAGCCCTGCCGCAACCTCCAGCCCAGCGCGGCCGGCCTGGTACGCATCCAGCGGCTGACCAGGATGCGGCCGGGCCCGGCGCAAGACCCAGTACAAGGGCGAGGACCGGGCGGTCGCCATCGGCCCCAGGGCGCAGGCGGTCCTGACGGAGGTCCCCCGCGTCCGCTGCCCCCAGTGCGGCGTCGAGGGGCGTCCCCCGCGGTTCGGCTGCCGCGTGTGAACGCCGAACGAAAAGTGCAGCGCGCCGGTTCACGGTAGCAGACGCCGCGCCCCAGGGGCGACCTACAACCGCCACAGCTGCGCCAACTGGTCGAGGGGACGATCAAGCAGCGGGTCAACCTACGCATGAAACGCAGCGGCGCGCGCTGGCGGCCCGAGCACGTCGGCCCCTTCGTGGAGATGCTCGGCATGGCCGACGGACCGGAGGGGAGCCAGTTTTGGGCCGCCCTGGCCGCTTGATCGCCTACTTCAGGAGTCAAACCCTGGCGGTTATTGCGTTGACACCGACGAGTGGGCGTAGTACAGTTCTAAATGATACTGACTGGTCAGTCCGGAATGTCGGCCTGAACATCGCCCCCCCGCGTGTCCCGTTCGCAGGCGCCGTTCAGTTCCGGGTTGCCAGGCACCGCGGTTGTTTCGCGCTCCTTGCTCGCAGGTTGAATGGGGGCGAATTCGTCGGCCCCAAAGAGAGCCCCAGGAGAACAATCGATGGGCCCAATTACCCTCCCCCACCCCTCGCTAGACCCGAGTCAGTGCTTGGCTGGTAGGCCGCGCGCCGCAGGAGGGGTCCCCCGACGGGCCTGCTGGCGGCTGGCAGCCTCGGCGGCCCTGGCCGCGGCGATACTCGCGACGGGCTGCGGCGAGGCCCCGCCACCCAAGGTGGAGAAGACGATCGAGGTCGGCGTCACCACGCCGGTGACCAGTTACGTGCTCGACTACCAGGACTTCACCGGCCGGCTCGACGCCTACCGCACGGTGGACGTCCGCGCCCGCGTGCCGGGCTACGTGGACGAGGCCCCGTTCAAGGAAGGTGACGTGGTCCACAAGGGCGACGTGCTGTTCCGCATCGACCCCCGATCGTTCAAGGCCGACCTCACCCAGGCGGAGGCCAACCTCAAGCAGGCCCAGGCCGACCGCAACTACCAGGACACGCACTCCGGGCGGGCCCGCCGGATGGTCGGGACCCGGGCCATCGGCCAGGAGGAGTACGAACAGATCAACGCCAGCCGGGAGAAGGCGATCGCCACCGTCGGGGCGATGGAGGCGGCCCGCGACCGGGCGGCACTCTACCTGAGCTACACCCAGGTGACCGCCCCGCTCAGCGGGCGGATCAGCCGGCGCAACGTCGATCCGGGGAACCTCGTGAAGGCGGACGACACCGTCCTGACCACCATCGTCGCCGACGACCCCGTCCACGCCTACTTCGACGTGGACGAGCGGACCTACCTCGACCTCGTGGGCCAGAAGAGCACCGAGGGCCAGCTCAAGGACCTGAAGTTCCCGGTGCTGATGCGCCTGGCCAACGAGGAGGAGTTCACGCACACGGGGCACGTGGACTTCCTGGACAACCGGCTCAACGGCAACAGCGGGACGATCCGCATGCGGGCCGTGTTCGAGAACCCCAAGGGAACGCTCAAGGCGGGGCTGTTCATCCGGGTCCGGCTGCCCATCGGCCGCCAGTACCGGGCGCTCCTCGTGCCGGACGAGGCGCTGCAGAGCGACCAGGGGCGGAAGTTCGTCTACCTCGCCAACGGCGACAACAAAGTCGAGTACCGCGCCGTCAAGATCGGCCAGGCGATCAAGGGGTTGCGCGTCGTCAAGGAGGGGCTCAACCCGGGCGACCGGGTGATCGTCAGCGGCATGCAGCGCGTCCGCCCGAAGCTGGAGGTCAAGGTGCGGGAGGAGGCGGCACCGAAGGCGCCCGCGTCCCCGCTGAGCAAGCTCATGAATCAGAACCCGACCGAGACGAAAGACGTCTCCGCGAGGACCGGCGGCGAGCGTCACGAGAACGGTCGGTCCAGGTAACGGGCGGTCATGTTCTCGCACTTCTTCATCGAGCGGCCGATCTTCGCCAGCGTGCTGTCCATCGTCATCACGCTGGCCGGGGCGGTGGCGGCGCTCAACCTGCCGATCGCGCAGTACCCGCCGATCACGCCGCCGAGCATCATGGTCTCGTGCAACTACCCCGGCGCCAACGCCCACGTCGTCGCCGACTCGGTGGCCGCCCCCATCGAGCAGCAGATCAACGGCGTCGAGGGCATGATGTACATGGTGTCGCAGTCGAACAACGACGGCTCGTACACGCTGACGGTCACGTTCAAGCCCGGGGTCAACCTCAACTTCGCCCAGGTGCTGGTGCAGAACCGCATCAACCTCGCGCTGCCGCTCCTGCCCGACGTGGTCAAGCAGGCCGGCGTCACCGCGCGCAAGCGTAACCCCGACATCCTCCAGGTCGTCGCCGTCTACTCGCCCAAGGGCCGTTACGACCAGCTCTACCTCAGCAATTACTGCACGATCAAGCTGCGCGACGAGCTGGCCCGCGTGGAGGGCGTCGGCGACTGCGTTCAGTTCGGGCAGCAGGACTACAGCATGCGCCTCTGGCTCGACCCGGACAAGATGGCGGGGTTGAACCTGTCCGCCTCCGACGTCACCCGCGCCATCCGCGAGCAGAACATGCAGGTCGCCGCCGGCCACATCGGCCAGCAGCCGTCGCCGCGCGACTCGGCCTTCGAGTTCACCGTGACGACGCTGGGCCGGCTGTCGAGTCTTGCCCAGTTCGAGGACGTCATCCTCCGCACGGACGAGTCCGGCCGGCACGTCCGCCTCAAAGACGTCGGGCACGCCGAGCTGGGCGCGCGCAACATGGACACGACGAGCAAGGTCAACGGCCGGCCGAACGCCAGCCTGGCGATCTTCGCGCTGCCGGACGCCAACTCGATCGCCACCGCCCGCCGCGTCCGCGAGAAGATGGAGCAGCTCAAAAAGAACTTCCCCGAGGACGTCGAGTACGTCATCTCCCTGGAGATGACGCCGTTCATCGAGGAGTCGATCCGCGGGGTCATCCGCACCCTGGTCGAGGCGGTGATCCTGGTCGCGATCGTCGTGCTGCTGTTCCTGCAGAACTGGCGCTCGGCCCTGATCCCCCTCATCGCCGTCCCCGTCGCCATCATCGGCACGTTTGCCGTCATGGCGGTCATCGGCTTCTCCCTGAACTGCCTGACGCTGTTCGGGCTGGTGCTGGCGATAGGCATCGTGGTGGACGACGCCATCGTCGTCGTCGAGGCCGTCGAGCACCACATCGAGGAGGGCCTCCCACCGCGCCAGGCGGCCCACTTCGCGATGTACGAAGTCTCCGGCCCGGTGATCGCGGTCGCCCTGGTGCTGAGCGCGGTGTTCGTGCCGTGCGCGTTCATCAGCGGGATCACGGGGCAGTTCTTCCGGCAGTTCGCCCTGACCATCGCCGTCTCGACCGTCATCAGCGCCTTCAACTCCCTCACCCTCAGCCCGGCGCTGGCCGCCATCCTCCTCCAGCCGAAGGGGGCGAAGAAGGACCTGCTGGGCCGGCTGCTCGACTTCCTGTTCGGCTGGCTCTTCTGGCTCTTCAACGCCGCCTTCCGCAAGGGCACGGCCGGCTACACGCGCGTGGTCGGCGCCTCGCTGAGCGGCCTGGCCCCGCTGCCCGTGGTCGGGCTGGCGGCGGCGGGCGGGTGGCTGGGGTGGCAGCTCCCGCGGTTCGGCCCCTGGCTGGATCGCCTCGGCCTGCCCGCGGGGGTGAAGGGGTTCCTGCTCAGCCCCGCCTGGGTCAGTTCCGAACTGCGGATGGCCGCAGGCGTGGTCGCGGGGCTGCTGGTCGGCGCGCTCCTGATCCGCCTGTTGCGCCGGTGGGGCGACGTGCGGCTTCTTCGCCTGGGGCTGACCGGCAGTGTCGTGGTGCTGCTCGGCTACGGCGGCCTGCTGGCCAACACCTGGTACGGCTTCCGCCAACTGCCGGAGGGCTACATCCCCAACCAGGACCAGGGGCGGTTCTACATCGCGGTGCAGCTGCCCGACGCCGCCTCGCTGGAGCGGACGCAGAGGGCGGTCGATCACATCCGGAAGGTCGTTCAGGACATGCCGGGCGTCCTGCACACCACGGCGATCGCCGGGCAGTCGTTCACGTTCAACGCCAACGGGTCGAACTTCGGCCAGTTCTTCATCACCTTCGAGGGCTTCGACAAGCGCCGCGACCCGTCGCTGACCGCCAACGCCATCACCGCCGCGGCGAGGGGGGTGCTGGAGAAGGAGGTGCCCGAGGCGCAGGTGGCGATCTTCACCCCGCCGCCGGTGTCCGGCCTGGGGTCGGCGAGCGGGTTCAAGCTGATCATCCAGGACCGCGGCGACCTGGGGACGGTCGAGCTGGAGAAGCAGGTCCACCGGGTGATCGAGCGCTCGAAGTCGAGCGACAAGGTCGAGAACCTCTTCTCCATCCACCGGGCCAACGTTCCCCAGCTGTACGTCGATCTCGACCGCGAGCAGTGCCAGGCCCTGGGCGTGGACCCCCGGGAGGTGTTCAGCACGCTCCAGGTGTACCTGGGGTCGCTCTACATCAACGACTTCAACCTCCTGGGCCGGAGCTGGCAGGTCGTCGCCCAGGCCCGGGGCGAGTTCCGCACCGACCCCGGCCGCGTCAAGCTCCTCAAGGTGCGCAACGCCACCGGCGAGATGGTCCCGCTGGGGGCGCTGCTCACCATCAAGGAGGTCGGCGGGCCGATCAACATCGGCCGCTACAACATGTACCACGCCTCCGCCATCCTCGGCCAGACCCGGCCCGGGGTGTCCACCGGGCAGGGCATCGCGGAGATGGAGAGGATCTGCCACGAGGTGCTGCCGCCGGGCATGGCGTTCGAGTGGACCGAGATCAACTACATGCAGATCGAGGCCGGCAAGAACGTCTGGAACAACCTGATCTTCCCGCTGGCGGTCGTCTTTGTGTTCCTGGTGCTGGCGGCGCAGTACGAGTCGTGGGCGCTGCCGCTGGCCGTCATCCTCGTCGTCCCCATGTGCATCCTCGGCTCGCTGACCGGCGTGGCGGTCACCGGCGGCGACATCAACATCTTCACGCAGATCGGCTTCGTGGTGCTCGTCGGCCTGGCCAGCAAGAACGCCATCCTCATCGTCGAGTTCGCCAAGCACCAGCACGAGGACGGCGGCCTGTCGCGGTACGACGCCACGCTGGCGGCTTGTAAGCTGCGGCTGCGGCCGATCCTGATGACGTCGTTCGCCTTCATCCTCGGCGTCGTCCCGCTGATCGTCGCGCACGGCGCCGGCGCGGAGATGCGGCGGGTGCTGGGCGTGGCCGTCTTCAGCGGCATGGTGGGGGTGACGCTGTTCGGCATCTTCCTGACGCCGGTGTTCTTCTACGTCATCGAGGGGATCGCGGAGACGCCGCTCTGGGACTCGCTGCGGATGCGTGTCCTGGGCCGGGTGCTGGTCTACGTCCTCGCGACCCTGACCCTGGGCCTTCCGTGGCTCCTGCCGCTGCTGCTGGGCAAGGCCAGGCGTCGTTCCCCGGTGCCCAGCGAACTGCCGGAGGAGACCCCTCTGCCGCCGACCGGCAACGGCGACACGCTCAGCAACCACTCACTCGTATCCAACGGCCACGCCCCGTCCGGTAACGGTACGGCCGCAAAGGCCCAGGAAATACAACCGAGCCACTAACCAGGCAACCACCGTGTTCTCGCACTTTTTCATCAACCGGCCCATCTTCGCCTCGGTGCTGTCCATCGTCATCGTGCTGGCCGGCAGCATCGCCCTGTTCACGCTGCCGGTGGCCCAGTACCCCGACATCACCCCGCCGACGGTGGAGGTGTCGGCCTATTACCCCGGCGCCAACGCGCAGGTGGTGGCCGACACCGTGGCCGCGCCGATCGAGCAGCAGGTCAACGGCGTCGAGGGCATGATGTACATGTCGTCGCAATGCACGAACGACGGCACCTACACGCTCACGGTCACGTTCGAGACGGGGAGCGACCTGAACATCTCGCAGGTGCTGGTGCAGAACCGCGTCTCGCTCGCCGAGCCGATCCTGCCCGAGCTGGTCAAGCGGCGGGGCATCAGCGTCAAGAAGAAGTCGCCCAACGTCCTGATGATCGTCAACCTGTTCGCGACCGACGGCACCCGCACGAACCTGGAGCTGAGTAACTACGCCACGATCCAGCTCCGCGACGAGCTGTCGCGCCTGCCCGGCGTCGGCGACATCACCTACCTGGGCCAGCGCGACTACAGCATGCGGCTGTGGCTGGACCCGACCATGATGGCGTCCTACGGGATCAACGCGCAGGACGTCATCAACGCCGTCCAGGCGCAGAACATCCAGGTGGCCGCCGGGCAGATCGGCCAGCCGCCCACCCCGTCGGGGCAGGTGACGCAGTACATCATCACCACGCTCGGCCGGCTGGAGAACACCGACCAGTTCGCCAACATCGTCGTGAAGAACGTCGGCAGCACCCTGGTGCGCCTCAAGGACGTGACCAACATCGAGCTGGGGGCGCAGTCCTACGACCAGACCTGCACGCTGGACGGCAAGCCGTCGGTGGCGCTGTCGGTCTACCAGCTGCCCGGCTCCAACGCGCTGGACGTGGCGAAGCGGGTCAAGGAGCGGATGAAGCAGCTCAATCGGCGTTTCCCGCCGGGGATGGACTACGCCATCGTCTACGACACCACGCCGTTCATCAACGAGTCGATCGCCGAGGTCTTCAAGACCCTCTTCGACGCCGTCGTGCTCGTGGCGGTGGTGGTGCTGCTGTTCTTGCAGAACTGGCGGTCGGCCCTGATCCCGCTGGTCGCCGTCCCGGTCGCCGTCGTCGGCACGTTCGCCGTCATGGCGGCCATCGGCTTCAGCCTGAACAACTTGACCTTGTTCGGGCTGGTGCTGGCGATCGGCATCGTGGTGGACGACGCCATCGTCGTCGTCGAGGCCGTCGAGCACCACATCGAGGAGGGCCTACCCCCGCGCCAGGCGACGATCAAGGCGATGGAGCAGGTGTCGGGGCCGGTCGTCGCGATCGGCCTGGTGCTCAGCGCCGTGTTCATCCCGTGCGCGTTCATCAGCGGGATAACGGGGCAGTTCTTCCGGCAGTTCGCCTTGACCATCGCCGTCTCGACGGTCATCAGCGCCTTCAACTCGCTCACCCTCAGCCCGGCGCTGTCGGCGCTGCTCCTGCGGAAGCGCGAGAAAGGGCATTTCGAGGCGCTGCCGTGGTTCGCCTTCCCACCCCTGGGGGCGTGGCTGGGCTTTAAATTCATCGCCCCGGCCTGGATCACAGGCGCTCTGGCCCGGCTGAACGTGAACCTCTCGCCCGAGCGGCTGGAGGCTGTGCGTCTCTGGGGGCCGATCGTGGCGGGGGCGGTGGCCCTGACGCTGGTGGGAGTCATCCTGCGCAGGCCGGTCAACGCGCTTCTGGGCTGGTCGTTCCACCTGTTCAACCTGGGCTTCGACCGATCGACCAGGTGGTACACGTTCAGCGTGGGCAAGCTGCTGCGCGTCAGCCCGGTCGTGATCTTGCTCTACGGCGGCTTGCTGTACCTGACGTACTGGGGCTTCACGACGACGCCGACGGGGTTCATCCCGCAGCAGGACAAGGGCTACCTGCTCGTCAACGTCCAGCTCCCCGACGCCGCCAGCGTCGGCCGCACCCAGGACGTCGTGCGCCAGATCGAGAAGATCGCCCTGGAGGCCCCGGGCGTCAAGCACACGGTCGCCATTTCGGGGCAGTCGATCCTGCTGGGGGCCAACGCCTCGAACTTCGGCGCGCTGTACCTGCTGCTCGACGAGTTCGAGCACCGCACGGCCCCGGACCTGTCGAGTAGCGCCATCGCTAGGGCTCTGGAAGAGCGGCTCCAGCGCGAGGTGCCGCGCGCCATCGTGAACATCTTCGGCGCGCCTCCCGTCGAGGGCCTGGGCACCGCGGGCGGGTTCAAGCTCATCGTGCAAGACACGGGAGACAACGGCCTGTCGGACCTCCAGAAATCGGCCGAGGAGGTGGTCGCGGCCGGGGAGGCCAACCCTCATCTCCAGGGCGTGTTCACGAGCTTCCGGGCCGACACGCCCTGGGTGGAGCTGATCATCGACCGGGAGCAGGCCAAGGACCGGGGCGTCTCGATCGACGACGTCCGGACCACGCTGGAGGCGACTCTGGGGTCGTACTACATCAACTACTTCAACCGCTTCGGGCGGACCTGGCAGGTCAACGTCCAGGCCCGGGACGTCTTCCGCCAGTCCGCCGACGACGTCCTTCAGCTCAAGGCCCGCAACGGCCAGGGCGAGATGGTGCCGCTCGCCGCCTTCTCCAAGGTGCGCTACCGCAGCGGGCCGGTGATGATCATGCGCTACAACATGTACCCGTCGGCGGCGGTCCACGCCGACCCCGGGCCGTGGACCAGCTCGGGCCAGGCGATCGCGCACCTGGAGGCGGCGGCCGACGAGCTGCCGCAGTCGATGCGGCCGGAGTGGACGGAGCTGGCGCTGTTGCAGCTCCAGACCGGCAATACCGCCATGTGGGTGTTCCTGCTGGCGGTGGTGCTGGTGTTCCTGGTGCTGGCGGCGCAGTACGAGTCGTGGGCGCTGCCCCTGGCAGTCATCCTCGTCGTCCCCATGTGCCTCTTGTTCGCCGTCGCCGGGGTGCTGGCGGCGAAGATGGACATCAACATCTTCACGCAGGTGGGCTTCCTGGTGCTGGTGGGGCTGGCGTGCAAGAACGCCATCCTCATCGTCGAGTTCGCCAAGGCCCAGCGCGAGCAAGGCGTCCCGCGCCACCAGGCGACCCTGGCGGCGTGCGAGCTGCGGCTGAGGCCGATCATCATGACCTCGTTCGCGTTCATCCTCGGCGTGGTGCCGTTGATGGTGTCGGAGGGCGCGGGGGCAGAGATGCGGCGGACCCTCGGGACGGCGGTGTTCGCGGGGATGCTGGGGGTGACGCTGTTCGGCATCTTCCTGACTCCGGTCTTCTTCTACGTCATCGGCTGGTACCAGGAGCGGCGGGCGCGACACATGGAGCCGGACCCGCTCGCAATGCCCTCGACGCCCCTGACGAGTCCGCCAGGGGCGTCGCACGGATGAGGTCCGTGGTTGGAGTTGGACGCGTCCAAGATCGAGAAAGAGCCGGTGAAGCCCGTGCGTACAAAAACACCCCAGTTGGCCGATCGCATCCTCGCCGTCGCCTCGCGGCTGTTCGCCGTGCGGCGCTTCCACGAGGTCCGCATGGAGGACATCGCCTGCGCGGCCGAGGTCGGCAAGGGAACGCTGTACCGCTACTTCGAGGACAAGCAGCAACTGTACCTGGCGCTGCTGGACCAGGCCGCGGCCGGGCTGGGGCAGCGGATCGACGAGGGGATCGCCAGCGCCGGCGGGCCGCGGGCCAAGCTGGAAGCGATGGTGGCCGCCATCCTCGAGTATTTCGACGCCAACCCGTACCTGCTCGACCTGTTGCATTACGCCGAGGGGCGCCAGCACTCGGGGGCGCTGGCCGCCTGGCAATCGCTCCGCACGGGGAACATCCGGCGGGCGCTGGAGATCCTCGAAGAGGGCCGCCTCGCGGGCCTGTGGGACGTGCCGGACCCGCACACGCCGGTGCTCATCCTCCTGGGCGGCTTGCGGAGCGTGCTGCGCTTCGGCCCGTTGCCGCGCCCGGCGGGGCTGGCGCGGCGGATCGTCGAGGACTTCCTGCACGGGGCGAGCCGGGTGGTCGCCGTCAGCGCGTAAGCGGACCGGCGAGGACACCGGACCTCCGGGTCGGGAGCTGCACCATTTCCTCGAGGGCGTGCTGCGTTGCCTCTCGTAAGGCGACCATGCCCGAGGGGGCCGGGGCCACGAAAAGCTGCGTGCCTCGGCCCTCACGGGGCCCGCGGGCCGCCCTTGCGGCGTAGCCACATCCCCCGCTCCCCGTGGTAGGTCAGCAGCAGCGCGCCGGGCCTGGCGTGCCCCTCGAACAGGTCCCCGACCAGCCCCTCCTCGTCGGGCCAGGGGTAGGCGTAGACCAGGTCGAACTCGTCGGGGCCGGCCCCCAGCGCCTCGTGCCCGCACCGCCCCCCCCTGGTGAGCCAGGCGAACTCGCGCCCCGCCAGCAGCCCGGCCCTCGCCCCGCCGGGGATGTAGCTGCCTCGGGCGAACTCGGCGGGCAGGTCGAAGTCGGCGGCCAGCCGGCGAGAGGCCCGGACGAGGCGGCCGCGGGCCTCGACCCCCGAGGCGGCGAACCCGGCCATGGCGGCCAGGCAGCAGACCACCCCCAGCCCGCTGCCCCACTCGCAGAACCGGCCGCCCGGCGCCAGCCCCCGACGCCTGCACGCCGAGCAGGGCGGCGTAGGCCAGGCGGTAGTCGCTGCCGACGAACGCCGGGAGCCGGTACCGCCGCTGGAGGCGGCCGGCCCGCCGCCGGGCCTCGTGGAGGAAGCGGCGGACGTCGGGGGCGGCCCCGGGGCGGCGGGGGCGAAGCGGACGGTTGTGAGGGGCAACGCGCCTCCCCCTCGCCGGGTGTGGGGCCGGGCCCCTGCATTCTCCCAGGCGGCGGGCCGGCCGGCTAGGCGAACCGGCGGGCCCGGCAGGTGAGGCGGAAACCGCCCTTTCCCCTTCGGCCCGCCCTTTCGCCTAGCCGGCCGGCCCGCCGCCCATAGCCTAACCTCTCGCCATCCGCGAGGGAGGGCATGGGCGATGGGGTTGCCGCCAAAAGGCAGGGTGGTGGCGCGGCCGATGGTGGCCCGGGCGTGCGGCCACGTGCAAGAGTTCCAGCACTACGAGGTGGACAAGTACCGGGACCAGCGGCTGGCCAAGTTCCAGGCCACCCGCTGCCCCGACTGCGTGGCCCGGATCGAGGCGCAGCAGCGCCTGTCCGCCCCCGTCCCCAAGGGCGAGGCGCTGCGGAGACTGCCGCCCGGCACCCAGGTCGCCCTCACGCTCCGGCCCGACGGGTCGTGGGCTGGCTCGCTGTCCGCCGATGGCCGGTCGGTCGAGGCGGCGGGGGCGGCCGACGCCGGGCCCCAGGCGGTCGTCGTCGCCCTGGCCCGCCTCTGGCTGGCCGGCGACGGGTGACGCCGGCAGCGGCAGCTCACGCCCCGGGGGCCCCGGCGAGGCCGGCGGGGATCGCCCTACTTGCTGGGCCCGGAGAGTGGCCTGTCGGCCTCGACGGGCTTGGTGGTCACCTTCTCCCCCAAGATGCCCTCGAAGACCGCCCCATAGACGTCCTCGATCTTCCTACCCGCGTGACCGGCGAGGAGCCTGTGGACCTGGGCGGCTTTGCCTGACGGTCGCCGGGCTTGACCCGCACCGCCTCTGGGTCCTCGGCGACGCCTTGAAGAGGCTGGGGCTGACCCGGCGGTCGTGGCGCACCTACGCGGCGGGGCGCCGCACGTCCGGGGCTGCTGGGCAGTGGACGCTTGTCTGGGGAAGGGGTGACCAGGGCCGGGGAGCGTTCCAGCATCCACCGCGGTAAAAATGGCTCTGGCGGTGCTCGTGGTTGACGATAGAATGAACAGGCGGCCTGGCCACGCCTCGCTGCCCCGGTTCCGCCCCCGGCGCCCCGACCCCCTTATGAAGGAGTGACTATCCGATATTTCGACCGAGAGCAGCCGGCCGACCGTGGCCCGCGACGCAACGAGCAGATCCGCATCAGCCCGATCCGGGTGATCGGCCCCGAGGGCGAGCAGCTGGGCCTGATGCCCACCTCGCAGGCCCTGGAGAGGGCGCGGGAGGCCGGACTGGACCTGGTGGAGGTGGCCGCCGACGAGCGCCCGCCGGTCTGCAAGATCCTCGACTACGGCAAGATGCGGTTTCAGAGCTCGCAGAAGGGCAACAAGGCCGGCAAGGCCCGCCAGCAGAAGTTGAAGGAGATCCGCGTCCGCCCCAAGACCGGCGACCACGACGTGGACACGAAGGTGAACCAGGCGCGGAAGTTCCTGGAGCACAACGACAAGGTGCAGGTCACCGTCCTGTTCCGCGGCCGCGAGATGCAGCACCAGCAGGAGGGGCGGCGCGTCCTCGACCAGGTTCTTGAGAAGCTGGCCGACGTGGGAAAGGTGGAGCGGCCGCCGGCGATGGACGGGCGCAAGATGACCGCCCTGATCACGCCCACCAAGGTTTCGGCCAAGGGGCAGAGTAAGCCGGTGGCCAAGCCACCGACCACCTGACGGTATCGCGGTAGCCGTCCGGGTTCGCACGTCCGGGGCCCTTGGCCTGCGACCTGGCCTTGGGGAAGTCGTGAGCCGCGCTTCGGCCCACCCCGCGCGCCTCAGCCCGCGGAGCAGGCGGTGGCGCGGTGCTGCCAGAACTTGATGCAAGCCTCGAAGACGGCGTCGGCCACGCCGACGGGGAGGCATTGACCATGGCGACACCAAGGGGGCTGGTCGGCGCGGCGGCCGCGCTGGCGGTGTTATCGGGCTGTGGCGGGAAGCCCGCCGGGAGGGTCTCGGGTCGGGTGTCCCACAAGGCCGGCCCGTGACGGCGGCCGAGGTCCACTTCTACGCGAAGGAGAGGGGGGTGGGGGCGGTCGCGAAGATCGACAGGTCGGGCGGCTACGCGCTGGCCGCCCCGCTGAAAGCAGGCACCTACGCGGTGTCGGTGCGCCCCGCCCCGTCGGAGCCCGGCCCGCCGGGGTCGCGGCCCACCCGCCCGACCCTGGCCGTCCCGGTACCGGGACCCCGGCACCAGTGGGCTGTTGGTCACGGTCAGGCCGGGCGGCAACGAGGTCCCCATCGACCTCCCGGACTGACGGCGGCCGGCGGCAGCGCGGCGTCGCGTCCGCCAGAGGCGGGGCGAGGCGCGAGCGCAGGGGCCGGGGGATGAACTCCCCGGCCCCCTCCTCTTCTGGTGGCCCCGGGCCGTCAGTTCACGGACGCCGTGGGCGGGCCATCCGCCTGCGGCATCGGCGGGACACTGTAAGCCGGGGGGGCGGCCTGGGGCGCGACCGGCTCGGCCTGCGACGAGAGGGACGGCTGCACGGGGGCGGCGCAGGTCGGCGGCGGCTGGGGGACCTCGTCGGCGACGCCGAGCTTGTGGAGCCGTTGCCGTTGCTGGCGGAGCTTCTCCCTCAGCATGGCCACCGTTTCCTTCTCGACCCGGTCCAGCTCGGCCCTTCGGGCCTTGATCTGCTCCAGGGAGGCCACCAGCTCGTCGATGGTCTTTTCCCCCGGCCTCGCGGCGGGGCGGGGTGGCGGGGTGGTGAAGGTCGGCGTTGGCTCCGTGAGGAAGTCCGCCGGAACCGCCGGAACCGCCGGGGTGGCCCGGCCGGTCTGGGCGGCGACGAGGCCGGCTAGCAGCAGAGCGGCGGCCGCGCCGCCGGCGCCGCAGACAAGGTGGGAACGGTCCATCGGCAGGCCCTCCTGGCTCGCGTTCGATAGGGCGACCTCTCCGGGAAGTGTAGCCGGCCTGGCCTCGGCGGGTCAACGCCGGCGCGGCGCCGTAAACTGGCCGGGCCCTCCCCCTTCGTCCCCCAGGAGGCCGGCATGGGACCGCCGCCCGACGCGCCGAGGATGACCAGCGAGGAGTTCAAGGTTCGCCTCCAGATCGAGACCAGCCTGCTGGGCTGGGTCCGCACCAGCCTGGCCCTGATGGGGTTCGGCTTCGTCGTCGCCCGGTTCGGCCTGTTCCTCAAGGAGGTCGCCCTGGCCGGCCACGACCGGGTCAAGGAGCACCCCGGCCTGGCCGCCATGAACACCTTCACCGGCACGGCGCTGATCGGCCTGGGCGTCGCGGTCCTGGTGCTGTCGGTGCGCAACCACCAGCGGATGGCGGCCGACCTGGACCGCGGGGAGCTGGGCCTGCCCTTGCGGTGGTCGCTCGGCGTCCTGCTCAGCCTGGCGCTGGCCGCCCTGGGCATGGGGATGGCCGTCTACCTGACCATCGTCGAGCTGTAGCCGCATTGGGCTCGTGGGCCGGTGGCCGATCGGGCAGGAGATTACTCGGCCCCGGCCACCCAGCGCGCCTGCTCCTTCAGGGACGCGAAGCGCGGCTGCCAGTCGCCCTCGGCGAGCCGGCGGAACAGCTTCCGCGCCTCCTCGGTCCGGCCCGCCTGGCGCAGGTTGTCGGCCCGGTCCCAGAGGACCTGGGCGTTAGTCGATTCGCGCTCGAACGCCGAGCGGTACGCCAGGTCGGCCAGGCCGCGCTCGCCTTGCTTTTTCAGCGCCTCGGCCAGGCCGGTCCAGACGTCGCTCTCGCCCGGCCGCAGCGCCACCGGCGTCGTCAGGTAGTCCCACGCCAGCTCGCGCTCGCCCAGCTCGCGCAGCACCGCGGCGCACTTGCGGGCGGCGCCCTCCTGGTCGCGGTCCAGCCCCCGCCAGCGGTCGGCGGCGCGCACCACCCGGTCGCGGAAGCCGGCGGGTGCGGGCAGCTTGAGCGTCGCGAGCGACCGGGCCAGCCGCTCGTACTCGTCGAGCAGCCCGCCGTAGTCGCGGCGGACCTCGTCGAGGTTGATGACCTCCGGCGGCTGGGCGTACTCCAGGGCCAGCGCCCTCTCCAAGCATTCGAGCCGCCGGGCGTGCTGCTCGCGCTCCGAGGCGACTCGGGCGGCCAGCCGCCACAGGCCGGGCAGTTTGGCGTGCTCGGCGTCGCCGAGCAGGGCGGTCAGCAGCGGCTCGCAGGCGGCCTGCTGGCCGGTCTGCATCAGGAACGACAGGCCGGCCAGGTGTAGCGCCAGCCCCTCCTTACCCCGGGCATCGAGCCCGGCCGTCGCCAGGCGGAACAGCGCCTGCGACGTCGCCTGGTCGCCGAGCTGCCAGCACTGCCGGGCCAGTAGCAGGGCGCCGGCGCGGTCCTTCCTCTCGACCAGCCGGCCGGCGGTGCGCCGCATCAGCTCGCCCCAGCCGTCCCTCTCCGCCCCCAGCAGCGCGGCCCGGAAGTCGGCGTCGAAGCGCAGTAGCGCCCCGTCCTTCTCGGCCTCGGCCTGTAGCGCCAGGAAGCGGCCGCGCGCCTCGTCCTTCCGCCCCGCCCGCCACAGGCAGCGGGCGGCCTCGTAGCGCGCCAGGTCTCCCAGACCGGGCGCGTCGGCGAACAGCTCGTAGTGCCTGGCGAGGTCGAGCCAGGCGCCGTCCTTCTCCTCGGCCTCGCGGTCCTGAACCAGGCCGAGGACGCCCCACGCCAGCCCGTCGCCGGCGTACTGCTTGACGTAGGCGAGGGCCTTGGCGCGCTCGGCGGCGCGCTGGGCGGGGGTGCCGAGGTTCCGGGCCGACCAGCGCTGCAACAGCGCGTGGCCGACGCCCAGCCGGCGTAGGAAGCCGTCGCCCCAGGCGTTGCTGGCGGCGGCCCACCGGCTGGCGTGCTTGCGCAGCACCGGCGAGGTGTGGACGGCGAGGTAGTTCGCCAGCGGCTCGCCGGGGTGGACCTCCATCACGTCGAAGGCGTCGCCGTCGAGCGGCACGCCGGCGGCGGCGAGCAGGGCGTAGTAGCCCAGCTGCCTCTGCTCGCGCGGGTGCAGCGCCTGCTGGAAGACGCGCCTCGCCCCGTCGGCGTCGCCGGCGGCGACGTGGCTGGCCAGCAGCTGCGTCGCCTGGGCGAAGGTCAGGTCGTTGACCGCCCGGTCCTTCATCTTGAACACCGTGTGCAGGTGCCCCACCGACCGGAACGGCATCGGCACGACGACGAGCTTGTCGGTCGCCGCCTTCAGCTCGGGCGCGGCGGATTCGCCCGGCTCGCACTTCTCGCGGCGGACGACCTTGTTCGCCGGCATCTCGACCCACGACCGCTCGGCGAGCCGGCCGTCCTCTCCGAACGAGAAGCGGACCTGGACGTGCGGGCGGACCTTGCCCTTCTCCTCCTTCTCGGGGTGCGGGATCAGGGCGGCGGTGCGCTCGTCGAGCAGCACCAGGTCGGCCCCGCGCGCCAGGTCCTCCGGCGCGGGCAGCGCGGCGGGCACGAACGCCGCGAGTTCGAGCCGGTGGAACCGGCTGACGTCGCGCTTCGCGGCGAGGCCCAGCTCGGGGTAGAGGTGCCACAGCGTCTTGCCGTCGCAGATCACCTGCTCCTTCAGCCCCGACGCCAACGTCCGCCGCCACGCCCAGCGGGCGGCGCGGTCGTGGAGTATGGTGAACGCCGGCGACGTGTGCCGCGCGGCGACCGCGTGCGAGCGCCATCCCGAACGGCGGGCGGCCTCGAACAGCCGGCGCGCCCCGTCGGCGACGAGGCCGGGGCGCAGCGACGGGTCGGGCCGCGCCTCGGCTTCGAGGACGGCGAGCAGGTCGGCGTCGGACGTGTGGAAGCCGGGGGCGTAGCGCAGCAGGTCGGTGAACGGCGCCGCGTCGCCGGAGGGGCCGGGCCGCCTGTAGAGCAGTTCCCCATCGACATAGCCTTGGCCCTGCATCTTTCCTTTGCCGCGCCCCTCGCCTTCCCCACGCGACCACTCCATGAAGAAGTTGAACTCCTGCGCGTCACCGCCACGCATCGCCCCGGCCCTACCCAGCGCGTCTCGCCGGAACCGGCTGCCAAACCCCGCCGTCGGTGCCGGGAGATTCAGCGCGGGCCGTGCCACATGCTCGGCCTCTCTCGGGGCGTCGGAGCTGATGCCCAGTCCGAACATCAAGCTTCCCGCCGATGCGTTACTGAGGGATTCGAGCACCGTATTGTCGCTGATTCTTTCTCCCGACAGGCGGCCCACCACGGCCGCGACCTCGGCTGGCGCGGCCGCCAGCAACGTGATTCGCTCGCGCTGCATCTCCCCCAGCCGACGGCGCGACTCCTCGCGGGCCTGCGGCGCGGCTTCGCCAAGGCCTTCCGTCCCGAGACTCAGGCGAGATAGGAGGCCGTCTCCAAAGTGGAATCCGTCTTTACCGTCAAAATCCCGTGCTCGGCCATCCTTGTTCGTCGCCCGCCGGTACGCCAGCCGCGTGATCACGGTATCCGCCACCTGCCGCGCCGTCGGCCGGCCCTGGCCCGCGCCCCCGTCGAGCGGCTCGTACACGACCCGGATCTTCGCCGGCGCCGGGTACATCGCCCAGTGGTCCTTCCGCCCGCGATCGACCTTGAACTGCGTGTACATGTCCTCGTTTTCCAGCACCAACAGCGAGGTGAACGGCGTCATCACGTACATCGCCTTCGACAGCGCGACGATCTCGTTCTTGTGCTTCGCCGCGTCCTCGGCCAGCAGCCGGTCGATCTCCAGCTTCGCCCACGACCGCGGCAGGTAGTCGGCCCCTTCGCGGACGTCGGCCACCTCGAACTCGCGCGACAGCTCCTTGCCGTCCAGCTTCCCGGTGACGCGCACCCGCGCCGGCAGCTCGTCCGCCCGCGCGATCGCCGCCACTTCCTCGCCCTGGCAGGCCAGCCGCGAAAACGGCAGGAACCGGGCCCGGCCCGCCGGGTCGGAGATCGTCACGTCCAGAAGGCGCGGCGCGCCCAGCGCCGCGGCGATCTCGACGCCGCGCCAGGCCACCGGCTCGTCGGGGTTGACCTGCGTGAAGTAGCCGCCCGTCGCCTCCGCCGCCGCCTGCATGAAGGACCGGTTCCAGCGCCGGCCGACGCCGACGCCGACGTACTTCGCCCCCTTCGGCAGCCGGCTCACCAGCCGGCCTACGTCGGCGTCCCCCATCGCCGCTATACCGGACCCGAGATGGAGCAAATGCGCGTTCTTGCCGGCGCCGAGCAGCGGCCCGGCCGCCGACAGCGCCGCGCCGAGGTCGAACGCGCCGACCAGGTGGGCCCTCTCCAGGCCGGCCATCGCCTCGTCGATCGCGGCGGCGTCGTTGCGGGCCGGCCGGGTCCCCGCCGTCCGCGTCGCCCCGCCGAGGACGGCGAAGGTGTCGTCGCGGCCGGCGCTGGCCAGCAGCGACCGCGCCAGCTCGATCTGCGTCCGCATCAGCAGCGGGTCGCGGTCGCCGGACGTCTCCACCAACACGACCCAGTGCCTCGGCTCCGCGGCGCCCTCGCCAGGGAGATCAGGCCGGTAGCGCACCATCAGGTACTTCGCCCCGTCGTGCGTCGCCGCCGCGAACGACGCCTCCTTCGCCGCCGGCTCTTGCAGGTTCAGGGCGACGTCACGGTCCAGCGCGGCGTCCCTCTTGGTCGCGCCGAGGACGAGGTCGGCTCCGTCCTTCGCCGCCGTCAGCTGGTGCGTCTCGCACCGCCAGGCGAGGGCGGCCCCGTTCTTGATGCGAGCCTGGAACGACCAGCGCCTCACCTTGCCGAGGCTGTGGCCGGCGGGGAAGCGGTAATCGACGCCCCCGTGCAGCACGGGCAGCCTCTGCGTGTAGCTGAGCAGCAGCCTCTTCTCCTGCCGGCCTTCGAGCGGGAAGACGCGCATCTTGAACGTCGTGCCGTCCACCCACTCCAGCAGCGCCGGGTCGCGCCGCTCGTAGACGATGCGCTCGTAGGCGGCGCGGGCGTGGTCGCGCTCGGCCATGCCGCCCTCCATCAGCTTGCCGTCCACGTACATGGCCAGGCGCGACAGCGAGGCGTCGGCCGGCAGCGGGAAGCGGAACGTGCCTTCGAGGCGCTGCTCCGAGGAGTTGAAGAAGGTCTGGTCGATCGTGGTCCGGGCGAAGCCGTCCTCGACGTGGACGTCGATCCTGTACTCACGCAGCTCCAGCTGCCTCTCCTGCCCGTCGGGGGCCCGCACGACGAGGGTGCCGCCGGCGCTGTCGCTGGGCGGGACCAGCGGGGCGGCGTTGCGCAGGTCGCGCGTCCAGGCGATCTGGTGGGCGACGCCCTGGGCGGCGGCCGGCTGGACCGCCTTCGGGTCCAGCCGCTGGCCGGCGCGGACCGGCTTCTCGACGCCGTCAACGCTCACCTCGCCGGCGGCGACGAGCAGCGACGCCTCGGTTGCGGTGGCGCGGACGCCGAACCGGCTGTCGCGGCCGCGGAACTCGCGGGTCGGCGTCTTGACGAGCAGGGCCGGCGCGAGCTTCCCGGGGCGGTCTCGACGAACACCTCGCCGCGGGCCAGTTCGATCGCGCTCGCCCCCAGACGGCGAGGGTAGTCCGCTCGCGGACGAACAGCCGCGACCGGTCCGGCAGCCGAACCAGTCGCCGCTCGCCCGGCCCGGTCGCGAGCCGCTCGCCGACGGCGAGTTCCGCGCCTCCTTCGCGGCGGGGCGCGGCCGGCTGGTCAGCCGGTCGGACGCGGTCAACAGGCCGGCGAACAGCAACAACGCGGCGAGCGGCTTCGCGGACATGTGCGGTCCTCCGTGATGCGGGACGTGGCGTCGAAAAGCGAGGGCATTCTACCAGACGAAGTGGGGGCGGCGAGAGATTGCGCCGACGCCCCTACCGGCCCGCCCAGGGGCGCAGGAACTCCAGGAAGCGTCGGGCGTAACGGTCGAGCGTCTCCAGGCTGCCGCCGTCGCGGAGCGGGGAGCACATCTCGTACGCCACGCAGCCGTCGAAGCCGCCTTCCCGCAACGCCGTCAGGAACCCCCGGTAGTCGATGAACCCCTCCCCCACGGGGACCGCCTGCACGTAGTCGGCCTCGCGCCGGTAGTTCACCAACTCGGGCTGGTAGCGAAAGCGCGGCAGGCGGACGTAGTCGGCCACCGTCGTGTGTACGGTCAACCCGGCCAGGCTCCTCGCGCAGGCGGCGACGTCGTCGCCCTGGAGGGCTGGCGCCCAGGCGTCGAACGCGGCCCGGCAGGCCGGCTCATCGACGGCGCGGAGGAACTGCTCGAACGCCTGGGCGTGGCCGGCCAGGTCGTGGTGGTTCTGGACCGCCACCACGGCCCCGACGTCGGCAGCGCGGCGGGCGCACTCCTTCACGGCGGCGACGGCCAGGTCCCAGGCCTGGGAGTACGGCAGGGATGGATGCTCGTAGCCGGTGAAGACCCGCACCACCCGGCCGCCCAGATCGACCGCCAGCCGGCACAGCTCGCCGACGTAGTAGACCTGCATCTCCCGGTGGGGGACCTCGGCGTGCTCGGCGTCGGCGGTGAAGTTGGTGTAGCCCGCCAGGCATTCGAGGCCGACGCCGCAGCCCTGGAGCCTGTCCCGCAGGCGCCGGCGGGCTTCAGGGCCCATGTCCAGCAGAGAGGCGTGGGGCCGCTTCGCCGCCAGCATCAGGCCGTCGAAGCCGAGGGCGGCCGCGCGCTCGATCGTCTCCTCCAGCGATAGCCCGGCCTGCCCCCAGGAGCCGGAATAGCTGATGGAATGCAAGGCGGTCTTCATGGGAACGGCCCTTCGCCCGGGTTTCCCTGCCCATAACTTAAGCCCCCCGGGAGGGAAGGGGTAGCCGGCGGGGCACGTTCAGGCACCTGGGCGCATCAGCACCTGGGCGGGGTTGATCGCCTGGTAGGCCCCCTTGTTCGCGGTGATCTCGAAGGCCTTCGGGACGGACTCGATCCCGGGGAGGACGTGCGTGATGGTCCCCGCCATCCGGACGCGCCCCGTGGCGACCAGCCGGACGGTGTGTTCGAGGTGCGCCTGGGTGCTGATGTCGGGGAACAGGTAGCGCAGGCTGCGCTCGCGCAACAGGTCGATGTTCAGCGGGACCGGCCCGCCGAACCACGACACGCCGATGATCTTCCCCCCGGGCCGGACGACGTCCAGCGCCTGAAGCAGCGTTTGCTGGCCCGCCAGCCCCTGCTTCGGGCTGCCGCCGGCGCACTCGAACACCACGTCCGCGCCGACGCCTCCGGTCAGTTCCCGGATCATCGCAACGACATCGCCGGAGCGGGCGTTCAGGGCGTGGTCCGCGCCGAGGTCGCGCGAGACCCGGCACGCCTCGTCCCGGACGTCCACGGTGACGATCAGGCCCGCCCCGGAGATGCGGGCGACCTGCAAGCACTCCAGCCCCATGCTGCCCTGGCCGAGGATCACCACCGTGTCCGCCACACGCAGCCCCGCCGTCTCGACCGCCGCCACGCTGTCGCTGAGCGACTGCAAGCAGGCCGCCTCGCCGTCGGAGATCCGGTCGTCCACCTTCACCAGGGCGATCGCCGGCACGCAGGCGCGCTCGGCGAAGCAGCCGGGCAGGTCGAAGCCGATGACCGGCCCGGCCCGGCAGAGATCGCTCTTCTCCGAGCGGCACAGCCGGCACTCGCCGCACGGCAGCTTGGCCCGCGCCGCGACCCGGTCGCCGGGGCGGAACCCGGTGACGCCCGGCCCGGCTTCGAGGACGCGGGCGCAGAACTCGTGGCCGAACAGCTGGAGCGGCGCCTCCGCCTCCAGGCGCCGCTTGACGCGGTCGTAGGCGAGGGTGGGGACGCCCTTGGCCAGCTGCGCCTCGGTCACGCTCGGCTGGACGACGAGCGGTTCAAGCAGCACGTGGCCGGGGGCGAGGGCCGGCTCCGGCACGTCGTCCAGCCGCACGTCGTTGAACCCGTAGAAGCGCCAGGCTTTCATGACCCACCTCGTGGTATGCCGGCGATGTCGCGGGAGACCCCGAACGTTCCGATGATTTCTCCGTCCGGGCCGCGCCACGGCATCTTCGTCGAGGACACCCGGGTGACGCGACCGTCGGGCCAGGTCTCCCGGACTTCCTTGGCGAGGAGGGGCTGGCCGGTACGCATGACCTCCCGCTCGCCGGCGTCCGCCTCCTCCGCGTACTCCGGGGCGAAGAAGTCGTGGACGGTCTTCCCGACAGCCTGCCCCGGGTCGCTCAGCCCGAGCTTCTCGGCCAACGCCTTGTTGACGACCAGGTAGTGGCCGTCCCGGTCCTTGAAGTAGATCTCGTCCGGGATCGTGTCCATGAGGCAGCGCAACAAGTGCCGCTCGTGGGCCAGCTCCGCCTCGGCGGCCTTGCGGTCGGTGATGTCCTCGTGCGAGCCGGCCATGCGGTAGACCCGGCCGTCGGCGTCGCGCAGGACGAACGCCCGGCTGCGGACCCAGCGGTACGAGCCGTCCTTGTGCCGCATGCGGAACTCGACCCAGGACAGCGATTCGCGGCCCTTGAAGTGGGCGCGCAGTTCCCCGCGCACCCGGGCGATGTCCTCGGGGTGGACCCGGTTGGCCCACTCCTCGCTGCGGTTGGCGAACTCGTGCTCCTCGTAGCCGAGCATCGCCTTGTACCGGGGCGAGTAGTAAACCTCGTCGGTGGTCAGGTCCCAGTCCCACAGGCCGTCCTGCGACCCCTGCACGGCCAGCTCGAACCGCTCCCGGCTCTTGCGCAGCTCCTCCTCCGCGAGCTCGCGGGCCGTGACGTCCCACCCGATCCCCTGGATACCGGTGACGTTGCCGGTGGCGTCGCGGACGGCCGTTTTGAACACCTGCGTGTAGCGCTTGCCCTTGCCCTCCAGGCTCAGGGTTTGGTGTTCGTCGATTTCCTCGAGCACCCCCCCGGTTTCGATGACTCGTTGGTCGTCCCGGCGGTACTTCTCAGCCAGGTCTCTTGGGTTGATGTCGAAATCGGTCTTGCCCAGGAGTTGCTCAAGTGGGCGGCCCAGGAACTCGCAGCAGTGACGGTTGGCGAAAGTCAATCGTCCCTCCAGGTCCTTGCGGAATACGCTGCACGGCAGGCACTCCACCAGCGAGTGGTACAGCGCCTCCGACTCGCGCAACGCCTCCTCGGCCTTGCGCCGCTCGAACTCCTGCCAGCCCTGCACCTCCTGGGCCAGCTCGGCGGCGGCGGCGGGGCGGTCCTCCGGCCGTGTGGCCAAGGCCCGCAGGCACAGCGCCTCCAGCGCCGGCGGCACCTCCGGCCAGGCGCGGCGGGGCGGGGCCGGCTCTTCCTCCTGGGCCTTCCGCAGAACCGCCGCCGTGTCCGGCCCGGTGAACGGCGGCCGGCCGGTGAGGATCTCGTACAGCACCGCCCCCAGGCCGTAGACGTCCGTCCGGTGGTCGATCCGGTCCAGGCACCCCGCCGCTTGCTCCGGGGCCATGTACGCCGGCGTGCCGAGCGCCTGCCCCTGCACGGTCAGGGCGCTGTCCTCGGCGGCGGCGTCGGCGGGCGGCGACCCCGCCGACGGCTCGGGCCGGCCGAGTGCGCTTGGCCAGTCCCCAGTCCAGCACGACGACCTCGCCGAAGTCGCCGAGGATGACGTTCTGACCTTTGAGGTCGCGGTGGATGACGCCGCGCGAGTGGGCGTAGGCGACCGTGTGGCAGACCGTAACGAAGGCGTTCAGCAGGGCAGGCAGGTCGAGCGCGTCGGCCTGGCCGGCGGATCGCTTCTTGTGGAACGCGGCCGCCGCCTCGGTCAGCGTGCGCCCCTTGACGAAGCGCATGGTGTAGAACGGTCCGCGGTCGGCGGACCAGGCCAGCTCGTAGACCGGGACGATGCCGGGGTGCTCCAGCTGGCCGGTAATTCTGGCTTCCTGAAGGAAGCGGGCGGAGAACGCGGCGTGCTCGGCCCGCTCGGGCCGCAACTCCTTCAGGGCGACGTCGCGGCCGAGGCCGCCGTCGTGGGCCAGCCACACGCGGCCGATGCCGCCCGTCGCGTGCAATCGGAGCCGGGCGTAACGATCCGGGGGGCCGGCGACGTGGGCCACGGTGGCGTCGGCGGCATCGGCCCGGGCCAGGCCGGCCAGGGAGCGCTTGATGTCGTCCGGAATCGCCGCGAGGCTGGCCCGGGGGCCGCCGTGCTTGTCCAGCTTGCGCCGGAGCAAGTATTCGACGTGCTCCCGGTCGGCCTGGACGATCCAGCCGCGCTCGACGAGCAGGTCGTGGCCATGGCCACGTCCTCGGCTGGTCCAGAGCAGGCACGCCCTCGATGAACTGCTGAGGGTCGATCAGGTCGGCCGCAGCGCGAGCACACCGAACAGGAGGTTACGGTCGGCGTCCACGGAAACCCTCTTCAGTTCGGCACCTCCCGGCGGGTGAACTTTTGCAGCGAGTGACAGGTGGGCGGCACCAGCCCCTGGTTGCCGCCGCCGGACATCACGACCTCGCCGACGTAGACGTCGCCGCGCGAATCGACGCAGACGCCGTGCGGCGCGAAGAAGTCCCCCGCCGCGCAGGGGTTGCGCCCGCCGCCCCACCGCGCCAGCAGCTTTCCTTCCTGGTCGAAGACGCTCAGGCGCCCTCCCGGGGCGTCGGCAGGGGGTTCGGGGTTACTGGCCACCTGCCTGCAAGGAAACCTGTACCCGCCCACGTACACGTGGTCATCCCAGACGAAGACCTGGCACGGCCGGGCCACGTCGGCCCATTCGGAGAGGTATTGCCCCTTGAGGTTGAAGAGCTGGACCCGGCTGTTCTCTCGGTCGGCGACGTACACCGTCCCCCGGCGATCAACCGCGATCCCGTGCGGTAGATGAAACTGGCCCGGCCCGGCCCCCGGCTCGCCCCAGGAGTGCAGGTGCCGGCCGTCGGGTGAGAACACATGGACGCAAGCATTCTCGTGGTAGCCGTCGTTGATGTAGAGGTTGCCGTCAGGCGCGACGGCGAGGTTGGTGGGGTAGTGGAACGGCGGCCCGGCCCGGCGGACGTTGCGGTAGTCCATGCTGGTCGCCCCGGTGTCGGAGGGGCGGCCGCTGGTGCCCAGCGTGAGTTGAGGGCGGCCGTCGGGCGTGAACTTGCGGACGGTGTGGTCGTTGTCGTCGGCGCACCAGACGGCGTCGTCGCAAACATGCGCTGCCGTGCGGCCGGACGAACTGCCCTCGCCCCCAGGACGTGAGGAACGACCTGTCGCGGTCGAACACGACGACGGGGTGCTCGCCGCGGTTGAACACGCGGACGCGGCCCTGCCGGTCGGTGGCGATGCCGACGACCTCGGGCCAGGACAGGCCGGTAGGCAATTTCGCCCATTGAGCATCGGGTTCATAGCCGAACTCGCGGTGCAGTCGCCCTTCGTAGGGTGCAGGGGCATGGGGCCTCCAGTTGGTCGTCGGTCGGCGGCATTATCGGCAAGCGGAAGGTCTCGCCAAGGAGGCCGCCCTCCCGCCGAGATGATGGGAATGAGGGGCCTGCCGTTCCGGCCGCAGCGGTCGGCGTGTTCTTTGACGCCTCAGCCTGCGGGCCATGGTGAGTTCGTCACCAGCGGTGGGCACCGGCTCCTCAACAAGAGTATTGCGGCTGGGGCTGGTTGCGGATTCGGGCCTCGTTCTCATTCGCGTTTTCAGGAAGCAGGGATCAGAGTTCGGGAGATATTCCCTATGGCCAACAGGGCGGGCGGCACGGGAGGTGCTTTAGTGGCAGGTCGCGCTTGTTCGTTCCACCAGACGTTTCCTCGGCCCATGGACCACTTGCCATGAAGCCGGCGGCCAAGTGGTCCGACTTGCCTGCGGGGGGTGGGAGCCACCCTGGCCTCACCATGGCCCCGGCACCGGTCTGCTGCCGAAACAAGTGAACCTCGTGCCGACGGCAAGAACGTCACCCTGGAAATCGAAGGCGCCGGCCAGGAAGCGGCGGGTGGTTGTCTCCGTCGAGGTGTGCCTGCGGGAGGGGGTGCGCTCGAGCCTGCCGCTGACCCGCAAGGGGACCAGGAGCATGAGGCCGTTCTGGCCGCTGACGTGGACGCGCGCGACATCCACAAAGCGCTGGCCGGCCGCCGGGGGCGGCCCAGGGCTGCCCGGTACGCTACGCTCCTTAACTACGCCCCCACAACGGCCAGGTCATCCGGGTCAGCGTCGAGTGGGAGGACAACGGCAGCCCGCCGCGCCTCGGGCGCAGGATTGGGTGCATGACCTCAAGACCAAAGGGCCGGATGGCCTCCACGACTGGGTGTTCGCCGGGAGCCAACTCCTCCCTGATCCGCAACGGCCGAACAACACCCCTCTACCGAGAACGACGGCGACGTGATCTGCGTCGCCAACTTCGAGAGCGCGCTGCTCGACCTGCCGGTCCGGTCGTCCAGGGACCAGGCCGACCTGGCCTTCGAGGCGTTCACGGCGAACATCCCGCCGGTCGGCACCAAGGTCAGGCTGATCCTGGAGCCAGTGCCCGCAGGGGGGAAATGACTCTCGATCTGACTTCTCACCCTTTTCATCCTTTGGAGGCATCCTCAGCCATGAAGCCACGCTCCCGTCCCGCGTTCACGCTGATCGAGCTGCTGGTCGTCATCGCCATCATTGCGATCCTCATCGGCCTGCTCCTCCCCGCCGTGCAGAAGGTGCGCGAGGCCGCCGCCCGCATGCAGTGCAGCAACAACCTCAAGCAGATCGGCCTCGCCGTCCACAACTACCACGACGTCCAGGGGTCGCTGCCGAACATGAGCTTTTGCGGCGGCGGCTGCGAGGACACCAACCCGGGCATGCAGAACATCTTTTTCCGCTTTCGCCACTACCCGGTGGCCTTTGAGCTGCTGCCGTACGTCGAGCAGGACAACCTCTACAAGCAGTTCAACCGCAACCTCGCCGCGACTTCCACCGGCACCCCTGGGGTGCCCGGAGGCCTGACCAACCGAGAACTGGCTTCCAGGCCCTTGAGCGTCTTCCTCTGCCCGTCGATGCCGGTCCCGCTCAACCCCGTGTTCGCCGACTACGCGAGCTACGGGTGGAACCGCGGCAACTGCGACGTCCGCTCCCCCGCCCAGTCGGGCGACATCTTCAAACCGGGGCAGGCGTACGGGTTCACGCCCTCCAACGGGGTGTTCATCTCGAGGATGGACGCCGGCCTGGATTACGCCACCGGCCAGACGCTGGCGGCCAAGCACGTCGCCGACCCGACCTGGTGGCAGTCCGACACGTCGTACAGGATCAACTTCCAGAGCATCACCGACGGACTGTCCAACACGATCGCCGCCGGCGACATGCACAACATCCTCAAGGGGTACACCACGACGACGGTGAACAGCGTGTCCATCGGCAGCACGCCGGTCGAGTCGGGCGGCCCGATCGCCTGGGGGGGCAGTGGCGGCGACTACTACTCCGAGGGCCGCACCACCGTGCCGATGAACACGCTTACCGGCCCGTACTACAGCCGGAGCATCACGGACCCGGCCGGCCTGCGCGACATCCTCTTCAAGAGTCCGATTTACTCGTTCCGCAGTACGCACCCCGGCGGGTGCAACTTCCTCTTCTGCGACGGGTCGGCCAAGTTCATCTCCCAGAACATTAACATGACGACCTACATGGCACTCGGCAGCCGCAACGGCGGCGAGGTGATCGGTGAATACTAGCCGCGTCGTGCTGGTCGCCCTCGTAGGCGCGGCGGTGGTCGGGTGCGGCGGGAAGGGCATCTCGGCCCCTCGAACCGTGCCGACGTCCGGCACGGTGCTGTTCAGGGGCAAGCCGGCCGAAGGGGTGAAGGTGACACTCCACCCGAAATTCAACATGGGGTCCGTCAAGTTCACCCCGAACGGGGTGACCGGCAAGGACGGCCGGTTCACCTTGAGCACCGCGGCCCACGGGGACGGGGCGCCGCCGGGCGAGTACTCGGTCACCCTCGAGTTGTTACGACCGGGAACCGATAAACGGGGGCTGGACACTGAGATTGACGTCTGGAAGGGAAAGCACGGCGACCCGGCGACCAGCAAGTGGCCGGTCGAGGTGAAGAGCGGGACGAACGACCTGGAGCCGTTCCGCGTCGAGTAGCACCCGGCGGAGGGCTTTCCCTCCCCTCGCCCCACGAAGGAGTGCCCGATGCGCGGAGCCGGACGGTACGCTCTGAAAGCCCTCGCCGCCGCCTCGGTCGGCCTGCTCGGTTGCGGGGGCAGGCCCCAGGTCCACCCCGTCGAGGGAAAGCTGCTGGTCGGCGGCCGGCCGGCGGCGAACGCCCGGTTGGCCTTCCACCCGCTGGGCGGGGGCGCCTCGGGGGCGCGGGTCCCCGTCGCCACCACGTGGGAGCATGGCACCTTCCGCCTGACGACTTACGCCTCCGGTGACGGGGCCCCGGCGGGGGAGTACGCCGTCACGGTCGTCTGGCCCGACGACTCGCTGGCGCTGGACGAGTGCGCCGACCCCGTTGCGCACGACCGGCTCGCCGGCAGCTATTCCGACCCGGCCAGGACCACCCTGCGAGTGACCATACGCCCCGGGCGTAACGAGGTACCACTCCGGGTGGCCGTGGCCCGTAGCTGGTCGTTACCCAGACAGCGGGACGAGGCGGGGCGGAAGTGATCTAACCGCGGCTCACCCCCACCAGCCGGCCGCCCCGGCGTCCATACCCAGCGAGCCGCCCCACGGCATGCCGCCGGCGGCCTCGAACCCCTGTCCCCACCCCGCGCCGTGGCCGCCACCCGACAGCTGGCCGAGCGCGTCCAGCAGCTCCTTGCAGCCCGTGGCGGCGGCCACCCCTTGCTTCAGCAGCTTCAGCCAGTCCGTCTTCGACGAGGCCGGGGGCTGCCCCTGGGCCGCGGGCCTCGCGGGCACCCCGGACAACGACCGGGCGACCGCCTCGGCGATGTCGTTCCGCCCGAGCAACAGGGCGGTGTTCCCCAGCATGCCCTGGTAGGCGGGGTTGGCCGGGCAGGCGCGCCAGGCGGCCTCCAGCTCGGGCAGCGCCTGCCGAAGCCACTGCTCGGCCCAGCCGGGGTTGCCACCGGCGTGGCTGAGCCAGCCGAGGCGGACCTGGCAGCAGCCCAGGCAGTACAGGGCCTGGTCGGGCAGGAAGCCCCCGGCCTGGGCGCGGGCGGCGTTGAGGGCCTGGACAGCCTGCGCGTAGGCCTGGCCCGCGCCGCCGGGGTTGCCCATACCCTCGAAGGCCCAGCCGGTCTGGGCGAGCGACATCCCGTGAGCGCAAAGCTGCATGGGGTTCGGGAACATCGGCAATCCCTCGGGCTGGCTGCGGCGTCCTGTCCATTTCGGGCGCATTGGGAAACGTCGTCCGCCTGGCCCCTTTGCCTTTAGCCCTACGTCCGGAGAAGGGAAGAAATCGGTTGAGACGGAGGCGCCGCGTCCGCCTCTTCAGACCATTATCCCCTTCACCACCCGCGCCGGGTTCACGCCGGTCAGCCGCTCCTTCAGCCCGTTCTCCTCGACGTACAGCTCGTCGTGGTGCAGCCCCAGCAGGTGAAGGATGGTCGCGTGCCAGTCCGGCACGCTGACGCGGCCCTCCACCGCCGCCAGCCCCAGCTCGTCGGTCGCCCCGTAGGTCGTCCCCCCTTTCACCCCGCCGCCGGCCATCCAGGTGCAGAAGGCGTTCTTGTTGTGGTCGCGGCCGGCCTTGCGCTCGTCCCGGTCCGGCGGCAGCTGCGCGATCGGCAGCCGGCCGAACTCGCCTCCCCACACCACCAACGTGCTCTCCAGCAGGCCGCGCTGCTTCAGGTCGCGCAGCAGGGCAGCAACCGGCTGATCGGTGCGGTCGCAGGCCGCCCTCAACTCCGTGGCCAGCCCAGAGTGCGTGTCCCAGATCTGGGCGTTGATGAACAACTGCACGAACCGCACGCCCCGCTCGACCAGCCGCCGCGCGATCAGGCAGCGCCGGCCGTAGGAGTCGGTCGGCGCCCGGCCGACGCCGTACATGTCGCGGATCGCTAACGGCTCCTTCGAGATGTCCAGCGCGTCGCTCGCCGCCAGCTGCATGCGGGCGGCCAACTCGTAGCTGGCGATCCGCGCGTCCAGCGCCGGCTGGCCGGGGCGGCGCTCCTTGTGCATCTGGTCGAGGCGGGCGATCAGGTCGCGCTCGGCCTTCGCCACGGCGGCCGGCCGGGCCACCTCGGGGCGGAGGTTCAGCACCGGGTCGCCGGTCGAGCGGAAGCGCGTCCCCTGGTACGCCGGCGGCAGGAAGCCGGCCTGCCAGCTGTCCACACCATTGACCGGCAGCCCGAGCGGGTCGTCGAGCACAACGTAGGCCGGCAGGTTTTGATTCTCGCTGCCCAGGCCGTAGACCACCCAGGAGCCGAGCGCCGGCCGGCCCGGCGCCATCTTGCCGGAGTGGACGAGGTAGATGGCCGGCTCGTGGGTGAGGTTGGTCGTGTACATCGAGCGGACGAACGCCACGTCGTCCACGCAGCGGGCGAAGTGCGGCATCACCTCCGAGACCCAGGCGCCGCAGCGGCCGTGCCGGGCGAACCGGAAGGGGCTGCGCATCAGCGCGCCGGCGTCCTTGATGAACTCGACCTCGCCGGCGATCTTGTCGAAGTAGGCCTGGCCGTGGTGCCGATCGAGGGCCGGCTTGGGGTCGAACAGGTCCATCTGGCTCGGCCCGCCGTTCATGAACAGGTGGATCACCGACCTCGCCTTCGCCTCGAAGTGCGACTTGCGCGGCCGGAGGTCGGTCGGCGCGTTGCCGTCCGCCTTGCCCTGGTTGAGCAGGTAGGCCAGCGCCGCGCCGTGGAGGCCGCCCGAGACCGTCTGGAAGAAGCGGCGGCGGTCGATTCGCAAAGGGGTTGGCGTCGTCAAGGCGGCACCTCCCAGAGAAGGATCGTCACGTCCTCGCCGCCCGACGCCAGGGCCCGGCCGTCCGGCGAAAAGGCCAGCGCCCGCACCTCTCTCCCACCTGTCGGGCGGAAGCGAGTCACCTCGCGGCCCGAGGCGACATCCCACAGGGTGATGCCACGCCCCAACTCCGCCGAAGCGACGAATCGGCCGTCCGGCGAGCAGGCCACGGCCGTGCCGTGCCCGGGCTCGCCTAACCTGCGGCCTGAGAGAACGAACTGTCGCCCGCTGCTGATCTCCCACAGCCGCACTGGGCCGTCGGAATTCACGGCGGTCACGGATCGACCGTCCTGGCTAAAGGCCACGGCATTGACACCACCGATGGGAGGGATGAGGTTTCCGGGGTACTTCATCCCTCGCACAGGCACGGTCATTTGCCGCAACAAACTGCCCCTGGTCGTGTCCCACACTTCGACCGTGCCGACTCCCCCGGCTACCAGTCGCCTCCCATCCGGAGAAAAGGCCAGGCACTTGACGACCTCGCGGTCTCCCCACTTCCTCAACCGGCCGCGCTCCTCGCCCGAATCCACGCTCCAGAGGCGAATCGGGCCGCGCGGGACCCCGTAGGCGAGCACGGAGCCGTCCGGCGAGAACGCCACAGCGCGGGGCAACAGGTGTAATGGGAGATCGTTCGGGCCGGGCTTGGGGCGGGGTTGCGAAGTCCCCAGGAGCCGACGTTTTTTCCCCGTCTCGACATCGAGCAGGAGAACGGTGCCGTCGGCGTTGGGGCGGGCACGCACCTTGCAATCCGGCGAGATGACGTCATGGGAATCCCCTTCCGGCAACGAACGGACGACCCGGCAGGTACGGACGTCCCAAAGAAAGGCGGAGCCGCCAAACGCCGAGGAGGAGAAGAGGGTGTTCTTGTCGATGTAGCGGATGGAATCGACGGCCTGGCGGTGCCCCTTGGCCGGGAAAAGCTCCCTTCCCGTGGCCACGTCGAACACCCCGACACGGCCGAGGTCTCGCCCACTTGCCATCACCTTTCCGTCGTGGGAAAAGACCAGGCCACCCAGCGGGTAGGCCGACTTCCCCAGGGGGCGGACAAACGCCCCTGTGGCCCAGTCCCACAGATCGACCGAACCCTTCAGACCCGGTGTCGCCAGCAGGCTACCGCCCGGCACGAAGGGGAAGGCCGGCCAATCCTCCAGGGGGTTGTGGTCCACGCCCTCCGCGAGCTGCCACTCCCGGAGCTTCCGCAGCGTACCCGCGTCGTGGATCGCGACGGTTCGCTTTTCCCGCTGGGCAAGCGCGAAGACCTTCCCGTCGGGGTGGTAGCTGACCGAGCATTCCACCTCGATGCCAAACTGGCCCCGAGCCTTCGCCGTGAGGGTGTCGATGAACTCGATGGACTCGCCCCCGAACTTCACGAGCGTCTTACCGTCCGGGGAGAGCCTTGTGGGGTCGTTGATGGTGACGGCGCTGTCGGGTTCAAACAGCCGGACCCGTCCGACCCGGCGCCCGCTCGCCAGGTCCAGGGTTTCGAGCCAGCCCTCCCGAAGCGCGACCAGCGTTTTCTCGTCATGGAAGGCGTAGCGCTCTCGGTCACGGGTCGGGGCGGGCTCCCGTTGTTTCTCCACCTGGCGTACCAGCCGGCCGCTCGGTATCTCCCAGAGAAAGGTGCCACCCGGGCCAACCGAGGCGATCCGCCACCCGCCGGGCGACTGCACCGCGTGAGTGATTCCCTCGGCGTGCCCAAACTGGCGCACGCGCCGGCCGCTGCTCAGGTCCCACACATGGAAGAGAGTCCCCTCCGGGCCTTCCGCCATGACCGGGTCGCAGGTCGCCGTGATCAGAAACCGCCCGTCCGGCGTGAACGCCTTGAAATCGACCGTGCCGGGATGGAACAGCCGGAGCGTGCCCAGCCGCGCCGTGGCGCCCTTCGGCAAGGGCTCACCGTCGGCGTCACGGCGGACGTAGGGCGGCGCCGCCGCAGGACAGAGAGAAGTCCAAAACAGTAGGGCTGCTAGCAAGATCACGCCGGCCCGCGTCCCGGAGCAGGCAAAGCCGTCGGGCCGACACACTCCAGAGCCGTATCGTTGAGCGTGCTCAATCAACGTAGAGAAACTCCGCCGAGTTCATGAGCGCGTGGCAGTACGTCGTCAGCGCCTTGGCCGGGTCGGACCACTCCGCCGTGAGCTTCGCGAGGGCTTCCCGCCCCACGACCAGCTCGTCGTCGCCGGGCGGCCGACTCAGGGCGAGCCAGTAGGCCCGGCGGACCCGCTCTGCCGGGTCGGCCCCGGCATCGCGGCCCACCCGATCGGCGAACGCCTCGGCGAGCCGGTGGACGAGGCCGTTGTTCATCAGGTGCAGCGCCTGCGGGGCGACGGTCGAGTCGCGCCGCTCCAGGCAGTTGGGGTTCATCTGCGGGAAGTCGAAGCTCTCCAGGTGCGTCGGCAGCTGCTTCCGCGCCTGGGTCACGTAGACGGCCCGCCGCCAGCCGCGCGCGGTGCCCGCCGGCGTCACCAGGCCATCGCGCCGGACCTCCACCGGGTCGGCCGGGCCATATTGTCTCTCATCAAGCCGGCCGGCGACCAGCAGTAGCGTGTCGTAGAGCGCCTCGGCGTCGAGACGGGCCAGCGGCATGCGCGAGTAGAGCGAGCCGTCGGGGTCGAGGCGCTTCGCCTCGGGGGTCACCGCCGAACGTTGCCGGTAGGTGGCGCTGGTCATCATCAGCCGGTGCATCGCCTTGACGCTCCACCCCTGGCGGACGAACTCCCGCGCCAGCCAGTCGAGCAGCTCCGGGTGCGTCGGCGGCGCGCCCGCCTTGCCGAAGTTCCCCAGCGTCTTGACGAGGCCGCCGCCGAAGTGGTGCTTCCAGATCCGGTTGACCATCACCCGCGCCGTGAGCGGGTGATTGGGCCGGACCGCCCACCGGGCGAACGCCAGCCGCCTCCCCGTCGATTTCGCCCCCGACCAGGGCGGCCTCACCTCGAACGGCGTCTTGCCGTCGGTCAGGACGGAAGGCACCCCCGGCCCGACGAGCTGGCCCGGCCGGAGCGGGTCGCCGCGGCGATAGATGTACGTCGGCGACGGCTGCCCGCGGTCCCACAGCGCCCTGGATGCGCGCTCCGGCTGCCCCTTCGGCTTCCGCGCCTCCCACTCCCGCCGCTCCGCCGTCCTGACGTAAGGCAGGTGCCGGCCCCCGAGCACGTCCTGGCTCAGCGGGGCGTTGCCCGGCCGCAGGTCGGGCTTGAGCCAGTCGTACTCGTCATACGCCCCTTTGAAGACATCCAGCAGGCGGTAGTAGTCGCGATGCGGGATCGGGTCGAACTTGTGGCTGTGGCAGCGGGCGCACTTCAGCGTCAGGCCGAGCACCGCCGAGCCGAGGACGTCCATCTCGTCGGCGATGACCTCGATCCGGTCCGGCACGTAGCCGGTAATGTTGGCCCAGGTGCCGTCGGGCGCCATGCGGAGGAAGCCGGTCGCCACCAGGTTGTCGTACAGCTCCGGCGTGACCTCCGCCGCCCCGGCGTAGTCGGCCAGCTCGTCACCGGCCAACTGTTCCAGCAGAAATCGGTCATACGGCTTGTCGCCGTTGAACGCCTGGATGACGTAATCGCGGTAGCGCCAGGCGTGGGGCCGCGGCAGGTCCTGCTCGCGCTTGCCCTCGGAGTCGGCGTAGCCGGCGAGGTCGAGCCAGTAGCGGCCCCAGCGCTCGCCGTAGCGCGGCGAGGCCAGCAGCCGGTCGATCACCTTCTCGTAGGCGTCGGCGGAGCGGTCGGCCAGGAACGCCTGGACCTCGCCCGGCTCCGGCGGCAGCCCGGTCAGGTCGAAGCTCGCCCGCCGGATCAGCGTGAGCCGGTCCGCCTCCGGCGAGAGGCCGAGCCCCTTGGCCTCCAGCCGCCGCAGCACGAAGGCGTCGATGGCGTTGCGAATCTTCTCCGTTTGGCGGGCGGGCGGAATCGGCACTGACCGCGGAGGGCGGAACGCCCAGAAGTCCCGGTCCCTGTCGGAAACGAGCGGGTCGGGCGCTGTGGTCGCGACGTCCGGGCGGATCGCGACCTCGGGGGCGCCCGCCGCGATCCAGCGGGCTATTACCTCGGTCTCGGCGTCCTCGATCGGCTTGACGCTCACCTCCACCAGCCGGTCGCGCGGCGGCATCTGGCCGGCATGGATCTTCTTGATGAGCCGGCTGATGTCGGGCCTGCCGGGGGCGATGGCCGGGCCGGATATTCCCCCCTGGAGCATCGCCGCCCGGGAGCGGAGGTCGAGACCGCCCTCGCGCCGGCGCCCGCCGTGGCAGGCCGTGCAGCGGCGGGCGAGGATCGGCAGCACGTCGTGCTGGGTCACGGGAGCCTCGGACGTGGCCGTCGCGATCCAGTTCCGGAGGACCTCCACCTCCGCGGCGGAGAGGCGATCCTTCTTGGCAGGCGGCATGGTCCCATCCCGGACCTTCTCGAACAGCGGACTGTCGTCGGGCTTGCCGGGGACGACCGCCGGGCCGGACTCGCCCCCCTTGAGGGCTGCCGCGAGGGTGCGCAGGTCGAGGGCGGCCCGGCGGACCTTCTCGCCGTGGCACCGCCAGCACTTCGCCTGCAAGACCGGCCGAACCTCCGCCTCGAACGACGGGGCCGGTGACGCCCGGCCGGGGCCGCCGGCCAGGGGCAGCAAGAAGACGACGATCAGAACCGGCCAGCGCGGCACCTCGACCCCCTCGCGGGTTCCTGAGAATCGGCCCTATCGCTCCAGGGTACACCGTTCGGCCGGCTTGAAACAGGGCCTACCGGCCGAAGGCGGGCGGCACCCTTATCCCCAGGGCGGCTTTTTTCCCACGGACGAGCCGAGAATGCGAATAGCCTGATGGCCGCGATGCCGAACGCGTGCTAGGACTGACTCTGGGACTTCTTCGCCAACAGGAGCGACCGCCGTGATCAAGTGCCCCATGTGCCAGGTGCTCCTGGCCGACGACGCCCGCAAGTGCAAGAAGTGCCAGACCGACCTGGCGCTGCTGGCCGACTACGTCTCGCACCTGCGCGACGGCCTGGCTCAGGCCGAACAGTTTACGAAGGAAGGCGAGCTGGGCGAGGCCGTCTGGGCCTACCTGTCGGTGCTGGAAGTCGATCCGGACAACACCACGGCCCGGCGCCAGGTCGGCAAGGTGGCCACCGCCGTGCGCCAGTTCGACCAGACCGCCCCCGGCCGGCGCTGGCTGAGGTCGCTGCGCAAGGAGACGAGGTGGCAGCGCGCCCGGGCCGACCGCCTGGGTGACGACGCCGCGGGCTTCTGGAGCTGGGCGTTGCTGTTTTTGCTCTATTTCGGGTCCGTCATCGGGGCCTACTACTACGGCTTCTACTCCGCGAAGACCTCCGCCGACCGGGAGCCTCCCGTCGAGGCGGCCCTGCGGCGGAATTAGGGGCCGAGACGCCCGGCGGCCCCAGGGTCAGTACCTAGCCCCACTACACCAGGAGGACCTTCCGATGATCGAGATGTTGACCGGCCTGCCCGAACACACGGTCGGCTTCAAGCTGAGCGGCAAGCTCCACGACGAGGACTACAAGAAGTTCGTCCCCCTGGTGGACGCCGAGGTCGCCAAGGACGGCAAGGCGAACGTCCTGGCGCAGTTCCACGACTTCCACGGCTGGGACCTGCACGCGCTGTGGGACGACATCAAGTTCTCGGCCACCCACTGCACGAAAATCGGGAAGATCGCCCTGGTCGGGGAGAAGACCTGGGAGAGGTGGATGGCCGGCGTCTGCAAGCCGTTCACGAGGGCGAAGGTTCGGTACTTCGACGCCGCCGAGATCGACGCGGCCAAGGCGTGGCTGGCGGAGGGGTGAGCCCTCCCCCTCTCACCTGCCGGTGGGCGGCCTCCGCGGCGGGGAAGCCTTGCTCCTTCTTCCCCGCCGCATAGAGTGCCTGGCGGAGCTTCCACGATTCCCCTGGCGGGACGCAGTTCGGGAGGGCAGCCGATGGGCCTCACCTGGCGACTGGCGGCGATGGCTCTGTTCCTGGGGTGGCCGACCGTGGCCCCGGCGCAGAGGGCCGAGCGCAAGCCGACCACGCACACGATCAAGCCCGGCCCCAAGGCCGAGGCCGAGGTCCTCCGCGTGCTCAACGACCGGGTCCGGCCGGGCGACACGATCGAGTTCGCCGAGGGGACGTTCGCGTTCACGAGGGAGCTGACCCTGCGGACCAACCGGGTCACCATCCGCGGCCAGGGAATGGCCAAGACGACCCTGACGTTCAAGGGCCAGGACCAGGGCAAGCAGGGCATCCTGATCAACCGCGACGGCTTCGTCCTCGCCGACCTGACCGTCGAAGACACCAAGGGCGACGGCGTCAAGGTCGAGGGGGGCAAGGACGTCACCTTCCGCCGCGTCCGCGCCCGCTGGTCGGGCAAGCCGAAGGCGAGCAACGGCGCCTACGGCATATATCCCGTCCTGTGTACCGGCGTGCTGGTGGAGGAGTGCGAGGCGTACGGCGCCTCCGACGCCGGCATCTACGTCAGGCAGTCGGAGAAGATCATCGTCCGCCGCTGCCGGGCCGAGCAGAACGTGGCCGGCATCGAGATCGAGAACTCCAGCGACGCCGACGTGTACGACAACGTGGTCACGAACAACACCGGCGGCCTGCTCATCTTCGACCTGCCCGACCTGCCGGTCAAGAACGGCAAGCGCGTGCGGGCGTTCCACAACAAGGTCCTCGGCAACAACCACCCCAACTTCGCCACGCCGGGCACGATGGTCTCCACCGTCTCGCCGGGCACCGGGCTGGTGGTGATGGCGACCGACCAGGTCGAGGTGTTCAAGAACGAGATCCGGGGCAACAACACCTTCAACCTGTCCGTCGCCAGCTACCACGTCACCGGGCGGCCGTACCGGGACGCGGGGTACGACCCGGTCCCCGAGGGGTCTGGGTCCACGACAACACCTTCGCCGACGGGGGCCGAAGCCGGCGGGCGAGCGGGGCGAGCTGTTCGCGGGCCTGCTCGGCACCCCGCTGCCGGACATGGTCTGGGACGGCATCGTCTCCAAGGACGGTAAGCCCGGGCCCGAGCGGCGCGTGGTGTTTCAGAACAACGGCGGCGCGACGTTCGCCAACCTCAACTGGGCCTCGCTCGGCCCGCAGCTGGCCGCCGCGAAGACGAAGGAAGATTTCCAGAAGGCCATCGCCGCGCCGCGACAAGGTGGCCCGCGACCTCAAACCCCACACCGGCGGGCTGAAGCCGTTGCCGGAGGTCAAGCTACCGGGTGGAAAGTGAAGCCCTGGCTGGCCTGACAGCGGTGGTACGCCTGCCTGCTAGGCGTGTCTTTCAGAGTCCCGACCGTGAGGAGGAGCGCCTATCCCAGGCCCGACCGTGAGGGAGGGCGGCTCTTGTCCCAGGCCCGACCGTGAGGGAAGCGCTGGCTACCCCGGGGCGCGGTGTCACGCCCTCCCTCACGGTCGGCCTGGGCCGGCCAGGGCCATCGACGACGACTGGGAGCCGCCCGAGAAGCTGTCCGCCTACCGCCTGTTCCGCGACGCGGCCCGGCAGGTGCCGGCCGATGGGGTCCTGCCCTACGACGTCAACACGCCGCTGTTCTCCGACTACACGGCCAAGTACCGCTTCGTCGCCCTGCCGCCGGGCACCCGCGCGAAGTACCACCCGACGGACGTGTTCGAGTTCCCCGTCGGGGCGATCCTCGTCAAGACGTTCGCCATGCCCCGGGACCTGCGCGACCCGGGGAAGGGCCGGCGGCTGATCGAGACCCGGCTGCTCGTCCGCAAGCCGGAGGGCTGGGTCGGCCTTCCCTACGTCTGGAACGACGACGCGACGGAGGCCACGCTGGAGGGGATCGGCGGCACCCGCGACCTGCGCTGGGTCCACACCGACGGGCGCGAGCGCACGGTGCGCTACATCATCCCCAGCAAGAACCAGTGCATGAGCTGCCACGAGAACCAGCGGGTCATGTTGCCGATCGGCCCGAAGGCCCGCCAGCTCAACCGGGACCACGCCTACGCCGACGGGCAGGAGAACCAGCTCGTCCGCTGGCGGAAGGCCGGCCTGCTGGAGGGCGCGCCGCCCCCCGAGAAGGCACCGCGCCTGCCGGTCTGGGACGACCCGAAGACCGGCACGCTGGACCGGCGGGCGAGGGCGTACCTGGAGGCCAACTGCGCCCACTGCCACAACCCCGACGGGCCCGCCCGCAACTCGGGGCTCGACCTGCTGTACTCCCAGGCCGACCCGACCCGGTTGGGCGTCGGCAAGCCGCCCGTCGCCGCCGGCCGCGGCACCGGCGGCCGCGCGCTCGACATCACGCCCGGTAAGCCGGACGGCTCGATCCTCCTGTTCCGCATGCAATCGACCGACCCCGGCGTGATGATGCCCGAGCTGCCGCGCCGGCTCGTCGATGACGAGGGGCTGGCACTCATCCGGGAGTGGATCGCGAAGATGAAGGAGTAGGGAACCCCTACGACCCGGATCAGCAGCCCCTCGCCGCGAGCGTCCCTCCACCGGGGACGATTCCCCGTGGTGGGGAAAATCCGCGGAATGCCGAGAAACCGCCGTCGTCCTGACATCATCATTACATTGCCGCGCCCCTTCGTCCCCCCGCTCGCCAGGAGGCCTTCCGTGCGCCGAACCCTCCTCTGCTGCGCCGCGCTGACCGCCTTCGCCGTGCCCGCCCGGGCGGAGCCGACGATCACGTCCACGGAGATGTTCATCCGGCTGACCGTCCGGCCGATGGCCGCCCCGAAGCCGGCCCTCCGCTACCGGCTGCTCCCCGAGCTGAGGGAGATGAGCCCCGGCAACCCGATCCCCAACTACCTGAAGTGCATGCTCGACCAGGACTTCTCCTCCGACCGCGAGGCGCTCGGCCGAGCCGCCCTGCTCCAGGCGGACCGGGCGGCCCGGCTGGACCGGCCGGACTGGCAGATCCTGCTCAAGGCCAAGACCGACGGGATCAGCCTGCTGCTCCCCGACGTCCAGAAGGTCCGGGGGCTGGCCGCCGCGCTCCAGGAGCGCTTCCGCGAGGAGAACGCCTCGGGCCGGCTGGACGACTCCGCCCGCACCGCCAAGACGATGTTCGCCATGTCGCGGCACATGGGCGAGCACCCGACGCTGATCGGCGGCCTGGTCGGACTCGCCATCGCCAACGTGGCCCTCGCGCCGCTGGAGGAGATGCTCGAGCAGCCCGGCTGCCCGAACCTGTACTGGGCCCTGACCGACCTGCCCAACCCGCTGGTCAGCCTGGACCGGGGGATGGACGGCGAGCGGCTGCTGATCGGGGCGGAGCTGCGCGACCTGGACGACCACGCCCCGATGAGCACTGAGCGGATCAACAAGCTGGTCGCGCACATCAACAAGCTGCGGGAGTTGGACCAGAAGGACAAAGGCACGCGGGCCTGGCTCGACGCGCGGAACAAGGACGAAAAGGTGCTCCGGGCCGCGCGGCAGCGCCTCGTCGAGGCCGGCTATCCCGAGGAGCGCCTCACCCGGTTCCCGGCCGACCAGGTGCTCCTGCTGGACGAGAAGCTGGCCTACGAAGCGGCCCGCGACGAGGCCATGAAGCTGATGAAGCTGCCGCCGTGGCAAATCGAGCCGTTGGCCGCCAAGGTCCCGCCGATGGGCAAGGACCGGCTGTTCGAGTTCCTGGTGCCGGCCCTGAACAAGGTCCGCCGGGCGCAGGGGAGGCTAGAGCAGCGGGTGGGGCTGCTGCGCTGCGTGGAGGCGCTGAGGCTGTACGCGGCGGCCCACGACGGCAAGCTGCCGGCGAGGCTGTCCGACTGCGGCGTGCCGCTGCCGGCCGACCCGTTCACCAACAAGCCGTTCCGCTACGAGACCGACGGCGACTCCGCCCACCTCCGTGGCACGCCGCCACCGGGCGAGGCCAAGAACCCCGCCTACAACGTCCACTACCACATCACCGTCCGCAAGTGAAGCCGGGGGTATCCGCGATGACCCGAGTCTTGCTCGCCGCCCTGGCCCTGGCCGCCGGCTCCCGGGCCGGGGAGCCGATCCGGCTGAGCGTCCAGCCGATGGCGGCCCCGAAGCCGATCTTCCGCTACCGGCTGCTGCCGGAGGTGCGGGAGCTGAGCCCAGGCAACCCGGTTCAGTGGTACGTCCGCACGTTCCAGGAGCGGCGGAACTTCTTCTTCGGCAAGGAGGCCGTCGCGGAGCGCGCCCGCTACCGCTCGGCGCCGCTGGCCGAGCTGCCGAAGGCGAACCTGCGCGACTACGGAGGCACCGCCCTGCGCGAGGCCGACTACGCGGCCCGGCTGGACACGCCCGACTGGGAGGTGCTCCAGCGCGTCCAGGCCGAAGGCGCCGATCTGCGCCTCGCCGAGCTGCCCCCGCTGCGGGTGCTGGCCGAGGCGCTACAGGTGCGGTTCCGCGCCGAGGTTGCTGACCGACGTTTCGACGACGCCGTCCGCACCGCCAAGACGATGCTCGCGCTGGCCCGCCACCTCGGCGAGTGCCCGGTCGGGGCCGCCAACCAGACCGGCCTGGCGGTCGCTCAGATGGCGCTGGACACGATGGAAGAGATGGCCCAGCAGTCGGGCTGTCCCAACCTGTACTGGGCGCTGGCGGACCTACCCAGCCCGCTGGTGGACCTGCGCAAGGGCTTCCAGGGCGATGCCATCCTCGCCGAGGCGGAGTGGCGAGGGCTGCGCGACGACCCGATGACTGAGACGGAGTTGGAAGAGGTGATCCGGAGACTGGCCGGCGCCAGCGGGTTCGCCCGCGAACAGGCCGGTCGCCCACCGCGCAGCGTGCGCGCGGCCTTGCGGTCCCGGGCCGGTGAGGGCGAGCAGGTCCGCGCCGCCCGCGCCCGGCTGGTCGAGGCCGGCGCTTCGGGGGCCGCGCTGGGGAAGCTCTCGGCCGTACAGGTGATCCTGCTCGACGAGAGGCGCGGCCAGGAGGCCCGGCGCGACGAGCGCCTGAAGCTCCTGGTCCTGCCTCCCGGGCAGGCCGCCGGGGGCCCCGCCGGCCTGTTCGAGGACCTGTTACCCGACGTCCCCGGCGCCCGGCGGGTGCAGGGGAGGCTGGAGCAGCGGGTCGCCTTGCTGCGCTGCGTGGAGGCGCTGCGGCTGTACGCGGCGGCCCACGACGGCAAGCTGCCGGCGCGGCTGTCCGACTGCGGCGTGCCGCTGCCGGCCGACCCGTTCACCGGCAAGCCGTTCCGCTACGAACTCGACGGCAACTCCGCCCACCTCCGGGGCGGGGCGAAGGAAACCGGGCCCGAGGTCGATTACCTCGTCACCCTCCGCAAGTGAGGTACCCCATGGCCGCGCCGCTTCCCCCCCTGGACAAGATCGACCCGGCCTGGGCCTGGCAGCCCTGGCGCCCGGCGGCGTCCGACCCGTGGGGGCGCAAGTGGGCCGCCCACCTCTACCGCCGTGCCGCCTTCGGCGCCGGCCGGGCGGAACTGCTGGAAGCCGATCGCCTCGGACCGGAAGGCACCCTCGACCTGCTGATGAACGGTCGGCCCGGGGCGGAGGAGCTGCGGGAGGACCTGGACGACGCCGGCCGCGTCGCCGCCAGCCAGGGGATCGAGGCGCTGCGCGGCTGGTGGCTGTACCGCATGCTGCACGGCGGGCACCCGCTGCGGGAGAAGCTGGTGCTGTTCTGGCACAACCACTTCGCCACCAGCGACGCCAAGGTGCGAAGCCCCGAGCTGATGCTCCGCCAGAACGTGCTGCTGCGCGAGTACGCCCTGGGGAAGTTCGGCCCCTTCCTCCAGGCCGTCAGCCGCGACCCGGCCATGCTCGTCTGGCTGGACTCCAACAGCAACGTGAAGGGGGCGCCGAACGAGAACTACGCCCGGGAGCTGATGGAGCTGTTCTCGCTGGGCGTGGGCAACTACACGGAGAAGGACGTCAAGGAGGCCGCCCGCGCCTTCACCGGATGGCGAACTGAAAGGGCAGGCTTCCGGTTCGACCCGAGCCTTCACGACGACGGGCCCAAGACGGTGCTGGGGCGGAGCGGCGCCTGGGACGGCGGCGACGTCGTCCGCATCGTGCTGGAGCGGCCGGCGGCGGCGCGCTTCCTGGTCCGCAAGCTCTACCGCTACCTCGTCAGCGAGAACGCCGAGCCGCCCGCCGCGCTGCTGGAGCCGCTGTGCGAGTCGTTCCGCCGCAGCGAGTACGACGTCGCGGGGCTGGTGCGGACGATGCTCGCCTCGCGCCTGTTCTACTCGGCCCACGCCTTCCGCCAGCGGGTCAAGAGCCCGGTGGAGTTCGTCCTGGGCGCGGTACAGGCGGTCTACCTTCGCCAGGGTGAAGGTGCGCCGGGCTACCAGCCGCTGCCGGCGCGGCCGCTGCTGGGCCGGCTGGCCCTGATGGGGCAGAAGCTGTTCGAGCCGCCCAACGTGAAGGGCTGGCCGGGCGGCCGAACCTGGCTCAACACCTCCACCGTGCTGGAGCGAGACAACTTCGCCGAGGCGCTGGCGCTGGGCCGGCTCTGGGCCGCCTCGGCGAGGGGCGAGGCGCCGCCGGCGCTCGACCCCGCCCGCCTGCTCGACGAGGAGAAGGTGACCAGGCCCGAGGACGTCGTCGAGGCGCTGCTGACCCTGCACGTCCCCGGCGGCGTCCGGCCGGAGGCGCGGGCCAGGCTCGTCGAGTTCGTCGCCGAGGGGAACCCCGACGGCGCCGCCCTGCGCCGCCGGGCGCGTGAGGCCTTCCACGCCGCCCTGACGGCGGCGGAGTACCAGTTGGCGTAGACCCGAGCCGCGCACGAAGCGTAGCGGAGTAAGCGGTCGTGCGTGTCGGGTTCGGATTGGGTCGAAGCCTGTGGGGCGCCCCGCTTACTCCGCTCGAAGACTCGCTCCGTGCGCGGCTCCGATAATCCGATACAACGTCTACCATCACCCTATCGAGGAATCGCTATGCTCACCCGCCGGCAGCTTCTCAACCGCGCCCTGGGGGCCTCGTCGCTGGTAGCTCTGGGGCCGGCCCTCCCGCAGATCCTGGCCCGGACCGCCCAGGCGGCCGCGCCGGGCAAGGACAACATCCTCGTCGTGGTGGAACTGGCCGGCGGAAACGACGGCATCAACACCGTCGCCCCATACGCCGACGACCTCTACCACAAGGTCCGCCCCACGCTGCGGCTGACCAGGGAGGTCGTCATCCGCCTGGACGACCACGTCGGCCTGCACCCGGCGCTGGCGGGGCTGCGGGCGATGTGGGAGGCGGGCCAGCTGGCCGTCGTGCAGGGCGTCGGCTACCCCAACCCCGACCGCTCCCACTTCGAGGCGATGGACATCTGGCAGTCGGCCGACCCCAAGCGGCTGATCAAGTCCGGCTGGCTGGGCCGGGCCGCCAGGGAGTTCAAGCCCGGCGAGGGCGGCGTGCCGCTCTTGCACTTCGGCACCGACGGCCTGCCGCTGGCCCTGGCCGGCGGCCCCGGCGGCGGGGCGGTCAGCGTCAACGACCAGCACTCCTTCCGCCTGGACCTCACCGGCGGCAAGGCCACCGAGCAGGGCGCCCGCCGCCGGCTGCTCGCCGACCTGGCGGCGCCGGCGGGGAAGTCGTCGGAGGACGACCTGGCCTCGTTCGTGCGGCGGCGGCAGGTGCAGACGCTGACGGCGGTCGAGACGCTGCGAGAGCTGCTGGAGGGGCAAAACGCCGTGCCGCGCGCCGGTGGGGGGCTCCTCGGCAAGCTCCGGCTGGTGGCCGGCCTGATCGCCAAGGGCTTCGGCACGCGGGTGTTCTACGTCAGCCTCGGCGGCTTCGACACGCACGCCGGCCAGGCCACCGCCCACGCCAAGCTCCTGACCGAGCTGGGCGACGCCGTCGGCGACTTCTTCCGAACGCTGAAGGGCACCGGCAACGACCAGCGGGTGCGGCTGATGACGTTCTCGGAGTTCGGCCGGCGCGTGGACGAGAACGGCAGCCGCGGCACCGACCACGGCGCGGCGTCGTGCCTGTTCGTCGCCGGGCCGTCGGTCAAGGGCGGCGTCGTCGGCAAGCACCCCAGCCTGAAGGACCTCGACGTCGGCGACCTGAAGTTCCACACCGACTTCCGGGCCGTCTACGCCACGCAGCTGGACGGCTGGCTGGGCTGCGACAGCAAGGCGGTACTGGGCGCGAAGTGGGACCACGTGAAGGGGCTGGCGCCCGAAGGCGTGAGCCAACGAGCCGCACTCGAAGTAAGCGGTCGGGTGAGCAGCAACCGCTTACTTCGTGCGCGGCTCGTTGGCTCACGCCTCGTCGAACAGCCCCTTCTGCGGCTCCGCCTCGGCCGGCTTCGGCTTTGGCGACCGGCCGAGCAGTTGATACGCCTTCATCGTGGCGATGCGGCCTCGGCGGTCGCGGACGATGAACTGCTCGCGCAGCAGGTACGGCTCCAGCTCGTCCGACAGGGTGTCGGCGGCGAGGTTCATCGTCGCCGCCAGCGCCTCGACGCCGGTCGGCCCGCCGTCGAAGACGCCGATGAGCGTTTCCAGATAACGGCGGTCTTGTTTATCCAAACCTTCCCGGTCCACCTCGGCCATGTCCAGGGCCGACTGGGCCACGTCGAGGGTGACGTGGCCGTCGGCCTCGCTGGTGGCGTAGTGCCGGGTCCAGGTCAGTCGGGCGTTGGCGACGCGCGGCGTGCCGCGGCTGCGGCGGGCGATCTCCAGCGCCGCCTCGTCGGCGATCGGCGTCTGGAGCTTGGCGGCGTTGATGCGGACGATCTCGGCCAGCTCCTCGACGGAGTAGAACTCGAGGTGCTCCTGGATCTTGAACCGGTCGCGCATCGGCCCGGACAGCATGCCCGACCGCGTCGTCGCCCCGACCAGGGTGAAGCGCTTCAGCGGCATCGACAGCGTCCGGGCGCTCATCCCGTCGCCCAGCACGATGTCGATGCGGAAGTCCTCCATCGCCGGGTAGACGAACTCCTCGACGACCTTCGGCATGCGGTGGATCTCGTCGATGAACAGGAACGACCCCTCCTCCGCGTTGGTCAAGAACGGGATCAGGTCGCTCGGCTTGGACAGCGCCGGGCCGGACGTGAACTGCACCGACGTGCCCATCTCGTTGGGCAGCACGGTGGCGAACGTGGTCTTGCCCAGCCCCGGCGGCCCGTCGAAGAGGATGTGCGGCAGCGACTCCTTGAGCTTCTTGCACGACTTGAGGACGATGTTCAGGCGGCCCTTGACCTTCTTCTGGCCGATGACCTCCTTCATCCACCTCGGGCGCAGCGCGGCGTCCACCTCGCGCTCTTTCGGCTCGGCCGCCTGGACGACCGCCTGACGTGCCATGGTCACCTCACTTGGTGTTGTAGATGTACCTGAGCACCTCCTCGGTGGAGGTGAACGTCTTGCCGGTCATGATCACCTTGTCGAGCCGCTCCCGCGCCTCGACGGGGTTGTGCCCCAGCGCCATCAGCGCCTGGTACGCCTCCTCCAGCATGCTGCCCTCGACGGTGGCGGTGGGGGTGGCGGGGATCTCCTCGTGAGCGGCCGCGCCGTTGACCTGCGCCTTCGGCGACGGGGCCAGCGCCCAGCGGGTGACCTTGCGCTTCAGCGTGGCGATGACCTTCTCGGCGGTCGAGGCGCCGATGCCGGGCAGCGTCGTCAGCCACTTCGAGTCCTGCCGCTGGATGGCGTCGGCGACCTCCTTGATCGGCCGCACCATCGCCTTGAGCGCCTTCTTGGTGCCGACGCCGTCCACCGTGCAGAACAGCTCGAAGAATTCGAGGTCGGCCTCCGACGTGAACCCGACCAGCCGCGGCACCACCTTGCCGCGCGACGGGTCGCCGTCGAAGTAGTGCATCGTGTGCAGCGCCAGCTCCTGGCCGAGTTTGTTCTGCACGACGCGGCGGATGAACTCGGGCACCAGCACCTGGTACTCGAAGGCGCCGACCTGGAGGCGGACCTCCTCGTCGAGGGCGCGGTTCAGGGTGCCGGTGATGCGCGTGATCATGGTTCTCGGTCCCTCAGCCCGGCAGCTTGATGACGTAGTGGTGGCACAGCGCGATCGCCAGCGCGTCGGCGACGTCGTGCGGCTCCGGCAACCGGGCCAGCTTCAACTCCCGTTCGATGGCGTACTGCATTTGCTCCTTCGACGCCCGCCCGCTGCCGGTGATCGTCTTCTTGACGCGCGAGGCGTTGTAGCTGACGACGGGGATGTCCTGCTGCGCCGCCGCCAGCAGGAGGACGCCGCGGGCGTGCCCCATCAGGATGGCCGTCCGCGGGTGTTCGTAGTGGGCGAACAGCTGCTCGACGACCATGACGTCGGGGTGGAACTGCTCCACCACCTCAACTATACCATCGTACAGGCAGCGAACGCGGAGTGCCACGTCGGTTGTGGACTTCCCCTCGGCGGTGCGAACGATACCAGCCTCACAGACGTGCGGGGAGCCGGCGCGCGACTCCAGGACGGCGTAGCCGGTGACGCGCAGGCCGGGATCGAGGCCGAGGATGCGGCGCGGTCGAGTGTGCGGGGCCGGCGGGACGGCGGCTGGGAGGCTGCTGCTCATGCGCCCAGCGTACCCCGACGGCGGAAAGCGAGGCAAGATCAGCCGCCCGGTGTTCCCCTTACTGGGGCTGGGGGAACAGCTCCTGGTCATAACGCTTGGTGCCAGGACAGCCGGCTACGAGCCGATCCGCCAGCCGGTGCCGCCGGGGCGGTCCTCCAGCGTCACGCCGATCTCGGCCAGCCGGGTGCGGATCACGTCGGTCTGCTCGAACAGCATCTTCCGCGTCGGGTCGTTCTTGTCGGCGATCTTCTTCGCCTCGGCCCGCAGCGTGTTGCGCAGGTCGATCAAGAGCCCCATCAGCCCCGCCACCACCTTGTCGTCGCCGCCGAGCTTCTTCTCCGCCGGCGCCTCGTAGAACAGGCCCAGCACCTGCCCCAGCTCCTTCAGCAGCGTCGCCCCCTCGACGAACTCCTCCGCGCTTGGCGTCGGCTGCCTTCGCGTCCTCCAGCCGGCCCTCGTCGGCGAGGCGGTTGACGGCCGTCACCAGGCTCGAACAGGATGCCGACCGCGCGCCGGTGTTGAAGTCGTCCTGCATGTGCTCGTGGAAGCGGTGCAAGAGGTCACCGAACAGCGTCCGGCGGAACGACCGCTTGCCGGTCGCCTTGGGCACCGCCAGGGCGTGGAACGCGCCGCCGGTGATCCGGGCGAACCGCTCGCCGAAGCGGACGAAGGCGTCGTAGGCCCGTTTGGCGTTCTCCAGCCCCGGCGGAATCGGTGCCGCGCCGGGGGCGCGCGGCTCCCACTCGCCCAGGTCGATCGGCGAGCGGTAGTGCGTCTGGAGGATGAAGAAGCGCAGCGCCTCGCCGCCGACGTGCTTCAGGGCGTCGGCGACGTTGAGCACGTTGCCGATCGAGCCGGCCATCTTGCCGCTGCCCATCCGCAGCAGGCCGTTGTGTAGCCAGTAGCGCGAGAACGTCTGGCCGGTGAACGACTCGGACTGGGCCAGTTCGTTCTCGTGGTGGGGGAATTGCAGGTCCAGCCCGCCGCCGTGGATGTCGATCGTCTTGCCGAGGTGCTCCAGGCTCATGGCCGAGCACTCGATGTGCCAGCCGGGCCGCCCTGGGCCCCAGGGGCTGTCCCAGGCGGGCTCGCCGGGCTTGGCGCCCTTCCACAGGGCGAAGTCGCCGGGGTTGCGCTTCTTCTCGCTGACCTCGATGCGGGCGCCGGAGGCCAGTTGCTCCGGGTCGCGGTTGCACAGCTTGCCGTAGTCTTCATCCTTGGTGATGTCGAAGTAGACGTCGCCGCCGGCGGCGTAGGCGTGGCCGCGCTCGATCAGCCCGCGCATGATGTCGATCATCTGCGGGATGTGCTCGGTCGCCTTCGGCATGCGGTCGATGCCGGTCACGTTGAGCCGGCGGAGGCAGTCGAGGTAGTCGGCCGTCATCCGCTCGGCCAGGTCCTTCACCGTCGTGTTCTGCTTGGCGGCGGCGGCGATCAGCTTGTCATCGACGTCGGTGATGTTGACGACCCAGGTCACCTGGTAGCCGAGGTAGCTCAGGTAGCGCTTGACGGTGTCGAAGATGACCGGGCCGACCATGTGGCCGACGTGGCTGGGCTTGTAGACCGTCGGCCCGCAGACGTACATGCCGACCTGGCCCGGCCGCAGCGGCTGGAACTCCTCCTTCTTCCGAGACAGCGTGTTGTAGACGACGAGCGGCATGCGATTCCCTTCAGGAACGGGCCTTGTCGATGAGGGCGACGACCTGGCAGGCGATGGCCTCGGCGCGGCCGATGTGGCCGACGCGCTCGCCGGTCTTCGCCTTGACGTTGACGCAGTCCAAGGGCAGGCCGAGTAGCACCGCCAGGGCGGCGCGGATGGCGGCCTTGAGCGGGCCGAGCTTCGGCTCCTGGGCGAAGACGATGACATCCACGTTGACAACCGACCAGCCGCCGCGGTTCAGCCGGTCGAGCGCCTCGCGGAGGAACAGGCGCGAGTCGGCGTCCTTGTACCTCAGGTCGGTGTCGGGGAACAGGTCGCCGATGTCTCCCAGCCCGGCGGCGCCGAGCAGGGCGTCGGTCAGCGCGTGGAGCACGACGTCGGCGTCGGAGTGGCCGGCCAGCCCGCGCGGGTGCTCGACGCGGAGGCCGCCGAGGATGAGCGGCCGGCCCGGTTCGAGGCGGTGCGTGTCGTGTCCGATGCCCACGCGCATGCGGGCGGTCTCCTACCGACGGGGGTACGCGGGAGATTGTAGTGGGGCGCTCCGTCGTAGGACAAGCTGCCAGCTTGTCCTCTGGTGAAGCAGGACAAGTTGGCAGCTTGTCCTACGGGCTCAGCCGTCGAACGGCGTGCCGACCTTGTAGTCCTCGAACCGCATGTACTGCTTGACGTAGGCGAGCGTGACCTCGCCGACGGGGCCCTGCCGGTTCTTGGCGACGATCACCTCGATGACGCCCTCGTGCTGACCCGGCTCGTAGCGGTCGGGCCGGTGCAGCATCAGCACGGCGTCGGCGTCCTGCTCGATCGAGCCGGACTCGCGCAGGTCCGACAGCCTCGGCCGGTGGTCCTGCCGGTCCTCCGACGCCCGGTTGACCTGGGCCAGGGCCAGCACCGGCACCTCCAGTTCCTTGGCCAGGAACTTCAGCCGCCGACTGATCTGCGCCACCTGCTCGTGCCGCGGGTCGCGGCGGTTGTCCGGCTCGATCAGCTGCAGGTAGTCGATGATGACCATCCGGATGCCGTGCTGCCGCCGCAGCCTCCGGGCGTTCGCGGCGATGCGGAGCATGCCCTGGGCCGGCGTGTCGTCGATGAACAGTTTGGCGCCCCGCAGGGCGTTGCCGGCCTCGATCAACTTCTCCATGTCCTCCGCCATCAGCGTGCCCTTGCGCAGCCTGTGGCTGTCCACCCGGGCGTGGCTGCACAGCAGGCGCTCGGCCAGTTCCATGCGCGACATTTCGAGGCTGACGAAGAAGACCGGCACCTGCTCGACGATGGCCGCGTGCTGGGCCAGGCCGAGGCTGAACGCGGTTTTGCCGACCGACGGCCGGGCGGCGATGATGACCAGTTCCGAGGCGTGCAGCCCCGCCGTCAGGTCGTCGAGGTCGGCGAAGCCGGTCGGCAGGCCGCTCGCCGACATGGCCGCCCCGCTGACCCGGGCGTCGATGCGGTCGTACGTGTCGGCGATGGCCTGCTCCAGCGTGTGGACCTGGCCGGCGATGCCCTTCTGGGCGATCTCCAGGATCATCCGCTCGGCCGTCTCGATCATCTGGTCGGCCGGCATCGTCTGCCTGTAGGCGTCGCCGAGGATCTCGTTGCCGGCCCGGATCAGGTTGCGCACCATCGCCTTGTCGCGGACGATCTGGGCGTAGTACTCGGCGTTGGCCGCCGTCGGGGCGGCGTCCCACAGTTCGCCGAGGTAGGCGTAGCTGCCGACGTCCTCGAACCAGCCGCGCAGCTTGAGCGCCTCGGCGAGGATGACGAGGTCCACGGCGTGGCCGCCGCGGTCGTTGAGCTGGAGGATCGTCTCGAAGACTTTCTGGTGGGCGTCGGCGTAGAAGTCGTCCTTGTGGACGACTTGCAGGACCGAGTCGATGCAGGCGTTGTCGCGCAGCATGCTGCCCAGCACGCTCTGCTCGGCCTCGCGGTTGTGCGGCGGCAGGCGGTCCAGCAGCTCTCTGTCGGCGGACATGACGACCTCCTTGCCGTCAGCTCGTCTGGCGAGCCGCGCACGAAGTAAGCGGTCATCGCTCAACCGCTTACTTCGGCGCGGCTCGGGGTCACTTCGCCGACGTCGCGGCGATGACGGCGACCTTCACCTCGGTCTCGATCTCGTGCCCCAGGGCCAGCTTGACGGCGTACAGGCCGGTCTCCTTGATGTGGTGACCGCCCTCGAGGATGACCATGTCGGGATCGACCGGCAGGTTCTTCGCCTTGAGGCCCTTGCTGATCTCCGCCGGGCCGACCGAGCCGTACAGGTGCCCCTCCGCCGAGGCGTTGGCCTCGATGGTGATGCCGGCCATCTTCTGGATCTGCTCGGCCATCGCCTTGAGGTCGGCGACGCGGGCCTCGCGGGCCTGCCGGACGCGGATCTTGAACCGCTCCAGCAGCTTGAGGTTGTGCTCGTTGGGCACGATGGCGAAGCCGCGCGGGATCAGGTAGTTGCGGGCGTACCCGGGCCGCACCTCGACCACGTCGCCCTGCTTGCCGAGGTACTGCACGTCCTCGGTCAGCACCAGCTTCAGGTTGCCGTGCTTGCCCTTGGGCGGGTGGTTGCGCTTCCGCCCCTTCGGCTTCGGTAACGCCGTCGCCGCCGACCCCTTCGACTTCGCCATGATGAGACCTGCCTGTGTCAGCGTCCCGTCTTAGAACGGGATCTCGTCCTCGGTACCACCGCCCCCGCCGGCACCCCCACGGTTGGCCGGCCCGCCCGAATCGGGCCCGTCGTCATACCCCGCGTAACCGCCCCCGCCGTTCCGCGGGGTCGCGGCCGCCGGCTGCCGGGCCGGCGCCGGGCGCGCCGCCCGCTGCATCGGCTCGCCCCCGCCCATGCCGCCCTCGGTCCGCGGCTCTAGATACTGGAAGCTCTCGACGACGACCATCAATTTCGAGCGCTTGCCGCCCCCGTTCTTGTCATCCCACTGGTCCATCCTCAGGTGTCCCTCGATGAACACCTGCTGGCCCTTCCGAAGCGTCTGTAAGACGCGGTCAGCCTGCTTACTCTCACCCCAGTTCCAGATCTCCATGTCGATGAAGACCGGAACGTCCTCCCACTGCTGCGTGTCCTGGTTCTTCTTCCGGTTGTTCACCGCGAAGCCGAACTTCGCCCCCGCTTGCGGGTTACTTTTCGTCTGGATCGGCTCCGGGTCGCGGGTCAGCCGGCCGATCAGCATCACCTTGTTGAGGTTCGCCATAGGGCGCTCTCCTGCCTGGTATGTGTGCGGTCCTCAAAAAACCATCACTACTATACACCTGTCTTCCTTGACTTGGCAAGCTCCGTAGTAACAGGAAGGCCCTTTTTCGACCCCGCACAAGCGCCTCAACCGGCGCCGCGGGAGCAGCTTTACTCCTTGTCCTCGCCGCCGCCGGCCATGGCCGGCGCCCGCCGCGGCGTGCGGCGCGGGCCGCGCTCGCGGTCGTCGCGGCCGCCGAGGTCGTCCTCCGGCGGCGGGGCGTTGACCGTCTGAAGGGCCAGCGCCCGCTCGTCCTTGGCCATCTGCAACATGACGTCCACCAGCTTCGGGTCGATCCGGGTGACCATGTTGCGGACGACGGTCTCGTTGAGCTGGAAGTCGCGCTCGATGTTGGAGAGGTTCTTCCCCTCGGTGCGGAAGAAGATGAGGTAGTACAGCCCCTTCTTGTGCAGCGTGTTGTGCGCCTTGATCGGGTAGGCGAGCTTCTGCTCGGCCCACGGCCGGCTGGCCAGCACCTCGGCGTGGTTGCGCTCCAGCAGCGCGTGCAGCTGCTTGGTGGCGCCGGCCTGGTCGCCGGCCACCTTGTTCGTGTCGAGGATGAACATGCACTCGTAGACGTTCGTTCGCATGCGTTCGCTCACTCTTTATCTTTACCTGTGGCGGCGTTGACCCGGTTCATGCACACGGCGATCCCTTGTTGCACCCACACGGCGACGGCCTGCATCGCCAGAATCAGGGCGTCCTCGATCAGCGGCCTCTCGGAGGGGCGGAAGCGGCCCAGCACGTGATCGACCAGCTCGCCCTCCCCCGCCGCCCCGACCCCGATGCGGAGCCGGCCGTACTCCGTCGTGCCGAGGTGGTTCTGGATGTCCCGCAGGCCGTTGTGCCCCCCGTGGGTCCCCTTGGCCCTCACCCGCAGCTTGCCCAGCGGCAGGTTGACGTCGTCGCAGACCACGAACAGGTCGGCCAGCTCGACCTTGTAGAACTCGACCACCTCGCGGACGCAACGGCCGGAGAGGTTCATGAACGTCTCCGGCTTGACCAGCAGCACCTTCTCGGCGCCCTCGACCCACTCCGCCACCTGGGCCGAGAACCGCGACTGGAACCGCCCCGCGTTGGGGCCCTGGGCCAGCCCGTCGAGGACGGCGAACCCGACGTTGTGCCGGGTGCCGTGATACTGCTTGCCGGGGTTGCCGAGTCCGACGACGACTTTCATACCGATTGCAGATTGCAGATTGCAGATCGCAGAATCAAAGCAGCAGAAGGGAGCGCCCGCCTCTTCTTCCATTCTGCAATCTGCAATCTCAAATCTGCAATCACTCTTCTCCTTCCTCCTCGCCCTTCTTGCGGGTGATGACTTCGGGCTCGACCGAGCCGGCGACCGGCTCGGCGCCCGGGGCGGCCTCCGCCTTCGGGCGGACGACGTGGACGACGATCGCCTCGGGGTCGGTCAGCGCCTTGACCCCCTCGGGCAGCTTCAGCTCCTTGACGTGGACGGCCCCGTCGAGGTGCAGGTCGTTGATCGCCACGCGGATCGACGTGGGAATGTTCAGCGCCGGGCACTCGATCCGCAGCGTGTGCAGCGGCTGGTCGAGCCGGCCGCCCTCGGCCACGCCGGGGGCGATGCCGCGCAGCTCGATCGGGATCGTCTGCTCGATCCGCTCGTCGGCGCTGACGCGCTTGAAATCGACGTGCAGGACGTCCTTGCCGAGGCAGTCCCACTGCAGCTCGACGATCTGCGCCTTCTCGGTCTTGCCTCCGGCCGTGATGTCCACGACGCGGGTGTTGTGGCGGACGGCGGCCATCAGCTCGTCGTGGCTGACGGCGACGGACAGCGTCTCTTCCTTGTGCCCGTAGAGGACGGCGGGGACGAGGCCCTTGGCGCGGAGCTTGGCGGCCTTGCGCGAGCCGCGCCCTTCTCGTTTCTCGGTCTTCAGCGCGACGATGTCGGCCATGGGTGTTCGCTCGGGAGCGTCCTGGACAAAACAAAAAGGAACACCCCCGCTCGTGGGATGTTCGTGTCGTCGGGGTTGTACTGAAGGGGGTATTATTTCAGCGCGGGCCGGCCCTGGCAAGGGCGAGACGGGGAAAAATCGTCGCCGGTCAGCTCAGGACCGCCCGGATCGGCTCGCCCTCGCACAGCGTCAGCGGCCGGTGGAACCGGTCGGTCAGCTGCGTGCGCGGGTCGACGCCGAGCAGGTGGTACACCGTCGCCGCGAGGTCGGCCGGCGTCGTCGGGCTCGTCGCCGGGTAGGCGGCGTACCTGTCGCTGCTGCCGTGGACGACGCCGCCCTTCACTCCACCGCCACACAGGACCGTCGTGAACACCTTCGCCCAGTGGTCGCGGCCGTCGCGGCCGGCGCCGGCGCCGCCGGGCACGCTCTGGCCGACGCGCGGGGTGCGGCCCATCTCGCCGGTCCAGACGATCAGCGTCTCGTCGAGCAGGCCGCGGGCGCCGAGGTCCTCGATCAGCGCCGTGAACGCCTGGTCGGTCACGGGGCAGAGGCGCGTCTTCAGGTCGAGGAAGTTGCGCGAGTGCGTGTCCCAGTAGACGCTGACGTTGGTGATGCCGTCGTTCTGCCAGAACACGGTGACGAGCGGCACGCCGGCCTCGACGAGCCGGCGGGCTTGCAGCACGGCCTGGCCGTGGATGTTCAGGCCGTACCGCTCGCGGACGGACATCGGCTCCCTGGTGAGGTCGAACGCCTCGACCGCCTTGCGGTTGGAAAGCAGGTCGAAGGCGCGGCGCTGGTGGGCGTCGGCCGCGGCGAGGTCGGCTTCGAGCTTGCGCCGCTGGGCGTCGAGCCGGCCGAGCAGGTCCCGGCGGCGGTGCGTGCGCACCTCGGGCACCTCGGCCCGCAGGCTGAACTCGCCGACGCGGTAGCCCGGCGCGCTGGCGTCGTCGTCGATGCGGAGCGGGTCGAAGACGGGGCCGAGCCAGCCGGCGCCCTGCCCGTGCGACTGCTCGACGAAGCGCGGGGCGCCGTTGGTGGCGACCTTCGGCATCATCGACACGAACGGCGGCAGCGGCCCCTGGCCGCGCCCCAGCCGCGACAGGACGGCGCCGTAGCTGGGCCAGTCCTCGTGCAGCGACTGGCCGGGGCGGTCCAGCCCGCGGCCGGTGAGCAGGACCGAGGTGCTGGTGGTGTGGTTGTCGTCGTCGTGCGTCATGGCGCGCAGCAGGGCGAGCTTGTCGGCGTGCCGGGCGAGGCGCGGCAGGTGCTCGCAGATTTGCAGGCCGGGGACGCGGGTGGGGATGGGACGGAACTCGCCGCGGTACTCTGCCGGGGCGTCGGGCTTCATGTCCCAGGTGTCCTGGTGCGCCGGCCCGCCCCACATGAACAGGACGATGCACGCCCTGGCGCGCGGCTTCGCCCTCGGCTGCGACGCCAGCAGGCGCGGCAGGCCGAGGCCGACCAGCGGTAGCGCGCCGGCGCGGAGGAACTCGCGGCGGCCCAGGGATGTGGTGGGAGTCATCGGCGCCTCCGGGGAATCCAACCCGGGGCAGTATACCACGCCGGGCCGCACAATACACTGACGGGGTCGCCGCCGAGGAGCGCCACGCATGCCCGTCCTGCTCGAAAGCCACGTCCCCGGCGTCCCGGTCCGCCGTGGCAAGGTGCGCGACGTCTACGACCTCGGCGACAAGCTCGTCCTCGTCGCCACCGACCGCATCAGCGCCTTCGACTGGGTGCTGCCGACGGGCATCCCTGACAAGGGCCGCGTCCTCTCCGCGCTGACCTTGTTCTGGCTCGACTTCCTCCGCGTACCCAACCATCTCCTCTCGACCGACGTCGCGGCGTTCGGCCCGGCGTTCGCGCCGTACCGCGAGGAGCTGCAAGGCCGGTCCTGCCTGGTGAAGAAGGCCGAGGTCGTGCCGATCGAGTGCGTCGTGCGCGGCTACCTCGCCGGGTCCGGCTGGAAGGAGTACCAGGCCGGCCAGTCCGTCTGTGGCGTCGCGCTGCCGCCGGGGCTGCGCCAGGCCGAGAAGCTGCCGGAGCCGATCTTCACGCCGGCGACGAAGGAGGAGTCCGGCCACGACATCAACATCCCCTTCGACCGCATGAAGCAGCTGGTCGGCGACGCGCTGGCGGAGGAGCTGCGGACGCGCAGCCTCGACGTCTACCGCCGGGCCAGCGCCCACGCCGAATCGAAGGGCATCCTGCTGGCCGATACGAAGTTCGAGTGGGGCCGGCTGCCGTCGGGCGAGGTGATTCTGATCGACGAAGTGCTGACGCCGGACAGTTCGCGATTCTGGCCGGCCGACCGGTACCGCGTCGGCACCAGCCCGCCGTCGTTCGACAAGCAGTTCGTCCGCGACTGGCTCGATTCGACGACCTGGGACAAGAACAGCCCGCCGCCGCCGCTGCCGGCCGACGTCGTCGAGCGGACGCGGGCGAAGTACGCCGAAGCGCTGGCGCGGCTCACCGGGTGAGCGGCGACCCGTCCCAGACGCGCATCGACAGCCCCCCGTCGTACGCCACCACGCGCGAGCCATCCGGCGTGAACGCCGTCCATACCAACTTGTGGGCGTGGCCGGACAGGGTGATCAACTCCGCCCCGGTTATCGCGTCCCACAGCCGCACCGTCTTGTCGTACCCGCCGGACACGATCCGCGAGCCGTCCGGCGAGAACGACGCGACGATCACCGGCCCGAGGTGGCCGCGTAGCCGAAGCACCTCGCCGCCCGTCGCCGCGTCCCAGACGCCGACCACGCCATCTATCCCCGCCGTCACGATCTTCATTCCGTCCGCCGAGAACAGGGCGGAGCCGACCTCGCGGGCGTGGCCCTTGATCGCTAGCCGCTCGGCCCCGCTGGCGGCATCCCACACCTTGGGCCCGTCCTGCGCGACCCCCGCCAGCCGTGAGCCGTCCGGGGAGAACGACAGCGGCGGCGCGTTCAGCATCGTCACCCCTTTGATGACGACCAACGACGCCCCGGTGCGGGCGTCCCACACCCGCGCGGTGCCGTCGTAGCTGCTGGTCGCGATCCGCGAGCCGTCCGGCGAGAACGCGCTGCTGCCGACGTGGTGGGTGTGCCCTTTGAGGGTGAGCAGGACGGCGTTGGTGTCGGCGTTGACCACCTGGCCCGTGTGGTCGGCCGCCCTGTCCACGAGCTTCGACCCGTCGGGCGAGAAATAGTTCCCCAGCGCCCGGCGGTCGGCTCCCCGGAACGCGGCCAACTGCTCCCGCTTGTTCATGTCCAGGACGCGGACGCCAGGCTCGCCGGCGGCGGCGTCCCACACCCGGAAGCCGTCCATGCCCCCGGTCACGACCCGCGACCCGTCCGGCGAATAGGACGCCGCCGTCACCGGACCGGTGTGCCCCCGGAAGACGTGTAACTCAACCCCCGTCTTCGCGTCCCACAGCCGGGCGGTCGTGTCCATGCTGGCGGTGAGGATTGTTCCCCCGTCGCGGGAGAGCGCCGCGGCGACCACCCGGCCGGCGTGCCCGCGGAGGCGGAACAACTCCTTGCCGGAGGCGGCGTCGTACACCCGCGGGGTCGCGTCCCAGGCCGTCGTGACCAGCCGGGCCGCGTCCGGCGAGAACGCGGCCTCCTCGACGGTGTCGTTGCGGCCGCCGAACGTGCAGATGACCGCCCCGGTCCTGGCGTCGCGGACGCTGGACGAGAGGTCGCCTGGTATCACCACCCGCGAGCCGTCCGCCGAGAACGCCGCCGGCAACGACTTGCCAGCGTCCCCCGGGAGCGGCGGCAGGTCCGCCCCGGACTTCGCGTCCCACGCCCTGGGGCGGTCGCCGGCCAGGTAGACCCTCACGCCGTTGGGGCTGAACACCTCCTGGCCTTCCGCCACCGGGAAGCGGCGCAGCAGCGCCCCGGACCTGGCGTCCCACACGCCGGCCGCCCGGCCGGCCAGGACGATCCGCTCGCCGTCGGGGCTGAACACGGCCTGCCTCGTCTCCAGCGGCCTGTCGCTCTGCAGCGCGAACAGCTTCTTGCCGTCGCGGGCGTCCCGAACCCACGCTTCGCCCCCCTCCGACAGGGTCACCAGCCGCGAGCCGTCCGGCGAGAACGCCATCGCCGGAACCATCTGGCCGTTGTCCTCGCCGAAGGTCAGCCGCTCGGCGGAACACAGCCGGCGGACGTAGTGCCACTCCCAGCCGCGGTACTCGGCCGGGCACGACGCGAGCAGCTCCCGCGCACGGCCGATCTGGCTCTCCTTCCACGCCCGGTGGGCGAGATCGACGTACCGGGCGTAGCTCAGCCGGGCCACCTCCTGCCGGGCCTTCTGCTCCCCCTCGCGAGCCAGGTTCGCGGCGTCGCGCTCGCCCTCGGCCTGCTGGCGCAGCGCC
>JAXMAW010000035.1:0-84718 GCA_046350195.1 Gemmataceae bacterium
AGGCCACCCCGAAGATGATCAACGCTACGTTCGCCACCCTGATGTCCTTCGACACCGTGTCAAACCTCCGCTCACGGCTCCTCCAGGTAGGTGTACCCGTCGAGGCCGGACTCGAAGAACTGGATGAACTTCCTCGACTCGCTCAGCGACAGCCGGCCGGCCCGCACCGCCTTCTCGATGTCGCGGCGGAGCATCTCGGTCAGCTTCTCGCCGTTGTACTGAACGTAGGCCAGCACCTCGCGCACCGTGTCGCCCTTGATCACGTCGTCGATGGTGTACTCGCCGTCCTCGTCGATCGAGACGTGGACCGCGTTGGTGTCGCCGAACAGGTTGTGCAGGTCGCCGAGGATCTCCTGATAAGCGCCCAGCAGGAAGGCGCCGAGGTAGTACGGCTCGCCGTCGCGTAGCGGGTGCAGCTGCAGCGTGTTGCGGACGTCGCGCAGGTCGATGAACTGATCGACCTTGCCATCCGAGTCGCAGGTGATGTCGCCCAGCACCGCCCGCCGCGACGGCGTCTCGTTCAGCCGGTGGATCGGCATGATCGGGAACAGCTGCTTGATGGCCCAGCTGTCCGGCATCGACTGGAACACCGAGAAGTTGCAGAAGTAGGTGTCCGACAGGAGCGCCTCCAGCCCCTGTAGCTCCTCCGGGGTCGAGTCCAACTCGCGGACGGCGCGGTGGATCTTGCTGCACACCGCCCAGAACAGCCGCTCGACCATCGCCCGCATCTCGACGCTCATGCCGCCGAGGTTGAACAGGTCGAGCGACTCGTCCACCGCCTGCACGGCGTCGTGGTAGCTCTCGATCAGGTTTTTCTTCTTCAGGTCGCGGTGGATGGCGAACAGGTCGCTGACCTGCTGCGGGGCGTCGTGGGGCACTTCCGGCGGCACCTGGAAGCGGTCGAAGTCCGACGCGCCCAGCACGTCGAAGATCAGCATGCTGTGGTACGCCACCACCGCCCGGCCCGACTCGGAGACGATGATCGGGTGCGGCACGCCGGCCTCGTCGCAGACGCTCTTGATGCGGTAGACGACGTCGTTGGCGTACTCTTGGAGGGTGTAGTTGACGCTCGACTCGAAGTCGGTCTGCGAGCCGTCGTAGTCGATGCCGAGCCCACCGCCGACGTCGAGGAACCGCACGCCGGCCCCGACGCGGTGCAGTTCGGTGTAGATCCGGGCCGCCTCGGTCAGGGCGTTCTTGATCGAGCGGATGTTGGTGATCTGGCTGCCGAGGTGGAAGTGGACCAGCTGGAGGCAGTCCTCCAGGCCGCGCTTCTTCAGGTACTCGACGGCCTCCAGCACCTCGCTGAGCGTCAGCCCGAACTTGGAGCGGTAGCCGGCGCTACTGCGCCACCGCCCGGCGCCGCGGGCGGCCAGCTTGACGCGGACGCCGATCACCGGGCGGATCTTGAGGTTCTCGGCGTAGCGGACGATGCACTCCAGCTCGGAGAACTTCTCGACGACGGGGATGACCTGCTTGCCGGCCTTGCGGGCCAGCATCGCCATCTGGATGAACTCGTCGTCCTTGAACCCGTTGCAGATGATCGGCGTGCCGGTGTCGTCGGACTTGGCCGAGCCGTTGGTCAAGGCCAGCACGGCGAGCAGCTCGGGCTTGGAGCCGGCCTCCAGGCCGAAGTGGAACGGCTTGCCGAAGTCGAGGATCTCCTCGACGACCTGCCGCTGCTGGTTGACCTTGATCGGGTAGACGCAGAGGTAGCGGCCCTGGTACTCGTACTCGCGGATGGCCTGCTGGAACGCCTCGGCCAGCTCGCCGACGCGGTGGCGGAGGATGTCGGTGAACCGGAGCAGGATCGGCAGCTGGATGCCACGCGCCTGGAGCTGATCGACCAGCTCCTTGAGGTCAACGAACCGGTCGCCGCGCTTCGTCGGGTGGACCTGGACGTGGCCGGCCTTGTTGACGCTGAAGTAGCCCTTGCCCCAGTTGCGGACGCCGTACATGTCCAGGGCGTCCTGAATCTTCCACTTTTCCATCAGCTCCGGCTCGGCCCCTTTGGGCATCGACAGGGTCTCCAGGGTTGGGTCGGGGGGAACGGGGCAAGGCGGGCAGGACGGAGTCCCCTCACGAGGAGGGGTTCACCCTTAACAACAGTATAGGAGACTTCGGCGATCTCCGTCCCCATAAACGTCAGACGCCGAACAACTTGAAGAGAGGCCTGCGACTCGCAGGCCGGGGGGAAGCGCAGTCGCTGCGGGCCACCCCCTCCAGTCTATCAGCGGAGCGGCTCCTGCCAAGACAAACCACGGCGTTTCGGGGCGGTCCCGACGGGGAAAAGGACGGGCCTCGCCGGTACTCCGGACCAGGAAGGCCCGCAGTGCCGGCGAGGCAAGTGGTTTCACCGAGCCGGTCACGCCGCCGCGGCCATCGCCGCTGGGCGCGCCATCGGGTGCAGCACGATCTCCAACGCCGTCACCAGACGATCCGGACCGCGGCCGTCGATCAGCTTGCGGCCGGCCCGCGCCATCTGCACGCGCTCCAGCGGGTCGCTCAAGAGCGCCGCCACGGCCTGCCGCACGGTGCCGGCCGACAGGTTGGCGTGCCAGCCCAGGCAGGTGGCCGCCCCGGCCTCCTCCAACCCGTGAGCCGTCGGCCAGTGGGCCTCGGCCTGCACCACGACCAGCTGGGGCACGCCGACGCAGGCCAGCTCCAGCGACCAGCTGTTGCCGGCCGTCAGCGCCAGGTGGCTGCGCGAGATCCGCAGCGGGAAGTCGCCCGGCTCGGTCACCACCTCCATCCGGTCGGGGCACGCCTCGGCCATCGCCTTCAGCGCGTCAAGCCCCGGGTGGTGCGGCCGGACCAGCACGTCCACCCGGCCGACCCGCGGGCAGTTGAGCAGGTGCTTGGCCAACTCGCCGGACTGGTCGTGCAGGTCGTCGTCGCCCAGGGCGACGATGACGCGGAACGGCTGGGCCGGCTCGCTGGCCCGCAGCGGGCGGACGCGGCGCACCTCCGGTCGGATCATGGCGTAGCGAGCGCCCAGCAGCAGCTGCGTGCCGGGGCGGACTTCATACTCCTCGCGGGTCGGGCCGAGCATCGGGTTGAGCACCAGGTTCGACGAGAACCCGGTTGCGGCGTGGCTGTCGATCGACAGCACCGCGACGCCGGCCGACCTTAGCGCGTCGAGGTGCGACTCCGGCACGCCGGGCGCATCGAGGACTACGGTGGACGGCTGGAGCCGGCGCACCTCGCGCAGGGTCTCGTCCAGCCCCTCGCGGGAGCCGGCGGCGAAGCGCGACTCGATCCAGTCGTTGCCGGCCCGCTTCATCGGCGGCAAAAGCGCCGCGGCCGGGTCGAGCTGCGACAGGAAGTGCGCCGGCCGGCGGCGGCGCTGCAGCGCCGCCGCGAAGATCATGCAGCGCCAGAAGCCTTCCCAGCCGGTCTTCGGGCCGGCGTCCACGCGGAAAAGTACGGGAGCGCGAGTCATCTTCTGTTCCGTCCGCCAGAATAGGGAGATGGGAGGTCCAATTACTCTTCCTGGCCGTCGGCGCACAGGCGCGCCGGCGGCGACAGGGGGGGTGAGCTTGGAGTTTCGTGGGGAGGATCAGAGCGTGCGGGGGGAATCCGAAGGGGGAGCGTCAAGGCGCGAGGGGGAACGGCGACCGCCGAGGGGATCGAACATCGGCACCTCTGTTGTTACGGGCCTTCCTTGGCCTGACCGCCGGGCGAGGCGGCTGTTCCGGTGTGGCGGCGAGGGGGGGATCGCGTCCGGGGCTTGCGCCCCTCGGTGCGGGTGACCGTCAAGAGAGTCCGCGGTTGGGCGTTCCCTCGCGTGCCGGGGCGAATCTTACCCCACGGGATCGCCCAAGGAAAAGGGCAACCTCCCGACACAACCCGCTGGCCGGCCGGGGTTTCCCCCGTATCCTGAGAGCGTTCCCTGGCTTGCCCCGCTGACAGCGCCATGACACCCCCCGCCGCTCCGCTCGTAGTCGTGGACGTCCCCAAACTGCCCCCGCGCGCCGCCGACGCCCACAAGGGCACGTTCGGCCGGGTCCTGGTCGTCGCCGGCAGCGTCGGCCTGTCCGGCGCCGCGGCACTGGCCGGCACGGCGGCGCTGCGCGGAGGGGCCGGCCTGGTGCAGGTGGCGACCCCGGCGCCGGTCGCCGGACTGGTCGCGGCCGCTCAGCCGTGCCTGATGACCGCCTGGCTAGCAGCCGACCGCGGCGGGCGACTGGCCCAGGCGGCACTGCCGGAACTGCTGGCGCTGGCCGACGCGGCGACGGCGGTTGTCGTCGGGCCGGGGCTGGGGCAGTCGGTCGCTCTGAAGTCGATGGTGCCGGCGCTCCTTCACCACGTGAGGCGGCCGCTGGTCCTCGACGCCGACGGGCTGAACGCCCTGGGTAGGCAACTTGAGCCGCTCACCGCCCGCGGGGCGCCGACCATCCTCACGCCGCACCCCGGCGAGTTCGGCCGGCTCACCGGGCGGGACACGAAGGAGGTGCAGGCCGACCGCCAAGGGGTGGCGCTGGAGTTCGCCCGCCGGCACGGCGTCGTGCTGGTGTTGAAGGGCGCCGGCACCGTCGTGACCGACGGCGGGCGGCTCTACACGAACACGACCGGCAACCCGGGCATGGCGACCGGTGGCACCGGCGACGTGCTGGCCGGCCTGCTCGGGGCGCTCCTGGCCCAGGGCGTCCCGCCGTTCGACGCGGCGGTGATGGGGGCCTACCTTCACGGCCGGGCCGGCGACCTGGCCCGCGACCGCCTCGGCGAGGTGTCGCTGATCGCCACCGACCTCCTGGAGCACCTGCCGGCGGCCTTTGCAACTTGAGCATCGACCCGGTACGATGCTTGTGGGGAAGCCGCGTTCGAGGAGCCAGCCATGTCCACCGAGGCGCATCCCGACCTCGTCGAGGTGACGCGGATCGACGGCGTGACCGTCGTCCGCTTCGTCCGGCGGACGATCCTCGACCCGGCCACGGTGGAAGTGCTGGGCGACCGCCTTCTGTCGCTGATCCGGGAGGAGGACGGCCGCCGGCTGGTGCTCGACTTCGCCCGGGTCGAGAGCCTGCCCAGCGCCATGCTGGGCAAGTTCGCGGCCCTGCAAACGAAGATCGCCGAGGCCGGCGGCAAGGTCGTCTGCTGCAACGTCGGCGACTTCCTGCGGCAAATCTTCACCATCTGCCACTTCCCCGACTCGATCCCGATCCACGCCGACGAAGAAGCCGCGGTCAAGGCGCTGACCCAGGCATAGAGCGGGTTCCTGGGCAGAGCAGCAAGGTCGCCGCGACCGTCAGGGAGCGGGGAGCCCTATTCCGGCTCGCACCCGGCTGACGCCGGACGCGCCGGGTGGCCTTGCCGCGCCCGCAGGGCCAGGAAGATCACCACGCCGAGTGTCATCAGCCCCACCACCATGATGCCGATCCCCAGTCCGATGAGGCTACCGTTTCCGGCCGGCTCGGGATCGCTGACGGGGCCGACGGGGAGGCCATGGGAACCGCGTCGTCCGGGGGCCGTGTCGCCGGGGCGGCGGGGGCGCGGGGTTGACCTCCTGGGGAGCCGAGGCGCCGCCGTGGAGGTTTTCGCCGTTGACGAAGGTCTGGCCGCAGCAGACCGCCGACGCCGGCGGCTGGGTGCCCTTGGCGACCTCGCGCTGGCAGCGCGGGCAGTGCCAGCTCTTCTCCGTCCCGCGGAAGCCGCCCAGTCCGCCCGGCATGCCGGGGCCGCCGACGATGCCGCCGCCGGTGGCCGGCGCCCCGCCGAGGTTGCTGCCGCCGAGCGAGCCGCCCGGGGCGCCCGCGGGCCTCGCCCCCGTGAAAGAACCGGGCATCACCCCCCGGTCCTGGGCCGCCACCGCGGCGACCAGCACCAGCGCACTCGCAAGTCCGGCCCGGGTCAGTCTTGGGTACATGGATCGGCTCCGGAGGACTGGAGGAGGGCGCGGCTTGGAATGATAAACGCCGCGAAGCCCCGCCGTCAACGTTCGAGAAGGGCGGTCGGCAGGAACGCTCAAGTGGGACGGTGTCGCCGGACGATCAGATACAACTGACAGATCCGCTCTGTCCGTCGTCCGCACCCCCGAGGAGTACGGGAACCCGGCGTCATGGCTCCGCGACAAAGTAGGCACCGGCGGGTCGTCGGCTGGATCTTCCTGCCGGTGATCGCGTGGCTGGCCCTGGCGGGAAGCTGCCGGGCCGACAGCCCGGTGCATTACTTCGCCGAGCGCACCTTCGAGATCCCCTTCTCCACCGAGCCCAGCCGCAAGTTCCGCCGCATCCACCTGCACGTCTCCACCGACGACGGCAAGACCTACTCGGCCGCCGGCTCGACGCTCGACCGCCAGGGGGCGTTCACCTACACCGCCCGCGGCGACGGCTGGTACTTCTTCGTCGTGCAGATCGAGGAGATGGACGGCGGGTTTTCCCCGCCGCGGGTCAACGCGGTCCAGCCGAGCCTGCGCGTCTGCGTCGATACGGAGAAGCCCAAGGCGACCCTGCGGGCGGTGCAGCCGCAGAAGACCGGCACGGTCGCGGTGGAGTGGACGGTCAGTGACCCCAACCTCGACCTGCAGACGCTCAGGCTCCAGTACCGCGCAACCGGCGGCGCCCGCTGGTTGCCCCTGGACATCAAGCAGATGGCCGGCGCCCAGTTCGAGTGGAACCCGCCCGGGGCGGGGCCGTTCGAGGTGCGCCTGCTGGTCAGCGACAAGGCCAACCAGACGACCGAGGTTAAGACCGAGGCGCGGGCCGACCCGTCGCGGGCCGGGGCCGGCGCCGGCGGCGGGGGCTTCGCCCGCAGCGGGGCGGTGGCGACCGGCGACCGCAAGGTGATCTACGTCAACCGCAGGACGTTCAAGCTGAACTACGCCATCGACGGCGCCGGGCCGTCGAAGGTCAAGCACGTCGAGGTCTGGATCACCCGCGACACGACCTCCTGGCAGATCTACAAGCAGAACGCCCCTTCGACCGGCCCCTGCGAGGTCACGGTGAACGCCCAGGGGCGGTTCGGCTTCACGCTGCGGCCGGTCAGCGGCGTCGGCCGCGGCGGGCCCGCGCCGCGGGCCGGCGACCTGCCGCAGGTCTGGGTCGAGGTGGACGAGACCGCCCCGATCGTCCGGCTGGTCAACGTCACCGTCAACGAGGGGGCCGACGCCGGCACGATGACCGTCACCTGGCAGGCCAGCGACAAGTTCCTCGGCGACACGCCGATCACCATCCTCTACTCGCCGACCAACTCCCCCGACGCGAAGTGGGAGGTGTTGCAGCAGAACGTCGAGAACACCGGCAGCAGCAAGTGCAAGAACCCCGAGGGGATGTTCGAGTTCTACGTCCGCATCGAGGCGGCCGACCGGGCCGGCAACAAGAGCCACGATCATACCCGCGAGAAGGTCAACACCGACCTCAGCGAGCCGAAGGTCACCGACGTCAACGTGTCCATCGGCGACCCGGCGAACAAGCCCCCGGGGTAGTTTTCGCCCCCCTCCTTGAATGTCGGCCACGCCACGGATAGCCTGAAGGACGGATAATATCCTGTCCTACGGGAAGTGACAGTCCCATGGCCGACCCGAACAGCCAGCCCTTCGTGATCGAGCGGCACGGCGACGTGGCGATCATTACGCCGTCGCCGGAAGTCGAGCGGATGCCGGAGAACCAGATGGAGCAGGCGGCGCAGCTGGTGCTGGCGCCCTTGCGCGCCGACCCGCCCGCCGGGCTGATCTTCGACCTGAGCAAGGTCGATTACGTCGGCTCGGTGTTCCTGTCGTTCCTGCTGCGCTGCCACAAGCGCGTCAAGGAGCACGGCAGCGAGGTGGTCGTCGCCGGGGCCAGCGCCAAGGCGCGCGAGCTGCTCCACATGACGGCGCTGGACACGCTCTGGGCGCTGTACAACACGCGCAAAGAGGCGATCGCGGCGCTGACGGTGGATTGACGCGCTCGCCGACGACGAGGAACAGCCGATGCAAGAGGCGAAGCGCGCCCGGGGCGGCAGCCGTTTCAACAGGTCCACGACGACACACCGTCCACCTCGGCTGAGCCGGCCCCGATCTCGGCGGAGCAACTGGCCGCCCAGATCCGCGAGACCGCCGACAAGCTCTTCCGCGACGGCGTCAGCCGGGGCGACCTGAAGATGGTCAGCACGGCGCTGAAGGAACTGCGCTACTGCTTCAAGATCATGATGGCCTACCGGGAAACCCGGAAGGTCACGGTGTTCGGCTCGGCCCGCCTGCCGCTGTCCGACCCGGCCTGCCAGGTCGCCATCGACTTCGGCCGGCGCATGGCCGAGGCCGGCTTCATGGTCATCACCGGCGCCGCGGCCGGCATCATGGAGGCCGGCCACGTCGGCGCCGGCCGCGAGAAGTCGGTCGGGTTCAACATCCTCCTGCCGTTCGAGCAGCACGCCAACTCGATCATCGACGGCGACCGGAAGCTGATGCACCTGAAGTACTTCTTCACCCGCAAGTTGATGTTCGTGAAGGAGTCCGACGCGGTGGCCCTGTTCCCCGGCGGGTTCGGCACCCAGGACGAGGGGTTCGAGGTGCTCACGCTGGTGCAAACCGGCAAGAGTCACATCTTCCCGATCGTCCTGCTCGACGAGCCGGGCGGCGACTACTGGGAGCGCTGGCAGGCGTTCATCGTCGAGGTGCTGTTGAAGCGCAAGCTGATCTCGCCGGAGGACCTGTCGCTGTACAGGCTCTGCCGGACGTCGGAGGAGGCCGCCGAGGAGGTGCGGGAGTTCTACCGCGTCTACCACGGCATGCGCTACGTCGGCAAGGACCTCGTCTTCCGCCTGCACCAGAGGCTGAGCGAGAAGGCCCTGGCCGGGCTGCGCAAGGAGTTCGCCGACATCCTGGTGTCCGGCACGTTCGAGCAGAGCGGGCCGCTGCCGGCCGAGGGCGAGGACTACCCGGACATGCACCGACTGCGGTTCCACTTCAACCGCCGCAACATGGGCCGGCTCCGCCAGCTGATCGACCGCATCAACCAGTCGTAGGACGGGCTGCCTGCTTGTCCTGCGCACCAGGACAGGCTGGCTGCTCGTCCTGCGACAGATCACCCTGAGGCCTGCTTCCCATGTCCAGTGCACTCCCCTCCTTCTCGCCGCGCTCGCCTTCCCCTCTCCGCTGCCGACCCGTGGGTGGTCTACAAGGGCGGCGACGGCCCCGGAAAGGGCAAGCACATCGTCCTGGTCTCCGGCGACGAGGAGTACCGGCCCGAGGAGGCACTTGCGCAGCTGGGCCGCATCCTGGCCAGGCACCACGGCTTCACCTGCACCGTGCTGTTCGCCATCGACAAGAAGACCGGCGAGATCAAGCCCAACGAGCGCGGCAACATCCCCGGCCTGGAGGCGCGCTGGCGAAGGCCGACCTGATGGTCAACTTCCTCCGCTTCCGCGACCTGCCGGACGGGCAGATGAAACACATCGTCGATTACCTCCAGGCCGGCAAGCCGATGGTGGGCGTGCGGACCGCGACGCACGCCTTCAACCTGGACAAGGCGAGCAAGTACGCCCGGTGGTCGTACAACAGCGGCGACTGGGACGGTGGCTTCGGCCGGCAGCTCCTCGGTGAGACGTGGTTGAGCCACCACGGCCAGCACGGCAAGGAGGCGACGCGCGGCGTCATCGCCCCGCCGCCAAGGACAGCCTGATCGTCCGCGGCATCGCTGACGGCGACATCTTCGGTCCCAGCGACGTCTACGGTGCGCCTGCCGCTGCCGGGCGACTCCAGGCCGATCGTCCTGGGCCAGGTCGTCGCCGGCATGAAGCCGACCGACCCGCCGGTGAAGGGCAAGAAGAACGACCCGATGATGCCGATCGCCTGGACGAAGACGTACCAGCTGCCCGACGGCAAGCCCGGCCGGGCGTTCACCTCGACGATGTGCTGCTCGCAGGACCTGGAGAGCGAGGGGCTGCGGCGTCTGCTGGTCAACGGCTGCTACTGGGCGTTGGGGATGCGGAGGGCCAGATCCTCGAGAAGTCGAAGGACCCTGCCGGCGCGAGTTCCTGCTGCTGCCGTTCAAGTTCGGCGGGTTCAAAAGGGCGTGAGGCCGGAGGACCAAGGTCGACGAGCGCCCCTCCGCCATCGCCGCCTTCATGTCGCGGACCGCGGCTCCATGCCGACGAGCACGGCCCGGCTGACGATGCTGTGGCCGATGTTCATCTCCTCGACCTCGGCGATGGCGGCGACGGCCTGGACGTTGTGGTAGTTCAGCCCGTGGCCGACGTGGACGCAGGCCGTGCTGCTCGCCTGCCGGGAATGCGGGCCAGCTTCTCCAGCTCGCGGGCCACCTCGAAGGCGACTTCGCCTCGAGCAGACGCCGTTTGCAGTTCGATCGCCTTGCCGCGAGCCGGGCGCTGATCTCGACCTGCGCCGGCTCGGGGTCGATGAACAGCGACACCTCGATGCCGGCGGCGGTGAGTCGGTCGATGGCCCGCTTCACGTTCGCCTGGTGGGCGATGACGTCCAGGCCTCCTCGGTGGTCAACTCACGCCGCTCCGGCACCAGGGTACACTCGTCCGGCTTGACCTCGCAGGCGATGTCGAGGATGGCGTCCACGCAGGCCAGCTCCAGGTTGAGCCGGTTGGTCACGACCGGGGCGCAACAGCTCAGGTCGCGGTCCTGGATGTGGCGGCGGTCCTCGCGGAGGTGGATGGTGATGCCGTCGGCCCCGCCGAGGGTGGCCAGCACGGCCGCGGCGACCGGGTCGGGCTCGGCGGCACGGCGGCCTGCCGCACCGTGGCGACGTGGTCGATGTTCACCCCCAGCCGGATCATTCCACGCTCCCCACAGTCGCAGCGACGGCGGCAGGTCGGCGCGGTCTGCCGGTAGTAGTGCGCCTCCATCGTCACCACCTTGTACATCAGGTAGCACAGCGCAGCTCGATCGGCTTGTGGACGAACGGCAAGCGCCCTGTGCCGCAGAAGGCGTACTTGATCCACCACTCGCTGGCCAGGAACAGCACCAGCAGGACCGGGGGCACGATCCGCCCGACCCACGACAGTCGGTAGCGCGGATCGACGTACATGAAGTAGACCGCCTGCGCCCGCCAGCATGTCGGTGAAGTACCACAGCCGGCCGGCCTGCCCGGGCTGTGGCCCGGAGCTAAGCGGAACCGGCGGCAGCAGGTGCCGGCCGACCTGGACGAGCGCCTGCGCGGCCCCCATCACCGACTGACCCGGCGGGGGCGGCGCGGGTTCGCGCTGGAGGCGCGACAGGTTGGTGATCGCCTCCTCGATCTTCCGCATCCGCTCCTCCAGCGCCTCCGTCGCGGGCGGCGGCGGGAGGAGGAGGCGGGGGCGGGTCGGGGGGCGTTCGCCATCATCAGCTCGAAGTCCTGGGCGGTAACGAACGCCGGCTCCTCGGAGTTGGGTTCGTGGGTCGGGAGGCCGTTGGGGTCGATCGGGTCGGCGTTCGAGATGGTCTTCTTCCGCGCCACGGCATCTCCTTCCCCCGCCCCGCTTCCCAGGCCCGACCGTGAGGGAGCGCCAGCTCACGCCCCTCACGGTCGGGCCTGGGAACGGCGGCGTCAGTGGTTGAACTGGAACGCCTTCGAGTTGATCAGCGCCCACGCCAGGTCCTGCACGCCGGGGTGGCGCCGGTCCACCGGTGTCGGGTAGTTCGCCACCTCGCCGAGCAGCCGGGCCAGTTCCGCGTCCTGGCGCCTGGTAGGGGCCCTCCGCCGCCTTCTGCTGTGGCGTCCGCTTGCCCGGCTCGACGGCCAGCGCCGCCAGGTGCGGCGGCGGGCCGCCCAGCGACAGGGGCGGCTTCGACGTCGTCACCATCAGGCGGAACTTGCCAATTGTGTGCTGCAGGCCGAACCGCTGAACCATGGTGATGGTCAGCTCCGACCCGGCGGGGTACTTCAACGGCTCCTTCAGCTGGAACAGCGCCCTGTGCGCCTTGCCCGCCTCGGGCCAAGGCCCACCGGGTCGCCGGGTTGTTGTCGATCGCGTTGCCCACGGCAAACCCGTCCTGCGAGAACGTCGCCTGCAGGTATCAGGCGCAAGCGCCACCGGCTTCGGCTTGTCCTGCTTGCCCACCTCGACCGCCCCGACGCGGAACTCCTGGAGGACCAGGTTGCCGTTGGCGGCCCGGCCCGGCCCGTTGGCCGGCAGGGTCTTGTCCGGCAGCACCTCCAGGCGGATCGCGGTGACGCCGACCAGCGGCGTCTTCACCTTGACCGTGTAGACATCTTGCGGATTGTTCTTCCCCGAAAGCAAGACCGATCCGTCGTTCTGCCGGGTCATCGTCGCGCCGGAGTTCGCCTTCAGCTCGACGACCTCGACCGGCCTCCAATCCGGGCGCTTCGAGAAGCCGGCCTCCCAGGCGGCCTGCCGCTGCGGGACCGCCTTCTCGTAGGCGTCGAGGGCCTCCTTCCTCTTCTTCGCCTCGGCGAGCATCACATCGTGAAATTCCTCGCTTTCCCGGATCGCCCGAAGCGCCTCGGCCTTCTCCTTCGCCGTCGGGTAGCGGGCCAGGCAGGACAGGAACAGCTCCTCGATCACCTTGCCGGTGTCCTTCTCCGTGCGCAACAGCTGGGTGATCCGGTTGGCGGGGTCCTTGACCGCCTCGCCGACGACCGGACCGTTGACCAGGTTCAGCACCGGCCCCAGCTGCACGCCGCCGACCCGCTCGCACTCGCAGGCGCTCTCGCGCGGCGGCTTGCCGAACAGCACGAAGAACCCGCCCGGGGCGTCCTGGGTGCTGTCGAGCAGTTGGGCGGCGCGGGCGCCGGGCGGCAGGCCGGGCAGCCGGCTCATCGACCCCGTCGCCCGGTGGATGGCGTCGTAGAGCACCTCGGCCGGCAGCCGGCGGGCGACGGCGTGGCTGTAGTTGATCTGGTCGTCGGCGTTCCAGTCGTTGGCGGCCACCGAGTGCTGGTACGTCCGCGACTTGCAGATCAGGCAGATCATGTGCCGGGCGTCGAAGCCGCTGTTAACAAACTCCTCGGTCAGCCGGTCGAGCAGCCTGGGGTTGGTCGGCGGGTTGCCGGCGCGGATGTCGTCGATCGGCTCGATCAGCCCGACGCCGAGCAGGTAGGCCCACAGCCGGTTGACGTAGCTCCTGGCGAAGTACTGGTTGTCCTTCGACGTCAGCCACTTCGCCAGCTGGTCGCGGCGCGGCACCATCGGCGGGGCGACGTCCTTGTGCATGTAAGGGAACTCCGGCGGCGTCACCGCCCCGGTGCGGGCGTGGGTGATCTCGCCGCCCTTCTGGTCCGAGATGACCTCGACTAGCGGCGTGGCCCCCTCGACGGCGCTGCCGCCGACGCGCTGGCCCTTGTAGCGCCCGTCCTCCTGGCGGCCGACCTGGGCGAAGAACGCCGACAGCTGGTAGTACTGGTCCTGGGTCCAGCGCTCGAACGGGTGGTCGTGGCACTTGTTGCAGTTGAACCGCACGGCGAGGAACAGCTGCGTCGTGTTCTCCATCGCCGCGTCGGCCGTGCGCAGCACCTTGAAGTAGCTGGCCGGCGGGTTGTCGAGGTTCGAGCCGGAGCCGGTCAGCACGGCGCGGACGAACTGGTCGTAGGGCATGTTCGACGCCACCGCCTGCTTGATCCAGGCGCGGAACTTGGCCGCGCCGGGCTCGCCGAGGAACTTGCGGTTGACCTGCAACAGGTCGGCCCACTTGTTCGTCCAGTGCTCGACGAAGTCGTCGTTGCCGACCAGCCGATCGACGAGCTTCTCCCGCTTCTGTCGGCTGGGGGTGGCGTCGGCGAGGAAGGCGCGGACGTCGGCCGACGACGGCGGCACGCCGATCAGGTCGAGGTAGACGCGGCGGATGAACTCGCCGTCGGTGCAGACCCCGGAGGGGAGAATCTTGACCTGCCTGAGCTTCTCGTAGACCAGTGTGTCGATCCAGTTGTACTCGGGGGCGGATTTCCAGGCGAAGCCGCTCCGGTCGCCCATGACGACGAGGGTCGTGGCGGCGTAGGCCCCCTCGTAGCGGGCCATGACGGTCGTCTCGCCGCGGCGGACGGCGGTGACGGCGGCCTGGCGGTCCACCGTGGCGACCTCGGTGTTGCTGGACTCGAGGAACGCCTCCAGCGTCACGTCGCGGGTCCTGCCGTCGGCGTAGGTGGCGACGACGGACAGCTGATGCTTCTGCTTCGGCAGGGCGATGGTGGCGCTGGCGGGGAACACCTCGATCGACCGGACGCGCGGCGTGCCGAGGTCGAGCTTGACGCCGTCGCCGATCCACGCCTTGACGATCTCGTAGTACGGCTCGCCCGGCTGCGTCATCACCTGGCCGACGTGCGGCACGGCGCCGGTGGGCTTCATGAGCATCAGGCTGGCATCGGGGGCGGCGCGGTTGATGCGGCGGGCGGCGTGGTCGTCGGTCAGCGCCCGGTGGTCGAACAGCGGGTCGTAGCCGCGCAGCGACAGTTTGAACCCGCCCTTGCCCGACTCGGCCCCGTGGCAGGTGCCGGCGTTGCAGCCCAGGCGCGACAGCACCGGCATCACATCCTGGACGAAGCTGGCGTTGACCTTGTCCTTCTGCCCCTTGACCTCAACGGGGATGTTCAGTGACTGGCCGGCGAGGCTCACCCGGATCGTGCCGGCGCCGTCGGCGACGGGGCGGGCGAGGCCGAAGTCGTTGACCTTGACGCACCCCGGGGCCTGGATGCTCGCCATGCGTGTGACGTCGAGCCGTTCGCCGGTGGCGAGTGTGCCGGTCAGCACGACCTGGGCGTATTCGAACGGCGAGTTGATGGCGACGCGCGCCGGCCGCGCTTCGAGCTTGGTGAGCTTGGCGCCGGCCGGAAGCGACTCCGGCGCGGCGGTCGCGAAGGCGGGGAGCAACAGCGCCACCAGGAGAGTGCGGGTCATATTGCAAGAACCTCCGGGGATGTCTTCCGTAGGACAAGCTGCCAGCTTGTCCGGTTGGGCGCCGCCAAGGACAAGCTGGCAGCTTGTCCTACGACGGTCACCTCAGCGCCGTCCGCTCCAGCGTCACCGGCGCGAACTCCTTGATCACCTGGCCCGTAGCCGCCTCGCTCAGCCGGACCGTGCCGTCCAGGCCGGCGCTGGCGATCGTCTTGCCGTCGGGGTGTACGGCGACGGTGTAGACCGAGCCGACCTTGTCCAGCCGCGAGCGCAGCTTGCCCGTGTCGGTCTCGTAGACGCGCACCTCGCCCTTCTGGTCGAGGCTCGACCCGGCGGCGAAGAACGAGCCGTCCTTGCTGAACCGCAGGGCGAAGACCCGGCCGGGCATCCGCTCGTACTCGCGGATCTTGTTGGCGTCGTCGCCGATGACGCGCTGCACCACCCGGTGCATCTTGTACAGCCGCGGCGCGCCGTCGGAGCCGCCGACGACCAGCTCGTCGTAGACCTTCTCCTGGGTGTCCACGCCCTTGACCTTCTTCGGCTTGGCCATCGGCCGGCGGTCTACGGCCAGGATGCCGCCCTTCAGCGCCCCCGGCGTGATGCTGGTGACGTTGTCCACGAACCGCTGGGTCTTGACCACCGTCAGCTTCATCGACATGTCGCGCGAGACCGAGACGACGTGCTCGCTGTCCTGCGAGAACACCGTGGCCAGCACCCAGTCTCCGTGCGCGCCCTGGAACAGCTCCTGCTTGCCCGTCTCGGCCTCGATGGCCCGTAGCGAGTTGTCGCCGCAGCCGAAGGCGATGTGCTTGCCGTCGGGCGACCAGCTGACGCCGTAGAGCGTGTCGAAGGTGACCGAGACGGAATACTTCAGCTTCTTCTTCTCGACGTCCCAGACCTGCACCTCGCCGAAGCGGGCCGGCGAGCCGCCTGCGGCGGCCAGTAGCTTGCCGTCGGGCGAGAACGCCACCGCCTGGATGCGCTCGCTCAGGCCGATCAGCCGGGCGACCAGGCCGGAGCCGTCGGCCTTGTGCAGCAGCACCTCGTGGAAGCCGGCGACGGCGAGCAGCTGGCCGTCGGGCGAGTAGTCGATCGAGGTGATGACCGGCAGCAGGCGGTACCTGGGCGGGTTGTTCTCGTCGATGGTGTCCTGAACCGACTTCGGCGTGTCGTCCCTGGCGCCCTCGGCGATCCAGCGACGGAGCAGGGCGACGTCGGCGGCGGGCAGCGGGTCGCGGCTCTTCGGCATGGCCGCGGCCTTGCCGGCCTGCGGCACGACCTGCGCGAACAGCTCGCTCTTGTCGGGCTGGCCGGGGACGACGGGGGCCTTGCCGGTGTCGCCGGCCTTTAGCAGCAGGGCGTGGGTCGTCATCACGTAGCCACCCATGTCGCGGGCGGGCTGGTGGCAGCCCTGGCAGTGCTGCTGGAAGACGCGGCGGACGTCGCGGTAGTAACTCACCGGGGCGGCGGGCGGCTTCTCCTTGTCCTTGGCGACGTCGCCGTGGCCGGCTGACGCGCAGAGCAACAGGGCGAAACCGCCGACGAGTGATCGAAGCCAGGTCATGAACGAAGTCCTCGCGGGCTGGTCGGAAACGCGAGAGCAAGGCGGGTCGGCCGGCGGGGGTAGGCCAGAAGGTGCCGGCGCGAAGTCTACCGCCTCATCATGCCACGCCGGTGCCGCCCTGACAAGGGTCCGCGTGAGATTCAGGGTGAGCCGGCGGCCAACCGTGTCAAGAACGCCACGGTCGCGGCTTCCAGCTGGCCCAGGCCCGGCTCCTCGACCGGCAGGTGCCCGCAGTTCTCCAGCATCACCAGTTCCTTGGGCCCCTTGATCCGGTCGAAGAACGGCCGGCTGACTTCGATCGTGGTCCAGCGGTCGGCGGCGGGGTGGGCCAGCAGCACCGGGCACACGTCGAAATCCTCTGGCTCGATCGCGGGCCGGATCCAGAGGAGGGAGTGCAGGAAGCGTAGCGGCACGCGATTCCCCCCGCCGAGCGGGTCGTGGCAGAGCAGGCGGCTGAGTTCGGGGTCGTTGGCGATCCCTTCCATGTTGGACAACCAGCGGATCGGCACCCGGACGCCGCCGAACAAGGCCGCCACGGGTGGGAAAATGGGGTGGAGGATTCGGTTCAGACGCGGACTTCGGGCGAACTGGTCCCGGACGATGGGTAACCTCGGGTCGGCCAGCGTGGTGGCGATCACCCCCGCCGCCCGGCCGCCCTTGGCGGCGGCCAGGTAGGCCAGGTAGCCCCCGACGCTCATGCCGAACAGGGCCACCGGCCGACCGCCCCGCCGCGCCTCGGCCTCGACGAGGTCGGCCGCGCAATCGACCCAGCGCGCGTAGGAGAACAGCTCCGCCGGGGCGCGGCTCAGGCCGTAGCCGGGCAGGTCGGGGAGGACGGCCTCGAAGCCGTGCCGGTGGAGCAGTCGGCCGAACGGGGCGAGCAGCCGGCCGTAGCCTCCCCCGCCGTGGAGCATCACCACCGTGAGCGGGGCGGCGGGCGCGGCGAAGCGGTCCAGGTGGATCTCGCCGCCGCCCCAGGGCCACCACTCCTCGGCCGGCTCGCGCCCTTCGGTCAAGCGCATCCGCTCGGGCAGGAAGGCCTGGTAGCGGCGCCACTGGTCGGCGCGGGCGTACCCATCTGGGTGGGTCGGCGACATTGGATATGTCTCCCTCTACCGAGTATACACCGGCCGCCCGACGGGGGAACGATGCTGGAAAAACCTGTTCGCCTCGGCTCGCCGACGGAGATTACCTCCGTGAGCGAGCAAGCCGCGAACCCGGCCATCACCATCTTGAAAGGAGCAAGGCATGAATTTCATCAAGTGGGTCTACCTGACGCCGGTCACGTGGAGGGCCTGGCAGTTCGGCGTCCTCAAGTGGTCGATCCTCGCCCTGGGAATCGTCCTGGGGACGGTCTTTGCCGAGTTCTGGAGGCCCTAACTGTGGCTCATCGGATCGTTCTTCGTGGTCACGTCCGTCTGGACCGGCTTTATGTACTTCGGGGGGATGGCCCACCCATTCTCTTCGCCCCTCACAGTAACCGGACCGGGAACACGCCCTTGAGGAACAGCGCCATCAGGGCGGCCTCGCCCAGGACCCAGCTCGCGTGCAGTGCCAGGCGGACGGGCCAGGGCCACCCCCGCCAGGTGCTCAGGACTGCTATCCCCAACAGGCCAACCACAGGCCGGTGCCAGGCCAGCAGCTGGGGCGCGTGGATGTAGCGCGTCCCAAAGGTCCCGGCCCCCGTGAGCCCCGCGACCAGGACGACCAGGAACGTAGCCGGGAGGACCTGCTCGAAGTACGGCAGCAGCACTGACGGGCTCAGGCCGTGTCGGCGCAGCAAGGGGCCGGCGGCCATGACGTGGGTCGCGAAGATCGTCCCGTACGCGACGAAGAAGAAAAGGGCGCCCAACCAGACGCCCAGGGGGATGCCCACGATGAGGTCGGCGCGGACTTTCTGGGCGAGGACCTTCCCCCGGGCCCGGGCGGGGACGTTCCGCAGGTCCGGGTACTTCTCCAGAACCGCCTCCGCCCTCCCCTCACACGCCGCCGCCGCGATCAGCTCGAGGTCGGCCCGGACCGGGTCCACCGCGGACGGGATGATGCCCGTCCACCCGCCCAGGAGGAAGGCGGTCGCGCCGCAAACGAACCCGGTGACCGCGCCCGCCGCGACGTCGGCCGCGCGGTCCTTCGGCCGGGTCAGGGCCGCGATCAGTAGGCCCACAGTGCAGATCAGGGTCAGGGTCGCGAAGTAAGCCACTCCCCCGAGCCAGGGGGGGATCGACCAGGTGAAGGCCAGCAGCCACGGCGGGGCGACGCTTGGCAGCTGCCGGTAGGCGTCGTGCGCGGAAAGGCCGACGAGGATGGGGCCGGCCCGCAGCCACGCCATGGCGCCGACCAGCACCCCGAACAGCAGGCCGACGACCACGGTCCAGACCCCGGCCCCGAAGTTCTGCCGCGCCCAGTACCGCAGTAACGAGGCGAGGCTCGGCGGACGGACCGCCAGCGGCTCGCCGGCCAGCCAGCGCTCCAGGTCAGCCGCCAGGGCCTCGGCCGAGCCGTAGCGCCGGGCCGGGTCTTTCTCCAGGCACTTCAGGCAGATCAGCTCCAGGTCGCGGTCGATGCGCGGGTCGATCGTCCGCGGCCGCGGGGGCTCCTTCTCCAGCAGTTGCAGCACCGTGTCCATCGGCGTCGCGCCCAGGAACGGCGGCCGGGCCGTCAACAGTTCGTAGAGGATCGCCCCCAGTGAGTACACGTCCGCAGCGGTGGTCAGGCCCCTCGTCCCGGTGGCCTGCTCCGGCGCCATGTAGCTCGGCGTGCCGACGATGGCGCCCGTCTGCGTCAGGTGCGAGTCGCCCTCCGTCCGCCTAGCCAGGCCGAAGTCGCTCACGTAGGGGTGCCCGTCGCCGTCGAGGAGGATGTTGCCAGGCTTGAGGTCGCGGTGGATCAGCCCACGCTGGTGCGCGTGGTGGACCGCCCGCGCCACCTTCGCCATCAGGTCGGCGGCGGCCCGCCCATCGTTGACGAGTCCGGGTAGGTGCTGGGCCAGGCTGCTGCCCTCGATCAGCTTCATGGTGAAGAACGGCCGACCCTGGTGCTCGCCGACCTCGTACAGGGGGACGATGTGCGGGTGATCGAGCCGGGCGGCGGACTCGGCCTCGGTGCGGAAGCGTTCCAGCTCCTTCGTCCCGGCCAGGCCCCCCGCCAGGATCATCTTTAGGGCGACGACGCGGTTGAGCGCCAGGTGCCGGGCCTTGTAGACGACGCCCATGCCACCCCGGCCCAACTCCCCGAGGACCTCGTAGCCGGGCACGGCCAGTTCCGCCGGCAGGCCGCCCTCACCCGCCGGCAACGTCACGACGTCATTCGGGGCCGGCCAGCCCCCGGTAGGCGGCTGGGCCTGAGGCTGGCGCAGGAAGGTGATGCCGCCCAGCCCGCGCTCCAGCTCAAATTGAAGTTCGAGGGCGCGGGCGAGGTCCGGGAAGCGGCGCTGGTAGTCCACCAGGTCGGGTGCCTCGCCGTGCTCGGCGCGGAGCATGGCCTCGCCGCAGATGAGCACCAACAGGTCCTCGGTCCGCCCGCGCAGGGCCGGGAAGGCGGCGAGGTAGTCCTCGGCTGGCGGCCCGGCCCCGGCCCGCCAGCGCGCCACCTGGTCGGCCCGCAGGGGGTCGATCAGCGCGGCGGCGGCGTGCCCGGCCAGCCTCTCCGCCAGCCCCCGCAGGGCGACGTCGGGTGGGTCAGCCATCCTCGTCCTCCGCGGCCAAACCCAGCGCCGGCCCGAGCCGGTCGAGGGCCCGCTTGAGCTGCATCCGCCGGCCGTTGGCCGTGCCGCCAAGTTCGGCGGCGACCTCGCCCCAGCCCAGGCCCTGGCCGCGCAGCTCGGCGATGGCCCGCTCCTCCGGCCCCAACCGCTCGCGCAGCATCCTCAGCAGCTCCCGGCCGGCGGCGACCCGCTCCGGCCCCGGCTCGCCCTGTGCGACCTCGCCGGCCCCCTCCGGGCCGACCGCCCGATGGGCATCGCGGCGTTCCTGGCGGTGGAAGCGGGCCCTGGAACTGAGTTTGTTCCGGGCCATGCGGACCAGCAGGCCGACCAGCTGCTGTGGCGACTCGAGGTCGAACTGCCCCGCCGCCACCCGGACGAAGAAGCTGGCCAGCACCGACTGGCAGACGTCCACGCTGTCGAACTGCCGCTTCAGTGCCGGGTCGGTCAGCCGGCTCCGCACCAGGACGCGGACGGCCGTCTCGTAGGAGCGAACCAACTCCTCCGCGGCGTCCTCCTCGCCTGCGCGGACGCGCCGGACCAGTTCGGCGAACGGGGTCGGTTCAGCCATGGACGGCCTCCCGGGCTCGGGCGACTGTCCCGAGTATACACCTGCCCCGTCCCCGCCGCGACGGCCTCCCGCCAGGCGTGGGGAAAATCGCCCGGAATCCTGTTCGGGCCACCCGCCGCCGGAGTTCGCCTCGGTGAACGGCCGGGCCGGGACCCTTCACGTCAAGAACACGAAGGGGCAAGAGTTCGAGATGACCTACGCCGAGTTCATGCCGCAGTGGAACTTCCACCAATCCCCAGTGATCGGCAAGGGCTTCCTCGAGGGCGTCCTGGGGGCCACCACGCGGGCCATCCTCTACTGACCGCCGCACGTTGCCAGAGGCTGCAAGGCCGCCTAAGGGCGGAAATTATCGCCCGTCCGGGAGCCCCTTCCGCCCTCATGTCGCGAGCCGCCGCTAGCCGCGCCACGCCCGGACGATTCGCACCAGGTCCCGCACGCGCGCCGGGTCGAGGTCCTCGAACGTGTAGCTGATGCCCGTCGAGACCAGGAAGCAGTCCACCCACGGCAGGTAGTCGGTCACGTTCTCCGGCGTCACGCCGCTGGCCAGGCCCAGGGGGTGGTCGCCGATCGCCTGCTTCATTGCCCGCACCTTGGCCGGCGCCGCCGCCTGCCCCGTCCCGGGGCCGCTCGTCGTCACCACGTCCATCCAGCCCGCCGCCCGCCGCGCCGCCGCCGCCACGTCGCGGACCGGCCGCTGATACTTGAACGCCACGCCACCGAAGTACAACCCGTCCCAGCCGCTGTTAGCCCGCGACTGGGACGCCAGCCGCGCCACCGGCTGGTCCTCGGAGTGCTCATCGATCAGCGCGTCGTCCACCCAGACGCCGCCGACCTGCGGGCCGACCCGGCGAAAGACCTCCTCCACCGGCAGCCCCAGGCAGTTGACGCCGAGCCAGAACCGCGGCGCCGCCGCGATCAGGGCGGCCTGCAGGGCCAGCAACTCGTCGTCGCCGACCCGGCCGTGACTGAGCAGGAACGCCCCGTCGGCCCCGGCCTCGCGCGCCACGTTCAGGTTCCGCAACGCCTGCTCGCGCCCGGCGACGTGGACGATCGGCAGCACGGTATGGCGTCGGGAGAAGGTGGCGCGGAAGCGACTCATAAATGACCTCGGCCAGCGTTCGGGCTTCCCGTCCACTGTAGGGCAGGGCGGGACGGCCGGGCAAGGGCGCGCGGCCCGGCCCGGCCAGCTTGCTGCCGGGGTGCGACTCTGCTACAAAAGCGAAGCAGGTTGGTGAGGGTCCTCTCTCCGGTCCTCACCCCCAGTCCATGGCCGAGGCACATGAAGAAAGGCGTCCCCGTTTCGCCGGGTGTGGCCGTCGCTCGCGCCCACTGCGTCGATGAGGTCATCACCAGCCACGAGCCGTACTCGCTGGACGACAGCGGCCTGTCCGCCGAGGTCAGCCGCTTCGAACGGGCCTGCGCCGCCGTCATCCGCGAGCTGGACGACACCATCGCCCGCGTCACCAAGCAGATCGGCGACGACGAGGCGGCCATCTTCCGCGCCCACCGGCAGCTGCTCCGCGACCCGACGCTGCTGAACAAGGTCATGGGCCGGATCTGCGGCAAGAAGCTCGACGCCGCCTCGTCGCTCCGCGAGACCCTGGAAGAGTACGCCGCCCTGTTCCGCCAGATCCCCGACGCCTACCTCCAGGAGCGCCTCGCCGACCTCCGCGACGTCACCGGCCGGGTCGTCGTCCAGCTGTCGCGCGACGAGCAACAGCAGAGCAAGATCGACTTCTCCGAGCCGGTCATCCTCGTCGCCCCGGAGATCTTCCCCTCGCAGGCGGCATTGATCGACAAGCGGTGGATCGCCGGCATCATCACCGAGGCGGGCGCGGCCACCGGCCACGCCGCCATCCTGGCCCGGGCCCTGGGCATCCCGGCCGTCTCGGGCATCCGCGGCATCCTCCGCGAGGTGCGCGGCGGCGACCTGCTCGCCCTGGACGGCCGCGAGGGGCACGTCTACGTCAACCCCGGCCCGGAGGTCGAGTCGGCCTACCGCAAGCTGGCCCGCGAGTTCGCCGACTTCAGCCACCGCCTCATCGAGAACCACGACCTGGAGGCGGTCAGCCCCGACGGCGTCCCCGTCGAGCTGCTGGCCAACGTCTCCGGCGTCGCCGACGCCCACGTCGCCGGCCACGCCGGCGCCACCGGCGTCGGGCTGTACCGGACCGAGTACCTGTTCCTGACCCACGCCTCGGTGCCCGACGAGGAGGAGCAGTTCGCCGCCTACCGCGAGGTGATCGAGGCCGCCCCGAACAAGACGGTCACCATCCGCACGCTGGACCTCGGTGGCGACAAGCACGTCTCCTACCTCGGCACGCGCAAGGAGGCCAATCCGTTCATGGGCTTCCGCAGCATCCGGCTGACGACGGCGTACCCGGAGTTCTTCCAGGCCCAGCTCCGCGCCATCCTCCGCGCCGCCCGCCACGGCCGGGTCAGCCTGATGTTCCCGATGATCTCCCAACTGGAGGAGGTGCAGCGGATCAAGCGCGTCGTCCACCGCACCAAGGTGGCGCTGAAGCGGGCCGGCATCCCGTTCGCCGAGGACGTCCCCGTCGGCATCATGATCGAGGTGCCCGCCGCCGCCTTGTGCATCGAGGAGCTGCTCGACGAGGTCGATTTCGTGTCGATCGGCTCCAACGACCTGATCCAGTACCTGATGGCGGCCGACCGCGACAACCCGCAGGTGGCCCACCTGTGCGAGCCGTTCAGCCCGGCCCTGTTGCGCCTCCTGGCCCGGGTGATCGGCGCCTGCGGCGAGCGGAACAAGCCGGTCACGCTGTGCGGCGAGATGGCCGGCTGGCCGCGCTGCTTCTTGCCGCTGTTCGGCATGGGCCTGCGCCGGCTGAGCATGAGCCCCGCCGCGGTGCCGACGCTCAAGGAGTTGGTCCGCCGCACCCACCTGTCGCTGGCCGAGGAGGTCACCCGCCGCGTGCTGACGATGCCGACCACCGGCGAGATCCGCGGCTACCTGACGCGGAAGGTCCAGGAGGTCTGGCCCAACGTCACCCTCGTGGACATGCGCCGATGAACGCCTTGCTGGTCCTCCTCGCCGTGACCGCCGCCGCGCCGACCGCCCGGCCGAACGTCGTGGTGGTTCTCGCCGACGACCAGGGCTGGGGCGACCTGAGTGTCAACGGCAACACCAACCTGCACACGCCGAACATCGACTCGCTGGCCCGCGACGGGGCCCGGTTCGACCGCTTCTTCGTGCAACCGGTCTGCTCGCCGACCCGCGCCGAGTTGCTGACCGGCCGCTACCACCCGCGCGGCGGGGTGCGCCACGTCACCAGCGGCGGTGAGCGGCTCGACCTGGACGAGAAGACCCTCGCCGACGCCTTCCGCGCCGCCGGCTACGCCACCGGCTGCTTCGGCAAGTGGCACAACGGCACGCAGTTCCCCTACCACCCCAACGGCCGCGGCTTCGACGAGTATTACGGCTTCACTTCCGGCCATTGGGGCGAGTACTACGACCCGCCGCTGGACCACAACGGCAAGACGGTGCGGGGCAACGGCTACCTGCCGGACGACATCACGTCGCGGGCCATCCGCTTCGTCGAGGCGAGCCGAAAGAAGGGGCGGCCGTTCTTCTGCTACCTCGCCTACAACGTCCCGCACTCGCCGATGCAGGTGCCGGATCGCCATTGGCGGAAGTTCGAGAGCCTGGAGTTGAAGCTGCTCGGCCCCGGGCCGATGAAGGAGGACCAGGCCCACACCAGGGCCGCGCTGGCGATGTGCGAGGGCATGGACGGCAACGTCGGCCGGCTGCTGAAGGCGCTCGACGAGCAGAAGCTCGCGAGTGACACGATCGTAGTCTACTTCAGCGACAACGGCCCCAACGGGCCGCGCTGGAACGGCGGTATGAAGGGGATAAAGGGCTCGACCGACGAGGGCGGCGTCCGCTCACCCCTGTTCGTCCGCTGGCCGGGCCACATCGGCAAGGGGTTGGAGATGACGCCGATCGCCGGGGCCATCGACCTGTACCCGACGCTGGCCGGCCTCTGCGGCGTGAGGTCCGCCGCCGGCGGCCAGCCGTTCGACGGAGCGGACCTGTCTCCCCTGCTGCTCGGGAAGGTGTCCAGGCCCCCCGACCGCATCCTGTTCCAGCACTGGAACGGCCGTGTCAGCGCCCGGTCGCAGCGGCACCGGCTCGACGGCGTCGGTCGGCTCTACGACATGCTCGCCGACCCCGGCCAGACGCGCGACGTGTCGGCCGCCGACCCGGCGGTGAAGGTCCGGCTCACTGACGCGGTCGCGAGGTGGCGTAAGGACGTACTGTCCGAGCTGCCGGAGGTCGATGACCGCCCCTTCCCGATCGGCCATGCCGCCCAGCCGACGGCAACGCTACCGGCCCGCGACGGCGTGCCGCGCGGCGGCGTCAAGCGCAGCGCGGGGGCGCCGAACTGCTCGTTCTTCACCAGCTGGCGAACGACGGAAGGCGCCATGACGTGGAACGTCGAGGTCGCCACGGCGGGCCGCTACGAGGCGGTCGTCCATTACACCTGCCCGGCCGGTGACGTCGGCTCGTCCGTCGAGCTGACCCTGAACAAGGTGAAGTGGGCGGGTCAGGTCGAGGTCGCCCACGACCCGCCGCTACGCGGCCGCGAGCACGACCGCGTCCCGCGCCAGGGCGAGTCCTATGTGAAGGACTTCCGCCCGCTCAGCCTCGGCGTCGTCGAACTGCCGCGCGGCCGGGGTACGCTCACGCTGAAGGCGGCGAAGGTCCCCGGCAAGCAGGTCGCCGAAGTGCGCTCGGTGGTTTTGAGATACCTGCCCTGACCCGCCTGCTGCCTGCCTGCGCTGTCGCCGCGGACCAGCCCGACGTCATGGCACGGCTGACGAGGTGGGACTCGGGTGGCGGAAGTCACTGCCGTAGACTACCAACGCACCACCTCGCCCTGCGGGGCGACGCCGACGCGGCAGCACAGCTGCTCGAACTCGTCGCGGTAGCGCGGCAGGGTGCTGTGCAGGTGCTCGCCCTCGGTGATCAGCCTTAGCCGGTCGTCGCGGCGCACGCCCGCCCGGCGGAATATCGCCTCGAACGGCCCGACCTCCCTGGCGTAGACGACCAGCAGCTTGTGCTCGTCGAACTGCACCTCCATCTCGCCGGCGGTCGAGAGCACCGCCACACCGGCGCAGCCGTCGTTGAGCAGCAGGTCCTCGAACTCGCAGAGGTGGCTGGCCAGGACCGGCAGGTCGATCCCCTCGCGCAGCAGGTCACGGTGGGCCGCGCCGTCGCCGTCGTGGCTCGTCTCCAGCACCACGTCCACCGCCTCCCCCAACGGGTCCAGCAGTTCCAGGAACACGTCAAACAGCCTCTCCCGCGACACGCTCGCGGCCAGCACCGCCAGCCGGGCGCCGGACGCCTTGTCACGGTAGGCCCCGCCGCGGTAGGCCTCACGCGGCACGACGGGCAGGTGCGGCGCCGGCCGCACGGCGTCGGTCAGGACGAAGTCGCCGTAGCGGTTGACGCGGAGGTGGGAAGACATCTGAGCGGAATTCACGGGTCAGATCCTCGTCCGGGGGATCACGCTCACCGGGTCGGCATCGGGGAACGACATGGTGCAGGGAGCATGCCAAACTATAGGGCGCGATCGCCGGCCGTGCCAGCGTGCCCGCTCCATTCTTAGGCGCGGTCAAGCCCAAGAAAACCCCCACCCGGACGGGAGGTTTGCACCGACTGCACCCCCTGGGAGGGCTGGGGAGGGCTGGGAAGCGGCGGGGCGGGAAGAATGTCCCCCGCGGCGCCCCTCCCACAGGGTATCCTTCCCCTGGAGAAGCCCTTCCCGGAGACGAGGCGATGCCCCGCTGGCTGCTTGCCGCCTTGGCCGCCTTGCTGGCCTGTCCCTGCTCTCGCGCCGACGAGGCCCACGAGGTCGTCCTGCTCGACGGGCGAAAGATCGGCACCTTCCACCTGGTCACCACCCCCGATTCGGGCCGCCTCCGCACCGTCGCCACGATCGACCTGGCGCTGAAGCGCTACGGGACGAGCGTGCGGCTCTACCGCGAGGAGTCCACCGTCGAAACTCCGGAGGGCAAGGTCGAAGGCGTCGGCATGAGGCAGGGCGCGCCCGGGAGCAAGCAGTTGGTGCTGACCGGCACCCTCGACCGAGACCACATGCACGTCCTCGTCGATGGCGGCCGGATCGACCGCCACCTTCCCTGGCCCGCCGACGTCGTCGGCCTGCGCGGCCAGCAGGCGATGTTCGCCGCCAAAAAGGTCCAGCCCGGTGACCGCCTCACGTTCCGCCGCTACGAGCCGACGTACAACCGCGTGCTGACGGTGCAGGCCGAGGTGAAAGGCCGCGAGGCCGTGGACCTGCTCGGCGAGCGCAAGACCCTGCTCCGCGTCGAGTTGACCCCCGACAAGATCGAGGGCGGGGGCGTGACCGTGCGGCCGCCCAAGGCCGTGGTCTGGCTCGACGATGCGCTGACCGTCGCCCGCCGGCAGCAGGAAATCGACGGGCTGGGCACGGTGGCCTTCGTCCGGACGACCCGGGAAAAGGCCCTCACCCAGGCCGCCGCGGACGTGGACGTCGGCGCCCGGTCGCTGATTGCTCTCGACCGGGCGCTGTCCAGGCCCTACGATAGTCGCGCGATCGTCTACCGCGTCACGGCGCGCGGCGAGGACGAGCCCGCCTCGTTGCTGTCGCGCGACGAGCACCAGGAGGTCCTTAACGTCCGCGGCTCGACGTTCGAGCTGCACGTCCACCCACCAAGGCCGGGGGACAAGGGCGACGCCAGGCCGGAGGCGGCCTACCTCGTGTCGTCCCACTTCCTCGACCACGAGGACGAGCGCGTCACGGAGCTAGCGCGCCGGGCGGTCGGCGCCGAGACGGATGCGTGGAAGAAGGCGCTACGGATCGAGCGATACGTCAAGAACCTGATGCGAAATGACAACTCGGCCCCCCTGGCCCCCGCCAGCGCCGTTGCCCGCTCGCCGCGCGGCGACTGCCGGCACCACGCCTTCCTCACCGCGGCCATGTGCCGGACGGCCGGCCTGCCCTCGCGGACGGCGATCGGGCTTTTGTACGTCTACCGGGCCGGGCCGAAGTTCGGCTTCCACATGTGGACTGAGGTGCTCATCGACGGCCGCTGGTTGGGGATCGACTCGACGTTGGGAAAGGGCGGCGTCAGTGCCGCCCACGTGAAGGTGACCGACCACGCCTGGCAGGACACCGCCTCGCTCACCCCGCTGCTCCCGGTCAGCCGTGTGCTGGGAAAACTCCGCTTCGAGGTGCTGAAGGCGGAGTGAGAATTTCTGAGGTTCCGTCTCCACTTTTCATGAGCAATTCGATAGCTTGGCAAACAACTGCCGTCTATACTACAGCGGTCGAGCCCATGCCCTTGGCGAGCCGTTCCCCAGCCCGGCCGGCCCGGCACTGGCGGGCGGCGGACGGAACGGCGGAGTGAAGGGAAAGAGGGGCCGACGGACGATCCGGCCGCGGGATCAAGGCGGGGCCGGGTGGCCTCCCAGGGCGGAGTGAGCACACTAAAGGATGGCCCTCAGACGGACCGCAACCGAGGGGACTCGATGACTTCAAGGGACAGGCCGGCCCCCGAGAACGCAGCCCCGGGCGCGGCGCCCGGCGGCTCGCCCTCGCCGGGGGTGCATTCTGCCCTCTTGGCTGCCGGGCTGACCGCCTCGACGTGGGAGCAGTGGTACCGCTCGGCCTCGGTCGCGCAGCGGGGCCAGTTGCTCGACCAGGCCCGCCAGCAGGGGCTCCTGTTCGCGCACCAGCTGCCGCCCGCCGAGGGCGGGATCGACCCCACCTCCTGCGCCTCCCGCGTCGCCGAGTTGCTCGCCGGCCGCGCCCGCCCCGACGCCGTGACCGTCGATCCCGTCGAGCCGGTCGATTCGGCCCTGGACGACGGGCAGCGCCAGGCCGTCGCCCGCGCCCTGTCCACGCCCGACGTGGCCCTCATCCAGGGCTACCCCGGCAGCGGCAAGTCGCGCGTCGTCGCGGAGGTCTTGCGCCAGGCCGCCCGGCGGTCCTGGCGGGCCCTGCTGGTCGCGCCAGAGGGGCCGGCCGTCGATCGCACCCTGGAGCGCCTCGGCAACGAGCCGGCGCTGGCCGTGCTGCGCTGGCAATCGGACCAGGAGCCGGCCACGTCCGCCTGCTCGGCCCGGATGACGCTGACGTCGCGGTTGCGGTCGCTTCACGAGCAGGCGCTGCCGGCGGCGCGGCGGGCGGCCCAGGAGGCTTGGCAGCAAGTCGAGCGGCTGCGCGAGGCGATGTCCCTCTGGCCGAGGCTCGACAGCCTGCTCGCGGAGTGGGACGCCTTGGCGCAGGACCAGGAGCTGGCGACAGCCGAACGGGCCGGCCTCGAAGCCGCCCTGGACGCCGAGGTGCGGGGGCTGGCGGAGTATCGCGAGGCGACGCGGCAGACGGACGCGGACCTCGCCGCGGTCGAGGCGGGTATCCGGGAGCGCCTCGACGAGGCCGAGCATCTCGCCGCCGAGCGCAAGCGGCTCGACGCCGAGCGCGCCCAGCTCGCCCCACTGGCGGAGGCCAAGCAGGGCCAGCGCTGGTGGACCGGCGCGTTCTGGCGTGCCACCATCAGCGGCAGCCCGCAGCCGCGCCTGGAAGAGGTCGCCACGCGCTGCCAGCAGGTCTGCGACCGACTCGACGCCCTGGCCGCCGAGCAGCCCCAACTCGAGGCCCACCGCCGCGACCTCCAGCAGCAGCGCGAGGCGCGGCATCAGGAATTCCTAGCGGCCCACCGGGGTCGCCGGCTGGAGGAGATGGACGGCCGACTGGCCGGCCTAGGCGGCCGGCGCGAGCAGCTGCTCGCCAGGTGGCGCGAGGCGCGCTCGAGGCAGGAGGCGAGTCTCCCCGCCCAGCCGGACCGCACCGCCCTCGACGCCGCCCGGTCGCGCTCGGGTGCCGAGCTGACCCAGGCCGAATCTCGCGCGGTGCAGGCCCGAGCCTGGCTTTCCGCCCTGGAGCAGTCGCTGCCGGGGCTGCCGACCCAACTGCTGACCGAGGCGCGGGTCATCGCCTCGCCGCTCTCCTCGCTCCCCCGGGAGGCGTTCCCCGGCCGGTCGCTCCCGGAATTCGACCTGGTCGTCGTGGAGGACGCCCACCGGATCAGCGACGCCGACCTGGCGGCGTTGGCCGGGCGCGGCCGGCGCGTCGTCCTGGTTGGCGAGGTGGCGCCGGACCTGCCCATCGCGCCCCCGCCCAAGCGCGCCGACCGGCCGCGCCCGGTCCTGCCCACGCCGCCGTTCGTCCGGTTGTGGTACGCCTTACACCCCGACCCTCGCCGGCTCCGGGCCAGTTGCCGCCAAGCCCACGGCCGGCTCGTCCTCACGCTTCGCCCCCTGTCCCCGGAGCAACACGCCTCGCTCCAGCGCGAGGCGTTGTTCGACCGGCCCGACGTCGAGGTCGGCATCGTGTGCTCCGCCGGGGAGGCGCCTTGCGTCGCGGAGGTGACCTTCCCCGGCTCGGCGTCGATCACCGAGGCGAAGCAGTACGTTTACGGCGAGCTCCAGGAGTTGGCCCTGACCGCCACCTCGACCTCGCCGCGCTGGCGCGAGGGCGATTCCGCGATCCGGCTCGAGCTGTCCTGCGGCGGCGAGGGCGAGATGGCCATCGCCCTGGAGCGGGGCGTGTGCGAGCGCGTCGGCCGGCGCGAGTGCGACGGCGAGGAGACCTGGCAGACGGCCGCGCTGGAGTTCGACCGCGCCGAGGGATGGGACCGGGCCGCCGCCGAGCGCTGGGTCGAGGAGAAGCTCGGCCTGCGCGACACCGGCCGCACCGCCGTCCTGAGCCGCAGTTACCGGGCCCGTCCGGCGCTGGCGCGGTTCCTCTCGCGGCTGCTGTACAACGGGACGTATGCCCCGGCCGGGGACGTGGGGCCGGTGGACGACGAGTCGGCGGTCCGGTTCGTCCCGGTTCCGGCGGCACGGCCGGAGGGCCGCCGCGAGCCCGAGCCGCGACGAAACGGCGGGGCGGTGACCGCGCTGGCGCCGCGGATGCGGACGGCGCGCGGCGGGGCCGGGCTGGAGGTCGATCTGGTCGATCCCCGGCGGCCCGACGCGCTGCCCCTGGAGTTGCGGCCGCACCTGCCGGCCCGCGGCGTCGTCAACTACCTGGAGGCCGTCGCGGTCGTGCAGGCGCTGGAAGAGCTGGCGGGCGACCCGGACTTCTGCTCGGCCGCGGCCGAGTGGCAGGGCCAGGCCTCCGGGTGCCTGGCGGTCGGTTGCTGCGAAGCCTCCCGCCCGCCGCGCGGTGCCCCCGCCGTCCTGGTCCTGACCGCCTTCCCGGCCCAGGCGGAGTTGATCCGCCTCTTGGCCCGGCGCTCGCCGGCGCTGGCGGGCTGCCCGTTCGGCTACGAGGTCGGCCTGCCGCGGGAGCTGGCCCGGCGCGAGTGCCTGGCCGCCCTGGTCGGCCTGACCCGCAGCCACGCCACCCGGGCCGTGCCGTTCAGCGACCACCCGCGCGACCTGCTGCTGGCGCTGACGCGGCCGGCGGGGCGACTGGTGGTGTTCGGCGACCCCGGCACGATGGGCCGCCGCAGCCAGTGGTTCGGGGCGCTGGACCACCTCGACGAGACCACCGGGCCTTTGGAGCAGGCCCTCCTGGCACAGTTGCTGGCCCACATGCCCGAGCAGGAGGCGACGGCCCGCGCCGGACGGACGTTGGAAAGAAGCGGCGTATGACCGCTGCGGCGGGGATGACATTGCCGGGCAGCCGGGCGCTGCCGGGCTGGTGGCGTGACCTCGGCGAGCACTCGCCGAGGCGGTTCTGGTTCGCGCACCTGGTCCTGCACCGCGTCGAGGCCCTGGTCGAGGTCACCTCGCCGACCCCGCTGTCGGGGCTGGCGCACGGGCTGCTCGCGGCGGTCGGCCAAGCCGGAGGCCCTTCCAATCTCGAAGCCGTCGCCGCGGCCTTGGCCCTGGACCGCGACCTCGCCGCCGCCCTGGCCGGGTCCCTGGTGCGCGACGGGCTGATCGAGCCGTCCCCCAACGGCCAGCTCGGTCCGCTGACCGCCGCCGGCCGCTCGGCCCTCTCTGGCGGCCTGGTAGCGTCCCGCGAGGAGCGGCGCGTCTTTTGTTTCGCCGACACCCGGCCACCGGCCTACCTGCCGTTGCCTCCCGGCGCCGCCACGCCGCTGCCGCCGCCATCGGGCTGGCGGTTCGACCTGTCCGCCCTGGAGGGGTGCCTGACGAAGACCGACGAGTGGAAGGCACGGCACGGCTTCCCCCGCGAGGTGGTGCGGCTGATGTGGGAGCGCGGCTCGGTCGATGAGCGGACCTGGCAGGCGGTCCCCCTGGACCGCCCCGAGCAGGCCCTGTTGTTGCTGGTCGAGACGGGGCGTAACGAGCTGGTCGGCCTGGGCATCCGGGCCGACACCTGGGCGCTGGTCCGCGAGCCGCTGATACGACTGCCGTTCGACCCGGAGCTGATCGCCGCACTGGGCGGCGAGGTGCGGCTGGACGAGTGGCGCGCCGCCTGGCTGGCGTGGTGCCAACAGCGGAGCTTTCCCGCCGGAGACGCGGAGGCGTGCAAGTTGGACCCGGCCGGGCACAAGCTCCTGGTCAAGCCGCCATCGCGCCTGTTGGAGCGGCTGCGCCAGGCGCGCAGCGAGGCACTGCGCGGGGAGGCGTGGCTGTTGGCCGGCTCGGGCCGCACACGGCCCGCCGCGCTGGTCGAGGTGGTGAGCTGATCTGTTCGCGGGTGCGACCGCGCTCCCTCACGGTCGCGCCTGCGAAGGAGACCGACTCACGACACCTTCCGCAGCTTTGACAGCCGGCCGGTCTGCACCCACTCGGCGACGAGGATGTTGCCGGCGGCGTCGAAGCAGGCGTCGTGCGGGTGGACGAACTTGCCGTCGATCCACAGCTTCGGGTCCTGCCGCACCTTGAACCCGTCCAGCACCTTCTTGCGCCACTCGGGGTCGTCACCGAGCTGGACGATCGGCTTGTTGTCCTTGTCGAAGAGCGTGATCCGGGCGTGCAGGTCGGGCACCATCAGCACGTCGCCGCGGATGTCGAAGTGGGCCGGGTAGAGCAGTCCCTCGACGAAGCCGAGGTGCTTGCCGTCCAGCGAGAAGTACTGCAAGCGGGCGTTGGCCCGGTCGGCGACGACGACCGACGGCTCGCGGCCCTTGCGGTCGTCCAGCCAGATGCCGTGCGGCGTCTGCATCTTGCCGGGCGCCTTGCCGGTCCCGCCCCAGGTGCGCACCCACTTGCCGTCCTTGTCGAACTGGTGGACGTAGTTCGACCCGTAGCCGTCCGCGACGTAGAACCCGCCGTCCGGCGCGAACGCGACGTTGGTCGGCGAGAACTGCTCCACGGTGGTGTACTTCCGCGGCTCGGCCGGGATCGACTGCGTCCAGACGACCTCGCCCTTGAGGTTGGTCTTGCAGAACGTCCTCCGCCAGGTGTTGGTCAGGTAGAGGAACTCCTCGCCGCCCTCCCTACGGACATCGATCCCGTGGCCGCCGGTGTGGTAAATCTTGCCGAAGCTGCGGACGAACTTGCCCCTGGGGTCGAACACCACGATGATGTCCATCACCTCCTTACCGTAGCCCTGGTGGGTGACGTAGATCAGCCCCTCGGTGTCCACCGCGACGCCGTGCGTCGTCTGCCACTTGATCTTCGACGGCAGCTCACCGAAGTGGTGGTCGCACTCGTAGGTGTGCTCGCCGGAGCCGATGACGACCGGCTTGGTGCCGGACTTGTCGCGGGCGGTGATGGCGAGGGGGGCGATGCCGGACGCGAGCATGGCGGCGACGGAGCGGGAGAGGAAGTCGCGGCGTTGCATGGGGTCTCCAGGTGCGGGGGTACGGGGCGGATGCTGGCAGAGTAGCGGACGCGGCCGGGCGGGGCCAGGGGAAAGGAGCGGGCGGCATGACGGAGGAGGAGTGGCTACAAGGCGTGAACGTCGGCATTCTCATCGAAGGGCTGCGCCGCGCCTTCAAGGCGGCGCGTACCAAGGCGGGTAAGCGGCGGCTGCGGCTATTCGCCTCGGCCTGCCTGCGACGTGTCTGGGACCTGCTCGAGCCGGAAAGCCGGGAGATTCTCGACCGGCTGGAAGCGGTTTGCGACGGCCGCGAGCCGGAGTACAACCTGAAGACGCTCATCGAGATGGCCGAGTCGCGGAGCGCCTTCCACTGGAGCAAAGATGACTGGGACGTGGCGACGCGCCACGCCGTGGCCGGACCAGCCCTTCCGCCATCGGTGAGCGCGACGACGGCCGCGGTGTCGGTACACTCGATCCGCCGGATAAGGGCGAAGGAGCCGGGCCCGCCCCGGGGCGGGCTTGTCGAATACCACCGGTTGCTCCAGGAGGCGATCGCCCAGGAGAGCGCCGTCCAGGTCGCCATACTCCGGGACATCTTCGGGAATCCGTTCGCCCCGTTCCAGAAGCGTGGGTTCCCCGCCGAGTTGCGCGGCCTGGCCAAGGCCTGGAGTGCCGGCGACACCAAGGTCTTGCCCGTGCTGATCGACGCGCTGACCGACTTCGGTGAAGAGGGCGCGGCCGCCCACCTTCGCCAACCCCTCCACGTTCGCGGTTGCCACGTCATCGACTGGGTCATCGGCCGGGCGTGACCGGCGAGCCGCGCACGAAGTAAGCGGTCGGGGCAGGGAGAGCGAACACGCCTCAAGTCTCCGCTGAGACCGGCCCTCCCCACCCCGCTTACTTCGGCGCGGCTCGCCCGGACCGCTTACCCCGTGCGCGGCTCGCCGAAACGGCGCGATCGTCGTCAACCTCGCGGCCTGCCCGGTCGATACTCCTGGAAGGACTCGTCCAGGAGGGCCGTGCCGTGTCCGAACCGCTCAGCCGCCGTGACGTGCTCAAGGTCGCCGGGGCGGCCGGGCTTGCCGCGCTCGCCCCGCCCGCCGCCCCGGCCGCCATCCACCATGGCTGGGTCGTCGGCGAGATGACCGGGGCGCGCGCCCTGGTCCAGACGCTCATCGCCGAGGGGACGATGTGCGTCTTCGGCATCCCTGGCGCGCAGGAGAACGAGGTCTGGGACGAGATGAAGTCCCAGCACCTGCCGTACCTACTCTGCACTCACGAGTTCTCCGCGTCGTGCATGGCCGACGGCGCCGCCCGTGCCACCGGCCGGCCCGGCGTCGTTTGCATCGTGCCCGGCCCCGGCATCACCAACGCGTTGACCGGCATCGGCGAGGCGCTACTCGACGGCGTGCCGATGGTCGTCGTCGCCGGCGACGTCGGCCGCGGCTGCAAATATAAACGTTTTCAGGTCCACGAACTCCCTAATGCAGCCCTGCTGAAGCCGGTCTCCAAGGTGGTGATCGAGGTCACCAGCGTCGGCCAGATCGCGCTGGCCGTCCGCCAGGCGTTCCAGGCCGCCGTCAGCGGCGAGCCCGGCCCGGCCAGCGTCGTCATCCCGTACAACCTGCTCATCGAGGCGCACAAGTTCCACAGCGCGCCACTGGCCCCGCTGCCGACGCCGTTCGACGAGACGGCCTTCGTCAAGGCGCTGGACCTGCTGCGCGACCACAAGCTGCGCGTCGGCATCTACGCCGGCATGGGCTGCATGGACTACTCGGGGCCGTTGACCCGGGTCGCCGAGATGTTGCAAGCCCCCGTGGCGACGAGCGTCTCGGGCAAGGGCGTCATCAACGATTGCCATCCGCTGGCGGTCGGCTGGGGCTACGGCAAGCAGGGCTCGCACACCGCAGAGGAGGCGTTCAAGCGCGTCGATCTGGTCCTCGCCGTCGGTGTGCGCTTCAGCGAGGTGTCCACAGGCTTCTATTGCCTGCCGCACCACCCGTTCCTGATCCACGTCGATGCCTGCGCCGAGAATCTCGGCCAGGTGATGAAGCCGACGACCGCCTGCGTGCAGGCCGACGCCGGCGTGTTCCTCACCAGGTTGCTGGCCCACGAGGCCGAGGTGGCCCGGCCGGCCAACCAGGGCCTGATCACCTGCATCCACAAGTGGAAGCTGGAGGACGCCGCCGAGCACGCCAAGGTCTACGCCACCTGCGGCGTCGATCCGATGGCGTTTCTGCTGGCCCTGCGGCGGGCGACGTGCGCGAACGCGCTGGTGTTCGTGGACGTGAGCATGACCGAGCACTGGGCGGCGGAGGCGTTCACCGTGTTTCAGCCGCGCACCTACTTCAACCCGACCGACAACCAGTCGATGGGCTGGTCGATCCCCGCCGCGATCGGGGCGCAGCGCGTCGCCTACGATCGCCAGGTCGTCACGCTGACCGGCGACGGCTGCTTCCTGATGAGCGCCCTGGAGCTGTCCACGGCGGCGCGGGAGGGGCTGCCGGTCAAGCTCTTCGTCCTCGACGACCAGGCGTACCACTACATGCAGGTACTCCAGAAGCAGGCGTACAAGCGGACGACCGCCACGTTCCTGGCCCGGCTCGACTACGCGGCACTGGCCAAGGGCCTCGGCGTCGGCCACGCCGAGATCACCGCCGCGGACGACCTCGAAGCGAAGATCCAGGCGGTCCTGGCGGCGCCGGGGCCGGTGCTGGCGAGCGTCGTGACCGACTACGGCAAGCGGCCGTGCCGCTGGATCAAGGCGGTGAAGGGGCGCTTCACCGAGGAGCTATCGACGTCGCAGAAGCTGCGGTTTTTGGGCCGGCTGGGGACTCGGAGCCTGGCGGTGAGGTCGAAGGACGATTAGCGCGCTCGACACTCGGGGTCAGAGCCCGAGCGCCAAGCGAGGGAGGGGCGTTGCCCTCGCTTGGCGCTCGGGCTTTGTCGTTAGTGGCGCGCAAGTCCACCGGGACGTGGAGTCTCCAGGGTGGAACGGGACGGTGGCCGGGAGAAGCCAGAGAAGAGGACGTCCCGGATCCGAGAACCACCAATAAAAACCTCCCTGAGGAGTTGACCCATGTTGCTTAAGAAGGCGTTGTTGGGAGTCGGGGCGCTGGCGTTGGCCCTGGCGACGGCGGGCACGGCGAGCGCCAAGGGCTTCCCCCCCGGGCCGGGCGGCTTCGGCCCCGGCGTGTCGGTCGGGGCGGGCTTCGGCGGGGCCGGCATCCGGTTCGACGGCGGCTACTACTACCGAGGCGGGCACCACAACCACTGGGGCCACCGCCGTTGGGACGCCGGCTGCGGCCGCTACAACTACTGGGACCCGTGCTTCAAGCGGTACTACTACTACTGCCCGAATCGCACCGGTTACTTCCCCGTCGGCAGTCCGGTGCCGTTCTGAGCCGCCGCCTCACACCACCCTCACCGCACGCCAGGCCGGGAGTCGCCCTCCCGGCCTGGCCGGTTTTTCGGGCCTCCCGTCACATCTGCACTTCCGGCAGTTCCTCGCCGCCCGCCTGCCTCTCCAGTTCCGCCATCACTGACCTGCCCAGCGCGGCGTACGCCTGGGCCACCGGCGAGTCGGGGTAGCGGTGGACGATCGGCTCGCCCTGATCGCCGCACTCGGCAACGCGCGGGTCGATCGGCAGATCACCCAGGAACGGCACGCCGGCCGCCTCGGCCAGCCTCTTGCCGCCGCCGTGGCGGAAGATCTCGTAGCGCTTGCCGTCGTCGCCGACGAAGTAGCTCATGTTCTCGACGATGCCCAGCACCGGCACGCGGACCTCGCGGAACATCTCAAGCCCCTTGCGGGCATCGACCAGGCTGACGTCCTGCGGCGTGGTGACGATGACGGCGCCGGTCAGCCGGGTGTGTTGCGACAGCGTCAGCTGGGCGTCCCCGGTGCCCGGCGGCAGGTCGAGGACGAGGTAGTCCAGCGGCGCCCAGTCGAGCTGCTGGAGGAACTGCCGCAGCGCCCGATCGACCATCGGGCCGCGCCAGATCACCGCCCGGTCGGCCGGGACGACGAAGCCGATCGACATTAACTTGATGCCGTAGCGCGTCAGCGGCAGCGGCGTGGTGTTCTGATCGATCATGCCGGGGACGCCCATCATGATGGGCACGCTGGGGCCGTAGATGTCGGCGTCCATCAGGCCGACCTTGGCGCCGGACTTCGCCAGGGCCAGGGCGAGGTTGGCGGCGACCGTGGACTTGCCGACGCCGCCCTTGCCGCTGGCAACGGCGACGACGTGGCGCACGCCGGGCAGCTCGATCTTGGGTGGGGCCTGGGGGGGATTCGGATGCATGGCGGGGGTGTCTCCGGGGCTTAGCTCGTCGCGGCCACTGACAGCGCGCGCAGGTGCTCGAGGGTGAAGATGCCGGCGTCGTGGCCGTCGCTCCAGACGACCTTGTAGGCGTAGCGGCCGACGCGCGGCATGCCGACCGGGGCGAGCGGCGTCAGCTCCTCGGGCTTGAGGATGCGGAACGGGTCGATAGGCTTCTCGCGCTCGTCGCGGCAGCCGGCGCAGGGGCAGGCGTCGCGCAGGGCCTTCCAGGGGATCTGGCCCACGACGCCGTCGCTCCACTCGATGACGAGGTGGTCGCCGTCGCGGCGCATGCTCTTCGGAACGGTCGGCCCGTGGGCGGTCATGGGGGAGGCTCTCGCGGGGCAGGGCGGTCCGCGCTGCTCATTATAGGAGGCTGAACGACCAGCTCACAGGACGGCCGTCGCGGTAGGGCATGACGCCGTGGAACTGCGGCCCGTCGCCGAATACCAGCGGAAGGAAGTGGCGGTCGCCCTCCCACAGCGGCAGTTGGAGCACGCGCTCGATCTGGACCCACTCCAGCGGCCCGTCGTCGTTCTCCGGCCAGGGCGTCCCCGAGAACCGCTCGACGCGGAAGAGGAAGCCGAACCAATCCTCGCCGCCCTTGCCGAATCCCGGCCAGCTGACGGTGCCGCGCAGCGTGATCGCCTCGCACTCCAGCCCGCTTTCCTCGCGGACCTCGCGGCGGAGGCAGGCGACGACGTCCTCGCCCGGCTCGACCTTGCCGCCCAGGCCGTTGTACTTGCCCAGGTGGGCGTCGCCGGGCCGGCGGTTGCGGTGCACCAGCAGGACGCGGCGGCCGTCGGGCGACATCACGAACCCGAGCGTGGCGAGGATCGGCGTGTACGGCATCGGCTCACCGCTCGAAGAAGCGCGTGTTGAAGTATGTGTGGGACAGCGAGTCCATGGTGGGGAGTATACCCGGCAACACGTGGCGTGCAACCTCCTTGGCCATGAGCCTAACCCCAGACTGCCCTTCATCGCGGGTAGGTGCCTGGTACAATTCACATCGGTCGTGTGCAAGGGAGTACGGATGTCCGGTGCAAGCACGGAGGACACGCCGCGATGCCGACCAGCACGGAGTTCTGGAGCTTGGCGGAAACCCGCCTCAAAGACGCGGAAGGGCTACTGGGTATCCAGAGGTGGGACTGCGCCTACTACGTGGCTGGTTACGTCGTCGAGTGCGCCTTGAAGGCGTTCATCGTCCGCGATGTGGAGCAGAAGGGAACTCTCTTCAGCGACCGAACGGTTGCGACAAAGTTGGTTGAGCAGTTCTTCGCCCATCACCTGGACAAGCTGTTGGTGGCCGCTAACCTCCAACCGATCTTCGGACAAGCACAGCAGCAGGACCAAGTCTTGAGAGCCAACTGGGAAACTGTGAATGGTTGGAGAGAGTCAAGCCGTTACGAGTTACCGGGGAAAGCAAAGAGCGAGGAGCTGTTCGAGGCTAGTTCTACTGTAACTGATGCGGCCTGGAGGGTATAGTAACCGGCGGAGGGCAGGAACGACAAGGCTCGTTCGGGAGAGGCCAGGATGTCGCTGTTGGAACACGCCCAGGCCCAGGCCCTCTTGGCCGACGCCGAGGTCACCCCCGCCGCCGTCCGCTCCTGCCTGGGTCGGCTGCGTCTGTTCCTCGCCCGCTACCTCCGGTGCTTCCCCCGCTCCGAGCAGCGCGAGTTGGCCGAGGTGGTCCTTTCCGGCAAGCTCTCCGGCCTACAGCGGAAGACCGCCGAGCCGATCGCTTACCTGGCCGACCGGCCCCGCAAGCCGGTCCAGCACTTCGTCGGGGCCGGGGCGTGGGACGACGACGCCCTCGGCCGAGCTCCGCCGCCACGTCGCCGAGGTGGTCGCCGACCCCGAGGGCGTGCTGGTCCTGGACGGCAGTGGGTTCGCCAAGAAGGGCGAGGCCTCGTGCGGCGTCCAGCGGCAGTCGTGCGGCCGGCTGGGCCAGGTCGAGAACTGCCAGGTCGGCCTGTTCCTCGCCTACGTCGCCGCCGGCGGCGGCGCTGGTGGACCGGCGGCTGTACCTGCCGGAGGGCTGGGCCAACGACCCGGACCGCCGGGGGCAGACCCACGTGCCCGAGGCGGTGGCGTTCCAGGAGGGGTGGCGGATCGGCCTGGGCCTGATCGACCGGGCGAGGCCGACCTGCCGTTCGGCTGGGTGGCCGGCGACGACGAGTACGGCCGGGCCACCGAGTTCCGGGCCGGGCTGCGGCGGCGGGAGCTCCGCTACGCGCTGGACGTGCCGTGCAGCACCCTGGTGAGGGACATCGACGAGGGGCCCCCGCCGGGGAGCCGCTGCCCGCCGTGGCGGCGGGTCGACGAGTGGGCCCGGCGGCTGCCGGCCTCGGTGGCGGCGGGTCGAGGTGGGGCCGGGGTCGAAGGGGCCTCAGGTGGTCCGGGCGGCGGAGGGTGGGTGCAGACCAGGGGGAGGGCGGCCGGGTGGGGGCGGTGGAGCGGGTGGTGGTGATCCGGACGATCGACCGCGAGCCGGTGACGTGGTACACGTTGTCCAACGCGCCGGCGGGTCGGCGTGGCGGCGGTGGCCAAGGCGCACGCGGCGGCACGGGGTGGAGGAGGTTGTTGCAAGTGGGCAAGGGGGAGGTGGGGCTGGGGCACTACGAGGTGCGGCTCCTGGGTGGGGTGGCACCACCACATGACGCTGTCCCTGCTGGCGGTGTGGTTCTTGCAGCTGGAGCGGCGGCACCTCGGGGGGAAAGCCCCGGCGTTGACGGTGCCGCAACTGCGCGAGGTGTTCAGCCGCCTGTTGCGGCCGGCCGATCACGCGCGGCGGACCGCCCAGGAGGTCAGCCGGGGGCTACGCCGCACCGCGGAGGCCCGCATCTACCACTGGTACGCCCGCACCGGGAAGTTCCCGCCTCGCCGCGACCAACCCGACGGGTAGAACGGTTACAGTAGAACTATTAATAACGACCCTCACGGGGTGATGACATGGTTACGGAGGCAGTACTAGAGAATCGCCTCTACCATATAGTGGACCCCGAAGATGAGGGTGAGGAGTCGGGACCGGACGGTCTGGAAGTAACGGAGGCTGTTCCGAACCGACTCCTTCATCTCCGCGATGGTGTCGAACAGCCGGTTGTGGGTCGCCCGCCGCCTCAGCTTCTTCCAGAACCGCTCGATCACGTTCAGTTGCGGGCTGTAGCTGGGCATCCGGTAGAGCTCCAGGTGCGGGTTCTCCCGCATCGCCTCGTCGATCAGCGGCCCGCGATGCCAGGGGGCGTTGTCGATCGTCAGCACTACTCGCTTGTTCGCCTCCTTGGGGTACATCCGCCCGACGTGCCGCAGGTGGTCGGCGAACGCCCGCTGCATCCTGCGCGTCTTGCTGTCGGTACTCTTGCGATTGTCCCTCTGGAGGCTCTCCAGGGTGTTGGCGTGAACCGCTCCCGAGATCAGGTTCAGTACCGCGAACACGTACAGCACGTCCTTGCAGTCCCGTGTCCCGACCATGGGTCGGTGCCCTTTGACCCCCAGCGTCGCCGTGAGGGTGGGCACCATCTGGAGCCGCGCCTCGTCCTGGCTTAGCAGGACGAGCTCGCCCGCCTCCGCCCCTTTCTTAGCCCGGCGAGGTCTTCCCTGGCCTGGGCCTGCTTGTCCTTGTCGCCGCGCAGGTAGCGGTAGGTAGGGCGGTAGGGGCGGATGCCGAGTTTGCGGCAGAACCGGTGCATGGCCGAGCGGGAGGTCTCGATGCCGTGGGCCTTTCTCAGGTGGTCGGCCAACTCCTCGTGGGTCCAGTTGGCCCGGTCGAGGCCCTGCTCGGCCGGCCCCTCGATGACCCAGCGCTTGATCTCGTCGGCCATCGAGGCGGGGATGCCTGGGGCCTTGCCCCTGGCCTTCTTGGGGACCAGGCCGGCCAGGCCGCGTTCGCAGTAGGCGTTGAGCCAGCGCTGGACGGAGCGGCGGTTGATGCGGAAGTCGGCGGCGATGTCCTGGTGCTTGCGGTCTTGGTGAGCCAGCAAGACGATCTGGAGGCGGTCCCGGAGCTTGCGATCCTCGGTGGAGCGGACCTCCGCCTCCAGTGCCTGGGCCTCGGCCTCGGGCAAGCGAATGCGAATCATGGCTACTTCCTGCTTCGGGACGGGCTTCGCCCTCTATTTTAGGAACGGGACACCCTCACCGGGAACGTGTATCAGGGGCGAGCATCGTTCTACGTGGGCTGCTCACGGGCCAGACGGATGCTCCACGTCACGGGTGTAGGTAGTGGAGGAACCCTGGTGGAAGAAGCAGCAAGAGTCGCCGAGGCCCTCGAAGGCACCAGCCAAGAATCCGACCCAGGCCCCCAGCGTCCGCGAATGCTCCCGGGCCTGCGTCGGCTCCTCCGGCTTTTCCGCGGTTTTAGATCGGTTACGCCATGACCTCGTTCACAACGCGGCCGAACCGGTGAATGATGTCGAAGTCAGAGCCATTTTCCTCAGACTGGAACCTGGGGTGCAGGGATTTCACGGGAAGATGGAAAGGAACCGGAGCCGCCCCGTTGTCCCAGCCTGAGCGGCTCCGGTACGACGTCCCGCGACGCCGCACCGGGAGAATAACCCGAAGCGGACACATGGTCAAGAGTCCACTGTACAAATTTCACCGCTAAGGCAGCGGGGCGAGTGCTTTTCCCCGACCCCGAACGTGTTACAATGCCTAGCTCCGGTCGTTAACGACGACTCCCTGAGCGAGCGGCCTGATGAGCCAAACGCCTCGCAGTCTCCTGGAGCAGCTGCGCCGCGAGCCGAGCGCGGCCTCGTGGAAGCGCCTGGTGGACCTGTACACGCCGTGGCTCCAGGGGTGGTTCCGCCAGTACCACCTCGCCGCCGCGGACGTGGAGGACCTGGTGCAGGACGTCCTGGCCGTCATCGTCCGCGAGATGCCCTCGTTCGAGCACAACCAACAGAGTGGCGCCTTCCGCCGCTGGCTGCGGATGATCGCGCTGAACCGGCTGAAGGGGTTCTGGCGCGACCGGCGGAGCGGGCCGCTGGTGGCGACCAGCGAGGAGGCGGCGAAGCTGCTGGACCAGCTGCCGGACCCGGCGAGCGACCCGGACCGGCAGTGGGAGCAGGAGCACGACCAGTTCATCGTCCGCCGCGCCCTGGAGCTGATCGAGCCGGAGTTTACGGCCTCGACCTGGGCGGCGTTCCGGCGGCAGGTGATCGACCGGGCCAGCCCGGCGGAGGTGGCCGCCGAGCTGGGGCTGACGGCGAACGCGGTGGTGCTGGCCAAGTTCCGGGTGATGCGGCACCTGCGCCGGGAGCTGGACGGGCTGACCGGCTGAGGCGCGGGCCTGTCGGCCTTTCCCATTTTCCGAGAAATAAGTCGGCCGGCGGCGCACTTCTGAAGTGGTTGAGCATCCTTTGTGGTTACCTCCCTTTGGCCCCACTTTAACCAGAGGGGGGACGGGTGCTCTTTTCCGCGCCTTATTCGCCGCTACGGTAGGAGAGGTACTCATGTGGTCTGCACCCGTCCGCCCGCGCCCCTGGCGCATGGCCGTCCTCGTCGCCGCCTGCCTGGCAAGCCTGGGCACCGGGCCTGTCACCCAGGCCGGACCCATCCAGGCGGGGGGCACGTACAACTTGGCCGTGAATAACTTCCCAGGGAGCCTGCCAACGACCCCCGTCACGCTCGACGGGGCGGTCCACTCCCTGACGACCAGCGCCGGCACGTTGAACCACCAGGCGTTGATTTACGACGTGACCATCAACACCCAGTGGGTGGATTTCGTCTTCAAGACCCCCGGCGGCCCCCTGGCCAGCGACTTCAACGCCCAGTGGGATTGGACCATCTCCAACATCCCAGTGAGCGAACCCGCCCTGCTGGCGGGCGCCTTTTACTACTGGGCCATCAACGGCGTGGCGGTTGATCCCATCCATAACTGGGCGGGAGGAGTACTCTATCCCATCGGGGGTGGGACCAACCCCATTACGGGGGTGGGCAAGGGCTTTGGAGGGCTTGACGCCACCCCCGACCCGCTCCTGACGACCAATTCCTTCTTCGTCTGGCCCTACCTCCTGCTCGGCGACACGGGCTTGCCCAACGAAGGCGACATGCCCTATCAGAACATCAACGAGTTCCACTTCGCGTTTCTCCTCACCGCGGCGAATCCCGCGGCCGTCCCCGAACCGGGCAGCCTCGCCCTGCTTGGGCTGGGCGGCATCGGCGTGGCCGGGTGGGCCTGCCGCCGCCGCGCCGTTGCCGGTGCGGCGGCCGCGCGCTAGGATGCCTCGTGGTGAGGAGATGTCCGTATGAGCGGGCTGGCGACGCTTCATCCCGACCGGGACCGACTCGCCGCGTTCGGCGACGGCGCGCTCGACGACCTGGAGTGCGCGAGGATCGAGGAGCACCTCGTCGGTTGTGTGCCTTGCCTGGCGGCCCTCGAATCGTTTCCCGACGACCCGCTGACCTGCCTGATCCGCGGCGCGGTCGGCAGCAGGGGCGGGCCCGATGCGACCCTGCAGCTGGGAGACCTCGCCCCTCCCCCGCTGCGGGGTGGGGCGGCGGTCCTCCGGCTGCGCCTCCAGCCGGGCTACGAGGTCCTCCGCGAGATCGGCCGGGGCGGCATGGGCGCGGTCTACCTGGCCCGGCAGGTCGGCCTCAACCGCGTCGTCGCGCTGAAGAAGATCCGCCCCGACGCCCACCTCGACCCCGAGCAGCAGGCGCGGTTCCGCCGCGAGGCCGAGGCCGTCGCCAAGCTGGACCACCCCAACATCGTCCAGGTCTACGAGGTCGGCGAGCAGGAGGGCCAATCGTACCTGGCCCTGGAGTACCTCGACGGCGGGACGCTGGCGGAGAAGCTGGCCGGCCCGCTGCCGCCGCGCGAGGCGGCCGGGCTGGCGCTGACGCTGGCCCGGGCCATCGACCACGCCCACCGGCGCGGCATCGTCCACCGGGACCTGAAGCCGGCGAACATCCTGCTAGCCGGCCCCCCTCCCGGGGTTGACGCGGCCGGGCTGGCTGGCGCCGTTGTCAAGGTGGCCGACTTCGGCCTGGCCAAGGACCTCACCCGGGAGCTGGGCCAGACGCGGACCGGGGCCATCGTCGGCACGCCCGACTACATGGCGCCCGAGCAGGCCGCCGGGCTGGCCCGTGAGGTGGGCGCGGGGGCCGACATCTGGGCCCTGGGAGCCATCCTCTACGAGTGCCTGACCGGCCGGCCCCCGTTCCGCGGGGCGACGACCCTGGACACGCTGCAGCTGGTGCGCCAGCAGGAGCCCGTCCCCCCGTCACGCCTCCAGCCGAAGGTGCCGCGCGACCTGGAGACGATCTGCCTCAAGTGTTTGGAAAAGGCGCCCGCGCAGCGCTACCTCACGGCGGGCCTTTTCGCGGAGGACCTGCGGCGCTACCTGGCCGGCGAGCCGATCCTGGCCCGGCGCGTCGGGCCGGCGGTGCAGCTGGCCAAGTGGGCGCGGCGGAAGCCGGCGGCGGCGGCGCTGGCCGTGGCCTGCGGCGCCTTCGCCACCCTGGCGGCGGCCGGGGCGGGCTGGCACTACCTCAGCCTGTCGGCGGCCCTCAAGCGGGCCGAGCAGAGCGAGGCGCTGACCCGGGCGCAGTACCGGGAGGCGACGGCGACAATCCGCCTGATGTTCGAGAAGGCGGCGGACCGACAGATGCGGCCGATCCCCCAGCTGTCCGAGCTGCAAGAGGCCCAGTCGGCCGCCGCGCTGAGGTTCTTCGAGCAGGCCGCCCGCGAGGGCGGCGGCCTGGCGGCGGAGGCGAGGCGGGACCTGGCCCTGGTCAGCAACCAGGCCGCCAACTACCAACGCAACCTGGGGCGAAACGCCGAGGCCGAGCGGAACGCCCGGCGGGCGTTGGAGCTGCTGGAGTCGGTGATCCGGGAGAACCCCGGCGACAACGAGGCGCGCGGCTGGCTGGTCTACAGTCATGTCTGCCTGGGGATGATCTGCTCCGCCGAGCGCCGGTGGGACGAGGCCGAGTCGCTCCTGAGTCGCGGCGTTGAGTTGGCCGAAGCGCTGTGCCGGGACGAGCCCCGCAACCCCGCCTTCAAGGCCCGCCTCGGGGAGGCCTACCACAACCTGGGCAACCTGATGGTCCTCAACCGCAGGCCGGCCGTCGAGTGGTACGAGAGGGCCGCGGCGTTCAACCGGGAGGCACTCCGGGAAGACCCTGCGGCTATCACCGCCGGTTGTTCCTGGCGGACAGTTGCTCGAACCTCTGGCAGGCGTACCACCTGGCCGGCCAACCCGAGAGGGCCGCCGCCGCCTTGCGGGAGGCGTTCACCCTGCTCGACGCGCTCGCCCGGGAAAACCCCGCCGACGCGGCGGTCGGCTACGCCCTGGGGGGTGTCCTCCTCAAGCTCGGGGCGTCGTGCCTGATGCGGGGCCGCCTCGACGAGGCCCTGGCGGAGTACACGAGGTGCGTCGCCGTGCTGGAGCGAGCGCTGAGGCACGAGCCGAACGACGTGGGGACGCAAAAGTTCCTGCTCACCGCTCAGGGCAGCCGGGCCGAGTGCCTGACGAACTTGAAGCGGTACACCGAGGCCCGCGCCGAGTGGGAGAAGTACATCGCCATGCCTGGCGCGAGGGGCAACGTCGATTTCCGCCTGACGCGGGCCGTGACGCTCATCTACCTGGGCGAGTACGAGCCGGGCACGAGGGAGGTAGACGCCATCGCCGAGCTGGGGAAGGGGAACGGCCTGCTGCTGTACAACTGCGCCTGCGCCTTCGCCCTGGCGGCGAAGGCCCCCGGCGCGGCCGAGGCCCGCGCCGCCCGGGCCGTCACCCTGCTGGAGGCCGCCCGCGCCGCCGGCCACTTCAAGAAGGCGGCGAACGTCGCCCACATGAAGCAGGACGCCGACCTCGAACCGCTCCGCGGCCGGAAGGACTACCAGGCGCTGCTACGCGCCATCGAGTGGGCCGCCCCGGCTCAATGATTACTGTCTCACGTCCACAGGCCGTGTGGCGCAGCCCCGTGGGGAATCGCCCGCCCTTCCCCTGTGCCTGGCCAGCGCCGGGACCGCCGCGCGCGGCTGGGCCAGGCAGTGGAGGTTGACCGGGTTGCGAACGGGCTCGCCCAGCAGCACCCGCCGCACCTCCTGCGCCCCCTTGGTGCGCATCTCCTGGAAGCCCTCGACGGAGTAGAACGCGGAGTGGGGCGTCAGCACCACGCGCGGGTGCTGGCGGACCCGGTCGTCGTCCAGCGGCTCGCGCTCGAAGACGTCCAGCCCGGCGTAGGCGACCTGGCCCGACTCCAGCGCCTCGTACAGCGCCCCCAGATCGACGCACGGCCCGCGCGCGGTGTTGACCACGTAGGCCCCCCGCGGCAAAAGCGCGAGCGTCTCGCGGTTGAGGAGCTGAAAGGTCTCCCCCGTCAGCGGGCAGTGCAGGCTGACGAACTCGGCCCGCGGCAGCAGCTCGCCCAGCGACCAGGCGCGCTCGACGCCGAGCGCCTTGTCGAGGCCGTCGGGCAGGTAGGGGTCGTAAAAGACGACGCGCATCCCCAGCGCCTTGGCCCGCATCACCATCGCCGTGCCGATCCGCCCGCAGCCGACGACGCCGAGCGTCCGGCCGCGCAGCCGCGGCGTGCCGAAGACGGCCGTCAGGTCCCAGCCGCCCTCGCGGATGGCCCGCTCGGCCGGCAGCAGCCGGCGGGCGCAGGCCAGCAGCAGCAGCAGCGCGTGGTCGGCGACCTCCTCGGTGCCGTAGTCCGGCACGTTGCAGACGACGACGCCGTGCCGCCCGGCCGCCTCCAGATCGACGTTGTCGAACCCGACGCCGCAGCGGACCACCGCCTTGAGGCGGGACAGGCGCGAGAGCGACCTTTCGGACAGCTTGATGTCGTGGAAGACGAGCAGCACCTCGGCGTCGCCCCCGCGGGCGACGACGTCGGCCTCGTCGTTGGTTTGCAGCAGGCGCAGCTCGGCGACGTCGCCGAGGACCGGCTGCTCGATGCCGGCCTCGGCGAGGTGGTCGGTGACGACGACCAGGGGCTTGGTCGGCATGCTTTTCTCCCTATTGGCGACGGCCCCGGCCGTGCTTCGGCCTCCCGCCTGGGCGCGCCCCGGCGGAGGCATGTTCCCGGCGGGGCTTGCCGGCGTCGCGCGGCGGGGCGTCGTAATCAAAGTCGTCCAGCCGGCGGCGCGGCAGGCGCTTGCGCAGCTGCCGCTCGATGCGGGCGACGACCGGGGCCTCGTCGGGAGACATCATCACCAGCGCCTCGCCGGCGTCGCCGCCGCGGCCGGTGCGGCCGATGCGGTGGACGTACTCCTCCGGGGCGGCCGGCGCGTCGTAGTTGACGACGTGCGTGATGTGCCGCACGTCGATGCCGCGGGCGGCGATGTTCGTCGCCACCAGGATCGGCACCTTTTTGTCGCGGAAGCCCTGCATCGCCCGGGTGCGCTGCGTCGGCGAGCAGTCGCTGTGCAGCTCCTCGACCTTGTGGCCGGCGTGGTACAGCGCCTTCGCCAGCCGCCGCGCCCCGCGCCGGGTGCGGGTGAACACCAGCACCGAGGGCCGCTCCCACTGCTCTAACAAGTGGTCCAGCAGCGCGGTTTTGCGGTGGGCCGGGACGGGGTAGACGACCTGATCGACGGTGTCGGCCGGCTTGCCCTGCGTGCCGACCGCCACGGTGAGCGGGTCGCGCAGGATGGCCCGGCCGAGCCTCTCGACGTCGGGCGGCATCGTCGCCGAGAACAGCAGCGTCTGCCGCCTCGGCGGCAGAAACGACAGGATGCGCTTGACGTCGGGGAGGAACCCGAGGTCGAACATCTGGTCGGCCTCGTCGAGGACGAGGGTGCGGAGTTGCGGCAGGGCGTGACGGTTGCGCAGGTGCTGGAGAAGCCGGCCCGGCGTGGCGACGACGACATCGACTCCGGACCGCAAGGCCCGTTCCTGGGGGAACTCGGCGACGCCGCCGATGACCAGCGCCGAGCGGAGCGGGGTGCCGGCGGCGAGGCCGCGGAAGCAGCCGTCGATCTGCTGGGCCAGCTCGCGGGTCGGCGTCAGGACGAGGGCGCCGGTGGCGCCGCGCGGCCGTTCGAGCAGTTGGTGGAGGACCGGCAGCAGGAACGCGGCGGTCTTGCCGGTCCCGGTCTGGGCGGTGGCGACGAGGTCGCGGCCGGACCGGATCGGCAGGATGGCCTGGTCCTGGATGGGGGTCGGGGCGACGTAACCGAGGGTTTGGATGTTCCGTAGGAGGGAGGAAGGTAGGCCGAATTTCTGAAAAGGCATCACGGTCTCGCGAAGATTCGTTGGTCTGTTACACAACTGCTATGGTACCAGCTTTGGGCCGAAAGAACACTCCAGACATCCCGACTTGGCCCGGAGGCGCAACCCGACCAAGATTGCCTACCGTCTTTCCGGCGTCTACAGTACCCCCGGCACCTGCGGCGCACACCGGTTCCGGCCGTGCGTTCCGCGTCTGGGGCTATCTCTTCGTCTATGCCGCCGCGGGCGGCATAGACCTGTTCCAAGCCGGGCTGTCGGGCACCTCCCACCCCTCCGGGGTGGGCGTCGGAACGGGGTCTGTGGTGCGGGGGATACCCGCCGCCCGCGTCCGGGCCGCCACGGTGGTCCGGGCAAGGTTGGCGTCAACCCGTGCCCCCCCTCAGTACGGCGAGGGCGCCCGCACAGCCCGGACTGGAAACCGCGGAGGCCGAGCGCCATGCACGTCCCGATGAAGCGCACCACCTTCTGGCTCCGCAAGGAAATCACCGTCTACGAGTACGAGCGCGGACTGCTCTACCGCGAGGGGAAGGTGGAGCGCGTTCTCGAACCCGGCCGTTACCGCTTCTGGAGTTTCGAGCCGGCCGACGTCGTCAAGGTGAGCCTGCGCGAGATGAGTCACGTCGTCGCCGGCCAGGGCATCCTGACCAGCGACCGCATCGAGGTGCGCATCTCGCTGGTGGCCCAGTACCGCGTCGTCGATCCCGCCCTCGCCCTGCACGCGGTCGAGAACTTCAACGAGCAGCTGCACCAGGAGCTACAACTCGCCCTGCGTGACGCCGTCAGCGGTCGCCCCCTCGACCAGGTGCTCGACGCCCGCGCCGAGATCTCCGCCGAGCTACTCAAATCAACCGCGGAGCCGGCCAGGCGCTACGGCGTGGAGGTGCACCGCGTCGGCATTCGCGACGTCATCCTGCCCGGCGAGGTGCGGCAGGTGATGATGCGCGAGGTCGAGGCCGACCGAGCCGGCCGGGCCGACCTGGTCAAGGCCCGGCACGAGGTGGCGGCGGCGCGGGCGCGGGCCAACACCGCCAAGATCCTGTCCGAGAGCCCTGACCTCGCCCGCCTCCAGGAGATGGAGGCGCTGGTTGCCCTGGCCGGCAAGCACGGCAACGTCGTGCTGCTGCCCAACCTCGCCGACCTGTTCATCCCGCGCCGCAGGGACGAGGCCCGGCCGTCGTGACCCCCTTTGCCGCGCTGCTCCGTGCCCTCACCGGCGGCCGCCACCGGCCGAAGGCCCTGCACGCCAGGGCCAGGACCGACGAGTGGGCTGACCAACTGGCCCGGCTCGGCCTCCCGGCGACCGCCTTCGACGACCTGCTGGCCTTGCGGTCGCTCCACCCGCACTTCCACTACCGGCACTTCACGAAGCGGAAGAAGGGCGGCGGTCAGCGCCGGATCGACGAGCCGGACTTCAAGCTCAAGCAGGTCCAGCGCGAGGTCATCGCCCGCCACTTCGGCTCGGCCCAGGCGCACCCGGCGGCGGTGGCGTACCGCGAGAAGCGGTCGGTCGCCCACCACGTCTGGCCGCACGCCGGCGCGGAACTGCTGGCCGTCGCCGACGTCGAGGACTTCTTCCCCTCGACGCACGAGGCGAGGGTGGGGGAGTGGTGGCGTGAGCGCGTTGCTGACGGCCCGGCGCGGCTCTTGACGTTGCTGACGACGTACCGCGGCGGCTTGCCGCAGGGGGCGCCGACCAGCCCAGGGCTGAGCAACTTCGTGAACCGGGGGCTGGACGAGCGGCTCGCCCGCCGGGCCGCCTCTGCCGGCGCCCACTTCACCCGCTACTGCGACGACCTGCTGTTCAGCTGGCCTCACGACCACGGCCCGCCGGCCGACTTCGAGGGCGCGGTGCGGACGGCGCTGCACGAGTTCGGCTACGTTCTTCACCCGAAGAAAGGCTGGCGCGTCTACCGCCGCCGCGACGAGCCGGAGGTCACCGGGCTGATCCTGACCCGCCACGGCGGCGTTCGGCTACCCGACCGCCTGCGGGAGACGATGCGGCGGCTGGGCCGCAGCGGCGACCCGGGCGCCCTGGAGCGGCTGGCGGGGTACAAGGGGTACGAGGCGATGGTGCGGAAGCGGCCGCTTCCGCGCGAGGGAGAAGGTTAGCCCTGGCCGGGGGGCGCCTCGCCGAAGAGGTCATTGCGCGTCAGCCGGCCGTCGTGCAGGGCCGAAGCGACCAGCGCGGCGTGAACGCCGCAGCCCTGTAGGCGCTCCAGGTCTCGCCGGCCACAGACGCCACCGCCGGCACTGATCTCGACCTCTGGGTAGGCCGCGGCGAGCCGGGCGCAAAGCCCTTCCGTGCCCGTCCCCTCCCCCACCCCGACGCGGGCCAGGTCCAGCACCAGAAGCCGCCGCGCCCCGCTGTCGATGGCTAAGCGCGCGACCCCCCCCGCGTCTTGGCCCCACGAGAGCGGCGACCCACCCCGCAGGTCGAGCGAGAACACCAGCCGGCTGCCGAGCCGCGCGGCCAACCCCTGAACGACCTGGGGGCCGGCGACGGTTTCCAACCCCGCGACGACCGTCCCGGCCGCCGCGATCCGGACGCCGTCCTCAACCTCGCGCACGCCGGCATCGATCCACAACGTCGCCCCGCTGTCGCGCACCGCGTCGTACACGGCCCAGGCCGGATCGGCGCCGGCGATGGCGTCCAGGTCGGCGAGGTAAAGCTCGCGCAGCCCGAACGTCTCGACGAGCGCCCGCGCCACCGTCGCTGGGTCGGCCGAACGGCACAGGCGGCTGACGATCGGCCGGTACTGCTCACGCCGCCCGGCCACGCCGCGCACCACGACGCCCCCCATCACGTCCAGCACGCCGATCACTCGCATCGGGACATTTTCGCCCAACGGCCCACGGCCGGCAATTGTGACCTATAGTTTGAAGGTCCCGTCGAAACGGAGTCGAGCCATGACCGACCGCGCCTGCCCGCTGGGCTTCCTGATGTTCGCGGCGTTCGCCAGCGTCCTGATCTGGGTGTACGCCCTGGTGACCGCCCTGCCGGTCCCGTGAGCTTGCCGCGCACGCGCCCCGCCCGCAGACTAATGCCTACCCGGCGACCTTCGCCGGGTGGGCTTTTCTCTTTGGGAGACAGCGATGCGTCGCACCCTGCTTGCGCCTGCCCTGGCCGTGGCCCTGCTCGGCTTGAGTGCTCTCCGCGCGGAGGACAAGGCGGAGCCGTTCCTCGACTCCGACCTGTCCGGCTGGGAGGGGCTGGTCAAGGAGCACTGGAAGTACCAGGACGGCGTCCTGACCGGCACCGTGGAGAAGGGGCTGAAGTTCAACACGTTCCTGTGCAGCAAGAAGAAGTACAAGGACTTCGAGATGAGGTTCAAGGTCCGCCTCGAGGGCGACCGGGCCAACAGCGGCGTGCAGGTCCGCAGCAAGGTCATCGACGGGAAGAGGTACGCCGTCGGCGGGCCGCAGTGCGACATCGGCGCCCGGCTACTGGGGCAGCCTCTACGGCGAGGCGTTCGGCGGCATGATGAAGGCCGCGCCCGAAGGAGGTGCAGAAGGTGGTCAAGAAGGGCGAGTTCAACGACTACGAGATCCGCGTCGTCGGCAAGAAGGTGACGATCAAGGTGAACGGCGTCACGAGCATCGACGAGGAGTTCGCCAAGCTGCCCGACGAGGGGATCATCGCGTTCCAGCTGCACCAGCCGGGGCCGATGGTCGCCACGTACAAGGACATCGTCTTCAAGGAGTGAAGTAGCCCGGCGAGCCGCGCGAAGTAATCGTATGGATCGAAGACCGCTTACTTCGTGCGGCTCGCCAAACCGGCAGGAGGCGCGCGATGCAGTTCTACTTCTTCCACCTGATGTCGTGGCCGTACCTGCCCGAGGATTTCGAGCGGACGCACGACTCCGCCTGGGTCTGGGTGCCCAACGCGCTGTACGACCCGGTCAAGGGCCACGACCTCTACCGCGACTACATCGACACGCTGGCCTACGCCGACCAGCTCGGCTTCGACGGCGTCTGCGTCAACGAGCACCACCAGTCGGCCTACGGGCTGATGCCGTCCCCCAACCTGATCGCCGCCGCCCTGACCCAGCGGACGACGCGGTGCAAGATCGCCGTCATCGGCAACGCCCTGCCGATGTACAACCCGCCGCTGCGCGTCGCCGAGGAGTTCGCCATGCTCGACGTGATGTCGGGCGGCCGGCTGGTCGCCGGAATGGTCGTCGGCGGCGGGCCGGAGTATTTCACCTATAATTTAGATCCGACTAAGGCGCGGGAGCGGTTCGCCGAGGCGCTGGAGCTGATCCTCAAGGCGTGGACGACGCCGGGGCCGTTCCCGTGGAACGGCAAGCACTACTTCTACCGCTACGTCAACCCGTGGCCCCGGCCGATCCAGCAGCCGCACCCGCCGGTGTGGATTCCCGGCTCCGGCAGCGCCGAGACGATCGAGTTCGTGGCGAGGCGGCGTTTCTGCTACATGGGCATCCCGTACTTCCACATCGACGTGTTTCGCCGGGTCTTCGGCCAGTTCCGTGAGGCGTGCGAGAAGGCGGGCTACACCGCGGCCCCCGAGCAGATGGGCTGGGGCGTGCCGGTGTACGTCGCGGAGACGGACAAGCAGGCGCGCGAGGAGTTCGAGCCGCACTTCTGGTACTTCATCAAGAAGCTGCTGCACGGCATCATGCTGGCGCCGCCGGGCTACACGTCGCCGAAGTCGGCCGTGGCGATGCTGAAGAACCGCAAGTACTTCCTCGCCGAGGTGAAGAGCTGGGACGACATCGAGAAGGGTGTCTACGCCATCGTCGGCAGCCCGGAGACGGTGCGGCAGAAGCTGGCGCACTACCAGAAGGAGCTGGGCGCCGGCGTGATCCTGACCGGCTGCCAGACCGGCGCCGTCGAGCACGAGAAGACCCGGCGGAGCATGGAGCTGTTCGCCCGCGAGGTCATGCCGCGCCTGCGCGAGGGCGGCTGAGGCGGGGCTATTTCGCCTTGTAGAGTCGGCCAACCTCCTCGGCGCTCAGCGCGCGGCGGTACAGCCGCACGTCGCTGAGGTCGCCGCGGAAGTAGTCGCCAGTGCCGGCGCCGATCAGCAGCGGCTCGTCACAGCTGACGTCGAACTTGGCCGGGTCGAAGGCCGCCGACTCGGCGACGGGCTTGCCATCAACGAAGAGGCGCAACCTGCCGCCATGCTTGACGGCGGCGACGTGGCGCCAGCCGGGGGCCAGTTCGCGGTCGTAGGTGACGCACGGCCCCGCCTCCAGTGAGTGGATGTGGCCCGAGGGCAGCGTGCTGCAATACAGGCGGCCCTTGTACTGGGCCATGGTCCAGGCCCGGCGGTACCTCACGGCCGGCGTCTTGTCGAGCCGGCCCACCTTTGCCCACGACTGCCCGCCGTCGTAGCGGTAGACCTCGGCCAGGGGTAAGGTACCGGCGTAGAGCTGGCCGTTGTGGACCAGCATGCCCATCACCTCCAACTCCTCGCCGAGCCGGCCAATGTCTTCCCACGACTTGTCGTCCCAGCGGAACACCTTGCCGCTGGGCCAGGTGCCGACGCAGAGCCGGCCGCGGTGGACCGCGAACGAGTAGGTCTGGGTGTTGTCGCCGAGCTGGCCCATGTCATGCCACGCCGCCCCGTCGTAGCGGTAGACGCGGCCGCCGTCGTAGCTGGTCGCCCAGAGGTGGCCGTTGAACACACCGAGCGACTCGACGCGCTTGCCGTCCGGCACGGGCAGCGAGGACCACTTCCCGTCGGCCTCGTAGCGGAAAAAGCCCGCCGGGCGGTATAGCGACGTGGCGTACAGCCGGCCCTTGTAGACGGCGAGGCCGCCGACCGCCTCGGTGTTGGGTAGACGGCCGACCTCGACCCATCGTCCGCCTTCGAGGCGATAGATCCCCCCGCCGGGGTTCGTGTTCTTCGACTCCTCCAGGGCGGAGCCGGCGAACCGGTACTTCGACGTGGCGGCGTAAAGCTTGCCCTCGTGGACGGCGAGGGCGCTGATCGCGTTGCACCTGTCGGGGGCGCCGCGGTCGGTCCACCGGCCGGGGCCGTCATAGCGGTAAACACGACCGACGTCGTCCTTGCCGTTGGCAGCGGTGCCGGCGTAGAGGTGTCCGTCGTGAACCGTCAGCGCGAAGGCGATCACGGCGTTACCGGGCCGGCCCTCGTCGGCCCACTTCGGCTCGGCGCCGGCGTCGATGCCGAACTGGAGCTGGCGGGTGTTGGGTTGGCTGGTCGTCACGCCGGTGTTGGTGCGCAGAGACAGGTTGAGCCCTCGCCGCCGCTTGGCGTCGTAGAGCGTGACGAGGTCGCCGTGACCGTCGTCGGGTCGCAGCCACAGGGCGACGGAAAAGTCTTCGGTGCCCAGGCGTAGTCCGGGGGCCGACTTCACGCGAAGGTGACTTCCCGTGCCATTGAAGGTGGCGGTGCGCGTCTTAACGGCCGGGCCGCGGGCCAGGAACGTCACCCCTTGGTTGATGGCATGAAGACCATTCCCGGAGGAGTCGATCGCGTCGCCGGCCAGCGGCCAGCGGCCGACGAGGTCCTTGTCGTCCGCGGCGGTGAACCCTGCCGCGAGCAACGCCATCGCCAACGCGAAACGTGTCATGAGTCGTCTCAGCTTAGTCGTTGAGGGGCATGCGGCAGGCCCGCAGCAGCGTCTCCTGCACGGCCAGGTCGTGCTCGGCGGAGAAGTCGGCCGCCTTCTCGCCGCGGATGACCCGGGCCATGTCCGCCGCGTCGGCGACGTAGCGGGTGAACTTCGGGAACTCCACCACCTGGGTCCCCTTCTTGAACTTGCCGCGCGGCCGCGAGAACGACACGCGGGCCGAGGGGTTGTCGAGCGGCTGGATGTGGAAGGTGCCCTCGGTGCCACAGACGACCAGGTGCCGCCGGTCGAAGCCATCGACCTCCAGCGCGCTCGACTTCACGGTGGCGACGGCCTTCGGGTAGCTGAGCACGGCCAGCGTGTTGTCGGCCAGCTTGTCGTCGGTCGCGCCGACGTGCTGAAGGAAGGGAGCGACCTCCTTCGGCTTGCCGAGCACGGCGACGACCAGGTCGAGGACGTGGCAGCCCAGCTCGAACATCATGCCGCCGGCGAAGCGGGCCAGCCGCTTGCGCTCGGGCGCGGCCACCACCTTGCTCATGACGGCGTGGACCTCGAACACCTCGCCGAGCCAGCCGGCCTTCAGGCACTCTCGCAGCAGCGCGACCGCGGGACTGTAGCGGTACATGTAGCCCATCTGCACGAGCAGGTTCTTCTTCCCCGCCGCCTCCAGGATGCGCCGGAAGCGCGGCAGCGAGGCGCCAGCCGGCTTGTCGAGGTGGACGTGCTTGCCGGCGGCGACGCAGGCCTCGGCCGTCTCCAGCAGGTCGGGCACGTCCGTCTCGACGAGGACGGCCTGCAGGCCGGGCGTTTCCAGGAGCTGGTCGCGGGTCATCCAGGGCAGGCCGCGGAAGGGGTCGCGCGCCTCGGCGCGGCGGCGCAGCGCGTCGTCCGGCTCGGCGAGGCCGATAACCTCGTAGTCAGGTGACGCGCGGTAGACGGCGAGCTTCGTGGCGTGGCCGTGGCCGACGCCGATTTGGCCAACCTTGAGGCGCGGCCGGGGCTTGTCGTCGGGGCGGGCCAGGGACGCGGCCAGGGCGCCGCCGAACTGCCGCAGGATGTCGCGCCGGTTCGTCCTCATCGCAGGCCCTCCTCGGGAGTTGGTGGTTCGCGCGGCAAGCTCAGCCGGGTGAGCCACCCGGCCGGCAGGGGGCCGCGGCGGGCCAGCTCGGCCACCTCTTCCACCTGCCCCGGCGTCGCCAGGCCGACGAGGGCGACCTGCGTCGCGGCGCCGCTGAGGGCGAAGCGGAGGGCGATCTCTTTCACAGAATACTCGTCCCCCAGGACGGCCTCCAGTCGGGCCGCCCGGCGGCGGTCCTCCTCGTAGACGGCGAGGGGGAAGTACGGCGTCCGCAGCGTGTGGGCGCTGGGCGGGTGCCCGAGCAGGGCGCCGCCGGCGAACACCCGGATGGCGAACACACCCATGTTGTGCGCCCGACAGCGCGCCAGCAGCCCCGCGTCGGCCGGCTCCAGCAGGTGGTGCGGGACCTGGACGGTGTCGAAATGACCCGAGTCGATCACTTCTCCCAAGGCTTCCGGCGTACCTGTCCCGGTCAGCCCGAGGAAGCGAACCAATCCGTCCCGGCGAACGCGCTCCAGCGCCTGGCGCACCGGGCCAAGGACGTCGCCGGGCGTGAGGGAAGCGGCGATCTGCCCGCGCTGCGGCGTAACGCCGTTGTGCAGCTGAAGCAGGGTGACGGTCGGCAGGCCGAGGCGGTCGAGGCTCGCCGCCAGAGAGTGGCGGACGGCGCCTTCGGCATCGACGAGGTCCGCCGGCGTCAGGCGCACCTTGGTAGCGACGTGCATCTTGTCCGCGGCGCCCAGCTCGCGGAGCGCGCGGCCGAGGCTCGCCTCCGACCGGCCTTCGCCGTAGCCGGCGGCGGTGTCGATCCAGTTGATGCCTACCGCCAGCGCCCGCGCAACCACCTCGCGCTGGGCGGCGGCGTCGTCGCCGGTCATCAGCGCCGGCACCGGCCCGGCGCCCAGGCCGACGACCGAGACGCTCAGCCCCGTCCGTCCCAGGGTGACATGGCGCATGCGGTTCACTCCCCGGGCCGATCCATCGGCCGGCTCGGGGCCAGCCAGATCAGGCCCATGCCGACGACGTAGATGAGTCCACTCCACAGGCCGATGAGGGCGTAGCTGCCGCCGAGCAGGCCGAGCAGCGCCCCCGCCGACAGCACCACGACGCCGGCGACGACGCGGCCGGTGTTGAACGAGACGCCGGCCCCGGTGGCGCGGACGCGGGTCGGGAACAGCTCGGGCAAAAACAGCGGCAGCCAGCCGAAGTAGGTGACGCCGACCAGGCCCAGCAGGAAGGTGAGCACGTGGAACCAAGGGTGCAGCGGGTACAAGAGGCCGAACAGGATCCTGCTCAGCGCGAACGACCCCAGACTGATGAGGAAGTAGGTCAGCCGACGGCCGACGACGCTGGCGATCAGACCGCCGAAGAAGCTGCCGACGATCGCCCCGCCGGAGCGCGTGATCTGCGTCAGCGCCTTGCTCCGTGCGTCGCCTTTCTTCTCTTCGCCCGGCCGCGCCTCCTGGACGGCCTGGTCGGTCCAGGGCGTCAGCCAGTTGGCGTTCGCCGCCGTGCCGACGACCGGGATGGCGCCCAGGCCGATGCCCAGCAGGGTGCGGCCCAGCAGCGGCCGGCCGAACACCTCGCGCAGCGGGGCGGCGTCACCTTTCCGACTGCCGACCGCGGCCCGCCAGCGCGGCGACTCCGGCACGACCAGCAGCACGCCCAGGCCGAGGAGGATCGGCGACGCCCCGACGAGCAGCGGCCAGCGCCACGCCTCGGCCGTCACCGGGTAGGAGTAGGCGAGCAGGCCGAGGAAGACGAAGCCGAAGTTGGCGGCCGCCCCGAGCAGCCCGGCCAGCAGCGGTCGCGACGCCTCCGGCCACGCTTCGCTGACCAGCGCGACGGCGCCGGGCCAGGTCCCGCCGATGCCCAGGCTGGCCAGGAAGCGCAACGCCAGCTGCTGCTCCAGCGTGTCGGCGAAGTAGCCGGCGAGGGTGAAGCCGGAGTAGGTGAGGATGGCGGCGCCGAGCGAGCGGACGCGGCCGACGCGGTCGCCGGCCCAGCCGAACAGCCAGCCGCCGGCAGCGGCGCCGAAGAGGAACGCCGCCTGGAACCAGGCGAACCAGCGGGTGACGACGGCCTCGTCGGCGCTGGCGCCGAGCAGGCCGAGCACCAGCTGGCGGTGGATCAGGATGTACAGCGAGATGCCCAGGCCGGCGAAGGCCCAGCCGAGGACGGCGGCCAGGAGGACGAGCCAGCGCTGGGTGGCGGTCAGGGCCGGGATCGGGGTGGGGTCGCCGGGATCAGCCACTCTCACTCCTCGTGGCGGAAACTCCCAGGCCCGACCGTGAGGGAGGGCGCCGCTTCGCCCCTGGCGACGCCACGCCCTCCTCACGGTCGGGCCTGGGAGCGCCCTCCCTCACGGTCGGGCCTGGGATCGTTACTTCTTCTTGTCCTTCTTCCGCGGCGCGTCACGTTGTCCGCCGGGGTCTTGTCGGCGAAGCGGTCGTCGTCCTTCACTTCCTTTTTCAGACGATACAGGCTCCGCTTTGAGCGTCTTCACCGTCTCGGCGTAGGCCGGGTCGGCGTAAACGTTCTTCAGCTCGCGCGGGTCCTTCTCCAGGTCGAACAGGCTCCCACTGGTCGAGCTTGTTGAAGTAGATCAGCTTGTGCCGCCCCGTCCGCACGCCGTAGTGCGGCTGAACGCGGTGGTGCTGCGGGTAGTGGTAGTAGCGGTAGTACATCGACGCCCGCCAGTCCGTCGGCTTCTCGCCCTTCAGCAGCGGCACGAAGCTGCGGCCTTGCATGTCGGCGGGCACGTCCAGGCCGGCGGCGGCTAACAGGGTAGGGGCGAAGTCCACGTTGAGGATCATGCCGTCGCTCACCGAGCTGGGCTTGACCGTGCCGGGCCAGCGGACCAGGAACGGCATCCGCAGCGACTCCTCGTACATGAACCGCTTGTCGTACCAGTTGTGGTCGCCGAGGAAGAAGCCCTGGTCGGAGGTGTAGACCACGATCGTGTCGTCCGCCAGGCCTTGCTTGTCCAGGTAGTCGAGCAGCCGGCCGACGCTCTCGTCCACCGAATCGACGCAGGCGAGGTAGTCGCGCATGTAGCGCTGGTACTGCCACCTCTTCAGCGCCTGCCCCGTGAGGCCCTCGGGCGGCGTCTCCTTCAGGTCGGTCGGCGTCAGGTCCTTGTCGATGCGCATCGTCGCCTCGCGGGCGGCGTCGGACCGCGTGGCGTAGTCGTCGTTGAAGGTCGCCGGCTCCGGAACGTTGACCGCCGCCCACTTCTTCTTGTACTTCTCGGCCGGCTGCCACGGGCGGTGCGGCGCCTTGTGGTGGCACATGACGAAGAACGGCCTGTCCTTCGGCCGCCTGTCGAGGAAGTCGATCGTGAAATCGGTGATTAGCTCGGTGCAGTAGCCCTTGTGCTTCTCGCGCTTGCCCGCTTCGAGGAAGACCGGGTCGTGGTAGAGGCCCTGGCCGGGCAGGATGCGCCAGAAGTCGAAGCCGGTCGGGTCGCTGCCGAGGTGCCACTTGCCGATCATGCCGGTGTGGTAGCCGGCCGCTTGCAGGTGTTTCGCCAGCGTTGGCTGGCTGCCGTCGAAGCGGTTGAACACAGGCACGCCGTTGATGTGGGCGTACTTGCCGGTGAGGATGGCCGCCCGGCTGGGGGTGCAGATCGAGTTGGTGACGAAGCAGTTGGCGAAGCGCATGCCGCCCTTGGCGAGGCGGTCGAGCTGCGGCGTGGTGTTGATCTTCGAGCCGTAGGCGCTGATGGCGTGGGCGGCGTGGTCGTCGGTCATGATGTAGAGGATGTTCGGCCTCTTCTTCGCCGGCTGCGCCGCGGCGGCGCGCGTCGCCGGCAGATTCTCCGCGAAGCCGCAGTTGGTGCGCTTCAGCTCCGCCGCCATCGCGGCGCGCAGGCGCTGGAGGTCTTTCTGCACCTTCGGCTCGTAGGCGAGGTTGGTCAGCTCGTCGGGGTCGGCCTCCAGGTCGTACAGCTCCTCGACCTCGCCTTCGACCAGCGTGCGGATGTACTTGAGCTTGCCCTGCCGCAGCGCCAGCCACCACGGCACGCCGTTCTGCTCCTTCTTCGGGAACGACTTCGGGACGGCGTGCGTGTCGCTGCCGAACTTGTTCCCCGTGTTCGTGTACAGGGTGACGTGGGGCCAGGCCGCGCCGGGGTCTTTCAGCAGCGGTGTCAGGTCGTGGCCGTGCATCGGCCAGGGTAATTCAAGCCCGGCGGCGGCGAAGAACGTCGGCGGCAGATCGACGCCGCTGACGGCGACGTCGCACACCTTGCCCGCGGGCACGACGCCGGGCCGCCGGACGATCAGCGGCGAACGGAGGTTGGCGTCATACGGGGCCAGCTTGTGGCGGAAGCCGTGCTCGCCCAGCGCGAAGCCCTGGTCGGAGGTGAAGACGACCAGCGTGTTCTTCGTCTGGCCGCTCGCCTCCAGCGCCTGGAGCAACTCGCCGACGCCGTCGTCGATTGCCTGGCCGCACTCGGCGTACTTGCGGATCATGCCCGCCAGCGTCAGCCGGCCCGGGTCGCCGACCTCGCCGCCGGCGGCGCCGCGCGAGACGACCTCGCCGTCCTTCCCTTTCACCCACATCTGCATGTCCTGGACGTAGCGCGGCTTGCCCGGACGGGGCGGAAAGACGTCTTTGGGTATGGGAACCTTGGCGCCGGTGTAGTGCCCCTTGTGCCGCTCGGCCGGCGTGATCGGGCCGTGCGTGGCGCCGTAGCACAGCCAGAGGAACCACGGCTTCTTCGGGTCGCGGTGCTTGCCCTGAATGAAGTCCACCGCCCACTTCGTGTAGTTGTCGGTCGAGTAGCCGGGAACCAGCTTCGGCTCGCCGCCGTCGATGCTGAGGATTTGCGGCTGGTAGTAGGCGCCGGCGTTCTTGGTGTGGGCGGGGCGGTTCCAGACGATCTGGTGGTCCCAGTCGCGGCCGAAGCCGGCGTCGGTGCCGGTGTGCCACTTGCCTATCTGGGCGGTGACGTAGCCGTGTTTGCGGAACTCGGCCGGCCAGAAGCGGCACTTCGCGGGGTCGTAGGTGCTGTAGGGGTACGGGTCGGAGAAGCGCATCGACTCGACGCCGTAGGGGTGCAGCCCGGTCAGCATGGTGGCGCGGGACGGGGCGCACCACGAGCCGTTGTAGGCTGCGGCGAAGCGGACGCCTTCCTTGGTCAGCCGGTCGAGGTTCGGCGTCTTGACGAACGGGTAGGCCTCGGGGTAGCAGCTGACCGCCCGGTGGGAGTGGTCGTCGGTGTAGATGAAGAGGATGTTCGGCCGGCCCGCCGACGCCGTGAGGGGCCAGAGAAGGAGCACGGGGAGGGCGCGGCTGATCGCGGTCATGGGAGAGGCCTCGGCCGAGGAGGGGCGGACCGTCCAGCAAGTAATAAAGCCGGCTGGCGACGAGAGTCAATCGGCTGGTGGGCAGAAAAGGCTCGGCGTGTTAGAATGCCCTGCGGTCCGGCGGCCCACCCCAGGAACCCCCCGATGCCCCCCACCGCCCGGTCGCTCACCCGAAGGCAGGTCCTCCAGGCCGGCACAGTGCCGCTGCTGGGACTGGGCCTGCCTGGGCTGCTGGCGAACGAGGCGACGCGGAATTCGACCCAACAGCGGTCCTGCATCTTCATCTTCCAGTACGGCGGGCTCAGCCAGCTCGACTCGTGGGACCCCAAGCCCAACGCCCCCGCCGACGTCCGCGGCCCGTACCGGCCGATCGCCACGGCGGTTCCCGGCTTCCGCGTCGGCGAACTGATGCCGAGGTTGGCGCGCCTGGCCGATCGCTACGCCGTCATCCGCTCGATGAGCCACCGCGTCCCGATCCACGACGTCGCCAACCGCATGCTGCTGGCCGGCCAGTCGTCACCGCCGGCCAACGCCCCGTCGTTCGGCGCCGTCGTGTCGAAGCTGCGGCCGGCGCCGGCGGGCACCCCGTCGCACGTGTGGCTGCAGAAGTTCGGCGGCGGGGCGATGCCGCCGGAGTCGTCGTACCTGACCGGCGAGCTGCTCGGCGCGGCCCACGCGCCGCTGCTGGTCGGCGCCCACCACGATGACCATCCCGCCAACCCCGACTTCCGCATCCGCGCCTTCGACACCGCCACTGGGCTTTCCAGCCAGCGCGTCCAGGAACGGCTAGGGTTGCTGGGGCGGCTCGAAGGCGGTCAGGCCCCCGTTTCGCTATCCCGTTTCCGCGAGAAGGCAGCCGAACTGCTCCATGGCTCGGCAGCGCGGCGGGCTTTCGAGGTCCCCCGTGAGCCCGACGCGGTGCGCGACCGTTACGGCCGGCACCCGATGGGGCAGAACCTGATGCTGGCGCGGCGGCTGATCGAGGCCGGCGTGCGGTTGGTCAGCGTCGTCGCCTGGTGCGGGCTGGCCCCGGGCGAGAAGTTCTTCAGTCTCGAAACCTGGGACATGCACGGCAACGCCGGTGTGGACATCTTCGGGAACGGCTGGAACGGCCTGGGCTGGGCCCTGCCCTGTTGCGACCAGGCGGTGTCGGCGCTGGTCGACGACCTCCAGACGCGCGGCCTGCTCGACAGCACGCTGGTCGTGCTGGTCGGCGAGTTCGGCCGGACGCCGCGGATCAGCAAGGGCGGGTCGGCCATCGGCCGCGACCACTGGCCGCAGTGCTACTCCGCCATGCTGGCCGGCGCCGGGGTGCGCGGCGGGGCGGTCTACGGGGCGTCGGACCGGCAGGCGGCCTATGTGAAGGACCGGCCGGTCAGCCCCGAGGACTTCGCGGCGACGTTGCTGCACGCGCTGGGCATCGCGCCGGAGACGCCGGTCAGCCCCGACGGGTTCTCGCTGCGGGCGAGCGCTGGCCGACCGATCCTGGACCTGTTCTGACGAGGAGCCGCGTGCGTGCCTTTTCGCTGACCGCCCTGCTGGTGCTCCTGGCCGGCGGCAGGGCCTCCGACGAGACCGACGACCTGATCCGCGAGCCCGCGAGGCGACAAGGCCCGGCCCGCCTGGGACCGGCTCGTTCGCCAGGGTCCCAGGGCGCTGCCGCGCATCCTCGACGCGATGGGCACGCCGGACACGGCGGCCGCCAACTGGTTGCGCCTGGCGTTCGACGAGATCGCCGAGAAGCACCCCAAGGCGATCGACGCCGACGCCCTGCTCGCCTTCGCCCGCGACCCGAAGCGGGCCGGCCGGCCGCGCCGAGTCGCGCTGGGCCTCGTCGAGCGGCTGCGGCCCGGCACGACGGCGAAGCTGCTGCCCGGCTGGCTGGACGACCCCGAGTTCCGCGCCGACGCCGTCGAGGCCGCCCTGGCCCGCGTCCAGGGCGACAAGGAGTTACCGAAGGAGAAAGCGATTTCGTCCCTCCGCGAAATCTTAGAGGCGGCCCGCGACCTGGATCAGGTCCAGGCGGCGGCGGCGCGGCTGAAGGAGCGGGGTGTCGATGTGAATGTCGCCCGGCACATGGGCTTCCTCCGCGACTGGTACGTGATCGGCCCCTTCGACGGGCTGGGGAAAAAGAGCTTCAAGACGGTCTACCCCCCGGAGAACGGTGTGGATCTTGCCGCGACGCCGGAGGGCAAGGGCGGCCGGAAGCTGCGCTGGCAGCGGCTCAACGCCGCCGAGTCGAACACCGGGCGCTACCCCGTGCTGATCAACCTGCGCAAGCCGCTCGGCGACGCCGAGGACGCGGTCGCCTACGCCTGGACGTCCTTTGAAGTGCCGAAGGATCGCACCGTCGAGTTCCGCGGCGCCGCCGACGACAACATGACCGTGTGGGTCAACGGCGAAAGGGTGTTCGCCTTCGAGGAGTACCACAACGGCGTTCGGGTCGATCGGCACCGCTTCCCGGTCAAGCTGAAGGCCGGCGTCAACACCGTGCTGCTGAAGGTGTGCCAGGCGCCGATCGAACCGGACAGCGATCTGCCGAACTGGGAGTTCTTCCTCCGCATCACCGACGCGACCGGCAAGGGCCTGACCTTCCCGCTCGCCAAGAGCATGAGGTGAGCCGCCGTGCGCCGAGGGACGTTGCTCGTCTTCCTGTTCGCCCTCCCCGCCGCGGCCGACGACTGGCCCGGCTGGCGCGGCCCCAACCGCGACGGCGTCTCCGCCGAGAAGCGCTTCCCGACCCGGTGGTCGGCCACCGAGAACGTTCGCTGGAAGGCCGCCGTCCCGGGGCTTGGCGTCAGCGCCCCGATCGTCTGCGGCGACCGCGTCTTCCTCACCAGCTCCGGCGGGAAAGCCGGCGAGGAGCTTTACCTGCTGGGCTACGACCGCGCCGACGGCCGGGAGCTGTGGCGGCGTCGGATGTTCGGCAGCGAGCTGTCCGACGGCCAGTACGCCCCCGGCGCGATGGCCGTGCCGACGCCGACGACCGACGGCAAGCGCGTCTTCGCGCTGTACGGCACCGGCGACCTGGTGTGCGTGGACACCGACGGCAGGCCGGTGTGGATCCGCTCTCTGGCGGGCGAGTACGGCGCGTTCCGCAACCGCTGGGGCATGGCGTCTTCCCCCTTGTTGATCGACGGGCTGCTCGTGGTGCAGGTCGATCACTGGACCGGGTCGTACCTGCTCGGCGTGGACGCCGCCACCGGCAAGAACCGCTGGAAGACGCCTCGCGGCGTCGGCGTCAACTGGACAAGCCCAGTCGTGGCCGGCGCCGGGAAGGACAAGGTCATCGTCGCGGTGGGGACGAACACGGTGAAGGGGTACGACCCGGCGACCGGCCAGGAGCTGTGGGCGCTGCCCGGCCAGCTGCCGCAGAGCATCCCGACGCCGGTGGTGCGCGGCGACCGGATGTGGGTGCAGTCGGGGCAAGGGTTCACCAGCCTGTGCCTGCGGCTGGGGGCCGACGGCAAGGCGGCCCCAAGCAAGGAGTGGACGGCGCCGAGCAAGGGAGCCGAAATCCCCTCGCCGCTGGTGCTGGGCGATTACTACTACTACGCCGAGGACTCCGGGTTCGTCGCCTGCCTGCGCGCCGACACCGGCGAGCCGGTCTGGCGGCGCCGGTTGCCGGCGAAGGTGCATGCCTCGCCGGTCGCGGCCGGCGACACGCTCTACCTCACGACGATGAGCGGCGCGGTGACGGTGCTGCGCGCCGGCCCCGAGTACAAGTTGCTGGCGCGCAACGAACTGGGCGAGGCCCTCGTCGCCTCGCCGGCGCTGGCGAATGGCTGCATCTTCCTGCGCGGCGAGAAGCATTTGTACTGCATCGGCGGGAAGTGACGGGATCGTCCTCGTAGGACAAGCAGCCTTGCTTGTCCTGGGAGCGAGGGACAAGCTGGCAGCTTGTCCTACGGTCGGAGAGGGGCAAGTGAGATGAATCTGACCGGGAAGAAGGCCCTCGTCACCGGCGCGGCCCGCGGCATCGGCCGCGGCTGCGCGTTGGAGCTGGCCCGCGCCGGCGCCGACGTCGTCGTCAACGACCGGGCCGCGTCGCCCGAGGCCGAATCGGCCCTGAAGGAAATCCGCTCGCTCGGCCGGCGCGGCGCCCTGGCGGAGGGGGACGTGTTCGACCGCGCCGGCTGCGCCGCCGTGGTCGAGCGCGCGATTCAGGCCCTGGGCCGGATCGACATCCTGGTCAGCAACCCGGCCTTCAACTGCCGCGAGGACTTCCTGGCCTACGACGCCGACGTGTTCGAGCGCGTGCTGCGAGCGACGCTGACCGGCGGGTTCCACATGAGCCAGTTGGTCGCCCGGCACATGGTCGAGCGCGGCGGCCGCGGCAAGATCGTCTTCATCTCCAGCGTCCACGCCGACATCCCGTTCACCCGCAGCGTCGCTTACAACGCCGGCAAGGCGGGCCTGACACACATGGCGTTCACCATCGCCGCGGAGCTGCTGCCGCACCGGATCAACGTCAACGTCATCGAGCCGGGCTGGATCGACACGCCGGGCGAACACGCCGCCTTCGGCAGCGAGGCGCTGGCGCAGGCGGCCAACGAGCAGGTGTGGGGCCGGCTGGGCACGCCGGCCGACATCGGCCGGGCGGCGGTGTTCCTCGCCTCCGACGACGCCGACTTCATAACCGGCACGGCACTGGTCGTCGATGGCGGCGCCTGGCTGGCCTCGGCGCGCGAGGGGGCGCCGGAGCTGGGCTAGCGGTTCCTCGCGGCCGTGCCGTGGGGCACGTTTCCAACGTGCCCGTGTGGGCCGGGCACGTTGGAAACGTGCCCCACAAAATCCCGGCCCCAGCCCGCCACCTCCGGCCACAACGGCCCCCCCAGGCGGTCACACCAGGATACAGCAGCAGGTAACGCCGCCCTCCGCCTTGGCCAGTTCGGACACCTCGACCGCCCGGACGCGAAGGCCTTGCCCCTCCAGCAGCTCGCGGGTCCGGGGAAACGCGGCGGGGTAGACGATTATCTCGCCGACGAGCAAGGCGTTCGCGCCGAACGGCTCCGCCGGGTCTACATCGATCGTCGTCACGTCCCCGAAGACGGCAGGATCGACCCACGACCGGTTCACGAGGAGCGTCCCCGGCGCCACCTTGGTGACCGCCGTCTTAAGGTGCAAGCAGCCGGTGAGTTCGACCCCCGCCACCTCGTACCCGTGGGGCTTCAGCACACCCCGCAGCTGATCGACCGCCGCGCGGTTACTCCGGCCCGACAGGCCGACGAACACCCGCTTGCCCAGGCACAACACGTCGCCGCCGTCGAGCGTCGCAGGAGCCTCGACGAAGCGCAGCTCGCGGAACGGCTTCAACGCCTCGGCGGCGGTTGCCGGTTCGGCCCGCCGGGAGCCGGCGCCCGGGCGGGTGATGACCGCCAACTCATCCAGCACCACCGCTGCGTCCTCGACGAACACCGAGTCCGGCAAGTCCGGCGCGGCCGGGAGGCGATGTACCGTGCAGCCGAGGCCGGTGAGGCAGTCCTCGTAACGTCGGTGCTGCTCCCGGGCGAGGCCGACGTCGATCGGCTCACGCGCCAGGTGCGTCAGCTCGCAACGGCTGATCGTCGGGCTGACCTCGCGCGTGAGGGCGACGAGCTTCGGCTTACGGACTGGTTCCATGGGGAGAGGAATACGGCGCGGGCGGCCTATTGACCGCCGGTAGGCGAGTTCCCAGGATGTCACGGCCGTGGGACGAATCGACCTACACCGGGAGTCGCACCAGATGCGCGCGCGAACCTTACTGGCGCTTGCCGCCCTCCTCGCCTGGTTCACCAACGCCGTTACCGCCGCCGACCCGCCGCAGGACATCCGCGAGCTGAAGCTCCGCGACTGGGAGCCGAAGTCGATGATGGTGGCCAAGACCACCGTCGTCGAGAAGCCGCGCTTCCCGGTGATCGACATCCACAACCACCTCGGTGGCGGCAAGGCCCGGCTGACGCCGAAGACGGTGGATCGCTACCTCACCGAGATGAAGGAGGCCGGCGTCCAGACGATCGTCAACCTCGACGGCGGCTGGGGCGACCGGCTCAAGGAGACCCTGGCGGCGCTGGACGAGGCGCACCCCGGCCGGTTCCTCACGTTCGCGCTCATCAACTTCGACGGCCTCGACGACAAGGACTGGGGCGAGCGCGAGACGAAGCGGCTGGAAGAGAGTTTCAAGGCCGGGGCGAAGGGCCTGAAATTCCACAAGACGTTCGGCCTGTCCTACCGCTTCAAGGACGGCACGCTGCTGGCGATCGACGACCCCCGTCTCGACCCGGTGTGGGAGATGTGCGCCAACCACAAGCGGCCCGTGGTGATCCACATCGCCGACCCGGCCGCGTTCTTCACGCCACTGGACCGCTTCAACGAGCGCTGGCACGAGCTGAACAAGAACCCCGGCTGGCTCTTCTACGGCGGCAAGTTCCCCAGGCGACAGGACCTGCTCGACCAGCTGCACCGCGTCATCGCCAAACACCCGAAGACGACGTTCGTCAACACCCACTTCGGCAACAACGCCGAGGACCTCGCCGCCGTCGCGGACAAGCTCGACAAGTACCCCAACATGTACGTGGACATCGACGCCCGCATATCGGAGCTGGGGCGGCAGCCGTACACCGCCCGGCGGTTCTTCCTCAAGTACCAGGACCGCATCCTGTTCGGCACCGACACCAACCCCCGCCGCGAGGCCTACCGCACCTACTACCGCTTCCTGGAGACCGACGACGAGTACTTCGACTGCGCCGCCAGCCACCACCGTCAGGGGTTCTGGAACATCTATGGGATCTACCTCCCCGAGAGGGTGCTGGAAAAGGTCTACCGCAAGAACGCCGAGAAGGTCCTGTTCGGGCTGAAAGGTGGTGACGAGGCGAAGTCATCCGCCGTGAAAGTGCTGCGTGTGAAACCGACGGCAGACTTCGAGGTGACCGGCGACGGCCGCGCCGAGGCGTGGAAGAAGGCGGAGTGGGAGCCGCTGCACCGGCGCGCGGCCGACGGCCTCCCCTACGAGACGAAGGTCAAGGTGCTGTACTCGAAGACCGGGCTGTACGTCCTCATGGACGCGACGGACAGGAAGGTGACCGCCACGCTGAAGGAGGACTTCCTGAACCTGTGGACGGAGGACGTCTTCGAGGTCTTCCTGTGGACCGACGAGCGCGACCCGGTCTACTTCGAGTACGAGATCTCGCCACTGAACTACGAGTTGCCGATCCTGATCCCCAACCTCGGCGACCGGTTCATGGGCTGGCGGCCGTGGCACTACGAGGGGAAGCGGAAGGTCCGCAAGGCGACGTCCTCGGTGGGCGGAGCGCTCAAGTCGGGGGGCGAGATCACAGGCTGGAAGGCCGAGGTGTTCATTCCATACGAACTGCTCAACCCGCTGCGGAACGTGCCGCCGAAGCCGGGGTCGCGGTGGCGGGCGAACTTCTACCGCATGGACTACGACGACGGCAAGACGACGAGCTGGGACTGGGCCCGGGTCGGGCCGAGCTTCCACGAGTACCGGAAGTTCGGGACGCTGGTGTTTGAATGAGCAATCGGAGCGTGATCGCCTGGCGATCACGCTCCGACCTTACTTCGCCGCGCCCTTCGGCGCTGCCATCCAGTCCTTGCGCTCGCGCGAGGAGGGGATGTTCGCCAGCTGCCGGTACTTCGTGATCGTCCGCCGCTTCACCGGGCAGCCGGCCGCGTTCATCTTCTCGACCAGCTCCTCGTCGGACAGCGGGTTCGACTTGTCCTCGTGCTCGATGATCTCCAGCAGCTTCTGCTTCATCACCTCCCAGGCGACCTCCTCGCCGTTGACGGTCTTGCCGCCGCCGAAGAACCGCTTGAGCGGGAAGATGCCGCGCGGCGTCTGCACCCACTTGTCGTCCACCGCCCGGCTCACCGTCGTGACGTGGACGCCGACCTGGTCGGCGATCTGCTGCATCTTCAGCGGGTGAATGTGCTCCGGGCCCCTTTCGAGGAAGGCCTTCTGGTGCTCGATGATCGCCCGGGTCACCTTCTCCAGCGTGTTGCGGCGCTGCTCGATCGACTCCTGGAGCCACTGGGCCGACTGGATCTTGCGCTTGAGGTACTCGCGCACCTTCGGGTCGGCGCCCTTGTCCTTGTACGCCTCGATGTAGCGCTTGCTGATGTAGATGTTCGGCAGCCAGTCATCCAGCAGCTTGATCGTGTACTTGCCGTCCTCGTCGCGGTCCACGGCGATGTCCGGCACGACGTAGGGGATGCTCTCGGCGACGAAGCCGGCGCCCGGCTTCGGGTTGAGGTGCTTGATGACCTCGATCGCCTCCTTGATCGTGTGCAGGTCCGCCCCCGTGCTGCGCTCGATGGCCGGCAGCCGGTTGTGCGGGATGTCCTCCAGGTGGTCGAGGATCATCCGCCGCACCAGGTCGGCGTGCTCGGTGTCGGGGCCGACCTGGAGAAGCAGGCACTCCTTCAGGTCGCGGGCGCCGACGCCGGGCGGGTCGAGCTTCTGCACCGCCAGCAGCGCCTCCTCGACCTGCTCCGTCGTGACCGGCTCGTCGAACGTGCCGGCCATCTCGGCCAGGGTCGGCACGCGGCGGCGGATCGGCCGGTCCGGCTTGTACTGCGGGTCGCGCAGCATCTTCTGGTATTCCGGGTCGGCCTCGTCCGGCACGCTCAGAAAGCCGTTGTCGTCGATGTGGGCGATGACGTGGCGCAGGAGCCGCTGCTGCGTCGTCGGCAACTCGACGAAGCCGAGCTGGTCGATCAGGTAGTCCTGGAGCGACTGCGGCCTCGACACCATGTTCTGCATGGCGTCGTGCTTGCGGTCGATCTCCTGGTCGATGGTGTTGCGCGAGGGCCGGTGCTCCTCGTTGAAGGCGTCCTCCCAGTCCCGAGACAGGGCGTCGAGCCGGTCGAAGTCCAGCTCGTTGTTCTTGTCGCTGACCAGTTCCTTGTCGCCGGGGTCGCGGGCGTCGTCGAGCGCCTCGGGCGCCTCGTAGTCGGGGTCGTCCTCCGAGGGCTCCTTCAGCTCCAGCACCGGGTTCTCGGTGAGTTCCTCCTGGATGCGCTCCTGGAGGTCCATCACGGGCATCTGGAGGATTTCCATCGACTGGATCATCCGCGGCGCCAGGCGCATCTCCTGGCTCATCCGCTGGCTGAGGGTCGCGTCCATCCGCATCATGTCGTCACCCCGTCGCTGCTCGGCCGGTCGCCCGGCCGTCCTCTTCCCTTCAGAGTACCCGCCGGCCCTCCAGGGCGTCGGCCAGCATCTGACTGTTCGCGAACTCCAGCACCGATCCCGTCGGTAACCCTCGCGCCAACCGCGTCACCTTGACACCCAAGGGCCCCAGGAGCGTCGAGAGGTACAGCGAGGTGCCGTCGCCCTCCGTCGTGGGGTTGGTGGCCATGATGACCTCGTGGACCTTGCCCGAGCGCACCCGGGCCATCAGCCGGTCGATCGTCAGCTGCTCCGGGCCAACCCCGTCCAGGGGGGACAGCCGGCCGTGCAAGACGTGGTACAGCCCGCGGAAGCTGGCCGATCGCTCCAGGGCCAGTAGGTCGCGCGGCTGCTCGACGACGCAGACGACGCCGGCCTCCCGCCGGGGGTCGGAGCAGACCGAGCACAGGTCGCTCTCGGTCGGGTTGCAGCAGACCTGACAGGGGTGGATCTGGTCCTTGACCGCCCGCAGCGCGTCGGCCAGGGCGACGACCTCCGACCGCGGCGCCTGGAGCAGGTGGTGGGCCAGCCGCTCGGCGCTCTTGGGGCCGATGCCCGGCAGCTTCCCCAGCTCGCTCATCAGCCGGGGGATCACCCCGACCGGCTCGGTATCCACGGCTCAGCCCCCTGACGGATCTGACCCCAGTGTATTCCCGCCTCTCCGAGGCGGGTGAAGCGGGGCGCGTCTCGGAGAGACGCGACTACTCTAGCCCATGCCCGGCAACTTGAACCCGGGCGGCAGGCCGAGGTGGCCCGCCATCTTGCCGGTCTCCTCCTGCAACGCCTCCTTGGCCCTGGCGACCGCCTGGTTGGTGGCGGCCTTGATCAGGTCTTGCAGCATCTCGCGGTCGTTGAGCTTCATCGCCTCGTCGCTCAGGGCACAGGAGAGCATGTCGAACTTGCCGTTGACCCTCACCTTGACCATGCCGGCGCCGGCGTCGCCCTCGGCGGAAATCTGGGCGAGCCGCTCTTGCATCTGGGCCATCTCCTCCTGGATCTTGGGCAGGTTTTTCAACAGCCCCATGAGGCTGCCCATCTCCTTGAACTTGTCGAACATCTCAGGCCTCCTCCCCGTTGCCAACCGGCCGACCGCCGTCCCCGCCGAAGCCGTCCTCGACGCGCTGGATGGCCGCCCCTAGCACCTCGACGGCCCGGCGGACCAGGGGGACCTTCTCCGCCTGTTCCTTGGCGGTCGTCCTCGGGCGGGAGCCCGCCCCGTTCGCCGGCCCGTCTGCGGCCGGCGCGGCGGTCGTGTCTTCCTCGAACCGGACCGTGTAAGCTCGGCCGAGCGCCCGCCGCAGGGCGTCCTCCACCTTGGCGACGCGGTCCGGCTTCTGAAAGAACTCTCTGGCCTGATTATAGGCCACGGGGAAGCGGAACACCAGGGAGTTTGGCCCGGTAATTGCTGGCGTCCCAGCCTTCGCCAACTCGCTGGACAGCATCGCCCCTACAAGCCCGACAAGTTTCGGCCAGATGATGGGCCAGGTCTCAGCCGTGACCTCACTCGGCGAGGGCGGGTCGGCGAGCGGCTCATCGCTCAAGGGCTTTTTTTTTACCGTGTCAGTCAGGCGCGGCAGGGCAGGTTGGGCGCCCCCGGCAAGGGGGGCGAGGGCGGACCGCGGGTCGAGCCGGACCTGGCCGACCCATTGTGCCAGCTGGGTCAGCGACACCAGGTCACTCAGCCGGCCCAGCCGGACCAGGGCCATCTCGACGAGGGTTCGGCCGTGGGTGCTGGTGCGGAGGCGGGCCTTGGTGAGGGAAAGCACGTCGAGGCCGGCGAGGGTCGCGTCGAGGCTGACGGCCTGGGCGTGGCCGCGGAGGGTGTCGTGGTGGCGGGGCGGGACGCTGAGGTCGCGGCCCTCGGTGCCGCCGCAGCTGACCACCATGAGGTCGCGCCAGTAGGCGATCAGCTGGTCCACCAGTTCGCCCAGTTGCAGGCCGCTGACGACCGCCTCGTCGAGGAGGTCGAGCACCCTCTTGGTGTCGCTCTGGATGGCGGCGTCGGCCAGGGCGAGGATGCGCTCGTCGCCGGCGGTGCCGAGCAGCCGGTGGACCTGGTCGGCGGTCAGCTTGTCGCCGCCGAACGCCAGCAGCTGGTCGAGCAGCGACTGGGCGTCGCGCATCGACCCGCCGGCCCGGCGGGCGACGATCTCCAGCGCCTCGGCGTCGGCCTCCATGCCCTCCTTCGCCACGATCTCCCTGAGCCGCTCGACGATGCGCGGCAGGGGGATGCCGGCGAAGTCGAACCGCTGGCAGCGCGACAGGATGGTGATGGGGACCTTCTCGACCTCGGTGGTGGCGAAGATGAACTTGACGTGCGGGGGCGGCTCCTCCAGCGTCTTCAACAGCGCGTTGAAGGCGCCCTTGGAGAGCATGTGAACCTCGTCGATGATGTAGATCTTGAACCGCGCCCGCTGCGGCCTGTACTGCACGTTGCCGCGGAGGTCGCGGACGTCATCGACGCCGTTGTTGCTGGCGCCGTCGATCTCGAGCACATCGACGTCCTCGCCGGAGGCGATGGAGCGGCAAATCTCGCACTCGCCGCAGGGGGTCGGCGTGGGGCCGTGGGCGCAGTTGAGGGCCTTGGCGAGGATGCGGGCGGTGGAGGTCTTGCCGACGCCTCGGGCGCCGGTGAACAGGTAGGCGTGGGCGACGCGGTTGCCGGTCAGGGCGTTGGACAAGGCGCGGGCGACCGGCTCCTGGCCGACGAGGTCGGCGAGGGTCTGCGGGCGGTAGCGGCGGGCGAGGACGGTGTAGCCTTCGGCGGCGGCCGGCTCGAGACGGGCGGGCGGGTCCTTGCTCGCGGATTTGTGCTTGGCCATGTCGTAGGGCAAGCTGCCAGCTTGCCCCTCCGTGGCGGGCAAGCTGGCAGCTTACCCTACGAAACAACCCGCGGCGGGGTGCCGGAAGAGGCTGATCCACGCCACTCGGTCCGTTGCTTATGGCTGCTCCCGTCAAGGCCTGACCAGGTTCGCAACTTTCCTCTGGGTGGGTCCCCTCCCGGCACCTCACCGCGGGTCGTCGGTGTTCACTTCGCCTCCGTCGTCATCACCGTCACCTTGCGGATGACGATTGGCTTTTCCGGCCTGCTGGCCCCCTCGTCGTCCACGACCACGGGAGCTTGTCCTATTTTACGCAGGACGTCCAGCCCGGCGACGACTTTTCCGAAGACGGTGTAGTTGCCGTCCAGGAACGGCGCCTTCCCCAGGGTAATGTAGAAGCGCGTGGCTGCACTGTCCGGCTCCTCGCCGCGGCAGGCGCCGAGGACGCCCTCGTCGTGGCTCATCTTCGCCGCCGGCGTGAACTCCTCCTTGAGCCAGTAACCGATGCTGCCGGTGCTCGTCGTGCCGGTGCCGAGCGGGCAGCCGGCCTCGACGAGGTGCAGTTCCTGATTCATCTCGTTTCGGTCGTGGCGGACGCGCTCGAAGAATAGCTCGTCGTAGTAGCCCGCCCTCGCCAGCGCGACGAAGTTGCGGACGTGGTTGGGGGCTTGCTCGGGCAGCAGCTCGATGTCGATGGTGCCCTCGCTGGTCTCGACCCGGGCGCGGTACGGGATCGGCTTGCCGTCGGCCGTCGTGAAGCGGATGTCGTCCCAGCCCGACTTGACGGCGTCGAGGAGCTTGTAAACCGGCTTCTTGCTGACCGTCTCGTCGGGCGGGCGGACGGCGTCGCCAGGCGGCGGGTCGTCGGCGCCGCGCACCGCGTCGGCGAACGCCTGGTGCAGCCGGTCGCGCGGCCCGGCGGGGCGGGGCGCGGCGGCGACGGGCAGGCCGTCGGCCTCCTTGGCCTCGGGGGCGGCCTCGGCGGTCACGGGGGCCTTGGTTTCGGTCTTGGCGCCGCAGCCGGCGAGGCCGGCGGCGACGAGCGCGGCGGCGAGGGTACGCGGGAACCACCGGGTCATTGGCCGATCTCCTGAACAACGAGCGGACGGCGGGCCGTGGCCCGTCAAGCGGGGCGAACATAGTCACCGCCCTCGGCCGGGTCAAGCGGGACTCCCGGCGCGGAGGGGTTGCCATGGATCTACCCGCTGTGGTGGGCTACAATCCCGGCTGCCGGGGAGCGAATAACCCGGTAACGCTGAGGATCAGAGGAGAGAACGGATGGAGTACCTGGGACTGGTGGCGTTCGCGGCGGTGGTGCTCGGCGGGGCCTACACGATCACCCGGCTGATGGCCCACGGCGGCCGCAACGACGAGAGCACCCACGGCGGCGGGGTCGGGCAGTCCGTTCACGACTGAGTCGCCACCGCCTCCGAGGTGGCCCCGTTGCTGCCCTCTAGCTGCATCAGAGACAGGTCACGGTAGAGGCTCTCCGGCCGCCCCATCAGCTCCGCGTGCGAGCCGGACTCGATCACCTCGCCGTCGCGCAGCACGAAGATGCGGTCGGCCCCGCGCACCGTCGAGAGGCGGTGCGCGATCACCAGCGACGTCCGCCCCTGCATCAGCCGGTCCAGCGCCTCCAGCACCAGCCGCTCACTGTTCGAGTCGAGCGAGCTGGTTGCCTCGTCCAGCAGCAGGATGGCCGGGTCGCGGAGGATGGCCCGGGCGATGGCGACGCGCTGTCGCTGGCCGCCGGACAGCTGCACCCCGCGCTCTCCAACCTTCGTCTCATAGCCGTCGGGGAAGCCGGCGATGAACTCGTGGGCGTTGGCCTGCCGCGCCGCCTGCTCGATCTCGGCGCGACTCGCGCCGGGCCGGCCGTAGCCGATGTTCTCCGCGATGGTGCCGCCGAACAGAAGCGCGTCCTGGGGTACGATCGCCAGCTGCGAGCGCAGCTCGTGCAGGTCATAGTCGCGGGTGTCCTTACCGTCGATGACGACGCGGCCGGCCTCGGGGTCGTGGAAGCGGAGGATGAGCGAGACGAGCGTGGACTTGCCCGCGCCGGACGGCCCGACCAGGGCGACACGCTCGCCGGGACTGGCGTGCAGCGACACGTTCCGAAGCACTTGCGCTTCCGGCCGCGACGGGTAGCGGAACGAGACCCGCTCCAGTGCCACCTCGCCGCGCAGGTGTCGCCTGCCGGCGGAGACCTCGCCGAACCGTTCGGGCGTTTCGCGGAGGATCTCGCGGACGCGCTGACTGGCGCCGAGCGTGCGCTGGAGCTGGCTGTACAGCTCCGCGAAGGATCCGACGGCGCCGGCGACGTAGAACGTGTAGAGCAGGAAGCGCGTCAGGTCGTCGGCCTGCAGCTCGCCGCCCTGAACCATCGTCGCGCCGAACCACAGCACCAGCACGATGGAGCCGAACAGGGCGAAGATGATGAACGACACGAACGCCCCCTCCCAGACGCCGCCACGCAGCGCCGGCTTGAGGTACTCGTTCAGGGCGGCCTGATACCTCCCCTGCTCGTAGCCCTCGTTGGCGAACGCCTTGACGGTGGCGATGTTCTGGAGCGTCTCCTCGACGACGACGTTGCTGTCGGCCAGGCGGTCCTGGGCCTGCTTGCTCAGCCTGCGGATGAACTGGCCGAAGACGACGGCGACGACCATGAGCACCGGCACCGTGGCGAGCATCATCCCCGTCAACTTCAGCGAGGTGAACAGGATCAGCACCAGGCTGCCGGCCAGGATGATGACCTGACGGAGGAAGTGCGGGAAGCTCTCCAGCAGCGTGTCGCGGATGCGGGTCAGGTCGGTGGAGATGCGGCCGGCCAGCTCGCCGACGCGGCGGGCGTGGTGGAACGTCATCGGCAGCCGCACCAGCCGGGCGTAGACGTCGCGGCGGAGGTCGGCCAGCGTCCGCTCGCCGACCTCGACGGCCAGCACCGACCGCACGAAGGCGAAGGTGGCTTGCAGGGCGAGGATGACCATGAGGGCCAGGGCGACGGTGTTGATGTTCTGTAGCCACGACGTCCCCTCCTCGCCGCGGCCGGAGCGGAGCATGGCGTTGACGAGGTCGCCGGCGAGGTAGGGGAAAGTCAGGCCGATCAGCGTCCCGAGCAACAGGCAGAGCATCTCCAGGCCGAACTTGACGCGGTAGGGCGACAGATACCGTAGCAGTCCGGCGGCCTCGCGGAGTGTGTCGCGGGTGATCGGCGCCTTGGGCAGGTCGTCATGGCTCTTATCCGGTCGCGGCATCGCTGGCTCCTGGGGGACGCGGGTATTGTAGGGTGGGCCTGCGGAACCACGTCCCAGACGCCGGCCGCTTTCGCGAGGTTCGCTACAATACTCTTCATGAGGAGAGGGAGTCGCAAGTGAGCCGCTCGACCCAACAGGACGAGCGGGCTGGTTTGCTTTTCGGCGTCGCCGCCTACGGGCTGTGGGGGCTGATGCCGCTGTACTTCCGCGCCGTCCGCGACGTGTCGCCGCTGGAGCTGCTGGCGCACCGCGTCGTCTGGAGCGTCGTGTTCATGGCCGGGTTGCTGACGCTCCTGGGCCGGTGGCGGGCCGTCCGCGCCTGCCTGGCCGACCGCCGGACGCGCTGGCTGCTGGCGGCGAGCACGGTACTGATCGCGGCCAACTGGTTCGTGTTCATCTACGGTGTGTCGATCGGTCAGGTGGTGCAGAACAGCCTCGGCTACTTCATCAACCCGCTGTTGAACATCGTCCTGGGCGTGCTGCTGTTCCGCGAGCGGCTGCGACCGGCGCAGTGGCTGGGGCTGGCGTTAGCCAGCGCGGGGCTGGTCTACCTGGTCGCGGCGCGCGGCGAGGTGCCGTGGCTGGCGCTGTTCCTCGCCACGTCGTTCGCCGGCTACGGCGTGCTGCGGAAGGTCGCCCCGGTCAACACCCTGGTCGGGCTGACCGTCGAGACGCTGTACCTGGTGCCGCTGGGGGCGGGGTTCCTGATCGTCTGGGGCTGGCAGGGCTACCTGGCGCTGGGGGCGCACTCGCCGACCGTGGACGTGCTGCTGTTCGCGGCCGGCGTCGTGACGGCGGTGCCCCTGCTGTGCTTCGGCGCTGCCGCGCGACGATTACCGCTCTCGACGCTCGGTTTTATCCAGTACCTGGCCCCGACGATCCAGTTTCTGCTGGCTGTCTTGGTGCTCGGCGAGCCGTTCCGGCCGGAGCAGCAGGTGAGCTTCGGGCTGATCTGGCTGGCGCTGTTGCTGGTCAGCGTGGAGGCGGCGCTTGGCCGTCCGAGAAGAGCGCCCGGCACAGTGGACAGCCTTCCGGGTCGTGCGGCTCGTCCAGGCGGTGCGCGGCCAACAGGGCTCGCGATGACTCCGCCAGGTGGCGTCGAACGCGCCGGCGCTCCCCCTTGACCCGGGCCACCTTCATCCGATCGTACCCCGTCGTCTGGTGTCGCAGCCACGCCAGCACGGCCGCCTCGGCGCGGCGCTCCAGCGGGATGCGCTTGGTGCGCGCCACCGTGCCACTACCGACCGGGGTGGCGTGAGCGGCGACGAGCGAGGCGAGGCGCCTTTCGTGCCCGACGAACGGGGCGGCGAAGGCGAGGAACGCCCGCACGGCGTGGGCGAACTCCTCGACGTACTCGCCCTGAGCCGCCTCCCGCCGTCTGGTGGCGGCGGCCTGGCGGCGGGCGTGGGCGGGGTCGCCTCGCTGGGCGTCGAAGTAGGCCCTCGCGGCGGCAATGTTGGCGGCCGGTGCCCAGACGCCGCGTGAGAAGACCTTTCGCCCGCGCTTCTCGACGACGGCCCAGCTGGGGCCGAGCGCCTTGACCCGCCGGGTCAAGCCGGCGTCGCCGGGCGGCAGGCACTCCCAGCCGTCGGGCGGCGACAGCAGCCGGCCGTCGGCGGCGCTGAAGACGTTGGGTTGCGCGGTGGGGGAGGCGTCAGCGATTCGTCCATGAAAGCCTCGTTCCTCGTCACTCGTCGTTCGGGGCCGAACGCCGCGGCCGCGCCAACTGGGTCGCCAGCCAGAGCAGCCCGAACACGAGCAGCTGCGCCAGTAGCATGCAGCCGGCGCCGAGCAGCACCAGTAGCCCGGCCCGGCCGTCCAGCACCGACCACGCCGTCGGCGGCAGGCTCGACGCGGCTCGACCTCGACCGGCAACGGCGGCGGGGCGGCGGCCAAGGCGTGCCGGGCGTCGTAGTCGCGGCGCTTTTCCGGGTGGAGCAGTGTCGCGCCCAGGGCGATCTCGTTGAGGATCCTCGTGCAGGCCTCGGCGTACGGCCCGGTCTGGTAGGTCCGGACGTGGGTCGTCTGCCGCAGGGCCGCCTCGGTGATCACCTGCGGGTCGGCCTCGTCCGGCGCGACACCGAGAAGTTGGTAATGCGTCGGCGGCCGCTGGTGCTTCGGGATCGACAGCCAGCGGTGGTACGGATCGAACATCGGCCTGCCTCGAGACAAGGCCAGTATAGCGGTGCGGGGGCGAGCGGCCCTCCCGGCGTAGGGTGGGCTGCCAGCCTGTCCCTGGTGCGGAGGGACAAGCTGGCAGCTTGTCCTACGACAAGAGCAGCTCGGATGAGGTAAAATGGTCACACCAGCACCAGGAGCCCCGACCGTGGCCTTCAGCCTGTTCGACTACTTCCAGAAGCAGGGACTGCGCGTCATCGAGACCGCCCTCAAGGAGGTCGTCGGCAAGGCGGCCGTCTACGTGGACCAGGACGACCACTACCGCCAGACGGTGATCCAGCCGGCCTGGTCCAACCTGGCGCCGCCGGTGCGCCTGCTGCTACGCAAGTCGCACGACCACTGGTGCGCGCTGTTCTTCGAGGCCCGCGACCGGGTGTTCAACCTGCGCGGCGGCATCGTCGAGCAGCCGGACGCCTCGCTGCAACTGGCGGCACTGTTGCGCCCAGTTCTACCCGCCCAACGCCCCCCCGCCGGAGGCGACCCCGCCGCCCAGCGCCACCGTCGTCGCCGGGCCGCCGTTGCCGGCGAAGGACGACATCGCCGTCGGCATCGACCTGGGGACGACCTACTCACTGGTGGCCCACCTCGACGCCCAGGGCCGGCCGGTGTGCATCCACAACAGCCATGGCGACGTGCTGACGCCGTCAGCGGTGCTGTTCGACCCCGACGGGGCGATCGTCGGCAAGGCGGCGCACTATCCGTCAGCGACCCCGACAAGATCGCCGAGTGCGTCAAGCGCGACATGGGCTCGAGCGTTCCGCAAAAAGATCAACGGCGAGGACGTTCCGCCAGGTGATTTCCTCGCTGATCCTGCGCAGCCTCAGGAGCGCCGAGCGCAGCTCGGCCAGCCCGATCACCAGGGCCGTCATCCCGGTGCCCGGCCTACTTCGAGGAGACGCGGCGGCGGGCGACGATGGACGCCGGCAAGCTCGCCGAGCTGGACGTGCTCGAACATCATCAACGAGCCGACCGCCGCCGCCATCGCCTACGGCTACCACCTCGGCTACCTCGACCGCGGCTGCGCGCTTGCAAGGCGACCGGCTGCGTGCTGGTGTTCGACCTCGGCAGCGGCACGTTCGACGTGACCATCGTCGAGATCCAGGGCACCGACTTCACCGCGCTGGCGACCGACGGCGACGTCAACCTCGGTGGCAAGGACTGGGACGAGAAGCTGATCCACCTGGCCGCCGAGCGGTTGCAGTTCCACAACCCGAAGAGTCCAGGAGGACCCCCGCGACAACCCCTACAGCCTGCAGGAGTTGTCGCTGTCGGCGGAATCGGCCAAGCGGACCCTGAGCGAGCGGAAGAAGGCGGCCGTCTACGTCAACCACCTCGGCCGGCGGCTGCGGATCGAGGTGACCCGCGAGGAGTTCGAGGAGGCGACGGCGGCCCTGACCGAGCGAACGCGCCTGACCAGCGAGATCGTCGTCCGCCAGGCCGGGTTGACCTGGACCGACCTCGACCGGGTGCTGCTGGTCGGCGGGGCGACGCGCATGCCGATGATCCGCCGCATGTTGCGCGAGCTGGCCGGCAAGGAGCCGGAGGGGTCGCTGTCGCCGGACGAGGCGGTCGCCCACGGGGCCGCCCTGTACGCGGAACTGCTGGCCCCCCGGGCCGGCGGGTCGGGGCCGGCCAAGTTCACGATGACCAACGTCAACTCCCACAGCCTCGGCGTGCTGGGCCGGGCGGTCAGCGACGGGCGGAAGGTCAACAAGATCCTCATCCCGCGCAACTCCCCGCTGCCGATCACGGTGACCAAGGAGTTCCGCACCTACCGCGAGGGCCAGAAGGCCGTCGTCATCAAGGTGCTGGAGGGCGAGAGCGAGCAGCCGGAGGTCTGCACGGCGATCGGGACGTGCGCCATCAAGGACCTGCCGGCCGACCTGCCGGTGGGCTGGCCGATCAAGGTGGGTTACACCTACGAGGCGAACGGCCGGCTGTACGTGGCGGCGCGGCTGAAGGGGCACGACGCGGGGGTGACGGCCGAGTTCGAGCGCGAGAACCGCCTGCCGGAGGAGGACATCGACATGTGGGCGCAGTTCATCCTGGAGGAGGACGTGCCGGCGGAGTGATGGGTAGACGAAAGCGAACTTGACGGTTGTCCGGTCTGCTCTGCCCCGCCATGGAGGGAGTGGGGCGGGAGGCGGGGGGACCCCTTCGGGCACAGGGTAAAATGCACCTGGCGGGTATCAACACCCCCGGCGTTAGGATGGACGAATCCTCCGGATCGGGAAAGGACTGCGGGGCATGGCGATTCCAGCGACCCCCTCGAAACCTCCTCCACCTCCAGCTTTCCGCCTTCCTCACAACGCTGGTCTATGGCTGAAGTGGAAGCGGCAGGCCAGGGCATGACAGATGGTGTGGACTCGGCTGGGGTTGCTGGATTTTCGCGGCTGGTGGGCGTGTCGTTGCAGACGGCGCGCGGGATGTGGGGGATGCACCACTGGCGCTGGCCGCGCCAGCCGCGCGAGGAGCGGTACCAGTACCGGCACGTCGTGACCGTCCTCCAGACGGGGTTGTCCCTGGCGGACCACTCGGCGCCGGGCCTCGCCGTCCAGCAGGCCCTGTTGGGGTCGGTGCGAACGATCCTCTCGCCGGACGCCCGCGTCAGCCTGCCCTCCGCCGACGGCCGGCCCGCCTACGGCGAGCGGCTGGCGGTCTCGGGGTTCCAGGTCTTCTCGCATTCCGTGGTGTTCGCGATCTTCCTGACGTTTCTGCTGCCCTTGTGGAGCCTGGCGTTCGGCACCGAGGCGTTGGGGGGGGACCGGGAGACCCAGTCGCTGATCTGGCTGTTGTCGCGCCCCATCCCGCGGCCGATGATCTATCTGGCGAAGTTCGTCGCGCTGCTGCCGTGGTGCCTGGCGCTGAACGTCGGCGGCTTCGCCCTGCTCTGCCTGGCGGCGGGGGCGCCGGGGCGGCAGGCGTTACGGCTATACTGGCCTGCGGTGGCGCTGGCGTCGCTGACGTTCGCGGCGCTATTCCTGCTGGTCGGCGCCTACTTCCGCCGGCCCGCCATCGTCGCCATTGTCTACTCGTTCTGCCTGGAGGTGGTCCTGGGCAACATGCCCGGCTACCTGAAGCGCGTCAGCGTCGGCTTCTACGCCCGGTCGCTGATGTACGAGCGGGCCGGCGCGTTCGGCATCCAGCCGGACCGGCCAGGTGTCTTCTTGCCGGTGGACGGCGTGACGGCGACGCTGGTCCTGGTGGGGGCGGCGGCGGCGCTAGTCGGGCTGGGGATGTGGGTCTTTTCAAGGACGCAGTATCACGAGGTGGATTGACCATGAGCCAGCCGGCCGAGATTGACCCGGGCGTCGGCCCACCGCGACACGGTTACCAGGGCGACCGCGGGGCGCCGACGGCGGCGCGGATGGCGCCGTTGGGCCTGGCCGTCGCCATCAGCCGGGAGGCGGGGGCGCGTGGGGGGACCGTCGCCCGGCTGGCGGCGGAGAAGCTGGCCTGGCAGGTCTACGACCAGGAGTTGCTGGAGTACACCGCCCAGAACCCGGTCATCCGCCAGGGGATGATGAACGACCTCCCCCCGGCGTGCGTGGACTGGGTGACGCACCGGCTGAAGGAGTTGGAGCGGACGTGCGGCCTGGGGCCGGACGCCGACGTGCACCACCAGGCCGAGGTGATCCTTGCCCTTGGTGCTCAGGGGCAGGTGGTGCTGATCGGCCGGGGCGCCGGCTGCGTGCTGCCGCGCGAGACGACGCTGAACGTCCGGGTGGTGGCGCCGCTGCGGGAGCGGGTCGCCTACATGGGCCAGTGGCTGCGGATGTCGTCGGCCGACGCCGCCGAGCGCGTCCGCCAGCGCGACGAGCGGCGGGCGGAGTTCGTGCAGCGCCACTTCCGTCGGGCCCCGGCCGACGTGCACCAGTACGACCTCGTCCTCAATTCCAGCTTGCTCGGCGAGGACGGCTGTGCCGAGCTGATCGCCCGCGCCGCCAGGCTGCGCTGGGGGCAGGTCACCGAGATCGGCGGGTGACAACTTTACTTCTACCCCTCATACATGGGAGGAGTTACGCAGTGACTCACCAGCCCGAAGTGCTTGCCAGGGCGAGGCGGGCGCCCTCGCGGGCGCTTCGGGCTGGTTCCGAGGTTAACCGCGTTTCTTCTAAAATGTGTTGCGAACATGGCTCGGTGACCCAGCCACGGCCCGCTCTTTCTTGGCCGGTGTTGGGGTACGGGAGCCAATCCCGATCGTTGGGAGAAAATCCCAAAGGGGAATGGGAGAACCACCCAATGGAGTGGTGGGAAAGGGATCAGTCTTCTAGCGAATCGGCCCGATCGACCGCCGCCTTGTCCGGCGTGACCCCCAGCTCACACAGCTTGTTCCGGGGCGTCTTCCGATCGATGCCGAGCCGTTCGCACGCCCGGCCCAGGTGGCCACGGGTGTGCTTGAGGACCCGGGTGACCAGCTCCCGCTCTGCCGCCCCGACGACCCGGGCATACATCCCCTTCTCGTCGGCGTTCAGCATGCCCTCGATCATCCGCACCAGGTCGAACTCGGGCGCGGGAGGGTCGGCGGCCGGCGAGCGCTGGGGGCCCCTTCCGATACTGCGCCAACCAGTCCGGGTGGGAGGAACTCCGGCAAGATGGTCCGCCCGGTGGTCCGCAGCGCCGCCTCCTTGATCGCCCCCCGCAGCTCGCGGCCGTTACCCGGCCAGGGGTAGCGGCGGAAGGCCTCCGGCACCTCGGGGGCGAAGCCGGAGACGTCCCGCCCGGCCTCCCGGGCGAAGCCCAGCAGGAAGTGGTGAGCCAACTCGGGGATGTCCTCGGCCCGGTCCCACAGGGGAGGCACTCGGAGGGTCACCTCCTTCAGGCGGTAGAACAGGTCGCCGCGAAACCGCCCTTCGGCGATGAGCTGCTCAAGGTCCTGGTTCATCGCGGCCAGCACCCGCACCCGCGTGCGGATCGGGCTGCGGCCCCCGACCCGCCGGGCTTCTGTCGGCTCGGCGACCAGGACCAGGGAGTGGACGCGCAGGTGCCGCAGTTGGAGCTGGAGTTCGTCCGCGGCCTCCATCCCGGCCGCGTCCTGGCGGACCGCGCGGGCCAGCTCCGCCTGGAGCCGGTTGATGTACCAGGAGCCGGCCAGGCAGGCGACCGCCACCAGCCCGCCGAGGCCGACGAGCTGGCCGGAGAAACGGCTGAACAGGAACTGCCTCATCGTGGTTCTTGCTCTGGAACGACCTGCCCGGCCGGCTACCCTCCTCACCTTCCTTCAGCATACCAACGCGTCAGGCGCGCGACAGAATGCGCCGCGGGGGGCAGTTCACCGAGACCTTGGGGCCGCCGGTCTACGAAACCGAGTCGCGGGCGCCCCGCCGCCAAGGCGTCGTCAGCCGACCTCAACCCAACGTCGCTCGCGGTGGCTCTTGAGGATCGCCTCGCCGATCAGGATCTCGCGGTGCCCGTCGGCGAACGTCGGGAACGACCGCGGGGCTGACAGGTCGCCGGCCTCGACGTGGTCGT